>JAFUEV010000069.1 GCA_017470245.1 bacterium | reverse complement strand
TTCAACGGTGTTGGCTAATAAAAAAAGTTTTTCTTAATTATTATCATAATAACTATTATTATACTAATTATTATTTTCTTAAAATTTATCCTTTTTTCGTATTTTATATCGGCGGTTTTTATACCGCCTTTTTATTTTGTATATTTTTTTATCTGTATATAACAATACGCCTCCCGTTTTCACGGAAAGCGTATCGGTTATTAAACAAGGAAAGGAACTTGAGAATGGAAAGGAAAGAAATAAAGTTACATATTTTGAATTTTATCTTTCATACCGTCAATATCGTCCTTTAACATCTTTTTGACTACATCGTTTTGCGCGTCTAACATTTTACACACAGTTTCAATGTTTTTTACTTTATTTTGAAGAATAGTATCAGCATTTGATAAAATATTACTTGTTACTTTTTGGTATGCAGCAAGTGGAGCACTTGATACACCTTGTAATAAGTTACCAATCATTGTTGTTCCAACACCAAATGAACCAAGGTAGGGTGATACAGCCTGTAAAACACCGCCTATACCTGCTACAACACCTGCTGCCGGCAATAAGAAATTATCACCAAATCCGAAGCCTGAAGCAAGACCTGCGGTATATCCCAGTGCATTTACACCTGTTGAACTTGCAATGTCCGATACGGTAGTAAGTGCTGATGCACCACCTGTTAAGTACCCTGTTTCACCTGATGTTCCAAATCCCTGAACTACAGCTGATGCTCCACCTGTGAAACCTTTGTATTGAGATAATGAACCTACACCAAATGCTGCTGTTGTACCGCTTGTCATATTTGCAGGTGTCCAATAACTTGTACCAGGAACATTGATTGCTGTACCGCCGCCCATTGTAGACATAAATGAGCTTGGTGAAATCATACTTGCAAGTTTCCATAAGAAACTGCCGGCTGTACCAAAACCTGCACCATCTGATGCGGAGCCTGATACTGTTATATCTCTCAACAAGTCATAAGTCTCAAATAACAGTGCTTTTGCATCACTGCTCAAGCCTCCGTATTTATTTGATATGACTAAATAACTGTCATTTTTATAGCTCATCTTTTACTTTCCTTACCGTGTTTATTTGTGTTTGTACTAACCGCCGTTTTCTCCATTGAGGGGTTATGCCCCCTCAATTTATGAGAATGTGTTGAATGTATTTTCTATGTTTTTATCTAATACAGCTTTAACTGCTTCTAATTCAGTTTGAAGTTCGTTTTGTTCCGTATCGATTTGGTTTAATCTTAATTCTAAGATTTTATCTTCCTGTTGCAGTGATTTTGTTCGAGCATTTAAGTCTTCAACACTTTTATCATATTCATCTTTACTCATTGTGTAGTCTTTTAATGCTTCTTCATAACCTTCTTCGTTGTAGTCTCTTTTTGTATTAACTGTTAATTCAGTTGTTTCGTCATACGGATCCAACTTTATAGATTTGATTCTTCCGTTTGTATCAAAGTTTATTACTGCATTAGAAAACGTCATAAAATCTTTTTGCTCTTCAGACTTTTCGATATAGGATGTTACCGGAATACTCCAATTATCTAAAGTTCCTATTATATAATGTACCTGTCCTGTCTGCGTGTCATTGAAAGCCATAATATTTGCATTATCTGGTAATTTTGATGTCGGAATTTTTTTATTAATTTCGGAAATAACCTTTTTCCTTAAATCATTACTTGCCGTTGATTCTTGTTCATCAGGAATATTATCCATTTGAGTAACTTCATATTGAATGTTATTCTTTTTATCCAAAATAAGATTATTATCTTTTTTCTCCCAATAGTCACTAGTTAATCTGGAAGATTCAGCAACGTCTTCATAATAAGAATGACTTGTTTTTACGGTATAAGTTTTTCCGTCAGAATTCGGATAATATTGTTCTATAGTATAATTACCGCTATTTGAAGATGCTGCATCAGCTACTTCAAATGTATATTTTGATTCAAAAAAATCAGTTGTAGCAGGAGCAATAGGTACTTTCAATGAAAGCAGCTTGTTATACAAAGCATTAACTTCTTCAGCTAAGGCTGTACGTTGCTGGTTTACCTGTTGACCTTCATATTCTATATTTGATTTTCTTGCTGTGATTCCTAAAAATCTTGCTTGTGAAGCTGCTAAGCCCATTGTCGTTTCTCCAATTGTTATTTGTTATCCTATTCAGTTTATCGACCTATTTTTTACTGACTTTAGTTTTTAATGATAATTTGTAAACTTATGTTAACAATTATTGGAAAAATTTATACTTACCTGATTTCTACTTAATGACTTTTTTAAAAAAGACAAGTTTATAAAATAAAAAATCGTATTCTAGAAAAGAATACGATTTAACTTTTAAGCAAAAGTTTATATTATTTTTTATTTATTTTATTATCATCTTTTTTATTATTAAAGAATTTAGAGCTTAATTTATTTGCAATAGGTGTAACAACAACAGGACCTATATATCTGTATATTATACCAAATACTATAAGTGTTTTAACTTTAGACATGCCTTTTGCAAATTTATCGGCTTCAACTCTTGCTGCTAAATCGGAATATAATCCTTTTACTTTCTCTCCGACTTGCTCTTGGGCTTCTTTAGAACCTGCGGCTGTAGTTATTGTGTCTTTTACAGCATTTTGAACTTCTGATAACTTGTCTTTTGTTATTTGGAATGTTTTTAAACCATCATTTTTTCCTACAAGTCCTTTTAGATGTTCGCCGAGCTGAGCTGTAATTTCTTCAGCACCTTTTACAAGATTTTCGCCTTTTTCTTTTGCTACTTCACCGACTTTTTCCAGAAGGGAGTTCATATTTTGTTTAATTCCTGAATTTTTAGCACCTAAGCCTCTATAAAAGTCTTGTCTGTTAGATACATATTTTTCTGTACCTTTTTTTATACAATCACTAATACCATCCTCAAATAAAAGAGCACCTGCCGTAGATATGCCTAATGTTAGTGTATCGTTAATAATCATTTGAGGCTTTTGCTCTTTTTTTATTTTTGGATTTGTTGCTGTATTTATCATATAAAAACCTGATAAAAGACAACTTTCAGCAACTAACAGAGCCTTGAAACTATTGTCTAATTTGCTTAGTTGGGTTGTTACTGCCTGAAATCCTTTTGTTTTTGATAACCAGGGATAAAATTTTTCTGCAAGTAATTTAGAAGCTCCGCTTAATTCTTTTGTCGGATCTGCTCCTTTAAATGATGGTGCTGCGGAAAAATTCTTTTGAGTTTTTGGTTTATATGCAGTGTTTGTATTTTGTATATTTATACTATTAATTTTCATGATTTGCTACTCCCGAAAAAGAACCAAATAGAACTTTTTCATTGTCGGATTGAAAAATATTATAATTTAATATTCTGTTTTTATCAGAATCAGTGGTTTGTGCTTTTTTCTTACCGCCTTTACTTAATCCCAAAGCTCCAAGAATAACAGGAACAGCCATAATTGTAAGTTTAGCTCTTAGTGGCATGAATATTGGTTGGAATACTTTATCCATGACATTTTTTGCGGTTGTTGCATAATTTTTTACCACCTTTGCAGCAGTTTCTTTTTGTTTTTCTGTTTCAGGATTATCGATAATCTTTTGAGCATTTTCTTTGATAGCTTCAGGAATTTTTGTAAATGTACCTGAGGCATCAATTGCTTTTGTTGCTTTTGATATTGACGGGCTTATAAGTGCTGTCATAGCGAGTCCGAGAACACCGGTTGCAATTGATTTTGCTACCTGATAATGACATTTTTCTTTATCTTCTTCTGTTTTGGCTGTTGCCATAATTGTTAATGGTCTTGCACAACATGTAATTGATAGTGCAAATAATGCGTCGGCTAATAAGGGTTTTTCTGAAGAGAATATTGCGATTTTGTGGAGAAGCGGAGCTGCAGAAGCGCCCTTAAAACTCGCACGACCATCAGGATTTCTCTTGATGGTCGTGATTATGTTGTCATTATTATTTTGTTTTAAGTCGTATTTCTTTTTTGCACACTCTCTTGCTCTTTCGGACGCACTCCAATGGGACTTGTCCTTCAGATATCCCGTATTAGTTGTAATAGAACTGATTTTCATTTTTATCTTTCCATACACTCGTACATCTGTTTTAAATCTGCAAAAAATTTATTTTGCTAGTGTGAGCTTTTATCATAACAAGAAAATAGAAAAATAAAATGTTAATATTTATAATTTTTTGGCAAAAGTCTATTCTTAGTAGATTTTAGATGATAAAAAACAACTTTACAAAACTTAATTGTTAATTTTTTGATGCAAGTCCAAAATTAAAATATTCAATGCCTACTTCTTTTAAACGAGTTTTATTATATTGATTTCTTGCATCAAAAATTACTTTGTCTTTTAAATTTTTCTTTAATATATTGAAATCAGGATATCTAAATTCATTCCATTCCGTTAAAAGTAATAGAGCATCAGTATCAACGAGTGCATCATAAGCTGAATCAGAATAAATAATTGAATTGCCCAAAATTGCTTTTGCTGTTTCCATTGCTTGCGGGTCATACGCTTTTATTTTTGCACCATGCTTACACAATTCTCTTGCTACATCAATTGATGGTGCTTCTCTCATGTCATTTGTTTTTGGTTTAAATGCTAATCCCCATAGTGCAAATGTTTTATTTTTTACATTTCCGTTATAGAAGTTCAATATTTTTTCAACAAAAACTTTTCTTTGATTTTCATTTATATATTTTGTAGCTTGAAGTATTCTGCAATCAGCAGCATTTTCTTTTGCAATTGAAATAAGCGCTGTTACATCTTTGGGAAAACAACTGCCTCCGTATCCTATACCGGGGTATAGAAACTGATTGCCTATCCTTTTATCCGAAGAAATGCCTTTTCTGACATTTTCTATATTTGCACCTAACTTTTCGCATAAGTTTGACATTTCGTTTATAAATGAAATTTTTGTTGCCAAAAAGCAGTTTGCAACATATTTTGTCATTTCTGCTGATTTTACATCCATAAAAATTATTCTGTCTGAATTTTTGAAATAAGGAGAGTATATATCATCCATTATTTGAGTTGCTTTTTCAGAATTTGAACCAATAATAACTCTATCAGGCGATAAAAAGTCATCAACTGCTGCACCTTGTTTAAGAAATTCAGGGTTTGACACAACATCAAATTCAATATTTGTAAATGTTTTCATGTAATTAGTAATTTTTTCTGCTGTACCAATAGGAACGGTTGATTTATTAACAATAACCTTGTATTCATTTATACTTTGAGCTATTTCTTTTGCTGCTTCATATACGAAAGATAAGTTGCATGCTCCGTCTTCGCCTTGAGGTGTAGGAACAGCAATAAAACAAACTTTTGATTTCTTAACTGCTTCCGGTAAGTTTGTTGTAAAAGATAATCTTTTTTCTTTTACATTATTTTTAATTAATTCTTCAAGTCCCGGTTCATATATTGGGATAATTCCGTTTTCTAATTTAGATATTTTTTCTTTATTATTATCAACACAAATAACATCATTACCCATATCGGCAAAGCATGTTCCGGCAACTAATCCAACGTAACCTGTTCCTATAACACAAATTTTCATACTAATATATCTCCGAAGGAAATATTAGCATAAAAATAAATTATATTAAATCAATTTACTCTACAATGAAAACATCTTCTGAGTTGAGTATAAAATTCTTCTTCTTTAGACCAAGTTCTGCGTATTGTTCTTGTAGGCGTTATTTTGTCGTGTTTTATTTTGTAGTTATTACAAATCATATCGATAGAATGATCTTGTTCTCTTTCTGCATTGATTGTTGTTGTTTTAAAAATAAATTCATCTTCACCGAATTTTAGTGAATATTTTGGGCGTTTCTCGGTTTTTGTAGATGTTTGAAGATTATTTTTTTTGCAATATTCATCAAGAATGGAATGACCTTGGTTATTGTTTCTTATGTCGCTTGATACTAAATAAATTTTATATACACTTCCGAATGATACAGGGTTCATGAAATCTCTCCTTTTGCTCGTATAAAATATAAAAAAAAATAAATTTGCATAATCGCTAATATATTTTTAATAAAAATTAATTAAATTAATTTCGCTTTATTGAAAAAATTTTTTTGAATGATAGAATTAATATATAAACGGGACGTAGCGCAGCCTGGTAGCGCACTACCTTGGGGTGGTAGGGGTCGCAAGTTCAAATCTTGTCGTTCCGACCATTTAAAACCTAAGAATAATTATTATTCTTAGGTTTTATTTATATATTTATGTTTTTTTATCTAAAAAGTTTAAAGAAATGATATTCTTTTAAACGCATAAATAAATATTTAATTTGATTTAAGTGTATAAATTTAAATGAATTTAAAAATCTGTGCGGTTTTAAATAAAAATGACGGAAAGCTTTGCCTTGTAAATCTATTAAACTATAGTCTTTTAGACTTTCAGGAATATATTCTACACCTGCAAAACTGCTGCAAGAATCATCAATTTTTATATCTGGATTATTTTTTACTATTCTGTTATATAGTTCGCTTCCCGGTAGAAGTCTGAAAATTGCGAATTGAGCTAAATCTAATTTGCTGTTTTCCGCAAATCTGATTGTTTTATTTATTGTATTAATATTATCGCAAGGAAAACCTAAAATAAAATTTCCTGTTGTTATAAATTTATGCCTATGAGCAATATTTATTGCATTTTCAATAGTTTCTATAGACTCATTCTTTTTCATTTTCGTTAAAACTGTATTATCTGCAGATTCAACACCGAAAGTGAGTAAATAGCATCCGGATTTTTTCATTTTAGCTGCAATTTCTTCATCAAATCTATCGGCACGAATACCATTAGGGCAAGACCAGTGTATCTTTAATTTCCGGTCTATAATTTGTTGACATATTGATAGAACATAGTCTTTTTTTAGTGTTAAATTGTCATCTAAAAATTGGATTTCTTTTACATTGAATTTTTTATTTAAATATTCCATTTCATCAACAACATTTTTCGGAGATCTAAATCTTACGGATTTTCTATATAAATTTGAACTTGAACAAAACATACAAGAATATGGACAACCCCTGCTTGCCATAATACCTGCAACCGGAGGTTTTTTAACGACAACACCATGCGGTGCAATAGGATAAGTATAAGGATTTATTTGTTCCCAATCAGGAAATGGAATAGAATCTAAATCTTGTATAGACTCAGCAATTTCAAATTTTTGATTTTCATTTTTTAAATTGTCAAGAGAATATACTCCTTTTATGTTGTTATTTTCATAATTATTTTTAGCTAATGCTAAGAAAGGGAGTTCTCCTTCACCTGCTATTACATAATCGCATTTAGAGTCAGTTAGTGTTTTATATGGTTCATAAGTAGGATGTACACCACCGATAATAACTTTATGTCCGTATGCTTTCAACTTACGACTCAAATCAAAAGCTTCTTTTGTATATAAAGAAAGTACTGAAATACCTATAGCTTCGGGTTTGATTTTGTTTGCATACTCAACAATAGTATCATTGCTTATATTTTCTTTAACGGCATCAATAATTTTAACTTCAAAACCATTAGCCTTTAAATAGGAAGAAATATAGCCTAAACCTATAACCGGAGTTATTACATGCGATTCAAAATATGGCTTAACCAGTAGTAACATTTTTTTCTCTCTTTAAAATTGTGATAATTTTTATAATAATATATTGTGAACTAAAAAACAACAAAAATTGAAACAGCTTCCATTCTGATTAATATAGATATTCTTATTTTTAAATTGTGTAAAAACAAGGTTTTTCGAATTTCTTACCTAAAAAATATAAAAACGCAAAAAAAATGTTTGCAGTTATGCAAACATCAAATAAACACGAGGATATTAAGAGAGAGAGTAAAAAAATTTTTTTGTAATCATTGTGCCTAAAATGGCTGATTGTTTGTCTCCTTAACATTGCCTCTGTTTTTTTGTTTTGTTTCGATTTCCTTTCGTTTAATCTCTACTCTTATATAAAGTTATTTTTTCTACTTGAATTGCCTTTTTTAATAGTGTGAGTTTACATAACTTAATATTCCTTCTTTGTATCTTTCTTTTAAGTAAAATAGGTCTTTCTTGGAAATTTATAATTTATAATTTTGTGATATTAATTTGTGCATATTTTATTCATCAGTGTTTTACATCAATAATGTATTTGTTATAATATCAATATAGTTTTATGGGAGATTTGAATGACAGTTGCAATAGCAATTACCGGCAAAAGCGGAACTGGTAAAACCACCATAGTTAAAGCTATATGGAAAATTATCAGAGAAAAGCATCCGGAAAAATCAGTACTTTTGTTTGATAATGATTTGACCGCAGAATTGGGTCACAGTTTTGGCAAAGATATCAGACAAACCATATATGGTATTAGAATCGGAAAACACGAATATAAAACAGGAATACCTGAAAATATGACTAAACAAGAGTATATTGAATGGGCACTTGAAGATATTCTTGAACCTTTGGATGATAATACTGATATTATAGTATCTTGGTTAATTGGCTCAAAAGATTGCAGATGTCCGATTACAAAACAGCTAAATGATGCGCTTGTTAAATTGATATCCAGATATGATTATGTAATTTTTGACTGCGAATTTGATTTAAAATATCTTCATCAGCTTGTAGATATTCCTATTAATGTTACGCTTGTTATTGCTCGTCCAAATGAAGCTTCTATTCATCTCGCAAAAAGAATTGAAGAATATAGTGCAAAATATGCGGCGGGTGAACAATTGGGTGTAATTCTCAATAAAGTAAATAAACAAGAAATGGAACCGTTGTTAGAATTGTTAAATAAGTACGATTTGACGACTTTAGGTACAATTCCTAAAGATGATTCATTAAAATATAACAGAATATCAAAAGAATCCGAGGTAGTTAAAAAAGCGTTAGAACAGTTATATTTTAGATTGAATATACCGCAAAATGAGGAAAAATAATGGCAGTTATTATTGACGGTAAAAAGGTTGCAAATGAAGTAACAGAAAATATAAAGCAAAAGACATCCGAATTAAAACAGAAACCGAAACTGGCTGTTATTATAGTTGGTGAAAATCCTGCAAGCCAAATATATGTTAGGAATAAACAAAAAAAGGCGGAATATGTAGGCTTTAACTCTGTTGTAATATCATTGCCTGTTGATATATCTGAAGAAAATCTTTTGGAACAAATATATATTCTAAATGAAGATAAAAATATTAATGCAATTCTGATTCAACTTCCTTTACCGGAAAATATAAATAAACAAAGAATTTTAGAAGCAATTGATCCTATAAAAGACGTTGACGGATTTACATCCTATAATTTTGGCAAATTGGCGCTCGGATACAAACCTTATGTATATCCTTGCACTCCTAAAGGAATACTTTATTTGCTTGATGAATATAATATTCCTATTGACGGTAAAAAAGTTTTGGTTATAGGTCGTTCTAATATAGTAGGAAAACCAATCTCTTTTATGCTTCAAAATAGAAATGCGACTGTAACTATGGCAAACAGTCATACAAAAAATCTTAAAGAAATATCTTTAAGTTCTGAAATTATAATTTCTGCGGTAGGAAAACCTAATTTTATTACATCTGAATACATTTCAGACGGTTCTGTTATTATTGATGTAGGAATAAATAGAACGACTGACGGATTAATTGGTGATGTTGATTATAATAGTGTTTTTGATAAAACATCATATATAACTCCGGTTCCTGGGGGCGTTGGGCCTATGACGATAGCAATGTTAATGCAAAATACCTTTGAATTATTTCAACTTCAGCAATCATTAATTATTTAATCTTAATAATACTTTACATATATCCAAGTTATATACAAGGGATATTTGATTGTCTTGCTTAGATTTTAAGGATAATTATAGAAATATTATTGCAGAATATAATTTAAAAAAATTAAAGTATGTGTTTAGAAAGTACGATAAGTAGGTATATAAATAATAAATATATTTACAGTTATGCGAGATACTCACTAAATACAAGATGAGGTCAGGAAAGTTATGATTCTAGAGTACAAAGTTAATGATTTACATGTTCAGGCAGCGTGGCTGAAAACTCTTTATGATTTGGTTGAAGAGTTAAATTGTAAATGTCAGACGTATATTGATGAATCATATAATCGAAGCAACAAAAACTTAGACAGGATGAGAACCATTAAAATTTATGGCTCAGAAACTATGTTGGGTTGGTTAAAATTAAGGATGGAACGCTATTCTCATTTTATATTCAACTTTAATGAACAACCTGATATTAAGAGCGGTTTTGTAGAATAGTTGGTACTATAATCATTAGTTTTGGTTTATAAAATTACCGTTTAAATACGGTAATTTTTGTATTCAGATTTTTGATATAGCCTCAAATGCAATGATGTGGTCATCGCATATACAAACACTGTCTCTGTGTTCGGTTGGTCTGCATCCGTCGGTAAAAATCATTTCTACATCTTCAAGACAGACTATATCTTCATCGTCATAATCTTCTACCAGACAACCTACAGCACAAAACTTCATCGTACAAATTCTTACTCTTTTTGTACATTGTTTGCGTAAGGCATTTAATAATGAATTTTTTTTATTTCTCATTTCTACCTCTTTTTTAGAAATATAAAGAAAAATAATAAAAAATGCATTATATAAATAGGCTAAGTCTTTTTATATATCCTTAATTTCTTTTATATATTGATAATACGGATTGTTGGGATATTTTTCCGCTAAATTACTCAGTTGTTCTCTTGTAATATACCCCATTCTGTATGCAACCTCTTCCAAACAGGCTATTTTTACACCCTGATTGTCTTCTATTGCTTTAATAAATTGTGATGCTTGAAGTAGTGATATGTGAGTTCCTGTATCAAGCCAGGCAAAACCTCTTCCAAGTATTTCAACATGCACATTTTCATTTTTTAAATATGTATTATTCAAGTCTGTTATTTCAAGTTCACCACGTTTTGAAGGTTTTTGTTCCTGAACGTATTTTATTACATTATTATTATAAAAATATAAACCTGTAACGGCATAATGGGATTTCGGTTTTTTAGGTTTTTCTTCTATTGAAATAACATTATTTTCATTGTCAAATTCCACAACTCCAAAACGTTGAGCATCTTTAACCGGATAAGCGAATAAAGTTGCACCTGCTTCATGTTTTGTACGTTTAACGGCATTTTTTAACATCTTAGAAAAATGCGGACCATAAAAAATATTGTCACCCAAAATTAGTGCAACAGAATCTTTTCCAATGAAATCTTTTCCGAGAATAAATGCTTGAGCTAATCCTTCCGGTTTTGGTTGCGCTATATAAGAAAATTTAATGCCAAAATCTTCGCCTGTTCCGAGTAAATTTTGAAATAAAGGTAAATCATTTGGAGTTGATATGATAAGAATATCTTTAATTCCTGCTAGCATTAATACAGAAATCGGATAATATACCATAGGTTTATCATATATAGGTAATAATTGTTTTGATAATGCTATTGTTGAAGGATATAATCTTGTTCCTGCTCCTCCTGCTAAAACAATTCCTTTCATTCACACCTCAATTCCAAATAATCTTTTAGTGCAGTTTCCCATTTTCTGCAACATCTGTTATTTTCCATTATACTGTTTTTAGGACGTTTTGCCGCTTTTGGAAATTCATCTGTTGTGCATGGGTGAAGATTTACTTTAATATTTGACAGTTCAAAAATCTTTTGTGCAAATCCAAACCAATTGGTGTGCCCTGAACCGCAAATGTGATAAATTCCGTATGGTTTTTCTTCTTCTATAATATTGGCAATTCCGTTTGCCAGTTCTACCGTCCAGGTTGGACAGCCAAATTGGTCATCTACAACAGTAATTTTAGGTTTATCTTTCATACTAAGCATTGTTTCAACAAAGTTTTTTCCGTGATGCCCGTATAACCAACTTGTTCTTATAATATAATATTTTCTATTTTTTTCTATTGCTTTTTCTCCGGCAAGTTTTGATTGTCCGTATGTATTAATTGGATTTGGTTTATCAGAAGGCAGGTACTTCCCTGATTTTGTTCCGTCGAATACATAATCTGTTGAAATATAAATAATAGGAATATCAAGTTCTTTGCATATACTTGCTATATTTTTTGTACCTTCTTCATTAATTTTAAATGCAGTTTCTTTTTCTTCTTCAGCTTTATCTACATTTGTGTATGCAGCACAATGAATGACGTAATCAGGAAGGTAAGCGGATATAACTTCTTTTACGTTTTTTTTATCAGTTATATCCATATTATTAATATCTGTCTCTATAACGTCAAAATCATAATCTTCTAATATCGGGCATAAATCTTGCCCAAGCATTCCGTTTGCTCCGGTAACCAATATTTTCATTTATAATATACCTGCTTTTTTGTTTTCTATGCTTTTTATCCAGTTTTGATTATTTAAATACCAATCTATGGTTATTTTTATACCTTCTTCAAAAGTTAATGACGGCTTCCAACCCAGTTCAGATTGAATTTTATCATTGCTTATTGCATATCTTCTGTCGTGTCCCAGTCTGTCTTGAACATATTCAATGGAAGATTCATCTTTTCCCATTGCTGCTAATATTAATTTTGTTATTTCAAGATTCGTTTTTTCATTATGCCCGCCAATATTGTAAACCTCTCCGATTTTCCCTTTGTGTAATACTGTATCAATTGCGCTGCAATGATCATAAACATACAACCAGTCACGAACATTAAGCCCGTCTCCATATACGGGAACCTTTTCATCTTTTAAAAGTTTAGAAACGAAAAAGGGAATAAGTTTTTCAGGGTATTGATAAGGTCCATAATTGTTAGAACATCTTGTGTTTAAAACCGGTAATTTATAAGTTTCATAGTAAGCTCTGACAAGCAAATCAGCACTTGCTTTTGATGCTGAATACGGGCTGTTTGGAGCAATAGGTGATGTCTCATAAAAATATCCTGTTTTTCCCAGTGTACCGTAGACCTCATCTGTTGATATTTGCAGGTAACGTTGAATATTGTTTTCTTTTGATGCTTGAAGTAAGTTCAATGTACCTTTTATATTTGTTTCTATAAAAATTTCAGGTGTTGTTATTGACCTGTCTACGTGGCTTTCTGCTGCAAAATTAATAACACAATCAACATTTTGGGTAAGTTCTTGCACAAGTTTTTTGTCACAAATATTACCGTGAACAAATGTGTAGTTAGGATTTGATTTTATGTCATCAAGATTTTCTATATTTCCTGCATAAGTGAGTGCATCTAAATTTATAATTTTATAATCGGTATATTTATTTAAAATGTATCTTATAAAACAACTTCCGATAAAGCCTGCTCCACCCGTAACCAATAATTTCATTTTATATACCTTTATACCTTTTATAAAGATAATTATATTATAAATTACGGGTTTTTCATAGTTTTACTTTATTTCAAACATCAAATTTGTAAATTCAATATCGTCATAATCAATAGAAGATACTTTATAGAGGTTATGACCTGTTTTTAAAGTTACGTTGTTTATTTGGTTTTGTTTTACAAGTTCGGATGGAATTTTTATTCTCTGATTATCCCCGTTTATTTTTATATCAGAAATTTTGTTTCCGTTAAAGTACAATTCCGGTGGGCTGGAATATGCTGTTAATACTCCTGATTGTCCAAGCCTTTGAGCCTCTAATGTATCAATACCTATTATAGAACCTATAATTAAAAATAAGTTTTCGCTT
This sequence comes from bacterium, assembly GCA_017470245.1. Lineage (GTDB taxonomy): Bacteria > Cyanobacteriota > Vampirovibrionia > Gastranaerophilales > Gastranaerophilaceae > Avigastranaerophilus. The sequence goes on along the minus strand of JAFUEV010000069.1, from coordinate 6,455 downwards.
TTGTTTATATTTTTTACGTTAAAATCTTTTGTATAAAATGCACCAACTGATTTTAAACAAAAATCATTTGCATTAGCACTTTTTTTTGAAAAAGAATCATCACCTATATGCACCATATCTGTTTCAACAATTATATCCTTTGGCGTTGTTTTTTCTATTCCTATATTTATTGGTGAATTTAAATTTGTTCCTATTGTCATTGAATATGGCTTATATCCGTTTTTCTCAAGTGCCATAATAGTCGGAGCATTTATTTGAGTTTGTAGTTTAAAAGAACCGTCTTTTTTTGTTTTTGTATAGTAATTTTTTGATGGTATTTTTACTATGACATTTTCTAACGGCAGATTTGTTTGCGCATCGTATATTTGATTTGTATCTTTTTTGCTTTGTTTTGTAATTTCACCGTTTATTGTCTTACAAAAAGTTGGAATCCCTAAAATTAAGAGTAATATAATAAATAGTTTTTTCATCTTTCTTGAACCTTTTTAGTAAGATTAAGAAAAACAAAAAAACTATGATATGGATGATTGATTATATTTATTGATTATTACTTTTTTATGCTAAACCATGACGTTGTCTGTAATGAGCTGAAAGTTTGCTTGTATCATAATTGTCAAGTCTGCTTAATACTGCATCAACATATTTATCTGCACCGGAATTATATGCATCTGTATACCAACCTTGATTGAATGCGCCCAATGCTCCATCTAATGTAGAACCACCATTTTTAGCAAGATTTTCATAGTGCTCTCTATCAAATAATATTGACATTTCTAAGTTCTTGAACGGGTCATATCTATCTTGATTTGTATAATTTGTGCCATATACTCTGTTGACTTCTTCAACCGCAACTGTCCATAATTGACCTAAACCTACAGCTTTCCCGCCATCACCTATGGCAGAAGCATTATATCCTGACTCTTGACATATTTGTGCAACAAATAATACAGGGTCAATACATCCGTTACCAAATTTTTCATCTTTGCATAAATTGACTATATAATTTGCTGCTTCTTCTTGGCTCATCCCTAAAGTAGAAGCTAATTTATCAAAGTTTTTCCAAGCGTCACCACCTGCATTTTCCAAGTCTGTCAGAAGTTGTTTCCCATCACCTGAGTTTACAGAATATTTCTTTTCATTTTCTTTATTTTGAGCTTCAGTTATTTTTGTATCAATTTGGTTAATGTAATCTTGTTTTTCTTGAATAGCTTGTTTAGCGGCTTCGGCAGCTGTAGTTTTACCTGTTTCGTATGCTTGTTGAGCGGTATCATAAGTTTCTTTTGCAGTTTTTAAAGCTTCATTTTTACCGTCAGCTGTTAAGTCGTTAATTTTCGTTTCAAGTTCAGCAAGAGTTTCTTTTAGAGGAGTCATTTCTCCTTCAAGTTTAGTTTTTTCATTATTTAATTGTTCAAGTTCTTGTTTCTTTGTATCTCTATCTTGAATAGCAGCTTCTTTTTCTGCTTCGGCAGTTGCGATTTCGGCTTTCAAACTTGCTATTTTAGAATTTATATCAGCTTTATTTTCTTCAGTAGCAGAACTTAGAGCAGATTTTAATGAAGAAAGAGAAGAATTAAGAGAATCTACTTTAGATTGAGCATTAGTTACAGAAGTTTCAGCAGCGGATAATTCCGTTTCTTTATTTGTAATGGCAACCGCATTTTTATCAATTTCAGCTTGCTTTTCATCAACGGCTTTTTTTGCATCATCATAATCTTTAGCTAAATCTTCATCAACTTTTTTGAGTTCTGTTTGGAAATCATCATAGGCTTTATCTGCAGTTTCTTTTAATTTAGCAATTTCAGAGTCAGACCCATCCATAATAGCGGAGTATTTATCTTGTTCTGTTTTTAAATCACCTTCTGCAGTCGTTTTTTCTGATTTTAATTCATCAACAGACATGTTATCCAAAGTTTTTGTTGTTGTTCCTGCATCTGGAGACGGAGAAGCAGCAGGAGTTGGTGATGAAGAACTACTTGAAGAATCAGATGAACTTGCAGGTGTTGAACTGTCAGTACCGGATGCACCGTCTGAACTTGATGCGCCATCGGATGATGAAGCTCCATCTGAATTGTTTGCTTCTGATGAATCTGCTGGTTGTGAGTTATCAGTGCCTGCTGAATTATCTGTGCCTGCTCCTTCCTGACTTTGAGTCGGTTGATTGTTTAGAGCTTCTTTATCCAGAGAATCAGTTTCTTTAAACTCAGAGTCTAAAGCATAGTATTGAATACCGCTGGAGAATTTTCTGGCATCAGCAAGAGAAATTTTATATTCTTTAGAAGAATCCCATGGATTAACGATTGTAACCCCATCATCATCAACGGATTTAATACTGAAAGCGTGATTTGTACCTGCAGAAAGAGTACAGATATCATTACCGTTGACGTCTTTAAGAGTTAACGGATTATCACCTGCGCTAAAGCCGATAATAGCAGCATATTTACCGGGATTATCTTTTAGAGAGCTTAAAGCTTTATCAAATTCATCAGAATTTTCACCTGAATTTTTGAAAGAAGATTTAACATCATTACCGGTTAGAAGGAAGATAGCATCTTCAAGATTACCGCCTGAAAGAACGTTAGCAGCATCTTTTCCTTTTCCGATAGTAAGACCGGGATGTTCACCCGGAATAGAAATATCACCTCTGTTAATTTTCTTAATTATGCTTTCAAAACCGAGTTCAAAGAGAAGAACATCTTCGTCACCGGACGAATATTTACCGGTACTTTTAGCATAATTTAATTCTTCTTGAGTAATTTTAATACTTTTATTAACGCCTTTAAAAGTAACGGAATAGGTACCGTCTTCATTTTTAGAAATAGCGTTTTTAATAAGATTTTTGCCGTTTTCGGTATAACTTAAACTGTTTAAAGCGGAAAGTAGCCAACAATCTCCTTTTTCACCTTGTTCGGTATAACCGATAGAAAGGTCAGATTTAGTATAAGATTTTCCGTCACCGTATTCTTTACCGTCAGAGTATTCATATTGAAATTCCGATTTAACGTTGCCGGCTTTATCAAGTTCGGTAATATATTTACTTTTAGCCTGTCCGTTAGATTTGAATACATTAGCTTCCTGAACGGAGAGGTTGCCGTTTTTATCAAATTTGTTGGTAATATAGTTTTTTGATTTATCGTCTTTGTTGAAAGTTATTTCATTAGGCTTATTTTCGGCAGATTTTTGAGCGGAAAGAATTTCTGATTGACCGTCATATTGAGTTTCTTGAGTAGAATCTTCTTGTTGAAGCATTTTCATAAGTTCAGAGACATTGTTGGGAATTTTATCTCCAATGCCAAATTCAGCTTTATTCTGTTTAAGAAATTCAGCAAATTCACTACCGCACAAAAAAATGCTTTTTTGAATACTAGTTGGGTCAACATTATTGTTGCTGCCTTCATTCTTGTTTTTCTCTTCAAGAAAGTCTAAAAACTTTAATTTTAGTTGTTCTAAATTCATCCTAAAAAATCTCTCGTGTTATAAGCTTATATTAATATAAAGTTTATTTTAAGCTGATAATTTCTTCTTTTACAATTATATTTAACATTTTTTAATAACGAAAAGGGAATAAATGAATTTAAATTTATTTATTCCCTTTTTCTGTTTTAACTTAATAATCCGTGACAAATTACATATATTCCTAAACGTTTATCGTATGAATTTCTGTCAAATTTCCCGTCTGCAACGTATCTTCCGCCTGTATATTTTGTTGTTCCCGTATATACATAAGAAGATGCAAGTCCTTTATTTTTCATTCCGTATCCGTTGTAACTTTCTGCAAAGTCCATCCATGAATCCAGGCTGTTTTTATTAAATTGACCGTATTTATAGTGTGTTTTTAATGCATCAACAGCGGCACTTGTCCAATCTTCAAAATATTTTCCTTTTGGAACATGTGTAGTCTTTTTACCAAGAGGATCACCGTTATGCAAATATGTATTGAAGTTGTTATTACTTTCTCTGTAATGAATTGCACAAACCAATTCTGCGGGAATACCTGTTAGTTCTTCAACTTTTTTATATTCTGCTTCATGTTCTTTAAATGTTTGTTTTAATTTTTCAAGCTCTGCCTTTTGTGCATCTGTCATATTTTCGGTTAATGCAAAATCGAAGTTATATTTATTGGGACTGTATTCGCTTTTTGTTTCTTCTGCTTTTTTAGCGTCGATTTTAGCGTTAATTTCATCTAATTCAGATTGTTTAGTAGCAGCAGTAGCTTTCGCTTTTTCAAGTTCTTGAGTTTTAATTGTATTTATATTATCTCTTGCAGTATTGTATTTTTCCATAGTAGTTTTGGTTTCTTCTGAACAATTAGCAAGGATTTTAGCTTCTATTTCACTTTTTTTAGTTTCGAGAGTTGATAAATTATCTTTTTCAGTAGTTAATTGACCTTCTAAATCTGTTTTTTCACCCTCAAGTGTTTGAAGCTTTTGTTCATCAGCTTCTAATTTTGCTTTGGCTTCTTTTAATTTCGCTTCGGCAGCAGCTTTTTTAGTTGCTATGTCTGCTTTTGTCTGTTCATCATCAGAAGATTGAGAGTTTAAAGAACTGATAGCAGATTCTAAAGCGGAAATTTCCGATTTGTCGGAAGTAATAACAGAATTTTGAGCAGTAATCTCATTTTCTTTAGTATTTATATCAGATTCTAATTTGCTAATTTTACTTTCAGAGTCAGCGATAGCGGAATCATTATCAGCTTTTTCCTGTTTAACTTCAGCCGAAACTTTATCATCTTTTTCTAAAGCTGCATCATAAGCATCTTTTGCATCTTTAGCATCTTGCTCTGCTTGTTTAACATTTTCATTTTCACCTGAGTAGACAGCAGAGACACCATCCTGAGCAGTTTTTAATTCGCCTTCTTTTTCTGTCTTCTTTGCTTCTAATTCGGAAAGAGACATACTGTCTAAACCGCCACTGCTTGTCGGATTTCCGCTATCATAAGTATTGCCTCCGCCAGAGTTTCCTCCTGAACCGGAACCTCCTCCTGATGAACCTGAACTTCCAGAAGCTCCTGAAGAACCTGAAGTTCCTGCTGCTGCAGCTGCTTCTTGCGCTGCGGTCGGATCGGTTGCATCCGGAGTTGTTGGCTCTGTTGCTGTTGTTGCTTCTTCTGGATTTTCATCATAAGAAAATGTTCCGTCTAATATTTTATCTACGGCATTTTTTATAAGTTCTTCGGTCAATTGACCGCCTTCACCTCTTATAAAATCTTCAAATTTCGCTTTTTCCTCATCACTTAATTCGCCATCACCGTCAATGTCAAGTTTTTTTATAACTTCTTTATTAGCATAAACTTGATTTAACAAATCTTTAACGCCGTCTTGTTGTCCAATTATTTCATCAATATCATCAAATCCTTTTTGCTTTTTATATGCATCCGCAAAATCCTGAGGGTCTGTATTGTCTCCTATTAAATTATTTAATTTCATTCCTTCTGGTAACAGTTCGTTTAATTTATCAACATCAATTGAATCGGAATCTAATATATTCATGAATGCCTCTTGGTCGATTTGTGGTGCATTTTGAGATAAATTGTCCAATTGCTCGAAATCAATATTCCCAAAATCACCGTTTAGTAAGCCGCCAATCGTAACGTTGCTAAAATCAGTATCACCGTTAACACCATTTGTACCGTTTGCATCTTTTAAAATGTTGCAAAATTCGGGGTCTGCTAAAAATACACTTGCATTCATCCCTTTTAAAATGCTGTATTTTGAATCATTAATATCAAAATTAAATTTATTTTTTAGGTATTGCTCAATACTTGTTTTAATGTTCATAATATTACCCTCTTTTCATATTTCCTAATATCGTCATAATTTTATTAAACTTTAAATTAAGTTTAGATTATTCAAAATACGTATCTGCGGTGACTTTTGAACCTTTCTTAATCATATTAAATACTGATACTACACCATTTAACCAGTTTTTATTTACTCCGTTAGGATCGTTAGAAGCACCTACAGGGCAGTATCTTTTTTGTATTTGACCAATTGTATGTAAGCCGTCATCAAGATATTTTGTTCTTAGAAGTTTTGCCATTGCATTAATACCTTCTTCAAGACTTCCATAGCTATTCAATCCGCCTTTTGACTTCATTATTCCTCCGGGGTTATTGTAATTCTTTATAGCATTTGAAGTGCCCCAACCTGTTTCAAACGCCATTATTGATGCTAATAAATATGGGTCTATGTTATTTTTAGCGGCTATTGATGCAATCAGTTCTCCTTTCCCTGCTAAAACACCTCTGTTAAAATTCTCTTGTGCATTAAAGTCATTTAAGAACTCCTGATTTACGGAAGTTGAGTATTCACTTTTCGTTTCTTCAGCTTTTTTAGTATCAATTTTAGCGTTAATTTCATCTAATTCAGATTGTTTAGTAGCTGCAGTAGCTTTAGCTTTTTCAAGTTCTTCAGTTTTAACAGTAGTAATAGCATCTCTTGCAGTATTGTATTTTTCCA
>JAFUEV010000068.1 GCA_017470245.1 bacterium | reverse complement strand
GAAAAGTTTATGTCCAGTCTCTCTACTATCTCTAGCAGATGACGTTGACTCTCGTTTTTTCGTCCGTCTCATTTTTTCTCAAAATCAACAGGTATTTCTTTTTCGTCTTCAATTCCTATTCATTTGTCAATGTTCGACAAAAATCTCTCGGTTTCACGATTATTTATCGTTCATTCCCTTCGACTTTTTTCAAGTCACTCTCTCAAGCGACATCTCCTATCCTATCACCTCAATTTTCTTTGTCAACTAAAATTTTTTATCTTTTAATTAACTTTTTTGAGTATAGTGGAGATTCTCATTATCACCATCATAAACCATTAGGTGATGGACCTTTTGCTTTATATATTATTCTCTAATCTATTCGGCTTTGTGTCCGTGGGATTAACCACGTCTATTAATGTAGTTTAAACAAATTTTAAAATCAATAGTTATTTTTTAATTTATTAACTTATATTAAGTTGATTTTAAAACACCTTATTTTATTGACTTTATAACGTCAACTATTCTTTTGGATGCCAATCCGTCACCATAAGGATTTATTGCTTCCGACATTTTTTGGTATTCTTTTTCATCTTCTAACAGCATGCTAATTGTTGATACAATTTTATCTCTATCTGTACCGACAAGTTTTACCGTTCCATATTCAACTGCTTCAGGACGTTCTGTCGTATCTCTCAATACCAATACAGGTTTACCTAAAGATGGTGCTTCTTCTTGCACACCGCCGGAATCAGTCATAATAATATATGCCTTTTTCATCAATGTGCAAAATTGCGCATATTCCAACGGTTCAATTAAATGTATTCTGTCATGCCCGCTTAAAATTTCATATACCGGTTTTCTTACATTCGGATTAGGATGTACCGGATACACAACTTCTATATCATTATATTTTTTTACTATATCTAATATGGCATGGCATATATTTTTTATCGGTTCGCCAAAATTTTCCCTTCTATGGGAAGTTAAAAGAATTGTTTTCATGCCGGAATCTAAATTAAGTCCTTTTACATCCTCATGATGATTCTCAACTGTATATAAAAGAGCATCAATAACCGTATTACCAGTTTTATATATATGTTCTTTAGGTATATTTGAATTTATCAAATTTTGGCATGACATATCTGTTGGTGCAAAATGATATGTACATACAGAATCCGTAAATACTCTATTTATTTCTTCAGGAAAAGGATAATATTTGTCAAATGTTCTAAGTCCTGCTTCAACATGCCCAACAGGAATTTTTGCATAAAATGCGGATAATGCTGCGGCCATGGATGTTGTTGTATCACCATGAACCAATACTACATCAGGTTTTACACGTTCTATTACATCTTTTGTTTTTAAAAGAACTTCACTTGTCAATGACCATAAATTTTGATTTTCTTTCATTATATTCAAATCAAAATCAGGTTTTATACTAAACAATTCCAATACTTGATCCAATATTTCACGGTGTTGTGCCGTTACACATACAATACTTTCCAATTTATCAGGATTTTTTTCTATTTCCTTCACTAAAGGAGCCATTTTTATAGCTTCCGGTCTTGTTCCGAATATAATTAATACTTTTATTTTTCCCAAAATTCAAACCCTATATATTTACTGCATCCCTGACAAGTTTCATTGTTTTTTCTGCCTCAAGAGCGGCTTTTTTATTACCGTCATTGATTATATCATATACTTTATCAATATCTTTCTGAAGCTCTTGTCTTTTTTCTCTTATCGGAGCAAATTTATTATTAATAATACATCCCAATTGTCTTTTACAATCAGCACAACCTCTTTTACCAGCCTTACATTCGTTTTCAACCTGATTTACAGTTTCCGAATCCGCAAATGCTTGATAATATTTAAATGCAACTTCACATTTATCAGGATGTCCGGGATCATCTTTTCTCGCACGACTTCTATCTGTTATACACTGCATAATTTTCTTTGAAGTTGCTGCTTCATCATCTGATATTTTTATATCATTATGGAAAGATTTTCCCATTTTTTGTCCATCAACCCCCAATAATAATGGTATTTCAGTTAATTTTGGTTTCGGTTCGTTAAACAATTCCGTTTTATATATATTATTAAATCTTCTTGCAATATCTCTGGTTATTTCAAGGTGAGCCAATTGGTCAACTCCAACAGGAACAATACCTCCATTCATTACCATTATATCCGCAGACATTAGGACAGGATACCCCAATAATCCATAACTCATCTGTGGCATATTTTCAGAATTATCTTCATTTTTGCTCTTTAATATTTTCACCATATCTTTCAGCGTAGGGTCACGTTCAACCCAGTTATTCGGTGTTACCATACTTAAAAGTATATGTAATTCTGCTATTTGTAACACTTTTGATTGAAAATATATCGTTGATTTATCCGGATTCAAACCACATGCCAGCCAGTCCAAAACAACATCCAATTTATCTTGTCTTAACGTTTCAGTTTTATCGAATTTAGTTGTTAAAGCATGCCAATCTGCTACAAAATAAAAACAATTATACTCATCTTGAAGTTTAACCCAATTTGTTATAACGCCCATATAGTGACCTAAATGCAATTTACCTGTTGAGCGCATGCCTGATACTAAATTGATTTTTTCCATTATTTACCTTTCTGTTCAATCAGAAATTATTTTATATTAATTTATAAATTTTTATAAATTAATTATACACAAAAATAGAAAGGTATATTTCTTTATTTATGCAACAGACCATTCATTACTATCACGCATATATACATCCGAGATATCAAAATCCTCAATTTTTCCTGCAGGAGAATATGTATATGTCAATTTATAATTCATATCACCTTCCGGTGTAAATACTATTGATTTTTGCTCATCTTCATCATAATAACTTACAATTTTGGATATATATATACTTTTATCAAAATCCGCACTTCTTGTGACTTTTATATTGCTATTTTTTATTCTCTTTATGCCCATTTGATGTAAGTTTGTTTTAACCTTTTCAAGTACTTCAGGTTCACAACAATGAATTGTCGCATTGCCGTATCGGTAACATTTTGCCATTACTGACCTAGATTGTACTCCTGCTCTTACATAAGCCGCATCTATTACATAAGGCAACTTTTCATTTCTCTCTTTTTTCTCGAATATATTTGAAATAAATTTACTTAATTTTTCTCTAACACCTTCACTGTTTTGTTGATTAGGTTGTTTAGAAACTTCAATTTTACCTTGAAATGACGGACATAATATAGAGTTGTTTTTATTTACATAATTATTAGAATAATTTACAGGGGAGATATTCATATATTTTCCTTTTCAAATAGTAAACACATGCAATAAAACAATAAATTTTAATTTTTGCTTTATTTTTTATTAAACAAGCTAAAAAATAAAATCAAATACAATACAAAATAATTTAATGTCTTTATACATAAGATTACAATATATTTAGTCAGTCACTTAATATATTATTTTTTATCTGCTCTCATTATAAATATCAAAATAATAATAATGAAACATGCAATGGCATAGATTCTAAAAGAATCTATATAAGCCCAAAGTCTCGATTGTTGTAATAATTGATTATATATCAGTTTTTGCCCCATATATGATGCGGTTGACATATCTGTATATTGCATAAAATTAGCTGTATATGCTTGTAATCTCTCTCTAAAAATATCATTTGTACCCGTGAGCGTATATGTCATCATATTTTGGTGCATTTGAGAGAATCTTGAAACAAACGTCGCTACAAGTGACGTTCCTACCGCGCCACCTATTGTTTTAATAAAATTTTGCAAGCCTGAAGCGTTAGACATTTCTTCAGCTTTAACTGTTTTACAAGAAAATGGAATCAATGGTACCATTGCAAGTGCCATACCTAAGCCAAATAATACGTTTGGAAACGCTATTGAAGCTTGTGAAATTTGGAGATTAATATCACCTAGCATCCAGCTGCCTATCCCTAAAACCATCATCCCAACAGATGCTAAAATTCTGGCATCTGTTTTTTCCTGCAATTTTTGTGCAATTATTAAGCCTGCCATACAACCGATACCTCTTGGCATCATTGATAATCCGCTGGTAAAAGCATCATATCCCATCATAATTTGCATAAACTGAGGAACCATCGCCAATGACCCTAATAATATTGCATTCATTACCGTTAAAACAAGTGTACCTGTTGCTAAATTCCAATTTTTCAATACATTAAGTCTTACTAATGTTTCTTTTCCTTTTATTTGCGAAATTATTAATCCAACTAAGCCTATAATCCATATTACAGTTAACTTACGGATAAAAGGTGAACTAAACCAATCCATATCATTACCTTTATCCATCATTATCTCAAAGGCTACAGCAAACATAAACAAAAATAATAATCCCCAATAATCAGTTTTTACATTTTTTTGACGTCTTGCATAAGGCGGATCATATATCATTGTTTTTGCCATTAATACTATTATTAGTCCGATAGGAACATTTATAAAAAATATCCAGTGCCACGAATAATTTTCAGTAATATATCCCCCCAATACAGGTCCTATTATAGGTGCTATTATTACAACCAAACCAAATAAAGTAATAGCTATTGATAAATCTTTTCCTTTGAATGATTCCATTACAATTGCTTGTGCAATCGGTATAAGGACACCGCCGCCAAGTCCCTGTAGAAATCTGCCGACAATCATCATTGACATTGAAGTTGATATTCCGCACATAAATGAAGATATAGTAAAAAGCAGAACCATCCCGATAAACATATTTTTTCTGCCGAGTAATCGGCTTAACCAGTCTATCATTGGGATTGTCAAACAACTGGCAATAAGATAACTTGTAAGTATCCATATAGATTCCTGACTGCTTACGGAAAATGACCCGGCAATATGTGGAAGCGCTATATTTGCTATTGTTTCATCAAGAGCAAACAAAAAAGCAGCCAGCATAGTAGGCACTATCAAAAGCCATTTATTAAAGCCTTCCGTTGTTTCTCTTATTTCTTCATTTCCCATAATTTAATTTTACCACCAGCGATTTTTTAGTCGAGTTACAATTCAATCTTTGCTTTTTATCTTTGTTAGTCATATTATATTCTCATTTAGAAACATTAATAATCGATTGGGATATTATTTTATGAAACTATTTTTTATTGCACTGGGAATATTACTGCTCGGCGGTTTATTTTCCGCTTTTATTAAAGAAAAATTCAAACTTATAACATTAACGTTATTTACCGCTATAGCTATGTTTTTATTACTTATACCTTCATTACAGGTTCTTTTTTCGGGTGGAATGCAAGGAGCACAATTATATTTTTCACCTATGTTCGGAAATATAAATTTTATGCTTGATTCTTTATCTGCATTTTTTGTAACTGTTATTTCCGTTATGAGTTTTTTAGGTTTAATATACGCTAACGGATATATAAAGCCTTATTTAAATAGGAATATGAATATTTCCTCGCATTGTATATTTTTAACTTTATTAATTGTATCAATGCTTTGCGTAGTAACTGTTCAAAATGCATTAGCCTTCCTTATAGTTTGGGAAATAATGTCTTTATCATCTTTTTTCCTTGTTATTTTTGAAAACAATAAAAAAGATGTTCTTAATGCCGGTATTAAATATTTAGTCTATATGCACATATCTGTTATTTTTATTATTTCCGCATTTGCAATAGCAAATATAAAAACAGGCAGTTTAGATTTTAACGATTTTGCAATTTTTCTAAATCAAAATCAACACTTTGCAAACATAATTTTTTTATTGGCTTTTATGGGGTTTGGAACAAAAGCAGGATTTGTTCCTTTTCACAATTGGCTTCCTGATGCACATCCTGCAGCCCCAACTCATGTATCTGGAATAATGTCTGGCGTCATGATAAAAACAGGTATATACGGAATATTAAGAACATTATGTTTTACAGGAATGCCATCTAAATTTATTGCATATACGGTATTAATCACTGCAATTATATCGGCATTATGGGGAGTATTATACGCAATAACACAACACGATATAAAAAGATTACTTGCATATCACAGTATAGAGAATATCGGTATTATAGGGATTGGTATAGGAGTAGGTTTAATAGGTGTTGTATACGGAAATCCTGCCGTTGCCGTAATGGGTTTTGCAGGGGGTATTTTACATATATTAAACCACTCTATATTTAAAGAACTATTATTCTTTGCAGCAGGCAGTGTTTATATAAAAGCTCATACAAGAAACATAGAAATGCTTGGCGGATTAATTAAGAAAATGCCATTTACAGCGATTTTATTCATTATTGGCTCTGTTGCAATTTGCGGTTTACCCCCATTTAACGGATTTATAAGCGAATTTTTAATATATGCTGCTATGATAATAGGGCTGCCGGCACCGACTACCGCAGCATTTATGACCCTTGTTATTTCTATTGCAGCTTTAGCTCTTATAGGAACAATGGCAATTTTATGTTTCACTAAAGCCTCGGGCGTAATGTTTTTAGGTTCACCTAGAAGCGAACATGCTTCTAACATTGATAGTGAAGCAGATAAAATTATGATTTTCCCAATGATTATTTTAGCCTTTTTATGCTTCTTTATAGGAATTTTTCCTCAATATATAATAAATATAGTTATGCAACCCGTTGAAATGTTGTTACAAGGCAGCGTTATACCGCCTGTTGTATCAGCAGTTGAAGATATGATAAGCTCTATATCTGTTATCTTTCTTGTATTCATTGTTTTACTCATTGCAATGTGCATTTTAAGATTATTAATCAACAAAAGACAAAGACAACATACAACTTGGGGATGCGGATACGATAAACCAAACAATCGTATGCAATATACAGCTTCTTCTTATGCTGGTTTATTTGTATCTACTTTAAAACCAATGTTTAAACGTATATCACACATTAAAAAGCCTAAAGATATCTTCCCAAAAGAAGCATACTATGAAATGGAAATAGAAGACATTGAAGAAGCATACATTGTTAAACCGTTATTAAAACTGGATGAAAAATTTCTGGCTAAATTTGAAAAAATACAAAACGGTAACATGCAGCAATATATCCTATTCGGACTTATCTTCCTTATTGTTGCAATAATAGGTTTAATTTATTTTGGTTAAGGCAGGTTAACATGATTTTAAAACTTATAAACATAATAATTTTACTGATAATTCCATTCATAATGATAGGAATAATAAAGAAAACGAAAGCCTTTTGGGCAGGTAGAAAAGGAGTCTGCCTTTTACAACCGTTTTTTGATTTTATAAAACTTTTTAAAAAAGAATCAGTATACAGTTCAACAACTTCATGCATATTCAAATTTGCTCCGATTATAGGTTTAACTTCAATAATTTTTGCGGCGCTCTTTGTACCAATGATTTCAGGAGCCGCAATTATTGAACTTCCGTTTACATTTATAATATTTGCTTATATTTTGGGGCTTGGTAAGTTCTTTTCTTTAATTTCTGCACTTGATACAGGCAGCAGTTTTGAAGGAATGGGAGCATCAAGAGAAGCTTGTTTCTCAACAATTGTTGAACCTGCATTTTTTATTGCAATGGCATCAATTGTCGCTTTAACCCAAATTAACTCTTTTAATAATTTTAAACTCATTATGGAGCAGGCAGGTATTTATGGATTTTTAATCATTGCACTTCTTGTTTTAACTTTATTTATTATGCTTTTAATTGAAGGATGCAGAGTTCCGGTTGATGACCCTACAACACACTTGGAATTAACAATGATTCATGAAGTAATGATTCTTGATAATTCAGGCGTTGACCTCGCTTTGATTACTTGGGGAGCTGCAATAAAAATGTTTATATTCGAAGCATTAATCGCTGCACTTATAATTCCAATTGGGCTTCCAGTTTATTTATCTTTATTTTTATTTTTAGCTATTATTACAGTTATATCAGTAGTTATAGGAACAATTGAATCGTCAATGGCGAGATTCAGAATGACTCACGTCTTTGAATTTATATTTATTATGTCTATTACGGCATTATTAATTCTTACTCTCGTTACTTACAAAATATATGGGAATTAACTTTTATGGAAAATATTTTTATTATTTTACTCGGTTTATCAATGATATACATTTCTTCTACAAGCAGACTGGCAGCACATATCAATATGCTTGCAGGACAAGGTATATTATTGTTTCTAATTTGTATTACAGGACTTTCACACGAAGATTGGTTTCGTTTAAATATGTTTAATGAATTTAACAATAATCTTCCGCATATAGTCAGTATTATATTTATTATTATTGAAACTATATTAATAAAATCAATTGTAATCCCCGTTTTTTTGAAAAAAGTTTTACAAAAAACTCACGCACATAGAGATTCGGAAGCTAATATTCCTCATTTTTACTCACTTGTTATCTCTAGTATAATTTTATTTGCAGGATTTATGGTCGCTAACATACAAACACCTGATTTTAAACTCATTTCACCTCTGTTTTTCGGAGTTTCAATTGCAATTATTATTATAAGCCTTTGGCTTATCACAATTAAACATACTGTTCTTTCTAATGTTATAAGTTTTATCACAATGGAAAACGGTATATTTCTGCTTTCATTATCTGTAGCCAAAGAAATGCCGGTTATTATTAACCTTGGTGTACTGCTTGATATCTTTATCGCAGTTTTCATTCTCGGAATGCTGGTTAAAGAAATTAACAACAAATTTGAAGATTTGGAAGTTTCACAATTGTCAGAATTAAAGGACTTTGAATAATGATTAATTTACTTTTAATATATCCTATTTTAGCTTGTTTGATATTATTTATATTTAAGAAAAAGTTTTTAAATAACTTCTTCATTATATCGTATGCAGTTTTACACTTTATAATATCAATTTTGGCAAGTTTAAACTTTGATTTTTTACCTTTATTACAAAATAAATTCTTTTCTATCAACACTAACAAAATATTTTTGATTGTGTTATCGATAGTTTACCTCGCCGTTTCAATATACAATGCAGGCTATATGAAAGATGACAACTCAACGGAAAGAAGAATAAGACATTATTCATATATGTTATTAATTTTTATATTCTCTATGACAGGTGCCATATTAAGTACAAATCTCGGACTAAACTGGGTTTTTATAGAAGCAACAACCCTTGCCAGTGCATATTTAATATATTTCCACAAAACAAAAAATTCAATTGAAGCAGCTTGGAAATATGTATTTATCTGTTCTATAGGTATTGCACTTGCATTTGTAGGTATAATTCTTTTAACAGTATCAACAGGGAATTTAAACTCTTTATTTTATGATGAATTATATGCAAATGCGCAAGTTTTTAACCAATTTTGGCTTAAACTCGCATTTGTATTCATAATGTTTGGTATAGGCACAAAAATGGGACTTGCACCTGTTCACTTTTGGTTGCCGGATGCACACGCTGAATCCCCATCACCTATTTCTGCATTATTATCTGCAGCACTTCTTAATTCAGCATTTTTAATGATTTTAAAAGTATTTTATATAACAAGCCTTGCAGGATGCGACTCTTACGCAAAAATGATGCTGTTATTAATGGGTTTTATTTCCATATTTGTAGCAGCCGTGTTTGTATATCATATAAATAACTACAAAAGAATGCTTGCATATTCTTCAATAGAAAATATGGGAATACTCGCTATTGGTGCAGCTCTCGGAAACATCGGTATTTTGGCTTCAATTATACATTTAATAGGACACTCATTAGTCAAAGCAGCTTTCTTTATGACGTCAGGGAATATTCTCAAATTATATGACTCAAAAAAAATAAAATCAGTTTCCGGACTCATTCAAACCGATAAAAAAACAGGTTGGTTATGGATACTATCATTTGTGGGTATTGCAGCCTTTCCTCCTTCTGTTCTGTTTATGAGTGAATTTTTGATTATCAGAACTATGATATATGAACAGAAATATATCTTAACTGCGCTATTTTTAATACTTCTTACAATAATTATTTATGGTATAGGTAAAGCAATTATATCTATGTCATTTGGAAAAGCAAACGATATACAAATTAAGAAACAATTTTCTTGGACAATGTATCTTCCTCAAATAATATTGCTTGTAACAGCATTTATAATAGGTATATATATGCCTCAAGACATTATAAATCTTATTTCGGAATCATTTATAGAAATCGGTGGTTAATATGAATTGGATAATAACTGATAATAACAATAAAATTAGTACTTTTGATATTCCTACAATATCTCTTAATGAGTTAAAAAATGATATAAAACAGATGAAATTAAGAGTAGTAGGCTTTTTTGGTTGTAAAGAAAATGAAAAAATAAGATTATATGTAATTTTAGCAGATGATAAGCAAGGTAAACTGCATATTTCATCTACTGTTTTTGAAAACGATAGAAAAGAATACGAATCCTTTACACAAGATATTCCGTCTTTTCATATTTTTGAACGTGAATTTTATGAAGAATTTGGAATTGAGCCAAAAAACCACCCTTGGTTAAAACCTGTAAGAAAAAATCAAGATAAATACCCGTTTTTTGAAATGAAGGGGGAAGATGTTCATGAAGTCGCCGTAGGTCCTATCCATGCAGGAGTTATAGAACCGGGACATTTTCGATTTATGTGTCAGGGGGAAAAGGTCTATGACCTTGAAATAATGCTTGGATATCAACACAGAGGAGCGGAAGAATTATTATTAAATTCAGAAAAGTTTAATAACAGGTTAGCCGAATCAATTTGCGGAGATACTGTTATAGGATATAATATGACATACTCTCAGTTAATGGAAACTTTAACAGACACAAAAATCACAAATAAAGCTGAAATTATCAGAAGAATAGCACTAGAGATGGAAAGAATTGCAATCCATATAGGTGATATGGGAGCTATCGCTGGTGATATGGCATACTTAATGGGAGCATCTGTTTTTGGAGTAACAAGAACACTCGTAATTAATAAAATGTTAGAAATTTCAGGCAGCCGCTTCGGCAGAGGACTTATTGATGTTGGGGGCGTTAATTTTGATATAACCGAAGAAATGTCAAATAAAATAATTGAAATGCTTGATAATGTGGAAAAAACAGTAACAAGAACAGCAGAAATTATGTTAAAAATGCCATCTTGTATTTCAAGAATGGAAAAAACAGGTATTGTAAGTATGGAAAATACAATATCATTAGGTGCAGTTGGTATGGCAGCACGTTCTTCAGGTGTAAAATTGGATTCCAGATTTGACTTCAAAGACAAATGGTATAAGCAACAGGAATTAAACAAAGATTTTAAACCGACAGGTGATGTTCATGCCAGATTTCAATTAAGATATTATGAAATAATAGCATCAATAAAATATATAAAATCGTTTTTAAATGAACTCAAAACATATCAAAATGAAAATATAAAAGTACAAACAGGAACTCTGGCACCCAATTCTTTTGCAGTTTCAATAACTGAAGGCTGGCGTGGAGAGATAGTTCATGTTGCAATTACAGACGAAAATTCAAAATTAAAACGATATAAAATAAAGGATGCATCTTTTAACAATTGGTATATGCTTGCAATGGCGGTAAGAAATAACGGAATATCTGATTTCCCGTTATGTAATAAGAGTTTCGATTTATCTTATTGCGGAAATGACTTATAAAGAAGGAACAAACAATGCTCGACACAATAAAACTAAAGTATTTTCAAGGTAAACAATATATAAAAGATATTAAAAATGCACCAATGAGAAGTCAATTTAGAGGATTTCCGATAATAAAAGGAAACGGGAATATTGATTTAGAATGTTGTCCAACAGGTGCATTATCAAATAACCCGGTAAGTATTGACCTTGGCAAATGCACACTTTGCGGTAATTGTAAATGTGAAGCAATACAATTCGACAACTATTATAAGCTCGGTTCAACATCAAGAGATTTTCTTGTGATAAAAGAAGGAATGACCTCTGAAGAATATGAAAAAGCAGCAATTCAAACAAAAAAAGAGATAACAAAAGTTTTTTCCAAATCTTTAAAATTACGCCAGGTATCTGCTGCAGGATGTAACGGCTGCGAAATGGAACTTAATGCATGCTCGAACTGTAATTTTGATATGGGCAGATTTGGAATAGATTTTGTTGCTTCTCCAAGACACGCAGACGGTATAGTTATTACAGGTCCAATTTCAGAAAATATGGCATGGGCATTAGAAGATTGTTATAAATCTACCCCCGACCCTAAAATAGTTATCCTTGCAGGTGCTTGTGCAATATCAGGAGGAGTTTTTCAAAAATCATCAAAACTAAACAGAGAATTTTTAGAAAAATATCCTATAGATTTATATATTCCGGGATGTCCTATTCATCCTCTAACATTTATTAATGCCGTTTTAAAATATATCAGCAAATAAAATTAATTAACGTATATGGTAATTACGAATAGTTTACCGGATAAGTTATTATCAGCACAGTTTTCTGCTTTTTATTCTGTTAATTTTATTCATATTATTTTGCGGACAAAATTCAATTTTTTCATTAATTTTTATTCTTTGAACAGTTATTCCGCTTTTAGTTATATATTCATTTTTTATTTCAGAAGGAAAAACTTTTGAAAAACCGAAAACAGAAACACATATTAATAATATCAAATACGGAAATATAACAACTAACGGTGAATATAAATAA
Source organism: bacterium (assembly GCA_017470245.1). Taxonomy (GTDB): domain Bacteria; phylum Cyanobacteriota; class Vampirovibrionia; order Gastranaerophilales; family Gastranaerophilaceae; genus Avigastranaerophilus. Next base: position 24,717 of record JAFUEV010000068.1, on the reverse strand, counting down.
TTAACTTTTTTTCTTGTTCTATACATCTTTTGCCCTCACTCCTTATATTTGTATTTTAATAACAATGAGTGACAAAATAGGACACTATATAAAAAATAAATTTTCACTACACCTATCTATATATTCCTGAAATGAAACTTGTTGTTGTGATGAATTTTCACTTGGAGTTTGCTGTTCGGCATAATAATCCAATATAGCCGTTAAACAGAAATCATGACAATTCTGATATCTGTTGTCATCATAACCATTCAACTCCATTTGTTCACCTATCCATTCATCTGCAATTTCCACAGCTAAAAGCACATCATCTGAACGTTCTTTATCAAATTTACCATTATTGTCAAAACATAATTCCATTAATTTTTCAAAGTCAGAACGAGTATCATCCATAGAAAAATTACTATAATTTAATTGTTTCATTATATTCAATATTTGAGCATTTTCTTCTCTGTCACTTACACAGAAACGGTTTGCTACACCTATAATATATTTTACAGGATAACAAAATGCCAATCCTCTCATTATTTTTAAACTGTTTTCTGCTAATTCAAAATTAAAATTGCCATCTGTATCTGTACATTCCCTAATAAAATCCTGACGAACATTTTCCATTTCGGCATCCGGATATTGACTAACTACCAAATCTAACGAATCCAACAATTTATTCTTTTTATCCATACAAGAAAAATCGTAACCGTTTGGAGTTTTAGAAAGTTGAAACAGTTGTTCTGTTCTTGCATAAGCTTTTTGAGGGAAAATTTCTTCTTCTATTTCCGTTGCTTTTAAGAGTTCTTTTGCAAGCTCTCTTTTGGGCTTACCAGATAATTTTGATAATATATTTTGCGCAAATTCAGCTTCAGACATCCAATCCGTACTGGATAATTCATCCATTACAGCTGTTGATACAGATTCACTTGCAGAATTATATTCTGTTATATTTTCCGGTTGTTCCTCCAATGCTAAACTATATTGCAATACTTCCTGTTGTCTTTCTTCTTCGTATCTTCGTATATTTTTAGTATACAAAGATATGAATTTGTTTATAAGATTGTTATCAGGTTTACCGTATTTATCTGATAAATATTTATTTGTTGTTTCTTTAGTTATTTCTAATCTTATCTCTTTACCGTTTTTTAATTTTACAACAACAGTTTTATAAACAGGCTTTTTTACACCTGCGATACTTTGATAATACTCAGGATTTACTATGCTTGGAATATCTTTTATATCATCACTTACCGAAGGGAATTTTATAATTTCCCCTTTGAAATTAGGTTTTACACTTGTATTAATAGGTGGTATTTTACTTGATATTTTCATAATAATCCTTTTTCCTTTTTTAAATACAAATACGGTTTTATTTTGTTAAAAAAATATTATGTGTTTACAAAAATTAATTGATAATATTTGATACTGTTAATTAACAAATAATTTGGAATATAATATTTTTAGTTGGAAAGGAATATTTTATGAGAAAGTTTTGCAGCATATTTTTTATGTTTATAATTATGGTATTTGTTCCGGTCGGTGCAGCAACAAATACAACCGATTGGACGCAACAAGCAAATGTAACCAGAGTAAATAATATAGGTAAAGCACTTTTAGCAAAGAATAATTTGCCGACTCAGGTAACATTTACAGTAATAGAAACTGATGAAATAAATGCATTTGCAAACGGAAATAATCAAATATGCGTATATACGGGATTATTAAAATTCGTCAATGATGATGCAGAATTAGCAGGTGTAATAGCTCATGAAATAGGACATATCGTAAACAATCACGTTGCAAAACAGAGTATAGTATCAGCTATAACATCTTCTGCAATTGCAAACGCAAATGTTGATGAAAGAGTAAAAGTAGGCGCTGCTATTGCTCATAACCTTTCAATGAAAAAAATGTCAAGAACAGAAGAATATGAAGCTGATATTACGGGTGTTGATTTAATGACTAAAGCAGGGTATAACCCATTGGCAATGGTTTCCGTACTATACAAAATAGGCGGTAATTATGTAGACTTCATTCAAGACCATCCGTCAGGCGATAAAAGAACAATGTATTTATACAATTATATAACATATACTTATCCAGAAAAAGCTAAACTTGGCTATACAACTGATTCTTACAAACAATTTATGGCTTATGCAACACCGATTGTTGAGCAAAGGAATGCAAGTCCTTCAAAACTAAAAGCATTCAAAAAAGAGCAAGAAGAATTAAAGAAAAAAAGAATCGCAAAACTAAATAAATATAAAAATGTACAAAACGGATTAGGTTGGCAAGCTTCTTATACAATGTTGCAAGTATTATCAGCAGTATCTGCAGCAGCACAGTAATTTAGAATTATTTTGTTAATATGCTATAATTTTTATATGGGAAGTCAATTAGTACAAAAATATATAAAATATCCTAATATAGAATATGTTATGCCGTTTTTATTCAACAATGACATATTTATTCCAATATTAAACGAACTGTTAAAGGATGAAATCAACCCTATAAAATATGTTTACGGTTCAATTCAATCTGCTTGGGCAGGAGGCAGACCTGCCGTATTACCAATTTCAAGATTAACAACTATAGATAAATATTTATCTAAATTTGCGAAATATAACATTACTCCTGTTCTTACTTGGACAAACAGAAATCTTGATAATGATATTTTAAATGATGAATTTAGCAACGAACTTCTTGATATAGTTGTAAAAAATAATTGTAATATTATTATTGCTTCGGATAAACTATATACTCATATAAAAAGTCGTTATAAAAATGCTAAACTGGTAGCATCCGTAATAGCTCCATCAATATTACATTTTTCTTCCGATTTTGATGAAACAAAATATTATAATCAAATGCTAGAAAAATATGAAGTGGTAGTAGTTCGTCCGGAATGGACAATAAATAATATTGATAATATAGACAAATTACTCACAGCCCCAAACAGAATTGAAGTATTAATTAATCAGGTTTGTGTCCCTAATTGCCCTTATGCAAAAGAACACTACGAATTAATTGAAAAAGCAGTTACAAATAAAATTTCACAAGAAGAACTTAATTCTAAATGGACTAATTTTTGTCCAAGAGAAAAAGTTGAAAGAAATGAAAATGTTCCTGATAATATCCAAACGCATTCATTGTTTTTTGATGACAACATAATGAATAAACTAATAACTCAAGGCGTAACAAAGTATAAAGTTCAAGGCAGAGGAAATTCTTTTGATGAAATAGCAAAAACACTACATGCATTTTTATTTAACAATAATTATTCCCTAGAAGAAATTACAAATGTATTGTATAAAATTTGTACTAATCTGGTGATAAATAATAAGTTTTCTGCATTAACTTATTTATAGTAAAATACAACTCCTTTATATTGGAAAAATATTATAGCGACAGTATGTTATACTTATGCAATTAACTACTTAATATTCAATACAAAATTTTTATCAGACAATTTATTAAATATTATCTTATTTGCATATACCTCATCATAAGTAAATCCTTCTTTGCTAAGATTTTCAATATATTTTTTATTATTTAAATCTGAACGCTTAATCAAAAAATCTTTTTTTATTTTATATACAACAAAATAATATTGTGTTGATAAATAATCTATACCAGGAGCAGGTGGTAATGCATCAGCATTAATCACACCATCTATATCTTCACTATCAATACATGGAGTCAAATCATTCATAAGTTTTGGAAATGAAACATCTTTGTTTCCTGAATAAGCAACGAAAGCAAATATCTTATCTCTAATATATCCATGACATTTTATAAGGTATAAATGCGTTTTCAAATATTTAATATCTCTAACAAATAATGGCATAAGCATCATAATTATTAAAATGAAAAAAATTATAATTTGTTTTGTATACTTTTTATTAATTTGAGCAATAAAACAAGAACATATAATAAAAAATGCCAACAAATAAGCAATATAAAATATTGAATATAAATCTCTATGTTCAATCCAAAAATAATCGCCATATGGTGTTATTCCCATTATTACCAGCATATATTGTATAAGCATTGTAGAAATTAGAATTGAAACAGCCAAAAAAATATACTTTGAAGTATTATTATTTCGATTAACAATATAAGATAATATAATTAATACAATCATTAATAAGAAATATAAAAAGCCTTCAAAAAGCTTTTTTATATACACTATTGAATAAGTACTTATGTAGCTTCTCAAATTAGATAAAATAGAGCAAGATTCTCCCAATTTGTCCGAGAAATGTGCTCTAAATCCATCAGAAAAAGTAAGAAAAAGTGTTCCAATAATTATTGAAATTAATACAATAATATATGGAGTCAATTCATTTATTGTTATATTCTTTTTGTCAATAACTTTATAAACAATGATAAATAAAATAAATATAAGACTAATTCCAGCAATTAATTCTGACGAAAAGGACATAATACAAGGAAAAGCACATAAAAATAAATAATTATATTTATTATCGATAAAAAGTTTTTTTATATAGTAAATAAATATACTAAATAAAAAAGCAGGCATAAGAAATCTAAAAAATCCCTCTGCAATATAAAAATCAACATAATCCAACCTTTTACTTAATAAAAAGAAAACTAAATAAACAACAAGACAAGAAAATAATTTTATATAAGAATTTAAATTTAAATCTTTTTGAATTTTTTCCAAATAAAATATAAACAAAACAATAAAAATTGATTTTAATAAGACACCAAAAGATAATGCCCAATCTTGAATATTTATATTTAAATGATAAGGAATATAATACAATAATATATATTGTAAATGCATACCAAGAGCACCATAATTTAATGATACATTTAAAGGCATTGATTCAATTGGAAAGAAATTACAATATATATCATCAGCGCACAAAATACTATCTTCAAAAATCCAAAACGTGAAAAGAAATAATATAATATAGAATAAGTATCGTTTTTTATTTTTTAAAAAAGTAATGCTCTTCTCCATATATAAAATTCCTCTATTATTTAATAATAATACTTATACATATTTCTTACAATATAAAATTATTTAATAATATAATCTCATTTAATCTTTTGGTCGCCTGTTGTCCAAACGTGGTTTTCTTTTGCGTTTTGAGGTTTATTTTGTGCCATAACACCTGCAAGAGGGTGTGGTAAATAGAGTTCTTCCAAGTAGTTTATTTCATCTTGTGTTAATTCTAACTCAACCGCACGTGCTGCATCTTCAATATGATAAAGCTTTGTAGCTCCGACAACAGGAGAAGTTACTTTTGTTAAAAGCCAAGCAAGTGAAACTTCCGTCATTGTCACTTGTCTTTTATCAGCTATTTCACTTACACGCTCAATAATTTTGCTATCTTGTTCTGCTGTTTTATCATACTTAAATTTTGCATATTTATCTTCTTCAAGACGTTTGCTTGTTTCATCCGGTTTTTTAGATAATCTGCCTGAAGCAAGTGCACTATACGGAGTTATTGCAATATTTTCTTCATTGCAATAAGGAACCATTTCTCTTTCTTCTTCCCTAAATATCAAATTGTAATGTCCTTGAATAGAAACAAATTTTGTAAAGTTTTCCCGTTCTGCTATCATATTTGCTTTAGCTAGTTGCCAAGCATAACAATTTGAAATACCAATATACCTTACTTTCCCTTTTTTTACTTGCTGATTTAATCCGTCTAAAATATCTTCAATCGGGGTCAACCAATCCCACATGTGATAAATATATAAATCTACATAATCCAAACCTAAGTTTTTAAGACTTATATTTAGCATTCTTTCAATATGCTGCTGAGCTGAAATCCCAGAATTTATTTCATCTTGAGTTCTAGGTAAAAACTTTGTCGCAATAACAAAATCTTCTCGTTTAGTTGTAAAATTTCTCAAAGCTCTGCCGACATATTGTTCACTTGTGCCTGATTGATATGCGATTGCGGTATCATAAAAATTAACCCCTAATTCAAGTCCTTTTTTAATGATTTCCCGACTGTGTTCTTCGTCAATAGTCCAAGAATGCTGCCCTCTTGAATTGTCACCAAATCCCATACATCCCATACAAATGCGGGATACTTTTAAATCAGAATTCCCAAGTTTTGTATATTTCATATTTCTCCTTTTGGCAAAAACATTGCATCATAAAATTTCAATTCAAATAATTATTTATTTCAATTGCCCCAAACTCTTTTGTAATTCATAAATCAATTTTATAATAAAAAATCATTGTTGGGGTAGAAATCCCAACCTACAAGCTAAAAAAATATATAAAATTGGCAAAAAAAATTTTTAGAGAACTTAATTCTCAATATAAAAAATTAAAGGAAAGATAAAAATTATGCGAATTCCCCTAATTTCATCTTATAATAGTATTTTTAATTCAAATGTCTCTTTTTATGGCAAGTCATCAGGATATGCAGAAAAAAGATATAATTATCAGCAAAAAAGTCCGTTTCAAAAGGCAGGCAGTAAATTTTCCGCTAGTTTTGGAAGTGGTTTTGATGACATAGAAAAAAGAAGAGAAGAAATCAGACGAAAAGCACAAGAAATGCAACAGCAAATTGAACGCATTAGAACAGAGCAGGAAAAGCGACAAGAACAATATATAAAACAATATCAGAGAGTACTAGAAAAAGCTCGTGCCAAACAACGGGATAAAATTCGTCAGGAACAGGAGAAAATCCGTCAAGAGCAAGATAGAATCCGTCAAGAGCAAGATAGAATTCGTCAAGAACAAGATAGAATTCGTCAGAAACAAGAAAGACAATGGAAACAATGGAGACAATTCGGTAAAACCCACACTCAAAGTCAATGGCAATATGACTGTTCTGAAGAATGTCAAAAAGATTTGGAACAATTCTTTAAACCAATGGAAAATCTGAAAGTTGGAGAAAAGGTTTCTCCTGAAATAAAAGCTGAAATGAAAAAACAATATAGACAGCTTAAAAAAATTTATCATCCCGATTTGCATTCAGGTAGTGACAAAGACTTCAAAGAAATTCAAAACCAATGCCAAAAAAGGGGGCTTGTTGATAGCAAAGGTCGTTGGATAGAATAGACTCCTTAAAGCAAGGACTATTTAATATTCGCTGTAAATAGACACCTAGTTTGAGAAATTAGTCCTGCTTTGTTCAAAATTTTTCTCGTTTCCACATAAACTATTCAATTTTTCAATAAATGAACTCTCCGGCAGAACCTTTGAAGTGCCGTATGATGAAGCAATAGAGTTTATAAAAGGAAACTGCCAAAATAAAGATGTTGTTGGAGATGTTGATTTAGATAACATTTCAGAATACGAAATAGCGGATTTGTTGTGGAAATATCACGGCAATTTAGTAAAATACGAATTGCAAAACGATACTTTTGAATCAACAATTGATGAAACAAAAATCTATAAAACCCAACTCTTGCCATTACGAGAAGCAAAGCGACTGCAGCAGCTCAAAAAAAATAGATTGCTATAAATAGTCATTGCGAGGAGCAAAGCGACTGCAGCAGCTCAAAAACAAAATAGATTGCTATAAATCGTCATTGCGAGGAGCAAAGCGACGAAGCAATCCAGAAAATCAAAGAAAAAGGAAAATTAAAAAATATATAATAAAATACAAATAGATTGCCACGAAAATCAAAGATTTTCTCGCAATGACAGTCCTGTCAGCAATTAAACAATGATGTCATTCCAGTGTCTATAAGATTTTAAATTTATATATTTGTAGTAGAATGAATATAATAAATTTAGGTGGAAGTGCATAAAAAATAAAGATGTAGGAATATGACAAAAACTGAAACTTTTTCGGATGATAAATTAGATAGGAAAGTAGTTGCAGAAAATTTTAAAAATATTCTGCTTAATACCCATTTGAATGTATTTAGCCTTGTTGCCCCGTAGGGTGGAGGTAAAACATATTTTATACAAAATCTTATTAGAACTATGGAAGAAGATTCTATAAATATTCTATATAATGCTTACGAAGTAGATGAAATTATCACTTTTAGTAATTATTTTAAACTTTTTATCCTCCATTATAGTTTGTTTTCCTTTTTTATATTTTTATTATAAATTATCACCTTGTCATTTACGGACGTATATTTAAAATGATTTGGAAATTCAAAAGTCAAGTTCTTAATAAATATTTACATAGTGCCAAAATCATGATGAATACATGATTTCAGCCTGTCTAAAACTAAGCTAAATAAACTTTTTCTATTAACAACACTTGAAAAACTCTTAAAAAGATTTATACTGAGAATATGAACTAGGTTGTACGTAATTAATACATAGCAATCTTGGGGATATGGCTAGACGGAACTTAAATATTAATCAATATTTAGGGAATATTTTTTATGCGTTAAACAGTGTAAGTCAAGAAAAGGAGGTAAATATGGCAAACTGGAACGAGGCAGATCATCCACGTGATGAACAAGGAAAATTTACGGATAAGGGCGGAGGAAGTTCTTCAACAACAAAGGAAAGTTATGAAGAAAGAATACAAAGACGAGCAAATATTTTGTTTCCAAATACAAAAGAGAAAGAAACAGGTAACACTCAAGTTAATTACAATAATGTTGGTCTTGGCAATTTTAGCAATGAAAATTTAAGCAGAGAAGATATATTATTCCCTACAATGAAAAGTATACAAGAAAATAAGATTTTATTAGCAGATGCTGTAAGCACTGAAAATTCTGACACATCAAAATCTACGATTCCTTCTGATTGGATAATACCTGTGGATGGTGGTTATATTTCAAGTCCTTATGGCAATAGAAAATCGCCAGGACCAGGAGCAAGCACATTTCATAGTGGTATTGATATTGCAGTACCAGTAGGAACGCCTGTAAAAGCAATTGCGGATGGAAAAATTAAAGTTGCTACTGGTGGTATTAAGGGTTATGGGAATGCCGTATATATTAATCACGGTGATATTAATGGTAAAAGAGTTGAAAGTGAATATGGACATGTAAGTCAATTTTGTGTAAAAGTAGGGCAAACAGTTAAGAAAGGACAGATAATTGCTTTATCCGGTGGTGCAAAAGGAGCTCCTGGCTCTGGTGTATCACAGGGACCTCACCTACATTTGACAATAAGAGAATATGATAATACAGGTGCTAAAGGTCAACACGTAGAACCAAATAAATATATAAATAGAAAAAATTAATTACATATTTTGCAGTAAAATATCAAGATTTTTAATTTTATTCGCACAAAAACTGTCTAATTCATTTATTTGACTATAATCAATATTATTAGCATCAAAATAAGGATAAATAAAATCAAGTAATGTTCCTGGAAAATCAGTTGGCGGGACATCTTGATTTATATCCTTATATTTAGCAGTAATATCTATAAGTTTTGATATAAAAATCATTTCGTAAGTTTCTATTCCTCGTTGATAATCTTGAATTAAATATATATATTTATCTGAATTTTGTACATTATCATTTATAAATTGATTATATGTTTTTTGTGCTTTTAAAAATTCCTTATTTATATTATTTTTTGTTTTAGGTACTTCTTTTTTAATAGTTTTTTGTATTTCTTTTTTATAACGTATTTGAAGTTCAATTGGCAACGTATAATCATTTGCAAAACAATTATGAGCAAGAATAAACATAAAAAGTAAAGTCATAAAAATTTTTTTCATAGTTCATATTATAAATAACTTCTGAATTTTAAACAATATTGTAAAGTAACACATCAGATGAGTATTTGTAACATATAAAATGGTTTATCCTGAATAGATGTGCCAATATATGTTGGCATCATTTTTTCAAATTCTTCTTGAAACTCTAAGAAAAATCTTTCAATAATTTTTGCTCTTGCATTTCTGACTCTTGCAAAAATAGGAGTAATACCTAAGTTTGCATATACTCCGTTAAAACCGGATTCTTCAAAATCACAATTTTGAAAATATTTTGCTCTAAAGGCTTTACCATTATCCTGATAAACAAATTTTGGGATTTTTCCCAAATTTAATATTGAGTTTCTTAAAGCACTTGCTATACATTGCGTATTTTCTGTCATCATAATTTCATATCCAACAAGTGCTGTTGATTTCCAGTCTAAAAAACCGACCAAAGTAGCTCTGGTCGGTCTGCCGGTAAACGGGTTTATTACTTGGAAATTGAGCACATGCCCATCGGCTATTAAAACATCTCCAACTTCTAATTTTGAAATATCTCTTTCAATATAAGGTTCAACTTTGTCGTGGTATGCTTTTTCGCCCTCTCTCATAATTACCCATTTGGAATAATTCTGCTTTTTAAAATGCTCTGCAAATCTTCTAAATGTTAAGTTGCACGGAATATCCTCATACCCTCTTTTTTCTAAAATATGCTTTGTTAAACTTATAGATTTTCCGATACTGAATTTATTCGGGTGCAGAAGGTAAGTGAGGAAAACTTTTTTCATTTCATGATTGAGTTTTGAATTGTATTCTCCGAGTTGATTTGTTTTCCTCTGCGGTAATAATCCCTCTGTGCCGTAATCATTATATGCTTTTACCCACCTTCTTAATGTTCCTAACGATATTGTTCCTAAAAATTTAAAATTTTGGGGTAAATAAAGACCTGAATTATATAGGTCTAAAAACACTTCTTCTGCCTCTTTTTTAGTTTTATATTTTTCTTTCAAATTGAAAAACGCAGTTACAATATCTACTCTTGCCAAAGCATTCATTTTGGCATTTTCTGAAATAAAGTTTATTCTTTTATTCTCTATCGGAATCAAAGCAGTAGATTTTATTTCTTCGTTTTCCAGAAGCTCTTGAATCTCAGGTTCTAAGCTTGAAAACAGGATTTCATAAGATGTACCGCCTTTGACTTGGACTTCTCTTGCAATATATTTACCCTTTTGAATTCCAATTCTCAAAGTGCGGTTACTTTTTAAACCTTTTAATTCTGCTATTTTGTTTATACTAATATATTCATCCATACATATATTATGGCGTAGAAGTCGGTAATAGTGTGCTATTTGCTAACTTATTGTAGCTTAAATTAGCAAAATTTAGCATTACCGACTAAATTTTACGAAATTACCGACTATACATGGATTTCAAACATGGCTTGAAAAATTTTCAAACTACACGCACTTTCCTCAATTTTCAAATAATCGTTTTATCCGTGCAAAGCAATGAAACCAAATATTTTAGCTATATGACTGTTGTTAATTAACATGAGAAAGCAGAAAAAGTAACACAAATTCCCAGAAAACTTTATTCCATATGTCCATATTTGTCATGGTTTAATTTTATTATATGCATATAAAATAGTTTACATGTTTGTAGTAGAATTGTCATGTAGTCAGTTGCAAATTATGGGGTTAGAATGAATAGCTTAAATGTAGATTCAGGTAGTATTTTAAATGAACAACAAAAATTAGTTGATTTAGCATTAATATATTGGTCTTTAAAAAAATATTCCAACAAGTTAATCAATGAAAATAATTTAGAAGAAAAAAGTAGACCTTTAAAAAGTAATCTTACAAAATTTGAAAACTTACTAAATTCGTTTAATGTTAAAATCATTGACTACACAGATCAAAAATACAATGAAGGAATGAATGTAGATATTATTGATACTATTAAATCGGATGTTGCAATACCCTTAATAAAAGAAACAATTGAGCCATCAATAACAATAAATGATATTTTAGTAAAAAGGGCAAGAGTAATAAAAGAAATAAACAGGAGTGAAAATGAGTAATATTGAAATTGGCATTGATTTAGGAACAACTAATTCGGAAGTCGCAATATTGAATAATGGGCAAATTGAAATTGTCAAGAACACTTATGGAGATGAATTTACACCTTCCGTATTTGGAATTAATAAGGCTAAAGACGAAGAAGTTGGTAAAAAACCTTATCAAAGATATTTTAAAGACGCAACTCCCGATGAAATTAAAAACAATAAACCAGAAGTTAAACGGTTGATGGGAACTAGCGATTCTGTTTATTTTCCAAGAATTGACAAAAGTTATAATGCGGAAGAAATTTCAGCAAGAATTTTAAATTCTTTAAAACAGGAAGCATTAAGAAAAAATGATAAATTGAACACTTCTGCTACGGTTATTACTATTCCGGCACATTTTTCTACAATACAAGCAGAAGCTACCAAAAGGGCAGGCATACTTGCAGGTTTTAAATACGTAGTATTATTGCAAGAACCTATTGCTGCTGCAATATCTTACGGTTTTGGTAAAAATATCAACGAAAACTGGTTAGTATATGATCTAGGCGGTGGAACTTTTGATGCGGCACTGATATCATCCAAAGATGGGAATCTTAAAGTGTTAAGCCATAATGGGGACAACTTTTTAGGTGGAAAGGACATTGATACAAAGATTGTAGATGAAATTATAGTTCCAGAGTTATGTAAAAAATATGAGCTAACAACATTTAACAGAGCAAATTCAAAATATTCTGTAGAATTTGCAAAGTTAAAATACGCTGCGGAACAAGCAAAAATCCAATTGTCGAGCCTTAATGAAGTAAATATTGAAGTGGATATCAATATAGATGATAAGGAAATATATGAAAATATTTTAATAACAAGAGACGATTTGCACAATATACTCTATGAACTTATAAAAAGAACCATTTCCTTGTGTGAGCAAACAATATCTGATGCCGGAATTAAAACAGAATCTGTAAATAAAATAATTTTAGTAGGGGGACCTACTCAGTTACCATTTATTAAATCAGAATTAGAATCATCTATGGGTATTTTGGTTGATACATCCAGTGATCCCCTAACCGCAGTTGCAAGGGGTGCATGTATATTTGCAACAAGTCAAGCAATACCTACGGAATTTAATGAGCTAAAGGTAATCAATGATTCAACGTATGATATAAAGTTAAACTATGATTCTTTAACATGTGAAGAAGATGAGTTAATTACAGGTATAATACCCAATTTGAAAGATGTAACCGAGGATTATTTTATTCAAATTCAAAGTCAGGATAATACATTTAATACCGGAAAAATAAAATTAAAAGATGGTAAATTTGTTACTAATGTTGTTGTAAAACCAAATTGTTTAAATTCATATTGGTTGTATTTATTCGATAATGATGGGAATACTCTTGAGGTGGCAACTGACGAATTCAGCATTACACATGGTTTAACTGTTGCAGGAGCACCAATACCACATTCTATAGGTGTGGGAGTATCAATTAAAGACTGGGGTTCCTATAATTTTAAGCAGGGATATGAAGTATTTTTTGATAAAAATTCAATATTGCCTTTAGAAAAAACGGTATCATATAAAACAACAAAAACAGTAAAAGCTGGTGAAACTCAAAATTGTTTACCTATAACTGTTTATGAAGGTGAAAATAAAATACCTGAACACAATATTTTTATTTGTGAAATAGCATTAACAGGCGAAGATCTGGATACTGATTTATATGAAGGTAGTCAGGTTGATATTACTATAAAAGTTGATGAATCTCGGACCGTAAGTTTAGAAGCATATATACCAGTTATTGATAAAGCTTTTAATGCCAGAGCTACAATTTTTGATGAAGATATCTCTGTAGAGAAATTGCAAGAAAATATTAATAATGAAATTGATAAAATTCAAAAGATTGAATCATATTGTACATACGATGAAAAAGAAAAAATATATAACGAAGTACAAGATATAAAAGCTGCATTAATAAACGCAAAAAATGATGAAGATGAAAAACGAAAGACTAATATAAGAATCAAAAAATTACAGGCAGAAATTGATAAATTAGAAGAAACCAAAAATGACGATAGTTTAAAATCAGAGTTTTACAATTTAGTAGAATCTGTTGAAGATGCAATAAACGGGATAAAAGAAGATGATAGAAAAATTGAATTTCAAAAGCGTTTTATTGCCGTTAAAGGTGATGGTGAAAAAGCAATTGAAAATAACAATATGTTATTGCTTAGTAAAATTAATGAACAACTTGACAGTATAATGAGTGCTATCGTAATTTCCGATGATTATACTTGGTTATATTGGTTGAATAACCTTTCTAAGAATCCAGATGTAATGCAACATCCGGAAGCTCAAAAAATTATTGAAGATGCAACTATTGCATTTAAATCGGGTAATATGAACAAAGTAAAAGAATGTGTCAGAACTTTATGGTCATATTTGCCTGATGATGAACAAAATGAGATACAAGCTAAAATTGCAGGAATAACTCACTAATGATGAATAATATTATGTATAATAATGCTTATGGAATATTGGGACTTTTACCAAATGCCTCTCAAAAGGAATTATCACGAAGATTGAAAGAAATTGAAAAATATATTTCAATTGAGGAATTACCTTCCTATCCTTTTGATTATGGCACTTATGATAAAGAAAGAAATTCACAAACAGTACATAATGCCTTTTTAAATATTTCAAATGTAAATATCCAATTATTACATCATTTTTTCAGAGTTTATGCAAATTCTGAAAAACAGTTAGAAGTATTAAATAACATTGAAAAAGATTTTTCTTATGAAAATATTATTAATATATACAAAAATATAAATAAGCATAACTTTATATTTGATAAAAACATTGCTATTACCATTACATTACTTATAATGTCTGGGCATTGTGAAAATATAGAAGAAATTATAATATTCTGCATTGATATATGGCATTCAATCATATATGACGAGAAATATATAAAAGATTTCAAAAAAATATTTTTGCTTGATGATGAAATAGGTATTGATGAAACAATTCTTAACAATCTTGAAGAAAAATTAGTCGTTGAATTAACAAAAATTTTTTCTGATATTTCAAAAATATATGATAATAATCAAATTCTATCAATGTTTATAAACAAATTCGAATTAAATAATAACATCTTCAATATTGATACAGTTGAAGACATATATTCTGATATACAAAGAAATATCGAAATGATGGATTCAATGAATATTTCTGAAGATGGGGTATTTGACAATCAGGAAAAAGCACTATTGAAAAATTGTTTAAATTCTTTTCAAGAAAATTTTAATAAACTGATAGATTTGGGTTTATATGATAATGAAAAAACTGTGATTCTCAGAGATTTAGTTGCTACTAAAATTAGAATACAAATTTTAGATTTATTTAATAATTTAGATGAAGATGAAGTGGCACTAAATTTGATGAAATTTGCAATATATATTGTCGGCACAGAGGGGCTAAAAGATAAATTATCAAATGAATTAGAAATTTTAGAAAAATACAATCTTCCAATAGATACAATTAATGTTGGGAAAAATAATACTGTAACTATTTATAACAAATATCTAGATATAAATAACAGAAGAGTAGCTTTTGACGATATCCAATCAGTTGCATATTTATTGCATACTACAAGAACAAACGGGATTGAGACAGAAAGAACTTATAACTTTGAACTTGGAATATCAGATGAATTATTTGTATTAACTCAAAATTTGGGATGGTTTTCAAATAAAAAACAGGCAGAAGAAATATTTTATAAATTAATAAATATTGCCACTTTTGTTATTCCTATCATGGCAGAAAAATTTTATGCAAGTCTTTATTCCGGTAATATATTGAGAATTGGGAAACTATATATTACAAAAGACAATTATTATATTCGGAAATGGAATGGAGACAAAATAGTTAGATTTAATGGAAAACTAAAAATTCCAAGTGTTAAAGAAGGTAATGTTATATTATATGATGAACAAGGCTTTTCTTTTTATGAAATATCACTCAATTATTCTAACGCACCTGTATTAATTGAACTAATAAAAATGCTAAGGGATAAAAATATTGATCCAAATAAAATAAATAATAAATATTCAGTGAATGAGAATTATGGTTTACATATTTTCTATCCTGAAAAGGAAACTGATTGGGATAGAAAATGGATGTTGTTTTGGGATTTCATTGGTGATTTATTTAGTTGGTTATTTTTACTTGCAATAGGTTGCGGTATATTATTGTTTATAATTGGGCTTTTTAAAGGATAAATACTCTAATGACAAATAATAAAAAATTAAATTTCAATCTAAATTTTTTAAATACACTAAATCAAACTCAAGATGTGATATGTGCAAATAAGAGTGAAATTACTGATAATCAAAATAATTCTAAAAATAAAGAAAGTATAGAACCTATCTTAAATAAAGAAGAAGAATTACAATTTACAAAAATTAAGTATGGTGAAGGTTCTGATATAAACTGGAAGCCATTAATAATTATATCTGTAGTTGTTATAATTTCTTGTTTTATAGGTTTTACGTCACATCAAAATTCGGTGAGAAAAAACGCTATTTCACAAATTATGAATAATGCATATGAATATCTAAAAAGTGGAAATGAATATGATTGTAATAATGAGTTAGGAAAATTATCTCAATATGGTATAGATGCTGATAGTGCAAAAAATGAACTTATTGATAAGTATGAAAAAGAAAAACAACGCATTATATCTGATATTGCTTATAATTATGAACATAGTAAAGAAATGTTTGAATCATTAAAACAGAAGTATTTACCAATTCTGTTTGATAATGATGAAAATAAGTTCAACCAAGCAATCGAAGAAAAATTAGGGTATAAAGAGCTATCTTTAAAGACGGTTCCTTTGCCAAAATCCGGAGTAATACATAATTATACAGGGAAAGAAGCTATAGCACCTTTTGAAATAATAACTCAAGCATCTGAGAATAATGATCCACTAGGTTTATATAATGATAATTATTATATAAAATTAGTCAATCCATATACAGATAAAACTGAAATTGTAATCTTTATGCGTGGCGGGGAAACAAAAAAAGTGCATGTTCCTATAGGAACTTATAAACTAAAAAGAGCAACAGGTATTACGTGGTACGGGGAAGAGTATTTGTTTGGACATAATACGCAATATACTACCTCTGATGAATTGTTGACTTTCAAAATTTCCGGTCAATACGTTGAAGGACATACTTTGTCATTGTATAAAGTTGAGAATGGTAATTTCTCTACAAAAGATATTAGTGCGGAGGAGTTTTAACACTTGGGAGATATGATATATGGAAAATGAATATAATAATAATCCATTCGTTTCAAAAGGGCGACTTTCAGGTCTAATGTATTTTGTCTACACCATTTTATTCTCGGTGTTGTGTGGTTTGTTAGGGATAGATTTTTTTGTATCAAATAAATTTGTTTTCATTCAAATTTTTGCTTTTATTTTGACATTTTTACTTTTATTGCCACAATTATTTATATTAAAAAAAAGACTTTATGACATATGCTTGAATAATAAAATATCTTGGATTTTAACACCTATAATTTTTGTATTATTTATATTATCATTTCTTATAGGGATATTAATAATTCCAATAATACTATATTTATTTTTATTGTTTGTACCAAAAAACGAAACTTTGTTAAAAATATGGAAACACTAATATGCAACAAAAACCTATTATACCAAATGAATATAAAATTGATGATAAAAGTATTGTTAAATATCGCCTAATAGGCAAAAAACATATTGAGGAATATTTACTCGAGAATGGGGAATACCTATATTTATTAGTAGATATTAACAATATTCCGGAATCGAAAGTGCATAAATATGAAATAGAAAATATTCATATTGGAAATCGTGATTTTAAATACTTCGTATCAAAACAAAATTATGAAAATTCCTTAAACGACTTATATAAAGATTTTACAACGCTTACAGGTTTTGATGCCGTTGCAGGCATGAAAGAGTTAAAAGCTCAATTAATTCAAGATGTTATATATCCAATTACCCAAAAAGATAAGTTTGAAAAGTTTAAAATATCTATCCCAAATGGGATTTTGCTGTTTGGACCTCCGGGGTGTGGTAAAACTTTTATTGTGCGAAAATTAGCGGAAGAACTTAATTTTTCATATTTTGAAGTTCGCCATTCAGATGTTACAACTCCATATATCCATGGTGGAGTTGGTAAAATAGCTGAAGTATTCAAAGATGCCAAAATGCATGCTCCTGCAATATTATTCATAGATGAATTAGAAGGAATGGTTCCTGAAAGATCTGGCTTAGATGGAACTCAGAGCTATAAATTAGAAGAAGTAAATGAATTTCTTACACATTTAAATGATGCCGGTAAAAATGGAGTTTTAGTTGTTGGTGCTACGAATCAACCTGAATTGATTGACAAAGCGGTATTAAGAAGCGGTAGATTTGATAAAAAAATATATGTTATGCCGCCAGATTTTGATGCAAGAAAACATTTGTTTAAAATGTATTTAGCTGAAAGACCTGTAAACAATATAGATTATGATACTCTTGCCGGACAAACAATAAATTATTCTTGTTCAGATATTGAATTTATTTGTAACGAATCAGCACGAAGAGCAGTTGCTGAAAATTTAGAAAATATTGAACAAGACACCATTCTTGGTGTAATAGAAAATACTAAATCATCAATTTTATAAGATAAGAAATTTGAATTGGAGGTTAGTTAAAAATGAGTAATATAGAAAAAGCGGAAGAAACAACCAACATTATTGGAGCTTTAAAATACTTCGGAGGATACTACCTTGTGTATTTACTATATTTAATTCTTCAACTATATTTAATGAATAGTACGCATAAATTTAATGTGTTACTGATGCTATTATCCATTGTTGTTACTTATGCAATATTTATTATTCCTGTATTCTTTATATTTTATATATTATATAAAGTATATAAATGTATAAAATGTCGAGATATTAAACTTCTTTTCAATGGAACATATACAATAGGAACATCATTATTTGTCTTAATTGTCACTTGTTTTGTACATCCATTAGTCGTTGAATATTTTCAAATACACTTATTCAGTAGGGCTTTTTAATTAACATATTGAGTTTAACTTATGAAAATACTTGCTATTATAATTTCTATCATCTTATTAATTACAGCATTTATTGATTTACATGTTGGAATTGCCTATTACCAAATTTTGAGATGGCTTGTTACTATAGGTGCAGTATTATGCGGAATAAAATATTATCAAGCCAAACAACAAAGTTTGTTTATTATATTTTGTGTAATTGCAGTATTGTTTAATCCTATTGCTCCAATATATCTTGGAAAATCATTATGGAGAATTGTTGATATAATTACAAGTATTATTTTTGGCATAACATTATTGAAAATTAACAAAAACAATCTATAAACATTCAATATTACGGTTGTTTTTATGGTAAAATAAAGGTGTTAAGTGGTATTCAAAAACAAGGATATATAAAATTGTACACACCACCGTTTGAAATTACATCAAAAATAATTGAACTAATCTCCAATATTTCAGAAAAAATTGGAGAAATAAATTCGCTTCAGGATAGTCCGTACCATGTTCAATTGCGAAAAGAAAACCGAATAAAAACTATTCATTCATCTTTGGCAATTGAAAATAATAGTTTAAGCTTAAAACAAATTACAGCAATTATTGACGGGAAACGTGTTTTAGGCAATCCGAACGAAATAAAAGAAGTAAAAAATTCAATTCAGGCTTATGACTTGCTTTTATCACTCGATCCATACAATGAAAAAGATTTACAAAAAGCTCATAAACTTATGATGCAGGATTTGGTAGAAAGAAACGGGAAATACAGAACTGACGGTGTTGGAATATTTGACGGAGAAAAGGTTGTTCATATGGCTCCGCCGGCAAGCAGGGTTCCTGAACTTATGGGAGTTTTATTTAAATGGCTAAAAACTAGTGATGTACACCCGCTTATAAAAAGTTGTGTATTTCATTATGAATTTGAGTTTATTCATCCTTTCCAAGACGGAAATGGCAGAATGGGACGTTTGTGGCAAACTGTGATTTTAAAAGAATGGAAAGAAGTATTTGCTTGGCTTCCTGTTGAAACTTTGGTAAAAGAAAATCAAAAAGAGTATTATTCTGTTCTCGGTGTAAGCGATAGTGTTGCTAATAGCACTAAATTCATTGAATTTATGCTCACATTGATTTTAAATACGATTAAAGAAATTATTAAAGCTGAAGAAAAGGTTACCGAAAAGGTTACTATAAAGGTTACCATAAATCAACAAAAAATTATTGATGCAATTAAGACTAATCCTTATGTAACGCAAGAAGAACTCGCCGATATTGTTGGGATAACAAAGAAAAGCATAACTGCTAACATGAAAAAACTACAGAATGGCGGATTTATAAAGAGAATTGGTGCAAATAAAAACGGGTATTGGCAAATAGAAAAATAGCGTTTTGTGTTGCTATGTAAAGATTTGAGTGCTTTATGTCTGTTTTCACGCTAATGTGTTGTATGCGTTAGGAGGTTTTTATGAAAGAAGTTAGCGGATACAATATTAGCGAGCAGGAGTTTAAGAAAGTTAGCAAGTGGGCAGAAGATGTGTATAATATCGCCGTCATTGTTGATTACTTTGTCGGTAATCAGCCGGAAATTGAAGAGTGCTATAACCTTGCTCCGGTTATTAAAAATTTGAGAAATAATGCGGATTTATTAAATGCATTTTTTATTGATGCCGAGGGAAATAAAAATTAACTCTTCACTCTCATGTCAAACGTTGTTCAAAAAGTGTTCAACCGGTCAATTAAGGTGGGGTAAATGTAATTTATATATAAAACCTCATTTGAATATATTTAAAACCGTTAAAAAACGATTTTAAAATTTTAATCCTCATAAGTTATTCCTAAAATTTTCTCTTCAATTTCTCTTATAACTTCAGGAGATAATCCTTCCGGTTTTGTCGCTTCCGGCATGTGTTTTTCTCTAGTTACCTTATCCTCGTATATTTTCACGTTTTTTAGCATCGTCATAATCTTTGTAACCGCATACATTCTTGCAGGTTCAATCTTTTCACCTTTTGCCATATCGTTTTGTATAGAATCCAACAGGTTTCTCCCAAATTTATACAAATCCTCATGGAAAGTTGTATTGCTTTTAAGATATTCAGAGCGTTTTTCATCCCATTTATCTGCTGATTTCCAACGGCGAAGTGTTCTTTCATTCACATTTAACCGTTGAGCAATATTATCTAATGTCATAAGTTTTTCAATATATAGTTTAGCGGCAGACTCTGCCAATAATTGTTTTTTCATAATTACTCCTTATTTTCTAAAATTTTATTGAGCGGATTATAATTTCCGTTATCTAAATTTGCGATTAAATCTTTGTATATTCTTATAAAATTGGGTAAACCATAGTATCCTAATGCTTTTTGAATAAAAGTAATCGGAACCTTTTGTTTTAAGCACATATTAACAAAATTATGCTGTAAATCGCTCGGGTGCAGTCTTACTATCCCAAGATGGGCAGATAATCCTCTTAATACAACATTTTCTATGTACTGTTGAGGAGATTTTGGGGAATCAAATTTGAATACAAAGTCCGTTAATTCAGCTTTTGTTTCTTCAAATTTCTTTTTCAGAATACCGGAAATATTGTCATCAAATTTTAATTTTCGTATTGTTGATCCGCATCTATTCATAACAAGACGTTGTTCATATAAAAAATATTTCAAAAATATCGTATTATCCTCAAAATTTATCCTTTCCCAAGTTAAAGCTAATATTTCAGGAACACTTGCTCCCGTTGATAAACTCAAATAAATTACAGGGTATGCCGCAGGATATTTTTTCTTGCAAATATTTAGTAATTCAGCAATTTTCTTATCTGATAAAATATTCATATCAACGCTATAAACTTTTTGCTTAGAGTTGTTTCTTACGACAAGACTATTTGTTAGAGGACAAACGGTTTTTATAATTAATTTTAGTAATGTAATATAAATATTTACCGATACAAGTTGAAATCCGCTATCAAACATACTTTGCTTAAATTGAGCTACAACCTTCGTCGTTATTTCTCTTATTGATAAATTATCAAAATACGGTTTTAAATGGTTTTTATAATTGGTTTTATCGTGCATTAATCTTTCAAGTTTGTTTTCCATTTTTAGATGTTTTAAATATATGTATGCGGCTTTTTCAAACTTCATATCAAGAGGTTCTTTTACTTTAATTGGCTCAAATTTAGGCTTTTGAGCCTCTATATTATTTCTGAAATATTCAATTTGCTCTTTTGTAAATTCCGTTCTTACTTTTCTTACAAAAGGGGTAGAAGTATAAGCATAAGGCTGTTCTATCTTTTGCTCTGATTGTAATTCCTTTTGAGCTCTGTATATTGCTTCTTGAGCAGATAATTTTTCATTAGTTAAATAATATTTTTTGAAACAAGTATATATTTCATCAGGAATAGCAACTGTTATATGCTTACTGAATTTTGGAAGAATTCCTCTAAAACCGTATTGTTTATATTTTTGTCGGATTCTTGTAAAAGTTGAGGGTGCAATTCTTGGATAACCGGAGGTTTCATTAAACAACTCTACAACTTTATTTATATTTTTAGTTCCTGCTTGATGAATTAAGTTTAATAATCCCACATAGGCTCTTACCCGATTTTGAGTTTCTTCTCCAAATTTCAGAAAATCCTCATAACCTTCCTCTTCCTCTATAACTATCGGTTTAAATTCACTTATTGTTTCATCCCCGTCATTATTGGTAATTTCAGCAGATTTTTTAGTATTGAAAAAATAAGTATTATTATTTTTCAAAATAATTTGTTGTTTAACTAAATCCGATAAAATTTCCGTAACTTCTTTTTCGTCGAGTTCTGATACAACTATTAATTCGTCAAGATTAAATTTATCTAATCTTCTTGCTGTTTTTATTATTAAATCTCTACTTTTCAATGGTCAATCCTTTCACTTGTTTTACATCAATTTTGTTTAATCCGTTTGTCGCAGCCAAATTTTCAAGTAATGAAATTCCTTTGATAATCTGGCGAAAGCGGTTAGTTTTTTCAAAAAATATTTCTTTTGCCTCATCAGTTATTTTAATTTCGGATAATTCTTCAACAATAACCTCCATATCTTCTTTTGAAAAAGGCTTAAATTCTATGATTTCAGATAATCTGTCATATAAATGTCTGTATTTACCCAGTTTTGTTTTAGCTTCTTGCATACCGATTAATACAACAGGCGTTCCGGTTAAATCGTGTACATCTCTGATAGTCTCAATAATTTTATTGTGGCTTATAAGATAATCAATTTCATCAATGATTATTACTTGCGGTTTTAACCTCAAATGTGCAATACATTGTTCCATAAGATTAGCCATTTTTCTTGATGGAGATTCTCCAAGTTCAAAAACAATTTTTTCCATTAGCCATCGGCTGGTCATTTTGTTTTGGGCTCTGACATATACCGCATCATTTCTTGTTGCCCACCATACAGCAGTTTGAGTTTTTCCCAATCCGGGATCGCCATAAACCAATCCCATTTTGGGAACTTCATTTGATTTATCTATCAGATTATTCATTAATCCAATGAAGTTTTTGACATTACGGGTTTTAACAAACAATTTATGCATCAATTGCCTCCTTATCTTCGCCATATATCAGCTCGTATTCACCAGTGTTTTCGTATTCTTTTATCCAGTATTCTTCGTCTTTGGTTAGATTATCTTTTTGGAGCAAATATTCATATTTTTCGTATTTATTTTTGAAAATTCCATTGAAAATTTCTTCATTTGCTTGCTTTTTAACTTCAATACTAAATTCTTGTATCTCATCTTCTTCCTGTTTCTCAGGTAAATCCATTGTTAATAAAGGATTATGAACTTGAGCTCTTTTTAAGTGATTTACAAATTCTGTTTCTGTTCTTTTTTCTAATTGCTTCTTCAATTTTGTTTTTTGTTTTAAATCTTCAATATCTTTAGCATTTCCAAGATAATTTGCTAAAGGGTCTGACGGATCTACTCTTTTAGCTTCGCAAATAAACTCACCACTTAATTTATAAACTTTAATAGAACTTAAATTAAATAGGCTGTATTTTATAATTACGTTTTTCTTATAACCATATAAAGCTTGGTCGAAATAATCGTTTTTCAAGAATTTTATTCCGTTTCTCTGAATATTCTTGATTTTGCGAGCCATCATAAGGTCATCCAAAGTTTTGATATTAACTCCCTCGCCTCTACCGACATTAAGGACTTCCCCGATGGTTTTACCTTCAACATGTGGACAGGGTTGTTCATAATGATATTTTTGCAACCAAGCATTTAAAACTAAAATAACTTGCTCTATTGTCGGAATATTTAATTTGAATAACTCTTTATGGAGTTTTTCATTCCTTTTTAATTGAGCGGGCTTTTTAATAATACTTGTTCCTGTGTATGACGGGAGCATAACTTCAAAACTATCTTGTAATTCTCTGAATAATCTTTCAATAGGTTTTGCTTTTGCATTATATGGTTTAGCTGATATAGCTTGAATACCAAGATTTTTAAACAAACCTGCTATCCCATCCTCTGTAAAATATTTCGCTTTAAAAGCTTTACCGTTATCCTGATATACAAATCTTGGAACTTTACCGAGATTTATAATCGAATTTCTTAACGCAGAAGCAATACACTGCGTATTTTCTTCAAGCATTATCTCAAACCCGACAAAGCCGCCTGATTTCCAATCTTGGTATGCAACCAACGTTGGTCTGACAGGATTTCCTGTATAAGGATTCTTAACAAAAAATGCTAATCTATGCCCATCACCAATAATGACATCTCCGACTTCCAATTTTGAAACATCTCTTGTTATATATGGGAGAACCTTATCGTGCAGAGCTTTATTTCCTTCACGAGCTTCCACCCAAACGTCATAGTGTTCAGCCTTATAATTATTCGCAAATCTTCGGTAAGTTAAATCACAGCATAAATTTT
>JAFUEV010000067.1 GCA_017470245.1 bacterium | reverse complement strand
GTACCGTCTTGAATACCTTGAGCAGCGGAAAGAATATCATCAATAGAAACATTTTCCGCATCATTATCAAGATTTTTAACGGCATCTAAGAAAGCATTTTTTTCGTCATTACTGATTTCGCCGTTACCGTCGGTATCAACCGTTTTCTTAACGGAAGCATCTTCAAACAGATTATTTATAATATCATCTAAGCCCACATTTGCATTATTTGCATCAGGCGGATTATTTTCGTCAGCAGAAA
The DNA here is from genome assembly GCA_017470245.1 of bacterium. GTDB lineage: Bacteria > Cyanobacteriota > Vampirovibrionia > Gastranaerophilales > Gastranaerophilaceae > Avigastranaerophilus. Next base: position 108,387 of record JAFUEV010000067.1, on the reverse strand, counting down.
AATTATCATTATTATCGGTATTATTTTCGTCTTTTTTAACGAACTTACCGTCTTTAAAATCCATAGAAATGAGATCAGAAACACTCATAGATGAGATAGAAGCATCAGCGCCCATTTCATTTTGAAGATATTGTTTAAATTCGGATGAATACATGAAAACACTCATATTAGGTGCTTTTGTATTGTATTCTTTATTAGAAATTTTACTTAATTCATCAAGGTAACTTGTAAAACCTTGTATTAATTCATTAATATTCATCTCTAAAATTATCCTCTTAAACATGTAAAGTCTAATTAGAGTAAGGTAATTGACAGTATTTTGACATTTGTTTACAAAAATTAAAAAACTTCTTTAATGTAGCAATACCTTTGTTAAATAATAGTATACTTAAATTTAATTTTTAGCAAATTTAACTTTTACAGGTTTTGAATATATTATGGAATGGAGTTTTATATGAATATATCCGCAATTAATTCATCTTTTACAAATTATGGTGTTAATAACGTATTGAACAATAATAGAGTTTCTTTTTCGTCAAAAAAAAGACCGATAAATAATAATTCTGAATTATCGGAAAGCAGCAAACAGGGTTTAAATGTAGCAAAAAAAATGATAAAACTTGCAAGAGTTGATTCATTAACATTAGATAATGTTCAGCAAATAATAAATGAACAAGCTCCGGTTCCTGTTAAAGTTGATTCTATAAATAATTTGCCGAGCATTGTAAGCCAACGTATTTATTCAAAAGTATTAGCTCACATGTTACCCGGATACAATTATAATTTTCAGTTAGCACAAGCAAATATATATATTTCTGATAATGCAAAAACGGCAAAAGAACAAGGTGAACTTATAGCTAATACTGCACATGAATTTACACACATATTGCAAAGGAATAATGATAAAAATTATTTTGGTATTTTAAATTATACAAGAAACCCTCAAGAGGTTACGCAAATAGCAAGAACATCACAAACAGTTATGCAAAAAGCGTTAGGTGAGTGTTCGTCTCAATTGTTTGGCGACTCTAAGAAAACCCAAAAAATAATATATGACAGATTATCGGGTAAGTATAATACAAAAGATAATATAAAAAGGACAAGTCTTAATGAAATGATTGATAATGCTTCATTAGTACTTTCACAACAATTGAGAAAAGATAAAAATGATATGAAACAGGCAATTACAGGTTTTATAAAACAAGAAACGCAAAACGAAATTGAAGCGTATGATGTGACAATAAAAACATTAGATGATTGGGGTAAATATACTCCTGAGTATAAAGGTAAAATGTTGTTGTCACAGGATATTCACCGCTATATATATGATTCTTTAAATTAAAAAATATACATACTAATACTTTATATGTTATATGGGGTTTTAATGTCAATATTGCCTAAAGTTTGCAACATTAAAATAATATCAGTATAATTAATAAAAATAATATTATAAAAAGGTAAATTATGTATACATTAAAACATGCAGTATGGGAAATTACTTTAAGTTGTAATATTCATTGTTTACATTGCGGTTCAAATGCCGATATAAATAAAAGACCTAAAGAATTATCAACAGATGAAGCTCTAAATTTAATAGAACAACTTTCCGATTTGGGGTGTAAAAGGGTTGTTTTATCAGGCGGTGAACCGTTTATGCGTAAGGATTGGTCAATTTTAGCTCATAGAATTGTTACTCTTGGTATGTCGTGTCATTATATTTCAAACGGATATATTGTAAATGATGATATCCTTGATGTTATGGAACAAATAGGCACAAAATATATAGGTTTTAGCTTAGACGGAGCAAAAGCAGAAACACATGACTATATAAGAGGTAAAAAAGGTGTATTTGAACATTTGATGTGGGTTTTTGACAGAATGAAACAAAGAGGATTTCAAGTTGGGGTTGTTTCTACGCTGCATAAAGGTAATCTCCATGAATTGGAAGGTATAAAAGATGTTTTACTTGAACATGCAGTTGATGTTTGGCAAATACAAACAGCAAATGTAAGAGGAAGAATGCCTCGTGAATGGGCGATTTCAGATAAAGATTTTTATTCCGTAGCTGAATTTATTGCTAAAAATCGTCAGCGATACAAAGATATTTTGACTATTACAGAAGCTGATTGTACCGGATACTTTTCTAAACTTACACCTTATATGGGCATGAAACATTGGAACGGTTGTAATGCGGGAATGTGTGTAATAGGAATAGAAAGCGACGGCGGAATTAAAGGCTGTTTGTCAATGCAGGATAAAAAATATATTGAAGGTAATATAAGAGAAAAATCACTTAGAGAAATATGGGAAAATCCTAATAATTTTGCATATAACAGAAGATTTAAAATGGAAGATTTACAAGGTATTTGTGAAAATTGCAAATATGGTGGAATTTGTAGAGGCGGTTGTAGTGAAAAAGCTGAAACCTATACAGGGAAATTACACAGTCAACCGTTTTGCTTGTATGAAATGGAAAAAAGCGGGAAAGTTTAAACTTTCCCGCTTTTTATAAATATTTTTATTTCTTATTTTTTTGAAGTTTTTATTCAGATAGTTCCTATTCGTCGGGTTCTGAGTCTACAAGCTTTTCATCATATTCCTTAATAAATTCAGGTTCTGATTCTTGTTCTGAAATTTCAAATTTTTCATCAAATTCTTTGATTGGTTGTTCAACCGGAGGAGGTGCGTATTTTGGCATTGGTTCAGGTTCGGGTTCTTCAATGTCTTCAATCGGAGGAGGCGCATACTTCATCACAGGTGCCGGTTCAGGCTCCTCAATGTCTTCAATCGGAGGAGGCGCATACTTCATCACAGGCGCAGGTTCAGGCTCCTCAATGTCTTCAATCGGAGGAGGTGCATATTTCATCACAGGCGCAGGTTCAGGCTCCTCAATGTCTTCAATCGGAGGAGGTGCATATTTCATCACAGGCGCAGGTTCAGGCTCTTCAATGTCCTCAATCGGAGGAGGCGCATACTTCATCACAGGTGCCGGTTCAGGCTCTTCAATGTCCTCAATCGGAGGAGGTGCATATTTCATCACAGGCGCAGGTTCAGGCTCCTCAATGTCTTCAATCGGAGGAGGTGCATACTTCATCATTTCAGGAGAATCCAATTCTTCTACTTCGTACATAATAGGATAATCTTCTTTTTCGTGATGAGTTTTATCATATCTCATAGCTTCTTTTGAAGATGAATCATCTGCCTTAGCTTCGTCATTATATGTTTCTGTATTGCCGGTTTCTGAGTTTATTGTAAAATAAGGTTTAATTTTATTAATAGTATTTTCAACTTGTGAAGAACATCCTGATAAAAGAGCTGTAAGACTTAATGTAGCAGCAAGAGCTCTAATTTTTGATTTGGATGATTTGTTACCATTTACACCTGAAAAAGATACTGTATCATAAGCCTCACCTTGTTTTGCGAGATATGATGGAATGCCGTTATCATTTTTCTTTTGATTACTAACATGAGAACTAAAATTATTTAAGTTTATTTTAGGATCGAAATTGTTCATATTATTTCCCTTAAAATTATTCTAATAATATATTTAAAAATTAATTATAAAAAAATTTCCTATTTTTTTTAAAATTTTTTAAAAAATTTTACAACTTATATTAAGATAATTTTTCTAATAATTCTTTTGCGTGTTCATAATTAGGATTAAGTTCAATACATTTTTTAAGTGCTTGAATAGCTTTTTTGTTTCTTTTAAAAGAATTGTAAGTTAATGCAAGTTGATAATAATTTCCCGCATACTTAGGATCTAATCTTATTGCCTTTTTTAGATATAATACGGATAACTCTTCATCTTTTTTGTATATTCTTTGTATTATTCCGATGTGATGGTATGCTTCAGGATTAGAAGGCGATATTGCAATAGAATTTTTAAAAATTTTTAAAGCGTTTTCATAGTCTTTTCCTTCATAATATAAAATACCTATATTATTGTGAGCTGCAACATATTTAGGATTAGCTTTTATTGCATTACAATAATATTTATATGCATTTTTTAAGTCTTTTAAACTATGATACATAAGTCCTGTGCTATAATGATTTTCAGCACTTATTGGTTCACTTTCTAAAACAATTTTATAGTATTTTAAGGCATTTTTATAATCGCCTGATAAATAGTAATTATAAGCAAGCTTTTTTAATAATGATAAATCGTCCGGTTCTATTTTTATCATTTTCTTTAGAATTTTTATTGCTTCTTCTAAATTGTTTTGAAGTTTAAAACAATTATATATTTCATTGTTAAAACAGTTGTCTTTTGTTTTTCTAAACTCTGACTTTGCAAGTTTTATAGCTTCATCATATTTTTTATTATTTTTTAACTCTATAACACTATTAATTGTTGAAACCATATAAATACCTTTTAGATAAATCTTGCAGCAACACTATTTCTGTAAATTGGAGATCCTATAATTCTTATTAAAAGTATTTAAAAAATTATTTTTTTAATAATATTTTATTAACACTTTAACTCTGTTTTAATCACTTTTCAAGTCTAAGTAATACTGATAATGATTTATGCAAACACATTAATTTAAATTTAAAACCTTTGTAATATAAGATTTTAATATTAAATTGACAAAAATCTTACTAATATAATAATTTATAAATAGGGAGATTGTATGCAGGCAATATTCATTTGTTTTATAGTTACATTTGTAGTTCTGTTAATTGGCTTTACTAATGTTGATTTGTCCCAATACAGATTTACTGAATTTTTTGCCATATCATCAGATGGCTTATTGTATTATACTTATTTACCTGCATTATTTATATATCATGATATAAATTTAAATTTTTTACAAAATATAGTTACTCAAGATTTTTTAACAGAATTTGTATGCTATGGATATATTAAATATCCTATAGGTGTTGCTTATTTACAATCACCATTCTTTTTTGTTGCACATTTGATTACTATATATACAAATAAATATGTTGCTAACGGATATACAGCTATTTATCAGGTATTTATAGGATTATCAGCCTTATTCTATTATCTTGCAGGTATTATTTTAAATTATCATATTTTAAAAAAAATGTTTTCAAACAAAGTTGTACAAATTGTAATTTTACTATTAACATTTGGAACAGGGTTATTATATTATACTACCTTTGAATATTCTATGTCTCATGTATATTCTTTTTTTGCTATATCTTTATTTGTTTGGATAGTTACAAAGAAAAATATATTTAAAATTAATGATAAAAGATATAGAAGAATTTTAAATTACTTTGTACTTGGTCTTTCTCTTGGGTTAATTACTGCAATTAGAAATATTAATGTATTTATATTTTTAATATACATTTTTTATGGAGTAAAAAATATAAAAATACTCAAAGTTAGAATGATTTATTTTTTTAAACCAATAAATCTTATATCATTTATTTTCGGGTTTTTATTACTGTTAATACCTCAATTTATGTACTGGTATAATAGAACTGGGCATTTTATTATTAACTCTTATAAGCCTGAAATTTATATAGAAGGTTATCCGATAACAGATAAGCCTATTCCTTATACTGACTATTTTAATTTTAAGAATCCTCATATTTTAGAGCAATTATTTTCTTTGCGTGCCGGATTATTTGTATATTATCCAATATTGTTGTTTTCAATTTTAGGATTTAGTATAAACAAATATAAAACTAATTTAAAAATGGGTATTCTAATCTTTTTCCTGTTAATACTTTATTTATTATCAAGTTTTAATTGTTGGTTTGCTGCAGCATCATTTGGTATGCGTTTCTATATTGATTATTTGGTTTTATTCGGAATTATGATGGGGGCTTTTTATCAATGGGTAATAGACCTAAACAAGCAGAAAGTAATAATTGGGGTTCTTATTTTTTCTCTGGTATGTATTATTGCGACAACAATTATGCAACAATTGGTTGTGAATGGTTATTGTGATACGGAAGGGGATATTTTTAATACAGATAATTCAATAATAGAATTAATTGTAAATAAAGCATTAAATAAAGCATAAATTCACTATTAAAATAGGTAATTAATGTACTTGGACATTCTTTTTATTATAAAATAAAAGATAAGATAAGGAACAATACTGCGATGGCACATAAAATAGCATTAGTACTGGAAGGCGGAGCAATGAGAGGCTTGTATTCGGCAGGTGTTCTTGATGTTTTTATGGAAAATGATATAAATGCTGATGTTGTATATGGTGTGTCTGCGGGTGCATTGTTTGGTTTAAATTATAAATCTCGCCAGATAGGACGTGCAATAAGATACAATTTAGAATATGCAAAAGAAAAAAATTATATGGGATTATATTCGCTTATTACCACAGGCAATATAATGAATAAAGAGTTTTGTTTTAACAAACTTGTTTACGAATTAGATAAACTTGATTTTGAAACATATAAAAATAATCCCGTTGATTTTTATGCGGTAGTAACTAATATACAAACAGGCAAACCTGAATATATCAAAATAGATGATGCTCAAAAGGATATGGAATATTTTAGGGCATCAGGTTCTATGCCATTTGTTTCAAAGCCTGTTGAGATAAATGGGAACTTATATTTAGATGGGGCAATAAGTGATGCTGTACCATTAAAAAAGGTACTGGAAACGAATTGTGAAAAAATTATAGTTATATTAACAAGACCATTAGGACATAACCGAAAGAAAAAGTCACAACTCCCATACAAATTATTTTACGGAAAGTTTCCTAATTTCGTAAAAACGGCAAACGATTCTTACAAAATGTATAACGAAACTATGGAATTAATAGAACAATATGAGTCTGAAAGTAAAATTGTTGTTGTGCGTCCGTCTAAATTCATTAATGTAAAAAGAGTAGAAAAAGATAAAAATAAATTGCAAAGTATATATAACTTAGGAATGACTGACTGTATAAAACAATTGGATAAAATAAAAGAATACATAGAATATTAAATGTGAAATAACAGTTGGTTTGAAAAGAAAGAATATAGATTTTGATAATCCTATAATTGTATATTAAGCATTGCTTGACAATAACTTTTAATCTCATTTAATGTCTGGCGGTGTCTGACCTACACACTACACACTAATTATTTTTTCTGTTTATAGGAAAGACGTTGTAATCAAAATTAAATTGGATATCAATGTGGTCAGCTTTATAATTAGCCGGAAGTGGTCTAAAGGGTGCAGTTAATTTGACTGCATTTATAGCCGCCTGATCAACATCCGAATACCCTGAAGATTGTTTTATATCAACATTCATTAATCTTCCGTCTTTTGCTATTTTAAAAAGAAGTACAACGTGCGTACTTTCAGAGTATTTAGGGGTATCCCAATTCATTTTAATTCGGCTTTCTAACTCTTGCATATACGGACCGAAATCAGTACCTTCTGTTGAAGAATTATCACGATTATCAGTTGTTTGGGTATATTCAGGAACATCTTCTGGTTCCTTTATAGGTTGTTCGGGCTCATCAAAATTTGTATCATAATCACTAACCTGCGATTGAGTTGTATCTGCCTGTTTGTTATAATTATTATCGTTGTTTCGGGAAGGAACACTTGCAAGCATAAAGATTATAATTAGAAAAATAATTATAAAAACAATTTTACCGACAGGTGTGGAGTTTTTCTTCTGATAATCATAATATCTGTATGCAAAATCATCAAAACTATCATTATTAGGTTCGTTATATTCTTGTGAAGATGAATATTCTTCTTGATAGTTATAAGTTTCCTCCTGATAAGATTCTTCTTCGGCGGAGTTTCCTGCTATGTAATCTTTTAAATAAGAATAAGCATTATTTATTTCTTTAAATTTTTCTGTTGCATCAGCAGATTTGTTTTTATCAGGATGAAATTTTTTAGCAAGTTTAAAATATGCTTTTTTTAAATCATTTTCGGTAAAATCATCTTTTAACCCGAGTATTCTTTTGTAATCATCAAACTCACTCATTTAATTCCTTTTTATACTAAATATACTTCTAACCGCCAAAACTCCTAGAAATAGCGGACTTTTAAAAATAAAATATCAAATTTTATTGTAAAGTTTCACTTTAGATGATTATTTGTTTCACTTGAAAGTATTATTTGTAGGAATTTTAACTTATAATGTAAGTGCAAAATTCTTTTAACAGGAAAAACAAAATGTATGATTTTAAAGCAACAGTAGATGAATATTACCGCAAAATAGAAGATGGTCATAGGAGGTTTTTATCTTGGGAACATTGCTACCTTTATTTTTATAAAAATAGAGAGAAAATTGACTCAGATTATGGCGCACTTATGCTTTTTTCTTATCTTGCAAGCTGGGGCATGTTAAGGGGTTCTTTTCTTATGAACCATGATTATAAAATCCATAAGGAATTAGTAGAAAAATTAACAAAAGAACACGGGATTCTATGGAATGATATAAATTCTATAACTTGGCAAGATATTAAGAGTGCAGATGAAGAAATTCTCAAATATTATGAAAAATTCAAAGAGAATAAAAATAAATGTACTGATGAAATATCGCCTGTTTTACGTACAAAAATTTTACTTGGTATTTTTGGTTGTACTCCTGCTTATGATAGATTTTTCAAAAAAGGAATTGATATTTATAATAATAAAAATGAGTGCAATTTAATACAAAAATTTGGCGAAAACAGCTATCAAAAACTTTGCGATTTTTATAGCAGACAAGAAAAGTTAGAGCTTAATTTTCATACTAATGAAAATCTAAAATACCCGCCAATGAAGCTTATAGATATGTTCTTTTGGGAAATAGGGCTTGAAGCTTTTGAAGAGGAAAAAAGAAAATTTAAAAATAACAAATATGTCCGTATTTGACAAATCTTAGTGGTATTATTTATTTAGCAGGCAAAAAGCGAGAAAATATATGTTAAAGAATCCAAAAATTAAAGCCATAGGTATTGGTAGCTATGGACATGATGTTGTAGATAAACTTGCTAAAAATAATTTAAAATATGTTGAATTTTGCAAATTAAATAACTACAAAAGTGATGATTATACGGAAATCTTAGATGATGCAAATATAGTTTTTTTAATTGTAGATACATTTGATGAAAAAAGTAAAAATATTGCTTACAATTTAACAAAAAATACAAAACAAAAAGGAATTTTAACACTTGCATTTCTATCTTGCAAAATTGACCAGTTAACACAAAGTGTTGATTCATATACTATATTTGATTTTCAATCAAATGATTTATTAGACAATATTATTCCAATAGTAAAATGCATAACTTATACCATATTAGAAGCGCATATGATATATGTTGAAATGGATGATATTAAAAAACTTATTAAAAATTCGGGTCAAATGAATGCATTTTTTGGCTGTGGAAGCTCATTAGAAATGGATAGTGGTGTAACAATTTTAAAAGCTTCATTGGACACAAAATTAATAAAAAATGCCAAAAAGATTTTATTTTTTGTGGTAGGTTCTCCAGATATAGCACTATGCCAAGTTGAAAAGGTAGCAGAATATATTAAAAGTATTGCTTCAAATAATGCTGAAATTGTATTTGGTGCCTCATATGACAAAAATTTAAATGATGAAATGCAGATAACGATACTTACTATTTAGGGGTTAAGCATTTAATAATAAAGGCATTATGGATCTTTCCGACCTTTTGTAAAATTTTACGATCAAGAAAAATTTGAACTTAAAAGCATAAAATTTTTATATCAAAAAACGTACAAATAATCTTTTCAAGCGTACAAAAATCCGGAAAGGTTTAATAAGTCTAAAACTCTTGCGTGGACAGAATTAGGACAATATTGATAAATTTTTAGACTTTTACAGCCAAAAAATGGACTTTCAGGACTGCTGAAAAGATTATTCGTAGGTTACTTCCGACCGCTAAACCCTTTACACACAGCCGATTAAGGTAAAAATAATCGTTTTAACCGTATACTGAAAGAACGATGAAAGACATCGAAAAAGCTAAAGAAAAAATCAAAAAACTATAATTTTTACAAATCTGTTTTTCTGATAGAATTTAAATATGAGAACGACAGATATAGCGGTAAAAAATATTTCGAATGATAATGTTTTGTCAGAGTTGACCTTGGTCGGCTTTGACAAAACTTATTTATATACAGCCGAAAACAAGTACCGATACGGTTTATACAAAGTTTTTAATTTAAGACCGCCCGAGGCAAACATTTTAAAGCAGATAGCCTTATCAGTCGGAACGGATTGTGCGGTCAATCGCAACGTAATCACGTCAAAGATAGAATATTCGGATTGTCTTATCGGCGGAAGCACGGCACAGATTAAGCAGATAATCAAAAAGCTGGAAACCCAGCCGTTCAGATTGAGTCAAGTTTCCGAGTTACTTAACAAACAGATATGTCCGCCGGAGTTTGAATTAACCGTCGGGGAGCGCACCTTCACCTCAGAGGGAAGGTACATAATGGGCATACTGAACACGACCCCTGATTCTTTTTCGGACGGCGGCAAGTATCTTAAACCTGCAGATGCAATTAAACACGCAGAGGAAATGTTAGAAGAAGGCGCAGATATAATTGACATAGGCGCCGAGTCAACACGACCTGACCACGAGCCTGTCAGCGAAGAAGAAGAACAGAGCCGGCTTTTGCCGGTATTAAAGGAAGTCAGGAAAAGATTTCCAAAATGTATCATCTCGGTTGACACAAGGAACGCAGGCACGGCGCAGGCGGCTGTGGATTGCGGTGCAGACATAATCAACGACATTTCATCAGGCGAATACGATCCAAAGATGCCCGACACGATTGCAAAATTGAATGTTCCTTACGTTCTCACACATTGCAGCCTGAGCAATCGGGAAGAAGGCTTAGCGGACTGCGTATATCGGGATTTACAGGAGCGGATAAAGTTTTTTGTTTCAAAGGGTTTTGATGAAAAAAAGATAATAACCGATGTTGGGATAGGTTTTGGCAAGACGTTAGACGACAATTTTGAGCTGGTCAAGCGGATAAAGGAGTTTAGCGGGCTGGGCGGACTGACGTTGGCGGGCATATCACGCAAGACTTTTTTGTGGAAGACGTTAAATTTGAACCCGCAGGACACTGATAGTGTAAGTTCGGCACTTAATTTGTATTTATTTATGCAGGGAGTGAACATTTTGCGTGTTCACAATGTCAAATTGACGAGAGAAATTTTGACGATAGCAGAGAAAATGCGGCAGGCGTAGGGTTTGCAGCATTTACTTATAAACATGATATAAAGTGTATGCTTAACATATCTACATTAAACGATTGATTTAGTTGACTGGGTTTTGAAATATTGCTATAATATATAAAGTAGATGATGTATATTAAGTGAAGTATAGCAATGGAAATGTTTAGAAACGGATGGTCTAGGCTTTTGCATTCTGCAGGCAATTATTGCGTTGCAGGACACTTATTTTGTTTTTCATCATCTGCAGAATTATATCCGTTTGAGGTCTGTTTAAAACTTCCTGTTCGTTGTCCATATTTATCGTATTGATTTATAGTTGTTCCCCTTAGTGAATATGAACCCGTCTTTTGACCAAACATATCATAAGAATTTGTTGTACAAAAACCAATGTTTGCAGTTATGAATAAAATAAATAGTGTTAGTAAAAATCTTTTCATAGTTACCCCTTATAATGTTATAACGATCACTTCAGGTAAAGGTTCACTTCACCCACAGCCATTATAAACTATACCTATGTCAAATGTGGACATATTATAACAAGATGCGAAGTGTCCACTTTTGACATATACTTGTTTTATAATTAGCATGTCTTTGGGTAAGACGAAAATTAGAAGTGATGAAAAAGTAGAGAAGGTGCATTATGAGTAATGGGGTAATAACGCCAAACGAAATGCAACAGAAAGCAATTGACATTTTAAAAGGTCAAGTGATGCTTCTTGCAGGGCCGGGAACAGGAAAAACTTTTACTGTAATTAATCGTATTGAAAAAATGTTGGCAGATGGCATTGATCCGTCATCAATTCTCTGTTTAACTTATTCAGATGCGGCGGCAAATGAAATGCGACAAAGATTAATTAAAAAGATGGGCGTTGTTGCATCTTCAGTTGATATTTATACATACCACTCATTCTGTAATGATATTATTAAAACTTACCCTTCTCAATTTAACCTTTCCGTTGGTGTCAGAGTTATTAACGACACCGAAAAAATTGCTATTATGAAAGAATGTATCGATGAAGTTCCTTTGCAGTTCTTTGTTGCACCGAGAGCAGACAGATATTATTTTACAAAAAACTTCATAAGTCACATTGAAAAACTAAAAACAAAAAGAATAACGAAAGAAAAATACCATGAATATATCTTAACCAACCCGACACTAACTCCGAGATTAAAAGAATTAGAATCGGAAATTTACGAGAGAGAACAAAGAGGTGAAACTCGTAATAAAGGCAGATATCAGGAAGTTGAAAAAATAAAAGGAAATATTGAAAGAGCCAAAGAGCTGTGGGCTTTATATGAGGCTTATTCAGATAAAATGATAAACAGAAACTTGATCGACTTCTCTGATATGATCACATTCGTTTTAGATGAATTTGAAAATGATATAGAGTTTTTAAAAGAGGTTTCAAATAAATATACTTATTTTCTCGTGGATGAATATCAAGATACAAACGACCTCCAAAACGCAATTATATTTAATCTCGTAGAGGGCAATAAAAAGTTAATGTTTAATATCCACGAAATAGAAGATGACTATGATGTATTTGTTGCTTTTGAAACAATGAATAACAGAGGTAAAAAATTAACAAACCTCGAACTGTTAAAGAACAGGCTTATATACTTAACAACTCTATATTCTGATGCAACGATTGATGAATATGAAAAAAATTCTTTGAGAAACGATATAAATGAAACTTGGAAAGAAGTTTACTATCAATTAGGAAGAAATGAGAGTATTCCTTTGTCTGATGACGAGTTTTTAAGAGCACATTGGATTATTTACTTCGCTTATTCAAGACAAAAAGGTAATGATTATATTAAATTTTTACTAAATAAATTTTCTGCAAAAAACATATTTGAAAAACAAACAGTTTTAAACAATTCAGAAGATGAATTTGTAGAAAATGAAGAAGATGAGCAAAATGAAGATGATTTTACAACAGACGAAGAATTTGAAAATGAGCCTGAAACGATAACTATTTCCAAATTAAGTCCGAATGAAATCAAAGACTATATTAATAGTTTAAAAGATATGGCAAAATATTGGTACGACACATTCTTCCCAAGATTAAGTCCAAATTTATCAACAGAAGAACAAAAATGGATTGATAAATTAAATCGAATAGGGATTGGACATTTTAGACCATTAGTTGCAGTTATTATTTCGCTAAAAAATGTAAGCTCTGATATTAAAATAAGAGCACTTAAAGCAATTGAACGATTTATTTTCTTATGTTTTAGATGCGGTTATTTCAATGCAACATTCAGAAGTAGCGAATATTACCGTATGACTCGTAGTTTATATTTTAAAGAGGCTACGCTTGAGGACTTTATTGATGACATTGAAAATGTAACAGCATCAAACATTAAGTTCGCAATTCCTAACTTTATAAATAAAATAGAAAAACATTTTGATGATAAAGATGGATATTATTCTTGGAATACTATTAAGTATTTCTTATACGAATATGAGTTCAGCTTGGCTCAAACAAATAATATTGATAAGGTAAGTTGGGAAATGTTCACAAAATCCGAAAAAGACAAAGTTAGTATTGAGCATATCTTTCCACAGACTCCTACAAAATACTATTGGCGAAATACCTATCGTCAATTTGATGACAATGAAAAGAAACTGCTTGCAGGTGCTTTGGGAAACCTTTTACCATTATCGCAAAGTATAAATTCGAGTTTGCAAAATGATAGCTTTGAAGATAAAAAATCACCTTCAGAGGGCAAAAGAAGAGGTTATGAAAATGGCTCACATTCTGAAATTGAAGTATCAAAGGAAAAAGATTGGACAGCCTCAAATATCTATAATAGAAGTAAACAACTTCTTCAGTTTATGGAAAAAAGGTGGGATTTTAATTTAACACCAGAGCAATTAGATAGATTAATATATATCAATTTTGTAAATGATGGTAGGCAAGTACCTGATGAATTACCTGAAGAAGAGGAAATTATAATTTCTGATGACGATACAGAATCTTATAATGGTCTTATTTTGGAAAATGAATTAGAGAAACAACAGTTTTTGTTTTGGACAAATTTTGTAAATTACTGTCAAAATAAAAACAGGACAGAAATTACAGGTAGAAAACCAAGAAAAAAACATTGGTATAACATCGGAGTAGGTGCATCCGGCTTTCATTTGTCCTTTACGTTATCAAGAAATAAATATATAACTCTTCTGATTTATACATACACCATAGATGTATTTAACAGATTAGAACAGAACAAAACCATTATTGAAAATGCATTTGGGGATAAATTAGAGTGGTATACAAGTAGAGAAAATAGTAAAGCAAAACGTATCCTTTATCGCCACGAAGCAAATATTTTCGATATTCAATCTCAACCTGAGATTTTTGAATGGATGATTGAACATTATGACAAACTCTGCAAAGCGTTAAGTGTTGCAGATGAAATAGATTTATAAAGGAGTTTTTAAATGTCAAGAGGTGATGGAATAAAAGATATTCTTCGTCTTGCTTTAATAATGCAAGATAGTTATCAGGGACTTTCAATTCAGGATATACAAGATGAATTTGGAGTTTCTCGCAGTACCGCAGTAAGAATGAAACGAATAATTGAAGAGGTATTTGCAGTTGAAGAAGTTGAAAACTACAATACTCCTGTAAAAAAATGGAGGCTAAGTAAAAAACCCCTTACCAAGATGATTAAATTTACCGCAGAAGAAATTGCAGAGCTTGAGAACTGTAAATCAATGATGAAGAACCTTAACTATACCAATAGGTGTGATTTAATATCCGAGATTATGGCAAAAATAAATTCTATTAATGATTCAAAAGCAATTAAAACTGATGTCGAGGCTCTTTTGGAAGCAGAAGGTTATGCTATACGTCAATTTCCAAGATATAAATTAAATTTAACAACATTTAATATGATATCAGAAGCAATAAAAGCCTACAAATATATTGCTTTTACTTATAAAAACAAGAAGAACGAAACTGCTAATTTAAAAATACAACCATACGGAATTATTTATAGTGAAAAAACATATCTTCTCGGCTATAACGAAGCAAAAAAAGGATTTAGAAGTTATAATGTTAATGAAATAAAGGATCTGCAAATAGTTGACGAGTACTTTGAAAGAGATGAGAATTTTAATCTTAAAAGTTATCTTGCAAAATCATTCGGTGTGTTTCAAGAAAAACCTATTAAGGTAAAACTTCTATTCTCAAAAGAAGTCCAAGAGGCAATAAATAATTACAACTTACATCCTACACAAAAATTAAAAATAAATTCTGATGGTACAACAACAGCCACATTTGAGGCCGGCGGTAAATATGAGATTTGTTGGCATTTGTTCCGTTGGGGGAAAAATGTTGAAATAATTGAACCTCAAGAACTTAAAGATACATATAAAGAATTGTTAGAAGAATCAATGCAACAATTTTCAAAATGATGTATTTATCTAAATAAATATAATGATAAACGATAATTTATCGGTGGAAATATCCGCATTTGAAACATCAATTTCGCCACTCATTAACTTCGGTAATAACGTGTCCCGAAGCTGAATTAGACGAGAATTAACTAAAATATTATTTGCAATATTTGCAAAAATAGATTTTATGTAATTGTTAAACTCAATATCAGAGAAAATAGGTACTTTTATAGCTTGAATATTTTTAATAGGTAATTTTGCTTGTACAGCACCAACTGTAGATTTATTAATTAGTTCTTGACCAATTTTTGAACGTAAGAACAATAATAAAAATTCAGGTGTAATTTGTGTAAGGTTAGTTAATTTTACACAATTTTCTGTTAAATTTGCATTATTTAGTGTTTCACCAATAATAGCAGTAAGCCCAATTGTTCCAACAATAGAAATTATTACATCATTGCTATTAACAATATATCTCGATATTGATTTCTGTGTTTCATCGTCAACATATTCGTATTCGTTGTTTAATTGAGCTAGGACACAGTAAAAATTATCCCGAAAAGTTTTACATAACTGCCTTAATTTAGTGTTTGTGATATATTTAACATGAGAAAAAATAAGTGTTGTAGGGTACAAAATAAGAGGACATCGAATGGCTGAGAAGAATAACGCAAATATAGGTTTTGAAGAGCAACTTTGGAAAGCGGCTTGTGTTTTATGGGGACATATTCCGGCGGCAGAATATAGAAAAGTTATTGTTGGTTTAATCTTCTTGCGTTATATCTCAAGCGTATTTGATAAAAAATATCAAGAATTAGTAGCAGAGGGTGACGGTTTTGAAAATGACAAAGACGAATATTTATCAGAAAATATTTTCTATGTACCTGAAGAAGCAAGATGGAATATAATTTCAGAAGCGGCACATACTCCTGAAATTGGAAAAATAATTGATGATGCAATGCTTGCAATTGAAAGAGAAAATAAATCCCTAAAAGGTGTTCTTCCTAAAAACTACGGTTCGCCTGATTTAGATAAAAGAGTCTTGGGTGATGTTGTTGATTTATTTACAAATAATATAAAAATGGATGAGACCGAAGAAAGCAAAGATTTGCTTGGCAGAACTTATGAATACTGTATCGCACAATTTGCATCTTATGAAGGTACAAAAGGCGGTGAATTTTACACACCGTCAAGCGTTGTTAAAACATTAGTTTCAATACTTAAACCGTTTGAGAATTGCAGAGTTTATGATCCTTGCTGTGGTTCAGGTGGTATGTTTGTTCAATCTGTAAAATTCATTCAAGCACATAGCGGAAACCGAGATAAAATATCAGTTTACGGTCAAGAATCTAACTCCGACACTTGGAAGATGGCTAAAATGAATATGGCTATTCGTGGCATTGATGCAGATTTCGGAACTTCACATGCAGATACGTTCTTTAACGATATGCATCCAACTCTAAAAGCTGATTTTATTATGGCTAATCCTCCATTCAATCTTTCAAATTGGGGACAAGATAAATTACAAGAAGATGTTCGTTGGAAATACGGAATACCACCGGCAGGAAACGCTAACTTTGCGTGGATACAACACATGATTCACCATTTAGCTCCAAATGGTAAGATTGGTCTTGTACTTGCAAATGGTGCTTTATCTACTCAAACAAGTGGTGAAGGTGAAATCAGAAAGAAAATTATTGAAGATGATTTAATTGAAGGAATTGTAGCGTTACCAACTCAATTGTTTTATAGTGTAACTATTCCTGTAACTTTGTGGTTTATCACAAAAGGTAAAAAACAAACAGGAAAAACTCTATTTATTGATGCTCGCAAAATGGGATATATGGTAGATAGAAAGCACAGAGATTTTGCAGATAATGATATCAATAAATTAGCGGATACATTTACAGCATTCCAAAATGGTACATTAGAAGATGTAAAAGGTTTCTGTGCAGTTGTTTCAACAGAAGAAATTGCAAAACAAGATTATATTCTTACTCCGGGAAGATATGTCGGCATTGAAGAACAAGAAGATGACGGCGAACCGTTTGAAGATAAAATGAACAGATTAACATCTGAATTATCCGAAATGTTTGCAAAATCAAATGAACTTCAAAACGAAATTCGTGAAAAGTTGGGAGCAATCGGATATGAAATTTAAATTGGCTGACATTGTTGATATAAATATGGGACAATCGCCAAAATCTGAGTTTTATAATAATTCAGAAGAGGGTTTACCATTTTTACAAGGCAACAGAACTTTTGGATATAAATATCCATCGTATGACACATATACAACACAACCTACTAAAATTGCAAATGCAGGTGATGTAATTATGAGTGTAAGAGCTCCTGTAGGGGATTTAAACATAATAACAAAAGATATATGTATTGGTCGAGGTTTATGTGCTTTAAGAATGAAAAATAATAATCAGGAATTCTTGTTTTATTTAATGAAACATTATTCAAAAGAATTGATTAATAAAGAAAGTGGGACAGTATTTGGATCAATAAATAGAAATGATATTTCTTCATTGGAAGTAGATATACCTGAAAATACTGAAACTCAAGCAAAAATTGCTGATTATTTATCAAAAATAGATGCCAAAATAGAGTTAAATAATTCGATAAATAATAATTTAGAACAACAGGCAATGGCATTGTTTAAGTCTTGGTTTATTGATTTTGAACCTTTTAACGGAGCTATGCCTGATAATTGGTTTGAAGATATATTAGGCAATTTTATTGAAATTAAAAGAGGTGGTTCGCCAAGACCTATTCAGGATTATATTTCAGATTCAGGATATAGATGGTTGAAAATATCTGATGCAACGTCAATTCAATCACCTTTTATTTTAAATATAAAAGAACATATTAAAGAAAGCGGCATTAATAAAACCGTATTTTTGAAAGCAGGTTCATTGGTACTATCTAATAGTGCAACTCCCGGTATTCCTAAAATATTAGATGTTGATAGTTGTATTCACGACGGTTGGTTATATTTCCCTGAATCAAAATTATCAAATGAATATTTATACTTATTATTTAAATTTATTCGACCAAATCTTGTAGCATTAGGGAACGGTAGTGTGTTTACGAATTTAAAAACAGATATATTACGAAATTACAACACAATATTACCTGATAAAGAAACTCTCAAACAATTTGATAATATTGCAAGTGCTATATTTAAGAAAATACTATACAATACACGAGAAATTGAAAAATTAATTCAGCTTCGGGACACGTTATTACCTAAGTTAATGAGTGGCGAAATTGATGTTTCAAATGCGGATATTTCCACCGATAAATTATCGTTTAGCGAAAAATAAGGAATGAAAAAATGCAGGGACTATATACAGAAGAAAGTTATGAAAATTCAGTAATAGAACTATTCCAAAATATGGGTTATCAATATGTTTATGGGCCGGATATTGAAACTCGTGATTTTTATAGTCCTTTGTATGAAGATGTGCTTGTGGATTATATTCAC
Source organism: bacterium (assembly GCA_017470245.1). Lineage (GTDB taxonomy): Bacteria > Cyanobacteriota > Vampirovibrionia > Gastranaerophilales > Gastranaerophilaceae > Avigastranaerophilus. The sequence goes on along the minus strand of JAFUEV010000067.1, from coordinate 89,333 downwards.
AGATTAAATAAAAATGCACCCGAAGATGCAATTCAAGATGCATTATATAAAATTAAAAATATAGATAATAACGAGTTATTGCAACAAAATATGGTTTTTATGGATTATTTGCAGAACGGTATTCAAGCTCGTTATATGGAAAATGGAGAGCAACGTTCAACAATAATTTATCTTGTTGATTATAATAAACCTGAAAATAACTCATTTATTGTTGCAAACCAATGGACATTTATTGAAAATTCCGAAAAAAGACCTGATGTTTTGATTTTCTTAAATGGTCTGCCTGTTGTTTTATTTGAATTAAAATCACCATCAAGAGAAGAAACGGATGCATCTGCCGCATATAGACAAATCAGAAACTATATGAAGGAGATTCCTTCAATGTTTATCTATAATGCAATTTGCGTTATGTCAGATATGCTAACTTCTAAAGCCGGCACAATTACTTCCGGCGAAGATAGATATATGGAATGGAAAACAAAAGACGGAGATTATGAAAATACACAGTATGCTCAATTCGATACTTTTATTGAGGGTATTTTTACCAAAGAAAGGTTACTCGATATCTTAAAGAATTTTATTTGTTTTAATAAAGACGGAGCTGACAGTTTCAAAATTCTTGCAGGATATCACCAATACTTCGCTGTTAAAAAAGCAATTGAATCAACAAAACACGCAACAGAAACAGACGGAAGAGGCGGAGTATTTTGGCATACTCAAGGAAGCGGAAAGTCTTTATCAATGGTATTTTATGCTCATCTTCTACAAGAAGCACTCAATAGTCCAACCATTGTTGTTATGACAGACCGTAACGATTTAGATAATCAATTATACGGTCAATTTTCAAGATGTAAGGACTTTTTAAGACAGACTCCTGTCCAAGCAACTTGCAGGAAGTTAGGCGATAATCCATCATCATCTGATATCGGGTTAAAAGATTGGCTTGATGGCAGAGAAGCAAACGGCATTATATTCACCACGATGCAAAAATTTGAAGAATCTGATGAACCACTATCAGAACGCAGAAACATTATAGTTATGGCAGACGAGGCTCACAGAGGTCAATATGGTTTTGCCGAAAAAGTAGATGAAAAAACAGGGAAAATTAAAACGGGTGCGGCAAGAATTATAAGGAATTGTTTGCCAAATGCAACATATATCGGTTTTACAGGAACACCAATTTCTGTTAAAGATAGAAATACAAGAGAAGTGTTCGGAGATTACATTGATATTTACGATATGACTCAAGCTGTTGAAGACGGTGCAACTCGCCCTGTTTATTACGAAAGCAGGGTTGTAAAACTACAACTTGATCCTGCTACATTGGCATTAATTGATAAAGAATATGAGATTATGGCTTTAAATGCTGATGCAGAAGTTGTTGAAAAGAGTAAACGACAATTAGCAAATTTTGAAGAAGTATTAGGGAATGAAAACACTATCAATTCTCTTGTTGATGATATTTTAGATCACTATGAAAACAACAGAGAAAGCCTCCTAACTGGTAAGGCAATGATAGTTGCATACTCAAGACCTATTGCAATGAAAATTTATCGCAGGATTTTAGAACTTCGACCTGACTGGGCAGAAAAGAATAAAGAAAAAATTGCAGTTGTTATGACTTCAGACAATAACGATCCTGAAGATTGGAGAAATGTAATTGGCAATAAAACATATAAAAATGAACTTGCAAAAAGATTTAAGAATAATGATGATCCTTTGAAAATTGCCATTGTTGTTGATATGTGGCTCACAGGATTTGATGTTCCGTCACTTGCAACAATGTATGTGTATAAACCTATGTCAGGTTACAATCTTATGCAGGCTATTGCAAGAGTAAACCGAGTATTTAGAGATAAAGAAGGTGGTTTAATCGTTGATTATGTTGGAATCGCAACGGCATTAAAACAAGCAATGAATGATTACACCGTAAGAGACAGAAAAAATTACGGTAATATGGATATTTCTAAAATGTCTTATCCAAAATTCAAAGAAAAATTAGAAGTTTGTCGAGATTTATTACATGGTTATGATTATTCTAAATTTATGACAGGTTCAGATCTTGATAGAGCTAAAACAATTTCAGGTGCAGTTAACTTCTTAATAGCACCATCAATGCAAGATAAAAAAGATTTGTATTTAAAAGAAGCTCTAATGTTGCACCAAGCATTGTCTTTATGCTCATCAATTGCTAAAGATGATGAGAGAATTGAGGCGGCATTCTTTGAATCAGTAAGAGTATTAATCGGAAGATTGACTAATACAGGAGTTGGTAAAAAGATTTCTTTACCTGAAATGAATGCAAGAATAAATGAGTTACTGAAACAAAGTATTAAAAGCGAGGGTGTAATCAATTTATTCTCGGATGTGAAAGAAGAATTTTCACTTTTTGATCCGAAGTTTTTAGATGAAATTGCAAAGATGAAAGAAAAAAACCTTGCAGTTGAAATATTGAAAAAATTGTTGGCAGAACAGATTTCAGTTTATAGAAGAACTAATGTTGTAAAAAGTGAAAAGTTTAGTGAAATGATGCAAACCGCTATTAATAAATACATAAATGGACTTATTACAAATGCTGAAGTCATTGAAGAATTACTAAAAATGGCAAAACAAATAGCAGAATCTACAACAATACCGGGATTAACCGATGAAGAAATCGCTTTTTATGATGCTTTAACTAAACCACAAGCAGTTAAAGACTTTTACCAAAACGAAGAATTGGTTGCTATGACAAAGGAATTAACTGATACTCTTCGTTCAAACAAAACTATTGATTGGCAGAAAAAAGAATCTGCTCGTGCAAAAATGCGTAAGATAATAAAAAGGTTGCTTAAAAAATATAACTATCCACCTGAAGGTCAAGATGATGCATTACAAACAGTAATGACTCAATGCGAACTTTGGACTGATAATGTGATGGAAATTTAATTATTTCAAGTATTTCTCTATATATTTTTTGATTTCGTCATAATCATCATCCGTAAGGAATAAATAAGGTCTTGCAGGGATCTCAACAGATTTGTTTTTGCCGGCTTGACCTCCGAGTTGATGAATTGCCGCATACTCTAAATTTGAACCGATAACTGCTGAATCATTATCGTAATAAGTGCTAATTGATGCGGCAAGTTTACCTTCAACTTGTAAAATTTGTCCCGGCCACTTCCGTTGTTTGGTTCTTTGTTTCTTTGTTGATTCTGCCAAGTCTACCCATTTGTCAGGTCTTCCCTCTTCTTTGAAATTCTCTTCGGTTGAATATGCAAAAATTCCTGCGATGTTTTTCATCAACGGTCGCAGGTTTTCTGTCCTTTTTGCAAGATCGAGTAGTTTATCGTGAACTTCTTTATTATCAAATTCAATTTCAATCGGCTTCTCGCTCATAAAGTTCCTTTATCGGATAGTTCGCAATTAATAGTTCTTTGAACATTTTGTTTCTGTTTTCGACACCCTCTCTGTTATTGATTCCGTTTAATCTTTCAACCGCTATCATTTCATAGCCTTTGTATAATTCTCTGATTTTAGGAGAGTCATCATAAGACAACAGAAAACGCCCTTTGATCCCTCCTAAAACCTCTCTTAAACGTTCGTGATCAAAGTCTTTAGTTGAGGTTACTTCATAACCGCAACCTCTTGAGTACGGAGGATCACAATAGAAAAATGCATCTTCGTGGTCATATTGATTGATTAGTTTTTCAAAATCTCGACCTTCAATCATTACGGTATCCAAACGTTCATGGATAGCCTCGATTTTTTTCGGAACATTATGCAGGGATTTACAAGCTCCGCCGGAAGTCTTTTTCACAGTTCCAAAAGTGTCACCACGACCGCCAAATGAACGTGTGATTAAAAAGTAAAATTGAACTGCTTTTTGAATATCAGTAATAAATGTGCCATTCAGGAATTGGAGGAACATTTCACGAGAACCAAGTAAATTGCTCCATTCTTCAATAAAAGCATTCGGGTGATATTTAACAATACGGAACAGATTTACAAGTCTGCCATCAAGATCGTTGTAAACTTCCAAATCTGCCCACTTGTCTTTATAAAACAACACCCAACCGCCACCGCCGAACGGCTCGATGTAGGACTTTATATCTTCAGGGATTAGTTTGGCAATAGTCTTTCTCAATAATCTTTTGCCGCCAACCCAATTTATTAAACATTTTCTATCAATAGTCATAATTCAAACTCCTTTTAATTACTGTTCAACTCCCGTTTTATTCCTGTTCAATAAGACCGCTTGCAGGATTATGCGACCACCCGACATCAGGTGCAACACGTTTACCTGTCAGGGGATCTGTATAAACTGTAACTGGTTTATATTCCCCGGACTTTTTAGAAACAAGTGCCAATTCCTCGGATAACGTGCCAGCAGAAGAACTGACCGTTCGATTATTCTTTTGCACGTTGTAATCGGATAGTGCAACAACTCGGCATCTGCACCTCCAACCGTTCGGTGGGTAAAAGCTCTTCCAAAACGGATCATCATAGCGATAAACAAGTCCGTTAAGCATTGCGTGTTCAGGTCTTGTTGAGGCATCCATAACCGCCACATATTCCCAATACGGTCGATTATCCACATTGTCGTATTGAGTTTTATATCTTCCTGTTTGATATCGTTCTTTGTTGCCCACCATAATAATGTTTGTGTTTTACCAATTCCATGATCTCCATAAATAAGTGCAAGTTTCGGAATATTTGGTGGAAGTTTCTTTAAATCTTCCATCAATCCGACAAACCGTTTTACATTTTTTGTTTTTACAAATACGTTTGTTCTCATTAATTACCTCCATATAAGTTATAATATTCGTCACTTCTGATATAGCCCGTAAGCCATTCTCTATCTTCAGGATTAGTGCAACCGTTACTTATTAACCACTCATATTTCTCATAATCCGATTCAAATATTGGTTTATTCATCTGAATTTCACGAGGAGTTAATTTGCGTTCACGAAACGTTTTTTTAGGTTCAATTTGTTCAATTTCAATAATTGGTTCAGTTTCAATCTCTAAAACCTGAACTTCGCTTTGAGGGAAGCATTTCATAAATTCTTTTTTAGCTTTATTTAATTGTCTTCCTTGCCTTTGAACCTTATTTTTTAAATCTTGCATATCCTTCACAGTTCCGAGAGCATTCGCCATTGGGTGAACTTTCTCAACCTGACGAGCCACGCATAAAAATTCACCCTTAAGTGAATAAACATCGATTTTGGTTAAATCAAATAATTCTGCCTCTTTTTTAGTTTTATATTTATTCTTTATATTATCTAATGCGGCAACAATATCCGCTCTCGCCAATGATGTCATTCTTGCACTTTCAGAAATAAATGTCGGTTTTTGATTATCAACTGGAACGAGTGCCGTTGATCTGATTTCATCATCTTCAAGTTTTTCTTGAACTTCAGGTTCTAAACTTGAATACAATATTTCGTAAGAATAACCGCCGTTAACAGGAATAGTTCGAGCCTGATATTTACCTTTGTTAATTGCCATTCTCAATGAACGGGTACTTTTTAACCCTTTAACTTCAGCGACCTTATTTATATTTATATATATGTCTTTCATGGTATGCAACACATTACCTCTGAAGTTAAAGCATTGGAACACCACTTCCGAGCATTGTATAGTTATGTGTCCTAAATTTTTCTGGAACTTTTTGTAACTTTTTCTGAAATCTTGTGTTATTTTTTCCGAAACTTGGTGTTAATTTTTTCCGACCTTTTGAAAATTCTTCCAACCTTTATATGAATAATTATTTAAAATATTGATTTTTTTATTAATAGAAAGTGTATGAATAATCTTTTCAAGTGTACAAAACTCCGGCAATGGGCAATTTTGCTAAAACTCTTTTGTGGACAGAATTAGGACACAAATGGGAACTTTTTAGACTTATACAGTCAAAAAATGGACTTTCAGGACAGTTGAAAAGATTATTCGTAGGTTACTTCCTACTCCGAAAACCACGACACAAAGGCGATTAAGTCAAAAATAATCGTTTTAACCGTACAGATACACTGTCCTGAAAAAATACATTTATGAACCGTTCCAACTCGATAAATACAGTAACGCTTAAACTTATATAGTAGATCAGGTATTGTCTGACAATAATAAAAAAAGACTTCGGAAAAAGTCTTAAAATGGGGCGGACAGTGGGATTCGAACCCACGTATATCGGAACCACAATCCGAGGCCTTAACCACTTGGCGATGCCCGCCATTTATCTTTACTTTATTATAAACAATTCTTTTTTTCAATATACAATTTTATTTTTATAATTACAAATTTAATTTTCCTAAAAACAGAGCCTTTATTATAAAGGCTCTGTTTCAATCTTATTAGTACCTTTCCAAATACATATCCAATTCGTATTTTGTTACCGCTGTTCTGTATCCGTCCCATTCTTTTAGTTTTGTTTGCATAAACTCTTTGAAAATATGTTCGCCTAATGCGGATTTTACAATTTGACTCTTTTTCATTAATAATAATGCTTCATGCAAACTTCCTGGCAATGTTTCGATTTTAGCACGTTTACGTTCTTTATCATCCATTTTAAATATATTTTTATCTACATCTAACGGTGGTTTTGTTTTCTTTGTTATACCGTCTAAAATAGATTCCAATATTACTGCTAATGCTAAATATGGGTTGCAAGAAGGATCCGGTGAACGAAGTTCTACTCTTGTTGCATTACCTCTTTTTGCCGGTATTCTGATTAAAGCTGAACGGTTTGCCAATGACCAGGCCAAATATACCGGTGCTTCAAACCCGGGAACAATACGCTTATAGCTGTTTACCAGCGGGTTAGTTATGGCGGTAAATTGTTTTACATGGTCTAGTAATCCGCCTATTGCATGCAGGGCAACTTCTGAAAGTTCATGTGCTCTTTTAGAATCATAAAAAGCATTTTTACTTCCTTTAAATAATGATATGTTACAATGCATACCTGAACCATTAATGCCATATATTGGTTTGGGCATAAATGTTGCGTGAACATTGTGTTTACTTGCAATAGCTTTAACAACATATCTGAATGTAATTATATTATCCGCACTTGTTAGTGCATCTTCGTATTTAAAATCAATTTCGTGCTGACCGTCTGATACTTCATGGTGGCTTGCTTCAACGTCAAACCCCATTGCTGTAATTGTTCTTATAATCTCTTTTCTTAAATTTTCCCCCATATCATAAGAAGCAACATCATAATATCCTGCGTGGTCGTGTGTTTGAGTTGTTGGATATCCGTTTTCATCCCTTTTAAATAAGAAAAACTCGCATTCCGGTCCTACATTCATTGTGTAGCCTAAATCTTTTGCTTTCTTTAAAATGCGTTTTAAATTTGAACGTGGATCACCTTCAAACGGGGTTCCGTCAGGATTATGAATATCGCATATTAATCTTGCTACATTCGTTCCTGTATTCTTATCTTCTCTGAATGGCAAAAGTGTAAATGTAGATAAATCAGGATAAAAATACATGTCTGATGTTTCAATATTTCTAAACCCTTTTATGGAAGAACCATCAAGCATACATTCATTATTTAATACTTTTTCCAGTTGCGTTGCCGGAACAGACATGTTTTTGACTTGTCCGTTGATATCACAGAATTGAAGTTTAATAAATTCAACCTTCTTTTCTTTTACGATTTTTTTGATTTCTTCAGCCGTATACTCTTTTCTTGCCATATCTTACCTTTCTATTTTATTTTATGTTTTTATTATAAAGGATGTTTGGAAAATTTCAAGTAGAAAATTTAACTTTTACAAAAAATGCACTAAAAATTTAACAAAAATGTCATTTTTTTAGTGCATGTCTTGTTATAATTAATGCAATTTTTCTTAACATAGCCATTTTTACAAAAAATGCAAAAAATAATTATTTATTATTGTCGTTTTCTACATAATATATATTTGTTGCATTATTTTCATATTTTTTATATTTTACACCTGCATTATTTAATATAGTTTCATACTCTTTTTCATAATCAATAGAAGTGTCATGACGTGGGTTATATGTTTCAACAATCCAGAAATTATTGAAATTTTCATTGCTAACCATATCTTTTAACTCGTCAAATTTATTACAATCAAATGCCAAATCTATATGATAATTATATTTATTCATTATGTTATAAAATAATATGTGTATATATAATTCATACGTCGAAACAATTTCATCACCTTGCTTAAAATTGTCCAAAATTGTTATTATATCTTTCTCTCTTTCTAATCTTTCATGTTTATATCCGTCTTGTAATTTATAATCTAAATCCGAAACACGATTATAACTATCAACTATATTAAAAGATTGGACTATTAAAAATAAAAATATTATATATTTCAATAGCATTGTTATTTTTGGTAAATATTTATCTTTATATTCATTAAAATTATTTTCAAAAATAGATGCTATAAAAAGTAAAGCTATAGGTGCAAAAAATATACTTGCTCTGCCTATAAACGGATATAAGTGAAATACTGAAGCAAAATATACTATTATAAAACATAGTACGGAGATAACAGCAGTTTCTTCTTTTTTAAAAAAGCATATAAATATCCCGACTAAAAAAATCAACAGAGTACCAACTGAATAATATCCCAAATAATCTATATAATTAGATATTATATAGATAAAAGAATCAAATGAAAATTTTAAAAATCCGTTATCCCAGTCATCAAAAGATGTCATATATGAATGTATTCCGTGATTTATCAACCACAAAATAAATAAAGATAAGCAAAATGGAATGCCTGTATATATAGAATATTTTATTTTTCTTTTTTTCTCTGAAATTAAAAATTTATATCCTAAGGCTGCTACCATCATAAAAACGGAAGGAAAAGAGCATAACGGGATTATAAAACATAATATACTCGATATTATTGCATTCTTTTTATCGTTAAAATTTATTTTATTAATTAAAAACAGAATTAGTATACAAAAAAATACATCTGAAGAATATGGCTTGATTTCCTGCGAATAATATATTAAAGGACCGCATATAGCAAATAATGAAAGGGCAACTATTACCGGGAGTTTGCTTTTAAATGTATTCTGTAAAACAGGAATAAATAACAATAAAGAAGAACAACCTGCTAATGTAGGTATGAATCTTAATGACAGAATATTTATACCAAATATATTTGTTATAATTTTTATTGCAACCAAAAATAATGGAGGTGCGGCTTGAGAATAATGAAGTGTATAAAACAATTTATATATTGGTCGCTCAAAAATATTTAGACTTAATGCTACTTCATCATGCCATACGGGTAATTGGTGCAAGTATAATCTGATTCTAAGAAACAGTCCTATACAAACAATTATAAAAATTAATATGTAATATATTGATATCCCCAGTCTGTCAAAAAATTTTGTCATTATTATTCCTATTCGATTATTAAATTATAATTTAGCATATCATATATGCAATAATTAATGAAGTAAAACAGGATTTTGACTAATTGGATTTTCGTTAGATAATAAAACTATGAATAAAATAGTTTTAGCACAGATAGATACAATTGCAGGTGATATAGAATACAATTCAAAGAAAATACTTGATTGTATTAAAAGAGCAAAAAATGAAAATGCGGATTTAATTATATTTCCGGAGCTTGCATTAATGGGATATCCTTTTGGTGATATTTTTGTCAGACACCAATCAATTATTAAAAGACAATTATCAGCTCTTGATAAGATTACCGAACAAACAAATAATATTACTGCACTTGTTGGTTTTGTCGAGCCAACATTGGATGTAAATAAAAAACCGTTCTATAATTCTGTTGCAGTTATTCAGAACGGTAAAATAATTCGAAAAATCAGAAAAAGATTGTTGCCTAATTATTGTGAATTTAATGATTACAGATATTTTGAACCTTTTGACGAAGTATCCGAAATATTTGAGATAAACGGCGAAAAATACGGTGTTATTGTATGCGAAGATAGTTTTAATGACAAATCATTCTTTAAAGAAAAAAGCATTTATAAAATCGATCCTGTTGAAGAAATAATGAAACAACAACCTGATACATTGATTAATTGTTCTTGTTCTCCATCCAGAACAGGAAAAGAGTATTTTAAAAATTCTTTATTTTCATCAATAGCAAAGAAATATAATGTAAATTATATATATGTTAATCAGGCAGGATATGCTGATAATTTGTGCTTTGACGGAACATCAAGAATATATAACAAAACAGGAAATTTGGTATTAAGAGCAAAATCTTTTGAAGAGGATTTTGTTATAACCGATAATTTTATTGGTAAAGTCAATGAACTTCCTGTTTTTATGGAAAAAGAAATTGATTTTAAAAAATTTGATACAAAATATACAAATGATTTGGCAAGAACATATCACAGTATAATATTTGGTATCAAAGAATATTTTAGAAAAAATGGTTTTACTAAAGCAGTCCTCGGTTTATCCGGAGGATTGGATTCTACAATTTGTGCGGTATTACTTGCTGATGCATTAGGTAAAGATAATGTTTGGGGTATATCAATGCCAAGCAGAATAACATCTGATGCAAGTAAAAATGATGCAAAAGTGCTTGCAAAAAATTTGGGTATCCATTTTTTTGAAGTTCCGCTTGCACCGGCTTTAGATTCATTTAAAAATATGTTTAATTATGCTTTTGAACAGGTTCAAACGGAAAAATTTGCGAAATCCACAACTATTGAAAATCTTCAAGCAAGAACAAGAGCAACTATATTGTGGAGTGTTTCCAATGAACATAAACAAATGCTTCCGATTGCTACGAGTGATAAATCAGAGGCATATATAGGCTATGCTACCGTTAATGGTGATATGTCAGGTGGTTTTGCCCCTATTGCTGATGTAACCAAAACAAAGTTATTTGCTTTAGGTGCCTTTTTAAATGAATATAGAACACAAAAGAATGTTATTCCTCAATCAGTGCTTGAAAAACCCCCCGGAGCGGAATTAAAGATTAATCCTAAAACAGGAAAAACAGTTTGTGCAGAAGAAGAAAATATGCCTTATGAATTTTTGGATGAAATTATTTGGTATGTTGAAAATTTTGGATATGGATTTGATGATTTGATTATGCACCAATTCTACTATGAAACTAAAAATAAAATAACCCGTGAAATAAAAGAAGAATGGATAAATAAATTCTATTGGAAATCAAAATGTGCTATATATAAATGGCATATATTACCGCCTTCGGTTATTGTTGATGCACATTCAATCAATTCTGTTGAGTATCATCAACCTATTATTTCCAAAGTATATTAATATTATAATGCTTTGATATTTCATCTATTATTTTTTCAGCTCTATGAAGAATGATTTTTTCCGATTCTTCCATATATTGAGTTGCAAAATTAAGATATTGAATATGGTCTTTTTGTATGTCTTTTTCATTTTTCCAACCATAGTGCATATATGTATAAAAAGGTTTATGGTTGTATTTAATATAGTTATTGTCTTTCGGATAGCCGTTCTTTTTTGTTGTATCGATATAGTTTATTTCACAAAATTTATCTATAGTATTAATTTTTTCAAAATAAAATGAATTTACACCGTCTTTTTTCATTAATTCATTTAAAATTTTATCGCTTTTGTTATTATAAACATTTAAAAACAAATCAAAGTAATCGAATAATCCACCCTGTGTGCCACGATAGCTGTTTATTGAAGTTGTTGTTTCCCAACCTTCAGGAATAATTGTATTTGAGGGCATTAGCATGAAATTCCCTATATTTGCATATATTTCCTCAAAATGGATTATCTTTTTTATATAGTTATCTTGGTCACTTTTTTGGGGCAGATATTTTAAAAATTTTTTGATTCCATGTAAATCAGAGGAAAATAAGGTATTAAAAGTATTAATAGTATCCCCGCCATATATTTTACCGTAACCTATTTTGTCGAAACTATTAAGCATTGGCAGGTGTTTTTTGCTATGTTTTCCCCAGACCATATACATAATAATTCTTGCAAGAAAAGTATCATCACCGTCATTATAACTGCGTGTTTGGGCTGCAAAATCTTTGTATTCTTCTTTGTATTTTGGATGTCCTTTAAATAATTCCGCAAAGTTAAAATATTTAAAATACTTTAACTGATTTTCTAATGAATCATTCGGATATTTAATATCAAGAAATCTTTGAAATTCACTTTTGCAATCTTTATATTCCATTATTATACCTTTTCATAAAAAACTCTTTATCATAATGTCTTACTTTTATTTTAGCATATTATTACGTCGAATACGGGCATGTATATTTTTTATTTTCAAAATTGTAGTTTTATAGTATACTTCAATTGTCGATACATTAATAAGGGATATATATGAGAGTAGGTATATTAGGTTACGGTAATTTAGGCAGAGGCGTAGAAAATGCAATTAAGCAAAATCCTGATACGGAATTGGTTGCTGTTTTTACAAGAAGAAATCCTCAAGATATAAAAATTAACTCTAATGCAAAAGTTGTAAATGTTTCTGAAATTGAAAACTGGAAAGATAAAATTGATATATTGATATTATGTGGCGGAAGTGCTACGGATTTACCTGAACAAACTCCTAAATATGCAAAATTATTTAATGTAATAGACAGTTTTGACACGCACGCAAAAATCCCCGAACATTTTACAAATGTTGATAAATCCGCACAAGAAGCTGGAAAAGTTGCTATTATATCTGTAGGTTGGGATCCGGGCTTATTCTCATTAAACAGAATGTACGCTAATGCGATATTACCTGAAGGAGTTGATTATACATTCTGGGGGAAAGGTGTAAGTCAAGGGCATTCTGATGCAATTAGAAGAATAGAAGGCGTACTTGATGCTAAACAGTATACTGTTCCTGTTCAAAAAGCTTTAGATGCTGTTAAAAATTGTGAAAATCCTTCTTTAACAACAAGAGAAAAACATACAAGAGAATGTTATGTTGTTCTTAAAGAAGGAGCAGATGCAAAAAGAGTAGAACACGAAATAAAAACAATGCCTAACTATTTTGCAGATTATGATACAACGGTTCATTTTATTTCTCTTGAAGAATTAAAGAAAAACCACTCCGGTATTCCTCACGGCGGATGTGTAATCAGAACCGGAAAAACAGGTTCAAATAAAGAAAATAATCATGTTATAGAATATAATTTAAAATTGGATTCTAATCCTGAATTTACGTCTAGTGTTTTGATTGCTTATGCAAGGGCTGCTTATAGACTAAATAAAGAAGGACAAAAAGGGGCAAAAACAGTATTTGATATAGCTCCTTGTTATTTAAGTCCTAAATCAGGTGAAGAATTAAGAAAAACTATGCTATAACATCATATTGTTTTATTGATTGAGTAGCTGCTGATAACTTAGAAGAACTGCGATTAAAAAGTTTTGTCGGTGGGTGATTTGGTGATGTCTTGGCAATAGAAGGATCTCTTAATGTATAGATTTCTTCTACCCTTTTTCTTAGTGTTGCCGGTGATTTTTTGTATAAATCTGCAGCATAGTCCATTTCCGGATCTTTTATTCCGTTAGCGTTGTTAATCCAAAATTCTGTTGCTATTTCATAGGCATCTTGTTCTTCGTATACAGATGTATAAGCATCTGCATCTTTAGCATGAACAGTTTCGTGTGTTAAATAAGCTGCTATTACTTGAGGTGAAGCATATATATATGAATTAGAAACCGTAATTGTATTCTTGTGGTTTTCATATTGTGCAATATTGGATGTACCGCCCATTGATGCCGTTTCACCAAACATAACTTTTACGTTTTCAAGTGATTTCATGTATTCTGGTGTCATATATCTTACTGTCATTTGAAGTGCATCATTGAGGTTTTTTGTAGCGTATGCATCTTTCTCTTTTTTTGCTCGTTCCGGTGAAAAAATAGAGAGCATATTGTTTTTTGTTTCAAGTAATTTTCTTCTTGCAAGGTCATTTGAACTGTCTAATTTTGATGCTTGTTCAAAACTTTCTGCAGCACGTTGATAATAACCTGCCATTCGTTGGGTTTCCCCTATATCAAGCCAACATTCTGCATCATTTGGAGTATTTTCCAAATATGTTTTGAAATGTTTTTCTGACTCAGAATAATTTTTTAAATGGAAATATGTTTTCCCGAGTTTTTTATATATGGAATTATTTTGCGGGTCTTGATTGTTTGCTTGTGTGTATGCTTTTAATGCTTCTTCATATTTATTTTCATTTAGTGCTTTATCCCCATTTGTAATCAAATCCGATACATCGGTGCCAGTAAATGCTTTTACTACGCTTGTACTGCCGATTTTATTATAATTGTTATATAATTTTATTGAAGGATAAGAGGATATTGAAAGCACAATGTAATTCCTTTTATTTTTCTATTTTAACATTTGTACATAGAAATTATTGTCATAAAAAAATTTTTTATGAAGAAATATGAATATAAAAATCCCAAAGATAATTCTTTGGGATTTTGTTATTTTTTAAATTATTTTATTTCTTGAATTTTTTTGATTGCATCTTCAGGGGTAATTGTAATTGTTTCATTTGTTGCACGTGTTTTAAATTCAACAAGTCCATCTTTGATTGTCTTCCCAACTGTTATTCTGTATGGAATACCGATTAAATCGGCATCTTTTAGTTTTACTCCTGCTCTTTCGGAACGGTCATCAATAAGAACTTCAACACCGAATGAAAGGAGTTTGTTATATATATCTTCTGCTACTTTCATTTGTGTTTCATCCTGATCACTGACAGGAACTATAATAACAGTATATGGAGCTATTGCAACAGGCCATTTTATACCAAATTCATCATGGTGTCTTTCTACTGCAGCAGCAGCTGTTCTTGAAATACCAATACCATAACATCCCATAATAAAGGGTTTCTCTTGTCCATCTTTATCGGTAAATGTTGCATTCATTGCTTTAGAATATTTTGTACCAAGTTTGAAAATATTACCGACTTCAATACCTTTAGTAACTTTTAAATTGCTTCCGCATTCTACACATTTATCGTTTTCTTCAACTAATCTTACATCTGCAATTTTTGTCGGGAGTTCAACATCAATACCCCAGTTAGCACCTACAAGATGTTTATCTGTCTGATTGCAGCCTATTACAAAATTTTTCAATTCTTTTACTGTTTCATCTGCAACTATTTCAATATTTTTTAATCCTTTAGGACCTATAAATCCGGGAATTGCATTAAATCCGCTTACATTCATTATTTCTTCTATTTCGTCATTTCTTGCAATTCTTATATCATTACCTGCAAATACATTCATTAATTTTGTTTCTTCAACCGTTCTATCTCCTCTGATTAGAGCCATTACGTATTTTCCATCAACTACATATATTAATGATTTACAAATTACACTTGCAGGAACTTTTAAAAATGCAGCCAATTCTTCAATAGAATGTGTATTTGGAGTATCAATTATTTCTGCTTTTGTAAATTTGCCGTCTGTTTCAACTTCATTTAATATCGACACTGCGTGGTTTGAATTTGCACTGTATCCGCATTTTGTGCAATAGAAAACATCATTTTCGCCTGCATTATTTTCTGCTTCTTCATTAACAAGTACCATAAATTCGTGAGAAACACTTCCTCCTATCGCACCTGAATCAGATTGTACCATTTTGGTTTCTAATCCGCAGCGTTCAAAGATTTTTCTGTATGCTTCTGCCATTATTTCATAAGATTTATCTAAGCCTTGTTCGTCAACATCAAAACTGTATGCATCTTTCATTATAAATTCACGACCTCTTAATAAGCCAAAACGAGGTCTTATTTCATCTCTAAATTTTGATTGGATTTGATATAAATTAACCGGAAGTTGTTTATATGAACGAATGCCTTCTCTTGCAATTGATGTAATAACCTCTTCATGAGTTGGTCCAAGACACATTTCTCTTCCGTGTCTGTCTTTAAGACGCATAAGTTCTTTCCCGTATACATCCCATCTGCCTGACTCTGACCATAATTCAGCAGGTTGTACAAATGGCATTAATAATTCTTGAGCACCAGCTGCATCCATTTCTTCTCTTACGATATTTTCAACTTTTTTGAGTACTCGCCACATTAAAGGCAAATAATTATATACACCGTTTGTTAATTTCCTTATGTAGCCTGCTCTAACAAGTAATTTATGGCTCATAACCTCTGCATCTGCAGGAAATTCTCTTAAAGTCTGCACAAAAAGTTTTGACATTCTCATATAAAATAAACCTCTGTTATAATCTGACTACTACATATTATCACAAAAGTTTATTGAGAATATAATAACTATTATTTAACTAAAATTCGGCATATACTATACTTACATTTCTATAGTATTCCAGTAGGGTTTCACGGCTTATATTAACTTCTAATGTTGTGTCCCAAGGGTCGACAAGTTGAACATTATCACCATCTATACTTTTTATAGCGTAACCATGGTCTGCTCGTAAACCTGGAATTGCATTACCGATTGTTCCCAATGTCATAGAACATATATCCGAATGTTGCTCAAAATAGTCAAAAGCAGCTTCAATTTCTTCTTGTGAATGCGTAACACTTATACTTTCCGCATCAAACATTTGGAATACATAGTAAGGATTTCCACCTGTTTCCATACTGTATTTATTGATATTTTTGTCATCAATCATTTTTTCGACACCTAATTCCAGTGCCAACATATCATCATCGCCTGTTGAATAATCTATATGGTCTGTATTAAGCGGATAATTATTTGTTTCAAGTTCCTCTGCAGTTACATTGTATGTATCATTACTATTTCCAAATGATATGTCAACACTACCGTCACTATTTTGAGTTATGCTATCTCTAATTATTTCTGCACCGGCATCAGTGTATGACATTGAAAGAATACCGGAAATTAACCAGCAATCAAGATAGTCACCTTGCACTATAGGTTCATCTATTTCGCCGTTAATCCCGTTTTCTTCAATCGGATTTGTACTGTATTGTCTGTTATTATTTGCTTGTTGTAATGTTCTTAGATTATTATCCAAGTTATTAACTGAATTTATTATATTTTGCATAAAATTTAACTCTTAATTTTTCCCCTTATGTATATAAAAATTTTTTAGAAGAAAAAATTAAGAGTTAATAAAAACTATTTTACAATAAGTTACATAGAAGGACGTTCAAGTTCTTTTATTTCATGTAACGCTTCCGGTAAAATTTGTTCAAAGACATCAACGATTGCAGGGTCAAATTGAGAACCGGAATGATTTTTAATTTCTGCAAGTGCAACAGATGGTAATACCTGATTTCTGTATATTTTGGGAGTTACTAAACTGTCAAATGCATCAGCAACAGCAATAATCCTTGAACCAACAGGAATTTCCTCCCCTTTTAATCCATAAGGATAGCCGTTACCATCAAAATATTCATGGTGATATTTTATTATCTCTACAACATCTTTTAGTTGTTTTATATCATCAAGTATACGTACACTGTGCGTAACGTGTTGCTTTATTTCATTATATTCGTCTTGTGATAATCTGTCTACTTTTGCCAGAATATCATCTGATACCCCAATCATACCGATATCATGTAATAAACCTGCGAGTTCAATTTTCCCTGTAGTAGTTTCACTTAAATGTAGTGCTTTTGCTATTTTAACAGCATAAAAAGTAACTCTTCGGCTTCTTCCTAGTGTATAGGAGTCTTTTGAATCAAGGGCTTCAACAATAGCTGTAATAGTACCTGAAAATAATTCTTTTAAATCATTAACAAGCATATTATTATCAGACTTTAATTGCCAGTATTCAAGTGCACCTTGTGTTACTAGTAATAATTCATCCGGATTATATGGCTTTTTAATGTATCTGTATATTTTTGCATAATTTATAGCATCAATTAAAATACCTGCGTCAGTATATGCTGTTACAAGTATTCTCATTGTATCTGGAGAAATATCATAACTTCGTTTTAAAAATTCAACACCGTCCATTTCCGGCATTTTATGGTCAGATAATATACAATGAAAATGTTCTGCTTTCATCATTTGCAGTGCAAGTACAGGAGAAGTTGATTTTGCTATTTCATATTTTCCTCTTAGCGTTCTGTACAATAACGCAAGGTTATCGGGTTCATCATCTACTATAAGTATTTTATATTTATCCATTTGCTTCTCCGTTTTTTACTGCTGCATTTAATGCATCTCTGTCCAGATTTATAGGTAAGGTTACAATAAATTTTGAACCTTTACCTGGGGTTGATTCTACTCTTATATCCCCCTGATGGTTTTTAATAATTTTATACGATATGGACATCCCAAGTCCTGTACCTTGACCTACAGGTTTAGTTGTAAAGAATGGGTTGAATACTTTATCCATTGTTTCGGAATCCATACCTTTACCATTATCTTCTATTTCGACGATAACCTTTTTACCTGTTTCATCCTTATTCATTCTTATCCAAATATCGCCGTGTTCTTCTATTGCACCGACTGCGTTATCAAGTATATTCATAAATACTTGATTTAATTGACCGCCAAATGCTTCAACTGCAGGAATACTACTATCTGTATACTCTTTATGAATTTCTGCTTTATTTTTTATTTTATTATGCAGAATATTTAATACAGTGTCAATTTCTCTACCCAAATCAACATCTGATATAGCAACTTCTTCCATTCTTGAGAAGCTCTTTAAATCCTGAATTATATTTTTTGCTCTATCTGCACCTTCTTTACAACTTTTTATCAAATCGGGTAAGTCAGATTTTAAAAATTCATAATCTATTTCTTGTTTTAAGTTTTCTATTTCAGCTCTTTCACCATCTTTTAAAGAGCCATTAAATTTTGTATATTCTTCTATAATTTGAAATAAATCATTTGAATAATTGCTTAAATGGGTCATATTGCCATAGATAAAATTGATAGGATTATTGATTTCATGCATAATACCGGCAACCAATTCACCTAATGATTTCATTTTTTCCGAGTGTACCATCATTGCTTGGGTACTTTGCAGTTCTGCATAAGCATTTTTTAATTCTTGAGTTCTGTCTTGTACTTGTTTTTCTAATGTGGAATATAATCTCTGTAGTGCATTTGCCATTACGTTATATGATTGTACAAGTTGATTTATTTCATCATATTTTGTAAATTCTAAACGTCCGGATAAATCCCCTTGTGCAATTTTTGATACGGTTTTTTCCATATCTATAAGCGGTTTTGAAATACTTCTTGCAAGGGTATAAATGATAAAAAATGAAATAGCAAGAGCTATACTAAAATATAATTTTAAGAAATTTATAAATTTGTCTATGTCTGCAGAGTTTGAAATGGAATTATTCCACTCAACAAAATATATCATATAATATTTGCCTGAAGGGAAGTCGATTTTGATTATATCAGTTTTTTTCTCTTTATCTTTATTCTTCTTTTGACTTAATGCGATAGGTGTGTCTTTATATTGTGTCCATAACTTTTCATCAGATGCACCAACTAATTTATTTGCAGTATTTTCATATATTAAAATACCTTTAACAATACAGTTTTCAGGTTTAATACTGTTAACTTCTTCAGACATATTGTTATTTTGTTGGTTATATTTGTTATTTTTTACTATATATGATTTTGCTTGCTCGTTTTGTTCTTCTTCTGGTTGTTCATTGTTGTCTTGTTCTATAGCAAATTCTATATTATTAACCTGCTCTTGAACCATAGAATATTGTGAAAAGATTTTACTTCTGGTTTCTATTTGTGCTGTTTTTAATGCATTACTGACTATTGAGTACATAATCAGCATGAAAATGCTGACAAATATCAATAAGCCAAATAAAACAGTAGACATAATAGTATTTCTTAATTGAAATTGTGTACCTGCATTTTTATATTGCTGTTTATTATGCTTCTTTTTTGACTTTCTTTTTTCCGCTGCCATATTCTTATCCGCCATAAATTGTTCTTAATGTATATTTAACAATATTTTTCAATGTTTTACAAGTTATTTACTGCTTATTTCGATTTGTTTTCTAAAACAATATTGAACGAGTGCTATTCTGTCATAATTACTTATTTCTTTAAAACGACCTGATGAAATAAAACTTTTGCCTGATGTTTCTATTCTTATTGGTTCGAATACAGTATTAACTTCTTGATTTTCAATAGTAAACGAAACTTTATATTCTTTTAGTAGTTCTAATTGTTGGATTGTCGAAATTTTTAACCCGCCTGCACTTATATCAAGTATTATTGCATCTATCAAATTGTTATTTTTATCTGTTAATATTATATCTTTATTGAGATTAACTCTTGAAAATTCACGTCTTTGGAGGTATTTATATGTAATCGGGAACCATATTGATATGATATCATTATCAATATTTTTAACTATTGTTTCAAAATATAATTGTCCTTTATCTGTCATTGTAAAAAGTTCAATTGATTCATCAATTTCATATTTTCTTGGTGTTGATAATTTAACCTTAAAACAATCTTCACATACCTCAGTAACTTTACACATTTCCGCATTATCTATGCTTCTTGAAATGATATAAAATTGCTTATTTTCAACAATTTGATTTCTCATAAACTTAATTCCTTATAATTATTTACTTTATAAGATATTTTAAATTTTTTCAATATATTTATTTGGACCAACTACGGTAAATACAAAGGGTCTGTTAAAATATTTATTTGCTGTTTTTATTATATCCTGTATTGTAACAGAATTTATAATTTCGGGATACCTTTCCGCAAAATCGTAATTTCTTCCGCTAATTTCAAGAGAATTTGTAAGTGCTGCTTTGTCCATATTTGTTTCCATTGATAATACAAAATTACCCAATAATTTATCTTTTGCCTCGGATAATTCTTTATATGTAACAAATTCTTTTTTTAATTTTTCTATTTCCTTTAGCATTCCATTTTTTGCAACAGAAGCCGTTTCAGGGTTAGTAGCGATATAAACACCAAAGACACCTTTGTTTACATTAGCCGAGAATGTTGAACCAACCTGATATGCAAGCCCTTGGTCATCTCTTAATCTTGTAAATAGTCTGGAACTCATACCTGAACCTAATATTGAATCTATTACCTGTAAGGTAGCCCAGTCTTTTTCATTTGTTGCACCATCGGTAAGCCAACCGAGTAGTATCCAAGCTGCTTGTGAATCTTTTGAAACTTTAACTGTTTTATTTTGTTTTAAGTCTTTATATTTTGATTTATAATCCGATAATTGTATTTTCGGATTGTTTCCATTTTTGAGCAGACGTGAAAAATAATTAATATATTCTTGATTATTAACGTTTCCGTTAATTGTTATAACGACATTTTCTGCAGGAAATAAATTATTATAGAAACTTACAATATCTTCTCTTTGTATTGAAGGGATAGTTTTTTCCAAAACTTTACTTGTGTTTCCGTATGGTGTTCCTTCCCATAAAGCTGTTTTAAATTCATCAAAGGCTATAGAATCAGGGGTATTTTTTTGATTTTTTATTGAATACATCTTGTCGGATTTTACCCTTTCAATATCGAAAGTATCTAAAGATGCTTTTGTCGCAACTTCTTCAAATAAATCCAGAGCTAAATCTTTTTCATTTTTTGTGAATTTAGCTGCAATACTAAACGAATCTCCTTTTGCTGCAGGCATTAACCTTATTCCGTTTTCTTCAAGCAGTTGAGAAAGCTCTTGGTTTTTATATTTATGTGTACCTTTTAGCATTGTTTGTGCGGTTATATACCCTATTCCGGGTATTTTTTCAAGATTGTTACCGCCTCTTGATGACATTTCCAATGCAACAATATCATTGGCATTGTTTTGTGTAATTATAAGTGTTGCACCGTTTTCCAGCTCATATTCTATTGTATCTTTATTCTTGCTTACTATTTTAGCATCATAGTTTTTCAATGTTGTTTGTTCTGATTGTGTTTTATTCGTTTTTTGAGGCATTACTATTGAAATTACAGCTGTATCTTTGTCCAAGTAATCTTTTATAACTCGTTTAATATCATTTGTAGTTACTTTATTGATGTTTTCAAGATAATTTTTATAGTAGGACATATCGTTTGTGATTGTTACTGTATATCCTATTTCAGATGCTATATTAGATATTGATTCCCTTGAATAGAAAGTATCTCTTTCTATAATATTCTTTGCTTTTTGCAGCTCTTCATCAGTAATTCCATTTTTATAAAGTTTGTCAATTTCTTCAAAAATAGCATTTTTTAAGCGTTCCATATCTTCGGTTATATAATTTGCCGATATATAAAATATAGAATCGTCTTTCATAGAAGAATGTGAAGCAGAGATGCCGTGTACAAGTTGTTTTTGTTCTTTTAAGCTTTTATATAATCTTGATGATTTCCCTTCTCCAAGAATTGTTGCTAAAACATCTAAAGCATAAGAATCTTTACTGGTAACAGGGTGGCAGCCTTTGTATCCTATAAGAATAGAACCCGTTTCAACATTCAAATTAACTTTTTTTTCTGTTTGTGAGGTTGGGCGCTTATCTAATTTATAAACAGGGAGTGTATTTTTCTTTAAAGCAACTGTATCAACAGGCTTATTAAATTTTGTTTTAACGGAATCTAAAACTTTTTGAGTATCAATATCTCCGATAATAACGGTTGTCATATTCTGTGGAGTGTACCATTTATTGTAAAAATCAAAAATTTGTTCTCTTGAAATTGTTTCAATTATATCTTTTGAACCTATAACATCTCTTTTATACGGATGTGTTTTGTAGAATCCTTGTATCATATTTCTGTATAAAACTGTTGATGGTCGGTCATTGTTTTTTGCAATTTCTTCTATTACAACTTTACGTTCTTTTTCCAATTCTTTTCTCGGAATCATTGGATTTAACAACATATCAGAATGTAAATCCAGAGCTAAATCAAAATATTGAGATGGAATTAAAATATAATAATGGGTAAAATCTTTACTGGTAGCAGCATTTGTAACAGCACCTTTTGATTCTAATATTTGGTCAAATTCTTTTGCAGGATGTTTTGCGGTACCTTTAAAAAACAAATGTTCTAAAAAGTGTGCGACACCGTTATTTTCATCAGTTTCATTTATTGAACCTGTTTTTATCCAAGTGTCAATAATAACAATCGGATTATCATGAACCTCTTTTATAACGACAGTCTGTCCGTTATCGAGTTTATGGCTTGAATAATCAGCCGCATAAGAAACCAAACCTATAAACAATATAGTTAAGGTAAAAAATATTTTTTGCATTGTACTACCTCAAATTATCCCTAATTACAGAATATTATACTATAAAGTTTAAAGTAATGACACTATAGCCTATAGGATAATAAAAAAAATAATTTAAATTTTTGATGCAGCTTTCAATCTTGCCATTGCTCTTGCTAATGCTGCATTTGCCGCTTTTAACTCTTTCTTTGACTCGGCAGAACCCAATATTGCTTCTGCTCTTTCTTTAGCTAATTGTGCTCTTGCAGTATCAATATCATTGCCAAGCTCAGCTGCTTCAGTTAATATTATTGCTTCATTATTTTTAAATTGAAAAGTACCGCCCATTATCGAGAAAATTTTTAGTTCACCATCTTTTTCTACTTTGGCTGTACTTATATCAAGTACAGACATAAAAGATACGTGGTTAGGTAAAACACCAAAACTCCCTGCAATACCTTGTGCATAAACGGCATTTACATCATCTTCATATACAATTTTTTCAGGTGTGATTATTTTTATATGAATATTTTTTTCGGACATAATTTACCTACTTAATTTTTTTAGCGTTTTCAAGAACGTCTTCTATTGTTCCTGCCATATAAAAGGCTTGTTCCGGAATATCATCATATTGCCCTTCAATAATACCCTTAAATCCGGCAATTGTATCTTCAAGTTTTACATATCTTCCGGGAATACCTGAGAATTGTTCTGCTACGTTAAACGGTTGTGATAAGAATTTTTGTATTTTTCTTGCTCTGTTAACTGTTTCTTTATCTTCTTCACTTAATTCATCCATACCGAGAATAGCGATAATATCTTGTAATTCCTGATATTTTTGTAAAATTTCAAGCACTTTTCTTGCTACATTATAATGTTCTTCGCCTATTATTAACGGGTCTAAAACTTTACTGTTTGAAGCAAGCGGGTCAACTGCAGGGTAAATACCTAAAGAAGCAATTTGCCTTGAAAGAACAGTTGAAGCATCTAAATGTGAGAATGTTGTAGCCGGAGCAGGGTCAGTTAAGTCATCGGCAGGTACATAAATTGCTTGAACTGATGTTATGGAACCGTCTTTTGTGGAGGTAATTCTTTCTTGCAGTTCACCCATTTCGTTTGCAAGTGTTGGCTGATATCCTACTGCTGATGGCATTCTGCCTAATAATGCGGAAACCTCTGAACCAGCCTGTACAAATCTGAAAATATTATCTATAAATAACAGAACGTCCTGTTTTGAATAATCTCTGTAGTATTCGGCGGCTGTAAGAGCAGAAAGTCCTACTCTCATTCTTGCACCCGGTGGTTCATTCATTTGACCGTATATAAGTGCTACTTTATCGATAACTCCGGATTCTTTCATTTCATTCCACAGGTCGTTACCTTCACGTGTTCTTTCACCTACACCGCCAAAAACAGATACACCCGAGTGTTCAGATGCAATGTTGTGAATTAATTCCATGATTAAAACTGTTTTACCAACGCCTGCACCGCCAAATAAACCAATTTTTCCGCCTTTTTGGTACGGTTGTAACAGGTCAATAGCTTTAATACCTGTTTCTAAAATTTCTATATCGGTATTTTGGTCAACTAATGTTGGAGATTGTCTGTGAATAGGTAAATAAGTGTCGGTTTCTATTGCACCTGCATTATCAACAGGTTCACCAAGTACATTTAATATCCTGCCTAATATATTTTTACCTACAGGAATTTTAATAGGTTCACCTGTATTTATAACTTTCATTCCTCTTTTTATTCCGTCCGTAGAAGACATTGCAACGGAACGAATTTTATTTTCTCCAAGATGTTGCTGTACTTCTGCTACTATTTTGTGGGTATCGTCAACCATAATATTAATAGCATCATTTATTTCAGGTAATATACCGTCTTGAAACTCAACATCTATTACAGGTCCTATAACCTGTGTAATTATACCTTCTTTTTCGGCAGTTAATGTCATAATACACCTATCTCCAATTCTCTATGTATTATATTATACAATCATAAATTTAATTTGTAAAAAGCCTCAAAGTATAATTTTATTTTTTTGATTGAAAGGTCATAATCATAATGTTTTTCGTGTAAAATAATAATGTTCGTATTTTTATTTTATGATAAAATTGTATGAAAACAATTTGGAGATTAGGGTATGCATGATATTTTTATACAGATGACGGAATATTTTAAATCAATGGGTATATGGGGTTTAGCATTAAATTCATTTGTTGAAAGTTTTTTTCTTGTTCCGCCGCCTGATTTCTTATTAATAGTAATGGATTTGGCATTACCTGCAAAAGCGTTATTTTATGCCTTGGTTTGTACAATAGCTTCTGCATTCGGTGGTGCAATAGGTTATGGAATTGGATATTGGGGCGGTCGACCCGCTTTTAATTGGTTTTTTAGAAAAGGCGGTAAAGAAAAATTTGAGGCAGTTGAAACACTTTATAATAAATATGGGACTTTAGCCGTATTTTTCTCTGCATTTACACCTATTCCATATAAAGTTTTCACTATTGCCAGCGGAATTTTGAGCATGAACTTTTGGAAGTTCATGGTTGCAAGTTTCTTTGGCAGAGGTGCAAGATTTTTTATAGTAAGTATCGTGCTAATGTTATTCGGTGAAGCTATAAAGCAATATATTGAGCTTGTTATTATTGCTGTTACTGCCGTTATAATATTGTTCTTTGTTGTTCTTTATAAAAAGAGAAAATCATTTATAAAAGCAGAAAAATTTCCAAATAATGCTGAATTGGAAAAAAACGTAAGTTTTGATGAAAAGGTAAATGAACCTGTTCAATTCTAACCTGACTTTACACTCTATCGCCTATTCATCAGAGTTTATTTAAACCAATCTTTTAAAGAGAACTTACCTTTTTTATTGTTTAAATTATCTACAAGCATTTTTTTTAAGATAGGATTTGTATGAAAAGAAAAGGAAGAAGCCTGTTTTTGAGCAGGTTCTTCCTTTTTAGTTTTATCGATATTTAAATTTATTATTTTCTTATCGTCCATATAAATTTAAAAAACTTTCCTAATTAAAAATTGCCTTATTATGCTTGAGGAAGCTCAGAAGCGCAATGAGGACATTTTTTAGCTTTGATGTTAATTGTTTCAAAGCAGAAAGGACATTCTTTTGTTGTAGGTGTTGCAGCTTCTTCAGCAGCAGCTTCAGCTTTGTTTGTTGCTTTAAGTTTGTTCATACCTTTAACAAGTAAAAATACCGCAAATGCAACAATTACGAAACTGATTAATGTATTAATAAAAATACCATAGTTGATTGTTACAAGTCCTGCATTTTGAGCATCTGCAATAGTAGGATATTTTGTTCCGTCACCACCAAGTGCGATATATAAATTTGAAAAATCAACTTTTCCTAAAATCATACCGATTGGAGGCATAATGATATCTTTAACCAATGAATTAACTATAGGAGAGAATGCACCACCTATAATTATACCGACAGCCATATCAATTACATTACCTTTTATGGCAAATTCTTTAAATTCGTTCAAAAATCCTTTAATCATACTTTTTACTCCTTACTAACTGTTTATAATTCTTGAAACTGCATCATTCAGTCTTATTTTGTTAATATTATAATATGCTTTTAAATTTGATAAAATACTTTCTGTAGTATCCCAATTACTTTTTTTCTGTTTTACCTTGTCAACATCGGCATCTGTAATATAAATAGAAACATTTTCTCCTCGTTGAGCTGCTTGAGCCATTACTCCTGTTGAGGGGGCATAAATATATTGAGGCGTGACATCTTGAACCATAACGTAGCCGGTATTGATATAAGGACGCATTTTACTGTTTAAACGGTTGACTTTTGCGGGTTTTCCCGATACTGCAACAACGCTTCCAAAAGAAACTTTATCTATTGCCACAACTCTGCCTTTATATTAGTGAACATACTTTATAATATCATAATGAAATTTAATTTTGCAGTTTTGTAAAGTAATGTATTAATACTTCGATAAAATAACAATATTATATATTTATAATCTTTATGTGAGTGTAATATTGGCATATAAATATGAATATTCTTAATGCAGCGTTAAATTCAACATATACAAGTTATCAACCCGGATTGAAACAACAATCCGTTATGAAGCCTGAAAAGAACAATATTAATTTTTCTGCAAATAAGAAAAGAGTAAAAGCAGCATCCATCATAGGAAGTGCATTAGGTATTGCAGCTGCCGTTGCAGGTGTTTATACAATGGCTAAAAAAGGCAATCCTGATGTTAAATTATTGAATTTGAATTATGAAGAAAAGGATGTTTTATTAATTGGAGCAGGCTCTGTTTTAGGTGGTTTAACAGGAGGGTTATTGAGTGATGAAAATAAAAATAATGTTAAACCTAAATTAAGAGAAGCATCACAACAGTTTTTCGGAAGTTTAATGTGTCCTATAGGAATACTTGCAGTCGCTAATAAACAACTTGAAAAATCAGGTTTTAAACTTCCGCAGGTAAATTCAAGTATTAAAGGTGCAAAAGCAATAAATGTTGTTTTGGCCGCATTACCTAAAATAGTTGTTACAATGGGGTCATTGGTTGCCGGTATGGAAATTGGCAATAAAATAATGAACAAAGTTAATAATAAAATATTTAAAGAGGAAGTAAAACATGATGTCCACGCTTCTGATTATCTGGTTCACGCTGATGATATTTGTTTAGCTGCTAATTTATTGTTAAAAGATGCAAAATCTATATCGGTTATAACATCTAAAGCACTTCCTGCAACATTTATTCTTGCCGGAGCGAAAACAGGCATGCAAGAAGCAGAATAGAAGTTTTGAACTAAAAATTTTTCTCATCGTTTTAATTTGTGTATAATATTTTATTATAAACTTTGAGAGAACTATATGAAAAGACTTATATATTTTTTGGTTTTAATATTATCTGTTTTTACACTAGAAGCAAATGCAATAGAAGAAATAAATCAGGGTGATACTCTTTCTTTAAATGATTGTGTTGAACTTGCAATACAAAACAGCCCTGATATAGAGATATATAAACAGTATGTAGAGGTTAATGATGCAAGGGTAGGGCAAAGTAAGGCAAGTTATTTCCCGACTATAGGTGCAAGTGTCGGCTATGACTATGCAAACAATGAAAATAAGTACCGTTCTAACCATAGTAATAATACTACCGCCAGAGTTGCATTAAACCAGTTAATATATAGTTTTGGTAAAGTACTTTCACAAGTAAAAATGCAAAAGTTTTATAAAATATCTGCTGAATATGACCTCCAAAATGCGATTTTAAATACGGCTAACAATGTAAAATCCGCTTATTATGGTGTTTTGGCAGCAAAAGCAAATGTTGATATTCAACAGGCAAACGTATATGTTAATGAAAGGCAATATGACAGAACAAAAGCTTTTTTTGATGAAGGACTTGTTTCAAAGATAGATTTGGTTAACCAAGAGGTTTATTTGAGTGACGCAAAAATAAACCTTGTAAACGCTGAAAATTTGTATCAGGTTGCTATTGTACAATTAAATAACGCTATGTATATTGTTGATGCTCCAGACTACCAAATAGAAAATACGGAAACATTTAATTTTAAAAATAATTATGCGGAGGTTAATCTATTAAATATAGCAAATAATACAACCAATGCTGACGGAACTGTTGCTACGACACCTGCGGTTCTTACAATGCAGGTTGAGAAAAATGATATACTTGAAAACTATAAATTTACTCCATATCCATACACAATGAAAGAGTCAGTAGAAAGAGCATATAAACAAAGACCTGATTTATTGTCAATGGAAGCGACTCAAGATGCGGTAAAAGAAGCATTAAATTATACAAAAAGGTCATATTTGCCAGATTTAACAGGTTCAGTTGGATATAATTGGAATAATAATACTTATTATTCAACAAACGGAGTAACAATGGGGGCATACCTTTCAACTAATAATTTAAATATAATGGACACGAAACTCAGAATAAAAGAGAATAAAGCCCAATTAGAAATAGCTAAAAAAAATGTGGAAGCAGTAAAACAAAATATTTATTTTCAGGTTCAAAAAGCATATATTAATATGATTCAACTTGAAAAAAATATACCGTTAATGCAGACGAGGGTTAAACAAACGCTAGAAAATTATGAACTTGCGGATGCAAGGTATGAAGTAGGACTGGGTAATTTTATCGAACTTCAGGATGCAAAAGAAAATTATAATAATGCGCAGCGTGATTATGTTCAAACAATATATAATTATAATGTAGCACTTACAAACCTTCAAACCGCAATGGGAGAAAAATAATGAAGAAAATAATAATAGCATTAGTAATACTAATATTAGTGGCAATACCGTTTGTATTGCGCAAAAACGGGGAGAAGGTTCAATATATATCTGAGCCGGTACAAAAACGTACAATTACCCAAATTGTTGAAGCAACAGGAACTATTGAGCCTGTAAATACTGTAGATATAGGTTCTCAGGTATCTGGCATGATAAATGAAATATATGTTGATTTCAATTCTGAGGTTACGAAGGGGCAGTTGCTTGCGCAAATAGATACTTCATTGTTTGAAGCTCAATTGCAGCAATCAATAGCGAATATTAATAATGCAAAGGCAACACTTGCAAAGAATAAAGCGGTTCTTGATTATGATACAAAAACATATAACAGATATAAAAATCTATATAATAGAAATTTAGTTTCTAAAAATGATTTGGATTCAGCAGAATCGGCTTATCGTTCTGATTTGGCACAGGTTCAAGCGGCACAGGCATCAATAATGCAGGCTCAAGCTAATTATAATACTGCTGCAGCAAATATGGGATATACAAAAATTATTTCTCCTGTTGACGGTATTGTAATTTCAAAAGAGGTTGAAGTGGGACAAACTGTTGCAGCAAGTTTTCAAACACCAACTTTATTTACAGTTGCAGAAGATTTAACCAATATGAGAATAGAAACAAGTGTGTCGGAAGCTGATATAGGCAAAGTTAAAGAAGGTCAGGAGGTTGAATATACTCTTGACGGTTATCCTGACAGTATTTTTAAAGGGACTGTATCGCAAGTGAGATTGTCCCCAACAACGGAATCAAACGTTGTAACATATACCGTCATTATTTCGGTTGAAAATGAAGACGGAAAGTTAATGCCCGGGATGACTGCCAATGTTTCTATTATCACAAATAAAGAAAAGGATGTATTAACTGTTCCAAACAGTGCATTAAAGTTTACTTTAAAGGATAATACTCAAAAGTATGAAGAAAAAGGTGTTTGGGTAAACAGAAACGGTAAACCCGAGAGAATTAATATTAAAACAGGTTTAAGTGATGATATGTATACTCAAATTATTACGGATGATGTATCTGAAAATGATATGGTATATATAGGTATTAAAGATAACGGAAAAGGTAAATCCGCAAATAAACGAGGCGGAATGCCCCCGAGGATGTAACAACTAATGAGCTTAATAGAAGTAAAACACGCAATAAAGACCTACCAAACAGGAGAAGAAAGTTTTAATGCACTTGATGATGTTTCATTAAGTGTAGAAGAAGGTGAATTTGTTGCAATTATGGGAACATCAGGTTCCGGAAAATCTACTTTTATGAATATGCTTGGAACTTTGGATAAACCTAATTCGGGCAGTTATCACTTGGATGGTGTTGATGTATTTAAATTATCTTCTACAGAATTATCGGATATAAGAAATTTGAAAATAGGTTTTGTATTTCAGGGTTTTAATCTTATATCAAGGACTTCTGCCTTGGATAATGTTGAATTACCGATGATATATAAAGGAGTACCCGAAGAAGAACGGCATAAACGTGCAAGGGAAGCATTAAAAATAGTCGGATTAGAAAAGCGTGAAGATCACATGCCTAATCAGATGTCAGGCGGACAGCAGCAAAGGGTTGCAATAGCAAGAGCTATTGTCAATGATGCTCCATTAATACTGGCAGATGAGCCAACAGGTAATTTGGATACAAAAACAAGTATTGAAGTTATGGAATTTTTTGTTAATCTCAACAACCAAACAGGTAAAACCATTGTACTTGTAACGCATGAACCTGATATTGCCGAATATTGTAAGAGAATAGTTCGTTTTAAAGATGGAAAAATTGTTTCTGACCAAATGAAATCAGAGTGGATGAAAACAAGGACAAGGCAGACATAAATATGATAGATTTCAAATCAACATTAAAAATGGCAATGACGTCATTAAAAGTAAATAAACTGCGTTCTGCTCTTACAAGTTTGGGTATTATTATCGGTGTAAGTGCTGTTATTATAATGCTTGCAATAGGTACGGGTGCAAGTAACAAGGTTCAAGCCAATATGGAGTCAATGGGGAGTAATATGCTTACAATTCGCAGCGCTTCTGCAAAAACCGGCGGTGTAAGTATGGGAATAGGTTCTAAACCCTCATTAACACTAAAAGATGCTATAGCAATACAAAAATCAGTTGTTAATGTAGATTCCGTTGCCCCTGTTTCAAGTGAAAATAAACAGTTAATGTACGGAAATCAAAACTGGCAATCGACTGTTTATGGTACAACTCCGCATTATTTAAAAATAAAAAGCTATGATATAGATGACGGCAGATGTTTTACTTTTGACGATATTAAAAATGGTGCAAAAGTTGCAGTAATAGGTTCAACTGTTGCAACCGAGCTTTTTGGGGATGTATCTCCCGTAAATAAAGTTATAAGGGTTGGAAATGTTCCTTTTAAAGTACTTGGTACATTAAAAACAAAAGGTTCTATGGGACCTATGGATCAGGACAATCTTATATTTATACCAATAACAACAGCACAGAAAAAACTTTTCGGTGTATCGTTTCCCGGAACTGTTCAAATGATTGTAGTAAAGGGTGTTGATGCGGATACTCTTACTCAAGTTGAAACGGATGTTGATGAATTGTTGGCTCAAAGACATAATATCGGAAAAAATCAAACAAAAGATTTTGAGATAAGAAATTCTGCCGAATTTCAGGAAAAAATGAAGTCCACAGTACAAACATTTGCTATATTGCTTGCTTCTATTGCATCTGTTTCTTTGTTGGTTGGCGGAATAGGCATTATGAATATAATGTTGGTTTCCGTTACGGAAAGAACGAAGGAAATAGGTATCAGAATGGCAATTGGTGCAAGGGCATCAGATATACGCTGGCAATTTTTAATAGAGTCGTTTATGTTATCAATGATTGGCGGATTAATTGGTGTTGTAACGGGTATTCTAGGTGCAAAGGCAGTAGAATATTTTTCTGACGGTATGAATGTTTCTATTTCCTTATTCTCAATATTACTTTCTTTAGGGTTTTCTGGATTAGTCGGTGTGGCTTTCGGATATTATCCGGCATATAAGGCATCATTATTAAATCCTATAGAAGCATTAAGGTACGAATAATAATACAACATTTTAATATATTAATATAATTATGTATATAATATTGAATACTTGTTATACATTTGCTATACTAAATATATAGTTGTGTTTGAATTGTAATGTGGTTAATAAATTGAGATTTTTGTGTAAACAAGAATATGCATTTACATTGGCTGAAGTGCTTATAACATTAGTGATAATCGGGGTTGTGGCTGCAATAGCTACACCTATAGTTTTGAATAAATATAAGACACGTCAATACTATGCA
This sequence comes from bacterium, assembly GCA_017470245.1. Classification (GTDB taxonomy): domain Bacteria; phylum Cyanobacteriota; class Vampirovibrionia; order Gastranaerophilales; family Gastranaerophilaceae; genus Avigastranaerophilus. The sequence goes on along the minus strand of JAFUEV010000067.1, from coordinate 56,583 downwards.
GGTGCTATGAAAGCGTATTCTGCATTAAATCAGATGGCATCAAAATATTATATTGATAACGGTGAATTGCCAAGATGCGCATATCCTTCTGATTATACATCTGCAATATATTTAGATGATTGTAATCTGTTATATAATTATTTTGTAAAATCAATGATGGTTATGCAGCATTGTGAAAAAGATGCATATACAAAAGGATGTATTCCTGATTATAAAGGAATTGATACTGCAACTATAGTTGATGGTGCAACAGGCGGATGTTCAGGCTTTTCACAAGCTTCAATAAGGAGCAATTCTGCAATAGTAACTTCAGATGGAATGATTTATATTCCGTATCAGGAAGGAGATACGAAATATCCTGTTTATATGGTCGATGTAAACGGGCATAAAGGACCAAATAAATTTGGCTCTGATATTCATTTCTTTACTGTTGTATATAATGCATCAAATAAATCTTTTGAAAAACCTGTTAAATTTGCTCCGGGTAGTGTTTGTGCGTTTTATGAAAAGAATGGGTATAAAACAGAAAAACTTTTGCTTGATGATATAAAATATGATTGGCAATTGTAGATAGATGCCAAGGTAAAACTTTTACGACTGCACGAAGATTTTAAAAATTGAAACATTGCAATACAACGATGATGACTGAGTCTGTATGCATATGAAAGAGTTGAACGAATTTTTGGGTGTAATTTTTAAAAAGACGGTAGGTATTATCAAAATTATTGTTTAAAAGAAGTCTTTAATATCTATTCCAAAAAAGTCTGCGAGTTTATACAGGGTGTCAATGCTTGTCATATTCTTTCCGCATTCAATACAAGAAATATGTTCTCTTGACATATTAACACATTCCGCTAATTTTTCTTGAGATAAATCTCTTTCACGGCGGAGTTCTTTTATTTTTTTACCGATTTGATTTCTTAATTTTCTTGTTCCCATATTAAAATTTTGTCATATAAACAAAATTGTTTCAGTAATATTAATATTACATCCGAAAACGGTTATGTAACATTTGTATACGTTTGTAGATTAATTAAAAATTTTGTAATATTATATTAATCATAAGGATTATTTTTTTAATAAAAAAAATAAAACGACTGGGTAATAGATATAAAAATTGTTTTATAGGATGATTAATGATTAGTTTTAGGATATAAGAAAGGGGAATTTACAAATGACAACATTTAGTGTTAATCTCAATGAATTGATTTTTACAAGAAATGGTAATAGCAATGACTTAATTGTTACAGGGAAAGATGGTCAAACTATAGCGACAGAGGATGGCAATGAGCTTACTTCTGTAACTATTTCAGATTTTAAAAATAACGATACAATAGCAACGGCAGATTACGAATCTGTAAGTATAAAAAAAATGCAACATTGAATGTTGTACTAGATACTTCAACATCCTATGATTATAACACAAATCCGGCTACTCCGTATATGGCATTAGCAGGTTATAAAGAAAATGTAACTTTAATTCGTTCTATTGAATCTAATTATTTAAATGCATATGCTTTAGGGTTTGACGAAAATGATACAATTTCTTTAGATACGGATGCTGAATATGATGTTAATTATGGAAACGGAACAGATTATAATCACCGTATGTTACATATTAAAACAACCGATGGAAAGTCTTTATATATTGACGGATATTTTGCCCCTGCTACAGTGGATGAAGAAGAAATCAGCAGTTCAAATGTTAATATTAAAGTAAATGGTGAAACTGTTGATTTATCAGAAAAACCTTTGGGTATATTAAATCCGACATCAGATTTTGATGCTAATACTTTTCTTGCAAATGTACCTTTTGAGGATGTTGTCATTGGTACGAACACTTTGCAAAACAAACCTATAACTCTTAATGGTGGAGATGGTGATGATGTAATTAACAGTCAATTTACGAAAACTACTTTATCTGGTGGTGAAGGTGCTGATACTTTCCGTTATGATTATACTAATACAACAAAATACAATTCCAGCCATAATAATGATATTATAAAAGATGCTACGAGCGAAGATAATATATTATTCACTAACAGTAAATCAGAAGATTTTACATATTCTCGCAGTGGTGACAATTTGGTAATATCATCTCATCATATATATAATTGGTCGAATGGAAATGGTAAAACTGAATATGATGATTCCGTTACTTTAGAAAATTTCTTCACAAACGAAAACCCTATTGATACAATTAATTTCGAAAAAGACAAAGTAATTTCGCCATATTCAATTTTAGATGATGCAACAATAAATGTTACGGTTGAAGGTGATTATACATCAACTGCATATAAAGAAAATATTACTTTAACAGGTGAAAATGCTCATACATTAACCTTTAAAAAAGGTGATGGTACTGGTGTTGTTAATGGTATAACTTTTGCCGATAAAATTATAATAGATGTTGAAGATGCTGCATTAACATATACAAGAGATGTTAATAATTTGGTAATTAATTATACCGATAATGATTCTGTAACATTAAAAGATTACTTTAATGCAAATAATAACATTGACAGTAAAACTGCTTTTCAAAATATAGAAGTAAAGTCAGGTGAGGGTTACACCGCATATAATTTATTGGAACAAACAATAAAAGTTAGTGTTAACGGCAACTATGAAGCTCCGAATATTAATACAGATGGAGAAGTTACTGGCGGTTTTAATGAAGATATTCAAAGTGTCGGTGCAACAACAGGTGACGGATATAAAATATACGCTAATGACGGTAATGATATTCTTCGTGGAAGCAATGAATCCGAAAAAGTCGGCGATTGGTTAGAAGGCGGTGAAGGCGATGATATTATCTACGGTGGCTCTGCTGCAACAATCATAAGAGAATCAGAAAAAGAAACTTCTAAAAACTATGCATATAATATGCTTGCAGGTAACATGGGTAAAGATACCATTTATGGCTCAGAAGGGGTTGACAGAATATATGGTGGTGATGCCGATGCAGATACTGTAGGTGATGAATTATACGGCTTGGGCGGTAATGACGTTGTCAAAGGTGCTAAAGGCGACGATACAATTGTAGGCGGCACAGGTGATGATGAATTAACAGGCAGAGGCGGAAAGAATTTATTCATCTTCAGTAAAGGTGACGGTAATGATACTATTACAGATGCAACTATAGAAGATACAATCAAATTTGATAAAGTAAAATCATCTGCATTATCTTATGTCGCAGACGGTACTGATTTGGTTATTAAATCAGGTGAAGATTCTGTTACAGTAAAAGGATATTACACATTAAACGAAGCAACAAATCTTTATGAAATTTCTCAAAATGCTATTGATACTGTTGTTGCTTCCGATAAAACAATATCTCTCAAAAATGTTGCTCCGCTTATTTATGATTTGCATTCAAACATAAATAAAGATGTTCAATTCAATGAATTTTTAGTTGCAACTGAAGAAGCAAAAGATGTAACGGCTTCTAAAGGCAAAAATTCTTGGATTCAAGGCGGTTCATACGATAACGTTATCAAAGGTAATTCCGGCTATAATGTGTTAGCAGGTGATGATGGTAATGATACAATTAATGGCGGAACAGGATTCAATGAAATCTATGCAGGTCGTGGTAAAGACAGTATCACAGGTGGTAACGCAGGCAACTACATCTGGGGTGACGGACTTGAAGCTGATAATGCTACAATGATGTCTTCTGATGAAAATGATGATTTTATCAAAGGTGGTAAAGGTAATGATACTATCTTTGGTGGTGCAGGTACAGACAGATGGAACATTGTAAAATCAGGTAATGATACTATTTATGGTACTGCAGGCAATAATACAATCTGGGGCGGCGACGGTGATGATGCTATATATGCCGGTACAGGTTCGGATACTATCGGATATACATTGTATAAAGACTTTGGCAACGATACTATCTACAGTGCTTCAAAGAAAGATACGTTATATGTAAGAACTTCAACTGATGCACTTGCTGCAGAGTTTGAATTGGCTGATGCAGCTGATGATGCATTCACATATTCAAGAACAGCTGACTCAAATGATTTGTTAATTAGAACTGCAAATGGTACTATTACTCTTGATAAGTTCTTTACTAATAAATCATCAGAAAATATTGATAAAATTAATATTTCAGGTGCAGAAGATGCTGTTGATGTTTCTATTGCAAAACAAAATATAACAGTTGCTTTAAATGCAGACGGAACATACAAAGGTACTGATTATAATGAAGTTATTACAGTTGATTCTGATGAAGCAGCAACACTTACAATGGGTAAGGGTGAAAATACAATCAATGTTACGTTGAAAGACTCTGCACAAAGTCAGATTATCAATGTAACAAAAGGCGAAAAATTAAATATCAATATTCCTGATACATTTACACCTGAAGGCGGAACAGCACAAGATATTAAACAGGAATATATAGCAGAAGGTAATGATTTGTTAATAAATTCTTATTATAACGTTGATGAAAATACGATGGAAATCGTTTCTACAATTGTTATTAAAAATGCTGCAGGTAAAAATACAGGTGCAGAAATAATTGTTAACGACATAAATCTGGATACCGTTCCTTTAATAGTTATGAATGAATTTGATGTTACAGCTAAAGGTAAATTGACAGGTTCAACACTTGCTGATGATATTAATCTTGCAAAATATCAATCTTTAAGCGCTAAAGGTGTTAATGTTAATTCTAAATCAGGTAATGACAGTATTGTTGGTTCTAATTACAATGATACAATTAAATCAGGTTCACTTGCAGGCGAAATTGCCACAATTGAAGAATATGCCGGCACAAACAAAATTACTACAGGCAACGGTGATGATGTAATTACCGCAAGAGATTATTCATCTAATAATATCAATGCAGGCGCAGGTGACAATAAAATTACTTTGATGAGTACTGGTAAAAATACTGTTAAAGCTGCAAACGGTGACAATGAAATTTGGCTTAGTGACGGTTCTAATAATGTTAAACTTGGTAATGGTGCAAATGATATCATTGTATATGGTGGTGTTAATACCGTTAAAACAGGTAAAGGTGATAATGTACTTGATATAAACGAAGGTTTAAATAAATTTACTACAGGCAAAGGTCAAGATACATTTAATATCTCTGCAGGTAATAACACAATTAATTCAGGTGCAGGCGGTGATATATATCACATCGTTGGTGGTCAAAATAAAATTAAGGCAGGAAACGGTGCATCAGAATTTGTTATCACTGATTCTTATGAGGTTAACAGTCACTCTATTGTCTCTATGACAGGTAATGGCGGTCTTAACAATATTACAACAGGAAGCAAGGTTGATACATTCAATATCAGTGCAGGTAATAATACTATTAATTCAGGTGCAGGTAAGGATGAATTTACTCTTGCAGGCGGTGTAAATATTATTAAAGCCGGTGCTGGTAATGATACTATAACCTTCAAAGGCGGTTCAAATTATGTTGACGGCGGTAAGGGTGCTGATACATATAAAGCTGATTTGACTGCTGAAACCGGTATTGATTTTGCCGATACTAATATAATTATTAGTGATAAAGTTGGTAAAAATATATTAGACTTGACAGTAGATGCAACAGATAAAGTTAATATCTTCTTTGATGTTGATGTTAAAACAGGTAAAAAAGGAAAAGTTAGTGCTAAATATGGCGAAATGGTCTTTACTACTGATGATGGTACTTCTGCAACAGAAGACTTTGATGACATAGACGGTATCACCGTTGTAAGTAAAAAGTCAATTTCTACATTAACTATAAATGGCACTTCAACAACAATATCAACAAAACAACTTGATAAACTTGCTGCAGATGTTGCTAACTGGTTGAATGATAAAGGATATGCTTCAACAGGCGATGTATTTATGGCTGATAAAACTGATGATGTTACTGCATTAATCGGTAAATATACTACATTCGCTGACAATGGATACAAAATGGCATAGTATAAAATACCAAACAAGAAAGCCCTCTGTATAGAGGGCTTTTTTATTGTATAATATACATAAAGGGAGTAAATAATGAAAAATATCCTTTTATGTATTTTTATAATTTTTGGAATATTTATTTTTTCGGGCTGCAATAATAAAGAAAAGATTATTTTTACACAAGGCTCTGACCCTGATACAAAAATATTAATTGCATATTTTTCACGTGCGGGTGAACAAAGAGGATTTCAACGTAAAACTAAAATTGGTAATACTGCTATAATTGCAAATATGATAGCGGGAAAAACGGGTGCTGATATTTTTGAAATAACGCCTCTTGAGGATAATTATCCTGAAAAGTTTGAAAAATTGTCAGAATATGCCAAAAAAGAAAAAGAAGAAAATGCTCGTCCTGAAATTTTAAATAAACCTGAAAATCTTGATAAATATGATATTATTTTTATCGGCTCTCCTATTTGGCATGAAGATATGCCAATGATTTTATATACATTTATAGAAAGCTATGATTTTACGGATAAAACCATTATTCCTTTTTATACTTATGGATGGAACGAATATATTTGTTTATCGGATAAGATTAGAAATATAACACAAGCAAAAGAAGTCAAAGAAGATTTTAAAATAAAAGGTTTGACCGCACAATTGCGTACAAGTATTGCCCAAAAAAAAGTTGATAAATGGTTTGACTCTTTAGAGTTTTAATATATTCTGCAAAAAAAAAGACCGAATAATTCGGTCAAACAGTTTACGAGTGAGAGTGGAATATGTATAGTTTTATAATACAAGTTTGAATATTTTTCGTATATTAACCGCTTGTATATATTTGAAATCATTTATAAAGTACCAAAAGACTAATTGCTTTATATATGCCTTTTTAAGCTATATGTTAAGATATATTACAAAAATATATAATTAATATATCTTTTTTAGCAATTTTTTATATAAAAAATACTTTATATAAGTGTAAGAGATGAATAACCGAGAGAAAACAAAAACACAAATAACCAAGAGAGATATTAAGAGAGAATTAAAAAAAAGACAACGAAACGACTACAGATGATATGGGAAGAGATGAGGAAACCAACAAATACAGTATGCGCATACTAACTTTTTATTAAAAAACTGATTCTAAAATTTACATACACACTACATACTTACCTTACCTTACTAACACACGATGGATAAAGAAAAAATTTTCTTTTACATTCCGAATTGTTTGGGACATGACATAAAATGTCCCTTTTTTTTGCTATAATGAATTTATAGATTAGGGAAAAGGAAAACTATGAGTTCAAACGGTGTTTTAGTTCAGGCACAAATGCTTATTGATGAAGAACAATATGATAAAGCCTATGAAATGTTATCAAATGCTTATGAAAATTTAAAAGAAGATGCTGAATATTTAGAAAAAATCGCACTTCTTGCTAAATCAATGGAAAAAAATGAAGAAGCTGCTAAATACTGGGAAGAACTTGTTAAAGTTGACCATAATTCTTTAATTGCATATTCCGAGTTGCTTGATATTTATATAAATACTGATAAATATAAGTATTATATTACTCGTGCCAAGTATAAAATATTAAACGGAAAAGTTTCTCAATCAATTGATGATTATAAAAAAGCACTTAATTCTACAAGTGAAGAAACAGATATTGTTAATGCAAGATTTTTACTTGCTAAAGCCTATGAACATGAAGGCAAAACACAAAATGCAATTGATGAATACTATAGACTAATTGAAATAAAAGATGATATGGCAGTATATCAGAAATTGGCAGATTTATATTGTGAAATGGATGACAGATTCTCTGCAATAAACATTCTTGAACGTGGTGTTAAAGCTTTCCCGCAAGTTGACGGATTGGCAGAATATCTTTCCGCATTATATTTAAGAGAAGGTGAATTTGACAAATCCTTAGAATATGCCAGAAATGATTTTGCACGTGCAAAAGCCTATCTTTCAAAAGGTGACAATGAGAAGGCTTTTGAGTTATTAAATAATGTTCAGGATAAAACAAATGCCAATTATCACGCATTAATGGCAGAATATTATTTTAATCAAAAAGATTATGAAAAATGTCTTGATTTTGTTAATCAGTTTAATGAATTATCCCCTCAAAATCCTTTGACATACCAGATGAGGGCTCTTGTTTGTGATGCAAAAGGTGATGAGTACGGATATTGTTATAATATGGGTAAGAGCTATTCTTTTAGACAAAATTATGATATGGCACTTGCTGAATATTTGAATGCTCATAGACATGACCCATCTAAAAGTGATGCAATTAAAGAAATTATTAAAATAAATGAAACAACCGGCGATAAAACAAGTTTGATGGAATTTTATGAAAAACTCCACAGACAAGAACCCAATAACCCTATGGCTCTCAATGGTTTAGGAGATGTTTATGCAGATATGTATGAGTTTAGAAATGCTCTTGAATATTATCAAAAATTAGAAAAAGTCGATTCTTCTTATTATGATGTATATAATAAACTCGGTTATTGCTACGAAAAATTGAAAGATTTTTCTTCTGCAAAAGATGCTTACGAAAAATATCTGGCAAAAGCACCAATATCACCTGATACAGAAAAAGTAAAAGAAAAACTTACAAAATTCGAAGGTTCATCAGTAAAAGATGCTCCTGTTGAGGAAGAAGAAGGTTTTATTGATAAAATTATGAAATTTTTTGGAAAGTAATTATTTTATTACAATGATTGCTTTTTAATTTCATAAAATTCATTAATAGCAAATGTCGGACATACTCCGCATATCTCTTTTTGCTTATATTTACAGGTTTTACATTCTTCTGAAATAAATAATGATTTGAAATTTGAATCTATTTCATTAATAAAATATTCTGTAAGCATATCTATTATTCTAAAATCATATATCGGAACACTTTTATTGTATGGAAAACAAATGCTTCTGACTGCAGTTAAGTCGGGTAATATGTCTACTGAAGGAGGACAAGGATTTCCTATTATTTGACAATAGGTTCTTTTCTCTTTTACTATATTAAAAATTTCCAGTTGTAGTTGCTTTATTTCATTATTTGTAAGACAAATCGGAATACCATTGCAATCTAACGAAGGAATTATATCCCGTTTTAAACAGTCTTTATAAAAATTTGTAATTATTGGAATAAATTTTCTGTAATAATCAAGTTTATTACTACTTTGCGCTTTTTCTGCATTAGATATTGATATTGAATATCTAAGATAATTTGTTTTTGATAATTTTAACAAGTCAAAAATATATGAATAATCCATATCCGGTTTATATATATTTATTCCCAAATTAAAACGATTTTTCTTCTCTTTTGCAAGTATTGTAATAGTTTCTTCTAATTTATTATATAAATTCCCTATATTATATGGTGCATTACAGTTGAGTAATAATGTAAATTTATCATGTTTGATTATTTCAATATATTTTGCTAATTCTATTCCGTTTGTATAAATAATACAATTTGTAATTTCATTATCATTTTGGATTATTTTTGTAAAATCACCAAACTTACTATGAATTGTAGGTTCTCCTCCTACAAGTCCTACCCTCTCATTTTTTCTTGTTTTGATAAAATTTAAGGCTTTAATAAAATTTTCTACAGTAAACATTTCTGTTTCCTGCTGAACAACTTCACTTGCAAAACAGTACGGACATTTTAAATTACATTTATTTGTTACAACAATATTTGCCATATTATAGATTATAATTGATTAAAGTTTTATATCAATTAAATATTTTCTCCATATTTATTGATAATAGCGGAAATTAAATTCTCTGTATTTTGTAAAAGTTCTTCGTATGTTCCGTTATTTTGTATAACATAATCCCAGTCTTTAATATTATCAAGAGCCGTTTCTGTATTATCATTTTTTGATGCTAATGTCCCACGTTGGGAACGTGCTTCTTCTGTTGCTTCAACTCTTATTGCAAAAGCACCATGTTTTTTAAATAAATTTAATTCGTGCTCAACTCTAATATCTGTAACTATAGTGTTTCCATTATAAGCTATAATTGAATTTAACCAGTAATCAGGACTTTGCGCTCTGCCCCAATCGCCCAAATCTATTAAATCTTGCCTATATATGGATTTGTTTTTTTCAATTTCCTGCAACGATAAACCTGTTTTTTGTGAGTATCGCATTTTTATGGCATCTGCAATACCGATACGTTTAAATGTTTTAAAGCGTTCCAGTAATATTTTCGCAACAGTATCTTTTCCGGAAAATTGTTTTCCGGAAAAGATTAGTATAATTTTATCGTTATTTTTCATCTTTAATGCTTAAACTTATTCTTCTGTCATCAGGGTTAAATTTAATAATTGTTGTTTGAATTTTATCACCTGCTTTAAGAATAACATTTTTTTGATTTTGGTATTCAATTAATTCATTATTTGGTAATAATGCTTCTACACCCGGGAATACTTCAACAAATGCGCCAAAATGTTTAATTCTTGTAATTGTTCCTTCGAGTTTATCGCCGTCTTTAATTTTATCTTTTGCTTCACCCCAAGGGTCTTTTTCAAGGTTTTTCAAGCTTAAACTTATACGTTGTTTATCATTGTCTATAACAATAACTTCAACATTTATTATATCGCCGACTTTTAAAATATCAGACGGATGATCTACCCATCTCCAAGAAATTTGTGATAATGGTAATAATGCATCAATACCGCCAATATCAACAAATGCGCCAAAATCGGTAATTCTGACAACTTCACCTTTTACAATTTGTCCGATTTCAATATTTTCAAACAAATCTTTCTTTGTATCTTCTTTATCATCTGAATAAACTTTTCTGTTAGAAAGGATGAAGTTTCCTTGCTGAATATCCATAGTAAGAATTTTTAATTCAAGTTTTTCACCAATTATATTTTCAGTAGATTTAAGTTTTAATTGGCTTGAAGGAACAAATCCTCTAACGCCTTTAACTTCAACAAGGATACCGCCTTTAACTGTTGAAACAATAACACCTTCAACTGTTGCATCTTCTGCTTTAAGTTGTTCCAACTCTCTCCAGTTGTATGCCATTGCAACCTTTTTATAAGACAACATAAATCTGCCGTCTTCATCTTCTTCTCTTATAATAAGAAATTCATATTCTTGATTTTTCTTTAAAGTTTCTTCAATAGAAACTGCTTTATCAACAATTGCTTCTTTTACAGGAACATAAGCTGCTGTTTTGGCTCCTATATCAACGATAACTCCCGATGAATCATACGAACAAACTATACCCTTAACTAAATCTCCCTTTTGAAAACTATAATCATAGTTCTTTAACAGTGCTTCAAACTCGGCATCCGTATAATTCTGTTCTGTCATCTCTTTTACCTCATTAAACTGCAGACAATATTAATATTAAAATATATGCCCATATTATACAGTTTTTTCTCAATTTTGTAAACTAAAAGTTCTTTTTCTTAACATGAATAAAGCCCCTGATTACGGGGCTTTATACCGATAATTACTATATTCATAATAGTTTGAGGCTAACATACATAATTTTCATAAAGCGCAAAAGAGTTATTATTTTTTCTTAGTTTATCAAGAGCTCTTGCTTCTGTTTGTCTGATACATTCTTTTGTAACTCCGTAAATTTTGCCTATTTCTTCAAGCGTTTGTTTTTGTCCTCCGTTTAATCCAAATCTTAAAGCTATTACCTTTTGTTCTCTGTCTTTTAAGTTATTAAGCAAAGAAACAATATCCTTTTTCAGGTTTTCTTGTTCGATTGCATTTGTTACAGAGCTTTTTCTGTCTTCTATTATATCTATTAGTCTGACTTCAGAACCGTTTTGCATTTCGTAGTCACCTTCTAATGATAAGGTTTTTTTGTAAGCATTCATATAATTGCTTATTTTAGATGAATCAATATTTAATTTTTTAGCTATTTCTTCTTGTGAAATATCGGTTCTTCCATTTTTTTCCATTTCTGATTTCAATTTTGAATATCTGGAAAGAGTTTCTTGTATATATACCGGAATTTTTACGCTATGTGATTGTTCGGAAATTGCTTTAAACATTGATTGTTTTATCCACCAGCAGGCATAAGTTGCAAATCTGTAGCCAAATTTCCAATTAAATTTATCAACTGCAACCATTAATCCAATGTTACCTTCTTGTATTAAGTCAATCATAGGTACTTTGCTTGAATGAATAACCTTTTTAGCAATTGCAACAACTAATTTTAAATTGGCTTTTACGAGTTCTTGTTTTGCTTTTTCGTCGCCTTCTTTTGCTAATCTTGCTAACTCTTGTTCTTTTTCTATGCTTAAATTCTCATACTTTGAAATTTCTTTGATATAATTTACAATATTTGCTTCTGAATATAAGTTATTTAATGTTTCTGTTTCATTTGATACTAAATTCATTGTCATACGAATACTCCTGATTTTAAATAATACACACTTTTGCAAAATTTTTGCAGAACACATAAAGCCTATAAGGCTTACTATTAGTAAACTTAATCAACTGATGACTTAAAACATTATGTTATTATATTATATATACTTTGTATATACTTAATATATCATTTTAAAATTCAAATTTCAATCCTTTTGTGAAGAATTGTGAAGAAGCATTTGAAAAACATTGTTTTTTTGTAATATGTCGTTACAATTTATTTTAAGCTAATTTTTTACCCATTTAAAACTCTGTACGTATTTAGATGAATTTATATCACCGTTAATTATAGCTTGGAATACCCTTGACTCATAATCTCCGTTTGTGAATGGCGGTATTTTTTCAACATTTTCAATTATGTCTTTGCGTCTGAAATCCAGTAATGATATACCGGGAATTAATTTAAAGAATGTATTTAAGGATGTATTTCCAAGTGAGCCGAAAATTGTTGAAATTCTGTTTGAAAGTTTGCCTAAGACTTCCATATTAGCGGTGGTATTACTTATATCATAGTCACCGTGAATATAAAGGCTCATGTTTTCACCTGTTGAATATATTTCTATATCTTTTGCAATACCGTTGTCTATAATGCAGCTGCCGTTTATTTTTGAAAAATAACCGGTCTTAACTAAATTTAGCAGTTGTAGAATACTGTTTATTGTTAAGCCTGTTATTCCATTTTTAATAATATTTCCTGCTCTTAACAGATATTCCAATGAACCCAGTTTCGGCATTCTTCCGTCTTTTATTTCAAAAAATATAAGCCCATTCATATTTTGTATTATTTCTTCGTTTGTTGTACCTTGTGTTGAAAGAATTATTTTTCCGCTGGCATTTCCGTATACCTGATTTTTACCGTCAAATAATGTTTCTGCTACATAATTAGAATCAACATTGGTCAGTTCAAAATCACCTTGAATTTCATTATCATTAAGGTCATATAAAAGTTTTCCTTCAATGTTTCCTTGACCAACATCTATTTTAAGGTTATCTGCTGAAAATATTCCGTTTTCATCAATAGAAAAATTACCTTTAACATTTTCTGCAACAAGAGATTTTATTAATAGTTTTTGTATATCAATATTTCCGTTTTCTAGGTGAATACCTGAAAAATCGGTATTTTTAATTTTGTTATTAGTGGTCATTGCTTTTCTGGCTTTTGCAAGACTTCTTAGAATTTTATCATTATCAATTGTATCTGCAGATATTGTTAAATTCTGTATTTTGGGTGTTGTATATATATTATTTTCAATCAAAGAAGATACTTTGAATCTTGAATCATTTAAAAATCCAAATACATTTATATCTATATTATCGTCTTTTGCATCAAGTCTTATATTCTTCACAACTGTGTCAAATAAAGGTATATCAAGGTTTCTTGAGTCCAGTTTTCCTGTGATTTTTGCAATTTTATTATTATTATCCACTGTATATTTTAAATCACAGTTTAATGAACCTTGTTTAAATATAGGTTGTTTCAAAAAGATATTTAATAGTTTTGCGGATAGGTTTTTTTCTGTTTTTATAGTTGCTTCTTGTAGTTGATATGTATTTTTTTCTTTATTTATATTTACAATTCCGCTGCCTGTTGCAAATAAAACAGGATAAGAAATATTATTTTGGGAAACAATATATTTTATATAATCTAATTTTTTTACATCTATTTTATTTTGTTGTACATCTATATTACCGTTAAATTCTCTTGTATCCGCAGTTTCACCAAGTCTTATACCTTCTATTATTACATCGGAATCAGGATAGAATGTTAATTTGGGTTTTATATTTAAGTTATTTTGTGTTCCTTTTACATCTGCAGATAAATTTATATCACCGATTAGCTTTATTTTTTTTGATATATCTTCGGGGAAATAATCCTGTACAAATTTATCAGTGAGTTTTGTCGTAAAATAGCTGTCTAAATTTGGAGCTTTGTATATATTGGATAATTTTATATTTCCAAAGAATGGCATATCTCCTATATATGCTGTTACATTGTCCATAGACACTTTGTCGCTGTTGATATTTACGGTAAAATCATCAAAATCAAACGGGATATTTGTTGTTTTGTGCACAAAATGAGGTTTAAACAGTTCTATATTACTATCTATTATATTTTTTTTGAGAATTACATTAAAGTCTGCAAAACCTTTAAAATCTTTAAATTGATTAATAAATGATTTCGCTTCATTTGGAATTATGTCGTATTTATCGACATTATTGATATTTTCAAGGTTAAATTTTTCGGTAAAAATATCTAAATTATAAATTGGGTTTAAAGTATCAACTCGTTTAACATCTCCGTTTATATTAAGATTAGAACCGAGTAAATCCGCATTAACATTTTCAACATATACATTTGCATTTTTCATTGTAATTTTTCCGTTTTTTGCTCTCAACGGGCTATCGGAAGTATCAGTTATAAAATTCATTTCTGCAAATGCTTTATTTGTTATGAAATCTATAGATTTCGCTTTATATGTAAAATATAAATCATGTTGTGAATTAAGGTTATACAATGAAGATAAATCAGGATAATAATTTGGATACAGATATGAGCGAGTAAGGAATTTAATTGTATCACCCAAATAGATGGCATCACTTTTAATTGTCATATCAACAAAAGGTATTTTTGTTTTTAAATCGTTAATTACTTTACCTTTTATGTTTATTGGTGATTTTTCACATTTTGCATCTATGTTATTAATAGTTGTTACTGTTTCTGTGTATTCAACATTACCTTTTATGTCGTATATAGGTGTTTCAAATCCTATAATAGTCGCTTTATTATCGAATAAATCGACACTACCTTTAACTTTCATATCAAAAAATGCTTCTTCAGGAGGCAGTGGCGGTTGTCCGTATGGAACAGGTACTATTTTTGATTTTATGTTGACTTTTAATGTCATAGGACCTGATGCACTTGTGATAACGGCTAAACCGGATTTTACATCTTTTAAAAGACTGCTTTTATTGATTAATTCAAATAAATCTTTGGCTTCTGCTTTTGTGGTTGAAATATTATAGTCAAGGTTATCATTGATTTGAACTTTTCCGTCTACATTTACCAAATTATTTTTTATATATAATTTATCTGATTTAAAGGAAATTACATCTCCATCAAAATCAAGTTTACCGCTTCCGTTGTGAATATTTGCATATAATCCGTTATAAGTAAGGTTTGCCTGATTAAATTTACAATATCCGTTCATATCAATATAATCAATAGCACCTCTTATTCGCATATCAATAATACCTTTTCCTGAGGTAATATTCATATCCGGAATTGGGCCAAGCATAAAGTTAAATACTTTGCTTATCGGGATAACTATTTTTTGCGCTAACGGAAAATCTATATTATTGGTTGTTTTTATTGTTACATCATTGATACCATCTCTATACATATATGTATAGCCTTTTATTTCTGCTTTTTGATTATTAAACATATCAACCAATATATTCATATTGAGTTTATGTTTGTCAAAATTAATATCTACAGTACCTTTATGTAAATGATGTATTGATTTATCAAGGATGTGAACATCTCGCCCTTTTACCCATCCTGTTATATCAGGGTTGGGTACTTGACCTTTAATTGATACTTTACCGTCTATATCACCAAATACACCATAATTTTTGATTTTCTCTATTGTTTTATATTGAGGAACTAAGTTTGGTGGTAGTATTGATGCTATATTTTCCGTTCTTGAATTTTTTACTTCTATATCTATATCAAGTGTCGGTTGCTTTTCTAAAATAATATTTCCATTGCTGTGAATATCAATATTGTCGGCTTTATAGTTAAATGAATCAACATTTATTTTATTATCAATTAAATCCACACTTGCATTAGCTGTATTTTCGCCGTTTGCTTGAATATAATTTCCCCATCCTTTCATATCAAATATGAAATCTTGGAATTTTGTATTTAATGATACGTGGTTAGAGTTGTTTTTTGATGAATCTGCCGAAAATTGGATATAGTCTATATTTCCGGATAATTTTGTTATTTTGTTATCTGTATATTTTTGAATAAGAGGAAATATCGGATTTAAATCAATGTCATATAAAATTGCTCTACCGGTAACTATTTCATTTGTATAATTATTAAACGGATATTTGAATTTTAAGTCTATATCATAGTTACTTTGTTTGTTTTGATTATTGACTATTTCTCCTATTGTTTTAATTTTTATGTATTTCTTTTTTAGTTTGTTTTTTATTATAAGCGGATTTCCGTCTATTGAGATTGTTTGTTTATTTTGTTCATCTTTTAATGTTAAAGAATATTTTTTTAAACCTATTTTAATACTTCCGTAGTGCAGAACAAATTTAGACTGTTCTTTTGAAGGGAAAAGCTTCTCGAAATTATATGTTCCATCTTGGTTTCGTTCTATATTTATATTTGCATTTGATGCATAAATATGTTTTATATTCAGTTTCTGCTTTAATAACGGTAATATTGATATTTTTACATTAACGTCTTTTGCGTTAATAAAAGGTATATTTGTTTCTTTCTCAAGAAGTTCAATATTGTTCGTTTTAAAGGTCAAATACGGAAGTATGTGAGTTTTTAATTTTATTCGGCTATGATTTATTTTTGCGTTTGTTTTTTCTTGTACTATCTTTTCAAGATATCCGTTATTCAAAAAATGATTTGCAATTGGAGGAAGTGCAAAAAGATACACGCATTCCAATACTGATATTGAAATCAATATATTTAACAACTTTTTATAATTATTTTTAATCTGCATTTTATAATTAACCAAACAAACGTTTAAACGAATACCTGTTAAAATAAATTATAGTATTCACAAAATAAAAGTTCAAACAGTTTACTAATTTTGCAAAATCATTGAATTGTTGTAAAATGGTTTGATAATAAGAATATAATAAAAGAGATAATAATATATATGAAAAAAATTGATATTACGCAAAGTCTTTCGTGGCTAAAGTCGCCCCGTTTATTGTTGAATATTGCTTTGGTTTTTTTATTTGCAATAGTGTTTACAGGTGTTTTGGTATCTAAGTATTTCTTTTTTCAGACTATAGTTGATAAAGATAATACAAGTAAAGTTGTTGTAATTGCACCATCTGATATAGAAGTTACGGATGAAATTAAAACTGAAAAAAGAAGAAGAGAAGTTGCCCAAAAGGTTAATCTTGTATATTCACCTGCAGATGATACGTATATTAAAAATAACTTAAATGAAATAACTGAAGAAGTTAAGAATATAAGAAGTGAAGAAATTCCTGAAAAAGATAAATATCGTAAATTAGAAGCTATGTTTGATATTCCTGATACTAATGTTAAGGATTTTGTCTTTTCTTTTTTCTTGAATGCTGACGATGAAAATTTGGATTATGTTTTTGCTTCATCTGCAAAAACTTTGGAATCAGTTTTAAATGAAGGTATTACCGAAAAAGATTTTGTTGAAAATTCTTTATCTAAGATTATTAAAAGAAATGTTGAAATTAATACAACAAATAATAATATAAAAGTGATTTCCGCCTTATTGGAACAGGTAATTGTTCCCAATATGATTGTAGATGAAGAAGCAACCAATATAGCAAGAAAAATTGAACGTGATAAGATAACACCTATTAAAGTTAAATTTAATAAAGGTGATGTTATTGTGAACATTGGTGAACCGATTACTCAGGTTAAAAAAGAAGCTTTAAGTAAAGCTGGCTATAATATTTTAAGAATTAATTATGGCGGTATTCTTGGTATATTCTCTCTTGTAGGTATCGGTATTTTTGCTGTAGGGTATTATTTGAAATACTTTGAGCCTAAATTCTTTGATAGAAGACATATAAATATTATTGCTTCTTTGACTGTTGCTATTGCTATTTTATCGGTATTATTACCTGCTAATTGGTCGGTATTTTTGTTGCCTTTCCCATTCTATGCAATAATTTTATCAGTATTTTTGAATCCGAGAACGTCATTTTATATTACGGTAACTTTTTTAACTATAATAACATTGTCTTTACAGTTTTCTGCACTTGCAATGTCTGTATTTTTACTATCCGTAATTATTTCTACTATTGGAATGACATTAATAAGGTATTCAAGAAGATTTGACCTGATAAAAGTTGGGGTATATACTTCATTGGCAATGTGCTTGATAATATTATGTGTATATTATGATTTGGGACTGGGAAGACTTGGACAAGATATATTCTCTGGTATAATTAACGGATTTTTCTCCGGTGTATTTGCTCTTGGAATGATTCCTATTATAGAAAATCTGTTTAAAGTCATAACTGCTTTTGGTCTTGCTGAGTTAGGCGATTATAATAATCAGCCTTTATTAAAAAAATTGCATGAAACTGCACCCGGAACGTTTGAACATAGTTTAAGAGTATCAAATCTTGCAGAATCAGCAGCAGAAGCAATTGGTGCAGATCCTATTCTCGCTAGAGTCGGTGCTATGTATCATGATGTCGGAAAAATAGTTCGTCCTTTGTTCTTTGTTGAAAACCAAACATTTTCAGGAATAGAGAATCCTCATGAAAAACTTACTCCACGTTCAAGTAAAATGGTTATTACTTCCCACACAAAGGACGGTATTGCATACGCAAAAGAATATCATATTCCGGAAGTTATTCAAGATTTTATTTCACAACACCATGGTACTTCACTTGCAAGCTATTTTTATAATCAGGCAGTAGCTCAAGAAGGTGCGGAAAATGTTAAGGAAGACCAGTTCAGATATACAGGTCCTAAGCCTCAAACAAAAGAAACCGCTATTTTAATGATTGCAGACGCTGTAGAATCAGCCTCCAGAACACTAAAAGAACACTCTCAGGAAGAACTTAACGAACTTATTAATAAAATCATTCAAGATAGGCTAAATGACGGACAATTATCTGAAAGTCCGTTAACCTTAAAAGATATAAAAATAATTGCGGCAACACTTTCAAGGGTTCAACGCAGTGTATTCCATAAGAGAATTAAATATCAAGAAGCTATTGAAGATTTGCAGGCAAAAGAACAGGCTAAACAGGAGAAAAATGACTAATCTTAACGTATTTATCGAAGATACTTATGATGAGTACAACATTGATGAAGTTTTAGTCTATAACAATGTTGTAAAAATGACAGAGTTTATTTTTGACAATAAAACTATTATGTCAAAGTCTTGCCTTGATAATCTTGATTATGATACTGTTACATTTGATATTGTACTTGTTAATAATGACGAAATACACAGAATTAATAAAGAATACAGGGATAAAGATAAACCTACTGATGTAATAACTTTTGCAATATTTGCCGATTCTCCCGAAGAAGAACAATATATTTTTGACGGTGAAATAAATTTAGGTGAAATAATTGTTTCTCTTGATAAAATTGCTGAACAAGCAAAAGAAAATAATGTTGGCTTTTATGATGAATTATATTATATAATTTCTCACGGAATTTTACACCTTCTGGGGTTTGACCATCAAACGGAGGACGAATACAACTTTATGGTAGATAATCAAAATAAAGCAAAGGCAGTTGTATTATGACCAAATTCAAATCCGGAAGTGTAAAAGAAAGTATATCCAATGCAATACACGGATTGAAACTTGCTTTTTCATCCCAACGTAATTTTGTTATAGAAGTTTTTATTTCTATTATAGTTATTATTAGTGCATTTTTACTCCGTTTTAGTATTACGGATATATGTATTCTTATTTTAATGATAACTATTGTACTTGTATGCGAGCTTATTAACTCTGTAATTGAGTTTACTCTTGATGCTACATACAAAAATAATTATTCACGCTTGGTTGAAATGGCTAAAGATATGTCCGCAGGCATGGTGTTATTAGTTGCCTGTATGAGTATTTTACTTGGATCGCTTATGTTTGGTAAATATATTTACAAAGATATTTCCGAGTATTTTCAATATAAACAGATTATTCATAATATTGAACATACGCCAATAACAACACAATCTGATAATACTTTGAATATCTTGTAATGGGAGTTTTATGTAATGAACAAAAAAACAAAAATTATAATAGCTGTTTTGGTATTAGTAGCTTATATTATATCTCCTGTTGATTTTGTACCTGATGCGGCATTTCCTGTTGGGTATATTGATGATGGAGCATTGACTGTTTTAACAATAATTTATGTAATTATACAAAAATTAAGTATGAAAAAATAGCTGTTTAAAGTTTGGGAACTATATACAATGTTACAGTAATGTAAGTTGTTACTGTTTCTTCATTTCATTCAGTCAGCCAAAGAAAACAGAACTGCAAATTTCTTCCCCCAAAACAAGTCGTTCATTTCACTACGTTTACATTCACTATTGTTTTGGTTACTTCGGCGTTCCTTCATTTCATTCAGTCAGCCAAAGAAAACAGAACTGCAAATTTCTTCCCCCAAAACAAGTCGTTCATTTCACTACGTTTACATTCACTATTGTTTTGGTTACTTCGGCGTTCCTTCAGTTCATTCAGTCAGCCAAAGAAAAACGAAACTGCAAATTTCCTCCCCCAAAACAAGTCGTTCATTTCACTACGTTAACATTCACTATTGTTTTGGTTACTTCGGCATTCCTTCAGTTCATTCAGTCAGCCTACGGAAATTTGCAAAAAAAAGACGAAAACTTAGTTTCGTCTCGGAAAAACAAGTAACAATGTATATTAGGCAAGAAAATTAACACTTGGAACAAATATACTTGAATTTAATTCATCTAAATTTTCAAATATATTGTTTCCGTCATCTTCATCTATTTTATTTGCTGCGTTGAAATAGAAAGCAAAAGGATTTTGTCCTCTTTTGTCTTGTTTCATATTTTGTGCTTCAACAATGTGAGAAGAAGCTACAACTGCTTCATTTCCCATTACGGGTTGTGTATTATCTAAATTAACAACTACTTTTCCCGTATTTTCTTTTGAAGTAAATAAACTTTGTGCAGCTTGTGAATTTAAATATTGAACATTTGCATTGAATGAATTACTTAGTTGAACACCGAAATCGGTTGCTGCTTTTGAGGCTTGGAGGGCAACTTCACCATTGGTTCTTGCGGCATATAAATCTGTACCAAGACTTACTCTGTTAAATTTTGATAAATCTAACTTAGATACATCAACGGTTTTATCATTATTCGGATTAAATATTTGTTCTTTTACACGTGCAAGCGCTTGTTGGTCGATTATTGACCTGTTAGAATTTGCAGATGATAAAAAACCTACGTTGAATCCCATTTCTTGCCTTTTCTCCAATAACTTATGTTTTATCTATCGGATTAATTTATTCAAAACTTTAATCTTTTTTTCAAAATTATTAATATTTGTTAACGCATTTTAAATAAATTTTTAAGATTTTTCAAAAAAACACTTGAAGAAAAAACATGTTTTGCCTATTATAAAGTAACGTATAAATACAATGCAAAGGAATGTAGTCATGAACCCTATAGTAGAAAATCTAGGAAAAGAATATTTAAATAAAGAATTACCGGAATTAAATCCGGGAGATACAGTTAGAGTTTCCGTTAGAATTATCGAAGGAAACAAGGAAAGAACGCAGGCTTTTGAAGGCACAATATTAAAAAAACGTGGCAGCGGTGTTGGTAAGACAATTACCGTTAGAAAAACCTTCCAAGGTGTAGGCGTTGAACGTGTATTCCCTGTATATTCTCCACGTATTGAAAAAATTACTATCGTTAGACGTGGTGATGTTAAACGTGCTAAGTTGTATTACTTAAGAGAACGTTCAGGTAAAGCAACTCGTATCAGAGAGAAAATTGAAAAAAAATAGATTAGGAATATTATAAAAAGAGCCTTACTTTATGTAAGGCTCTTTTTGTATGTAATACTTCATGTTAATATTAAAATATTAAAAAGAGGTTAAAATGGAACACATTCACTGGTATCCCGGACATATTGCAAAAGCTGAAAAAAAACTCAAAGAACAAATCAACATAGTTGATGTTGTTATTGAAGTCTTGGATGCTCGCATACCTTTGAGTTCAACATATCCTGATATAGAAAAACTCTTAAAAGATAAACCAAGACTTATTCTTTTGAATAAATCAGACTTGGCGGATAATGAACAAACTCAAAAATGGGTTAAATATATTAAAGAACAAAAAAATATTTATGTATTGGCTACAAGCGCTTCCGATAACAGAGATTTATCAAAAATATTAAATAAAGTTATTGAGCTTGGACAACCCAAAATTATTGCACTTGTGAAAAAAGGGTTGTTACCTCGTGCAGTACGAGTTATGGTTGTAGGTATGCCTAATGTTGGAAAATCAAGTATAATCAATAAATTAATCAAAAAAGCAAAAACAAAAACAGGGGCAAAAGCAGGAGTCACTCGTGAGCAACAATGGGTAAGAATTAATCCTAAAATTGATTTGTTAGATACACCGGGTATTATTCCTCTTAAACAGGAAGACCAAAATAAAGCATATAAATTGGCTTATGTTGATTCTATTGGTGAAAATGCCTATGATGTAGAAGCTGTAGCCGAAATTTTTCTAAAAGATATCACAACTGTTTATCCGAATTTAATAAAAGAACATTATAATTTAGATGAAGAAGAAATAACTGTTGAAAATATTGCTCTAAAAA
This sequence comes from bacterium, assembly GCA_017470245.1. Classification (GTDB taxonomy): domain Bacteria; phylum Cyanobacteriota; class Vampirovibrionia; order Gastranaerophilales; family Gastranaerophilaceae; genus Avigastranaerophilus. The sequence goes on along the minus strand of JAFUEV010000067.1, from coordinate 33,651 downwards.
GAAACTGGCTTGTTCAAGGCGGTAGAGCAGATACAAAACGTTGTGCACAAAATATTTTAAATGATTTTAGAACGGGCAGACTGGGAAAAATAACGTTGGATATTAATGAATAAAAGATTTGATTTTGATAAAAAATTTTTAAAAGATTTCGACTATATTATAGGAACAGATGAAGCAGGAAGAGGTCCCGGTGCCGGTCCTGTTTTTGCAGCTGCTGTTTGTTTTACCCAAATTGATACTAAATTAAAAAAACAACTTGAAAAATTAAATGATTCAAAACAGTTGTCGGAAAAAGTAAGAGAAGAATTATTTAATATTATTATTGATAATTCTATATATTCTATAGCCCAAGGAAGTGTTGAAGACATAGAAAAAAATAATATTTTAAGAACATCACTAAATTCAATGAAAATAGCCTGCTATAATGTTTCTAAACAATTAAATTCCGAGAAAATCATAATACTCGTGGACGGAAATAAAAAAATACCTCAGTTTGATTTTAACCAGCAAACTATTGTTAAAGGAGATTTTAAATCTGCCTCAATAGCAGCAGCAAGTATATTGGCAAAAGTCAGTCGTGACAGGTTTATGAAAGAACTTGCCCAAAAATTCCCCCAATATGGCTGGGAAGAAAATAAAGGATATTTAACAAAAGCACATTTAGCAGCTGTTGATGAATATGGTTTGACTCCGTGGCACAGAAAAAAATTCTTTGAAAAACATTTTCAAAAAGCAAAACAACTTTCTTTATTAAATATTTGATTTTTACATACCCGTATAAGCCAATAAAAATTTAATAATATAATTTCCAAAGAAAAATGTTATGAAAGTTGAAATTAATATTGCTGGACCAAATGGTATTGCTTTAAATGCTTTATCATTTGTAGTTTTCTTTAATGTTGAAATCATATATAAAACCAATAAAATTGCACTTGTCGCAAGTGTATATGTTTCATAAGCATCTAATACAAGTATTTTGGGCAATATAATCAGTAATGCGGTTACTATTATTATTAATGAATATACGAATAATAATCTGCATTTTTTATATGTTATAAGACTTTTTATGTATTGCGGCAATATACATAATGCTTGAAGAATAATTGAAATAAATATTGAAAGGAAAAATCCGACAGAACCAAGCAACGCACCTGATGCAGCTGCGAGATAAGTATCTCCTTCACCAAATGCACGTTTATTTTCCTCTACGTACTCTTTTATTTCTTCATCTTGTTGAGCTTTTTCTTGATTATTTTCTATTTCTCCGTTTACGGGAATATTTTCAATTATTGAATTTCCGTATTTTGTTATTAATTTTATTGCAATGCCTCCAAATACTAGGCATAATGCCATATTTAAATATTGATTTGCATAGTTATTTAAAAATGTACAAATTCCCGTAAATATTGTTACTACACCGATAAGAACAGGGAATACAACATAAACATTGTGTCTTTTTACATCAACTATACACAAAATCAAGGACAATAGTAATAATACACATATAATCCATGTTTGTGCATTAAATAAATATATTGAATAGCCTGTAAATGCAAGACATATTGCTAATATCGTAATTATGGGATAAGATATTTTTTCCATAAATGGTGCATCAACACTTGTTTGTTTATTTTCTTCCGAATTATCATTATTATTTTGTTCTTCGCTTTGTATATTGTTATTTTCGTTTGAGGTTGTATCTTCTTTTTTGATAAGATAATAACCTGCTCTTGCAATGATTTCCATAACAATTACACCGGTAATAACTCCGATTAATGGTACTGTATAGTTTGATAATCCGTTAAAATATAATGAAGATAAAATAGATGCTATGATTAATATCCATAAATGAATATCGTAAGTTGAATTTTCTTTTAGGTCAGTGATTGTTATTACAATAGAAATACATAATAAAAATAAAACAATGACTGTTTTTATAGTGAATCCGAAAGCAAAAACTGCTGCCAAAAATAAAATAGCAGTTAATGCTTCAACAATGGGATATTGCAGGCTTACTTTACATCCGCAATTCCTGCATTTGCCTTTAAAGGTGAATAAATATGAAAAGACAGGGATGTTGTCATACCATTTAATGTGTTCACCGCAAACGGGGCATTTTGAAGCAGGAAATACAATTGATTCTTTTGATATTGCTCTTAATGCTACCACATTTAAAAAACTTCCGATACAAGCACCTGTAACAAGTATCAGAAAACATACAAATAATATTCCAAAATCCATTTTACACTCGTTTCTATACTTTTTCTTTTTCTGATAATATTCCAAGAAGCATGCTTAATGCTTTTTTAAGGCGTCTGGATACTTGCATTTGTGAAATACCAAGCCTTTGGGCTATTTGGGTTTGGCTTAAATCCTCAAAATAATTTAAAACAACTACTTCTTGTAATTTTACGTCCAATTTCTTTATTGCATCATTAATAAGGATTTTATCTTCCTGAAAAGATTCCAAATTATAATGATTATCATCAGCAATTTTATCAAATAAAGATAAAGATTCGTCATTACTTGTTGAAATAACTTGATCTAAAGAAATTGTCTGCTTACGTCTTTCAACATCAATAACTTCTTTTATTTTCCCTACGGATGTACCGAGTTCTTCTGCCAAAACAGTTTCGGAAGGTTCATTTCCTTCATCGTCTTTTAATTTTTGCATTAATTTATTGACACGATATGCAAGTTCATAAATTTCTCTCGGTGCTTTTATCATAGATACTTTATCACGCAAATAGTGTCTTATTTCACCTGTTATAAGGTATGTAGCATAGGTCTTAAAATTTTCACTTACTTGAGGATTATAAAGTTGAATTGCTTTAACGAGTCCAACGCTACCGACTTGAATAATATCTTCAACAGGGTCGGTATTTCTTCTTGCTAATCCCCTTGCTATCTTTTTTACTAATGGCATTGCCGCAAGCGCTATTATATTTTGTAAATGTTTTTTCTGCTTATCGTCTTGTGCTTGCTTATATAGTTTTAAATATTCTGCTATTTCTTCATAATTAATGGTGTAATCTGCCATTAAGCCAACCTCTTTATTTCCTGTATATCATTATATCATATTAATTCAAAAGAATGAGGTAATAAATCATTAATATAAAAGATTTTTATTTCTCCACTATTATCTTCAAGTATTATTTCAGTATTATAGCCTTTTGCAAATTCTTGAATCCATTGTCTGCACGCTCCGCAAGGAAAGCATAATGATGTTTTAGGAGAAAATATTGCAATTTTAATAATTTTAGATGTTTCTCCGTTTGCTATTGCATTTGACATTGCATTTCTTTCCGCACAGAGAGCAAGCCCATAACTTGAATTTTCAACATTACAGCCTGAATATACATGACCGCTTTCATACAATGCACATGCTCCTACCTGAAAATCCGAATATTTGCTATAAGCCTTTTGTGATGCATCTTTTGCGTTGTTTAGTAATTCTTCATTTGTAATCATAGACTAATCCTACTGTTAATTATATTTTATATTAAATTTCCACTTATAATATAGTGTATTTGAATGATATAATAATTAGGTGTTTACAATAGTTAATCTATTTACCCTGAAATACATAAGTTATATTATTATATTATTATGGATAATATAATTCTTTGACTTCATTCGGAGGAACATTGACTGAGAAAATTAAAATAATAGGTGGAAGACAGTTAAAAGGGGAAGTTCATATTTCCGGTGCTAAGAATGCAGTATTGAAGCTTATGGCAGCGGCTTTATTAGCAAAAGGTGCTACAAAAATATATAATGTTCCCGAATTAACCGATGTTGTAATTATGTTAAACGTACTTGAACAACTCGGTGCAAAAACAAAGTATGATAAACTTGAAAAATCAATTGTGATAGATGCAACAGATATTACAAGTGTAAGAGCTGGTTATGAATTTGTAAGCAGAATGAGGGCATCATTTGTTGTTCTCGGTGCACTTGTCGGAAGATGTAAAGAAGCTGTTGTTGCACTTCCAGGTGGTTGTGCAATCGGTGAAAGAAAAGTTGATTTTCATATAAAAGGATTGGAAGCACTTGGCACAAACGTAAAAATAGAAAACGGTTATGTACATGCCAAGGCAAAAAAATTGGTAGGAACCGATATTTATTTGGATATTCCGTCTGTTGGTGCAACTGAAAATATTATGCTTGCTTCCGTACTTGCTGAAGGTTCAACAAGAATACAAAATGCAGCTCAAGAACCTGAAATTATAGATTTGGCAAACTTCTTAAATGCAATGGGTGCTGATATTGTTGGGGCAGGTACATCTGAAATAGTTATAAACGGTGTTAAACAAGAAAATTTAAGACCTATTGAATATACAACAATTCCTGACAGAATTGAAGCAGGTACATATATGGCTGCTTTTATTGCTACAAGAGGAAAAGGGATAATAAGAAATATATTTCCAAACCATTTGACTTTTTACACATCTAAGTTAACTAAAATGGGTGCGGATATTAAATTGTTGGATCCTACTTCAATAGAGGTAAGTTGTAAAAGAAGATTGGAAGCTATTAATATTATTACTCAGCCATATCCGGGATTTCCTACTGATTTGCAATCTCTTGCAATGGCGCTTGCAACAGTAGCTGATGGGGTTAGTATTATTACTGAAAGTCTTTATGAAAACAGATTTATGCAGGTTCCCGAATTAAGAAAAATGGGAGCAGATATTCATCAGGAAAGAAATCATGCTCTTGTAAAAGGTGTAAAAAATCTTACGGGGGCAAACCTTCAGGCATCAGATTTAAGAGCGGGTGCATCTTTGGTTATAGCTGCACTTATGGCAGAGGGTGTAAGTACTATTGATAACATATATCATATAGATAGAGGTTACGAACTTCTTGAAAATAAGTTTAGAATGATAGGAGCAGATATTCAAAGAATAAATGAAGAAGATTCTGTTATTATCGACCAAAATAAAGGAAGTCTAAGTGAATCACAGTTATAAGAGATGGTATGATCATGATCCTGTTTTGCTTGAAGTAATTAATCTTTTGCAAAATTATCAAAATGAATTGAAGGCTCAAGCAGAGATTTTTTTGCAGGAAATAGAAAAGAAAGTTTCAAAGGAAGCTATTGATAAATTCTATGAAATGGTAAGACCAAAGGTATGTAATCGTTGGTATGATAAAGACCCTGTCATTTCAAGAACGGTTGAATTGTTGAGGGTTGTTCCTCCGGATGTTCAAAAGGCTACTGCTCAAAGCTTTTTAAAGGCACTTGAGGATATGGGCATTTCTACAAAACAAAATGATACACAAAATGTTTAGTTTTTGATTAATTTGGTTAATTTTTATTCCAAATTTAATTATGTCAAAAATATTTTAAGAGCTTGGTAATTTAATGTATTGCCAAGCTCTTTAAAAATTTTGTTTTAACTTGTTAAATTATCTGTTTGCAGACTAATATTTTATGTATTAAATAAATTAGTTTACAAAACAACTTGCGGTGTCTTGTGTGAATACGGCAAGAAGTGAAGCCTTATCATCGGTATTACTTCCGTTCATAACATCAAGAGAACCGCTATAAGTATTATGTTCTCCAAACCAAGCAACAAGGTCTTGTTCTAATACGGTAAAATCGAGTGAATAATTTTTACCTTTAATATTATATGTATTATTAAACGCTTCTGTATTCTGGTAATATAAGTAGTTTTCTGTATATCCGTCATGTCCAATATCAAAAATCAAAGACATATACCCATCGATTTTACCTGTTGATTTAGAGAAGTTTGCAAATAAAGTTACGGTATTAGCATCGGTTGCAATTATACCATTATTGACATTACTTTCACCTGATAGTTTATAGCTCTTGTTAAAAACAAATTTAGCACTTGAAGTTGTATCTTTTATATTTGTTTGCCCTGTGTAATTCTTTTTGATGATATAGGTATTAGTCCCATCATCATCAGTTATTGTTGAACCTGTACTGCCGTATAAATTATAAATATCATTATCTTCTCCGCCATTTATCTTGTCATTTGAGCCGTTATAGATATTAAATGTATCGATACCATTTCCGCCATTATAGGAATTTGCTACACTGTACAAAGTTTTAATATTGAATATATCGTTACCGTTTCCTCCGTTTATTGTGTTTGATGCTACAATAGATTCTTCACTTCCCTCAATATTAAACTTATCGACACCGTTTCCACCGTCTATAGAAGAGCTTATTCCGCCTTTAATATTAATAGTATCGTTATCATCTCCTGCAAAAACCGTACATTTTTTATATATATCAAACGTATCTTTTCCGCTATCGCCCCATAAAATATTTCCGCTTCCTGTATAACCTGTAACTTGGAAATAATCATTACCACTTCCGCCACGATAGATTTTATTTCCTTTACTTAAATAAAATTTATCGTTTCCTGCTCCTGCATCAAGGCTGTTGGTAGTATCGGAAGCGGTAGAACTTGATGTTATAATGTCGTTTCCTTTAGATAATGTTCCATAGATATTACCTGTATCATTAAGGGTTATTGTTTGGGCTCCGCTTGTTGCGGTTATATTTATTGTACCGTCACTATTAACTGTAATTTTGTTATTTCCAGCAATATTAACTGTTTCAAGATACGGATTACCATTATTTATTAATGTATTTCCACCTTGCTTAAGGTTAATTGTATTAGCACCATATGTTGTTGTAATGATGTTACCTTTTTTAGTTGTATAAATTGTATTGTTTCCGCCATTTAAATTGATTTCATCACCGTCAGCATATATTGTATTAATACTTGTATCTGATGTTGTTATCTTGTCTTTTCCTGCTCCGCCATAGATTGTATTTGTTCCGTCTGTTGCTGTTATTGTGTCAACGCCTGCTTCACCATAAACGGTATTTATTCCAAAACCTAATTCAATAGCATCAGCTCCTTTTCCTGCTCTAATAACATTAGTAGGAGTGCTAATAACAAGATCAGGTGTTTTTACTGTTATAGTGTCATCGCCATCACCTGAATTGATATAATTGTATAAACCACCATCTATTGTAATAGCATCTTTATCTTTACCTGTATCAATAATGTTTTCTTTTCCTGCGGAAATTGTAACTTCATCTTCGCCTTTTCCTGTTTTGATATTAGTAAATGATATATCATCAGTACCCTCTTCATAATCAACAAAAACATAATCTTTATCATTTCCTAAATCAGTGGTAATTGTCGGATAATAAAATGATGTGGAACGATTATGTATTTTTAGAGTATCAGTTCCATTTCCGGAGTATATTTTAAGATTGCCATCGCTTGATTTTGCAAGTATATCAAAAGTATCGTTTCCTGCTCCTGTTTTTACCGTTCCATAGTATTCAACTCCGTCATAATAAAATTCATTATCTCCGCCTTTATCAACTATATTGTTTGTTCCTCTTGCAATATAGTACCAATCAACACCTGTACCTGATGTAATAGTATTTGTTGAAATACTATCAATGTGATATTCGTTTTCACCACCTTTATCGGTTATTTTATTTGTACCCCAATTTACATAATATGCATCATTTCCCGTTCCTGCAGTTACTGTATTCTTAGCACCATAGTTGGATAATTCAAAGGTATTTCCGCCATCTCCTGCTGTTATGGTATTTTTACCACTATTTAATATTCTTACATCGTTTCCGCTCGTAGAACCTAATTTAACGGTTTTATTGCTATTTCCGTATAAATACATACTATAAGTACCGTTGTTTACGGATATAGTTTCAGCAAATAGTGATGAATGATAGGTATTGACGTTGCCATAATTATTCAAATTAACGGTTAAATTTTTCTTTTTCTCCGGTATAAAATTATTTAAAAATACTGTTTGGTTTTCACTTTCATCCGTTGAAACAGAATAACCTTTTTTTGTTTTAATTACATCTTTTGAATAATCTTTTTCATTTGCCATTTTAATACCTCTTTTATATTACTTTGCACTTTATTAAATTTATTCTACTATAGTATTGTAGTGTAGGCAAAGAATAAAGCATCAAAGCGATTGTTTCAAAATAAATAATTGTTTTATTAATAATATGTAACATTTACTACAAATATAGTATTAATTTTTGAAAAGTTTATTAAAAAGTGGTATAATATAAATAGAAGATAGGTAGCCCCGAATATAGGGCAAGACCGTTAGTCCTAATTCGGGTACAAGCACAACACCTGAGCGCGTACATTTGCGAAAGGGACATAATGGATAAGATACAATTTCACAATGACCTAAGAAGGTTAATTGAAATTTTACCGCCGAAGATTGTAGAAGCACTAAAGCCGTACAATTTAGATGACGCCATTGAGTTGGTTCTTGATTTAGGCAGAGTTGGAGAGATACGTTATTCGGACGGAAAAACAGTTTTTATTGGCGACAGTTATATAGAAAATGAGGACATTGAATATATAACATCTAAAATTCAGCCATTTACAAATGACAACAGGTCAGGTATCCCCGGTACCTTGCACAGAATTAGTGCAATAAGGAACAGGCAAGGTAAAGTTGTCGGGTTAACCTGCAGAATTGGGCGTGTTGTTACAGGTACGATTGCTTGTATAAAAGATATTGTTTTACAAAATAAGAGTATATTATTCTTAGGACGTCCGGGGGTAGGTAAAACTACAAAGTTAAGAGAAATATCAAGACTTGTTGCTGATGATCTTGGAAAAAGAGTTGTTGTTGTTGATACGTCAAATGAAATAGCAGGTGATGGAGATACGCCTCATCCTGCAATCGGGCGTGCAAGAAGAATGCAGGTTATGCAGCCTATATATCAGAAAGATGTTATGATTGAAGCTGTTGAAAACCATACTCCTGAAGTTATTGTTGTTGATGAAATAGGTACGGAAGAAGAAGCCCAAGCAGCAAGAACAATTGCAGAACGTGGTGTTATGTTGATTGCAACAGCTCACGGTAATACGCTTGATAACTTAATAAAAAATCCGACGCTTTCGGATTTAGTCGGCGGTGTAAGTTCTGTTACATTAGGTGATGATGAAGCAAAAAGAAGAGGTTCTCAAAAAACAGTACTTGAAAGAGAAAAACAACCGACGTTTGATATTGTTATTGAAATTATTGATAGAAATACACTTGCGGTATATAAAAATACGGCAGAGGCGGTTGATTATATATTAAGAGGCTGGCCGATTCGTCCTGAAATTAGAAAGGTTGATGAAGTTTATAACGACACAAAGGAAAATGTCCAAGAAGCTGCTCAACAAGAAAAACAAAAGGAAGAAGAAGAACTTGCAAGCCAAAAATTGAAGTTTAGTTTTTCAAGACAAGAGTACGTTAAACAGGTTAAAGACTTCAAAAAGATATATATTTATGCCGTTAGCAGAACAGTTTTGGACAAAGTACTTGAACGGCTGAACTTGCAGGCTGAAATTACCAGAAATATTGAAGATGCTGATATAGTAATTGTTCATAAAGCTTTTGCAAAAGGTGGAACAAAGGTTTTAAGCATTGCAAATGATTATAAACTTCCTATATATTATGTACGTTCAAATTCTATGTCGCAAGTTCAAAAAGTTGTAAAAGAAGCACTTCATATAACTGACAGTGAAACACTTCAAGGTTATTATGATGATGCGGAACGTGCATTAGATGAGGCAAAAGCTGCTATTCAAAAAATACTTGAAGGTGCAGATAATATTGAGTTGCATCCTCAAAACCAGCAAATTAGAAAATTGCAGCATGAACTTGTCGAACAACATAATCTTTCAAGTGAAAGCGTAGGAGAAGGCTCTGAACGAAGATTGAGAATTGTTGGCGGCAGAGATTTCAAAAATGCAGGTTAAAGTTTTATATTTATTATATTGAATCTGACAACTTTATTAAGCACGGATAAATTAATGTAATAAACAATCCTGACATAAAGCGTGTTATGTATTTTGCCGGTTTTTCTTCTAAAATTTCAAATATATAATCAAAGAAAAAAGTTTCTATTATAAAAATAAGTCCCAATCCGATTAATACTCTGTTTATTTTTTCAAAAATACTTCCGGCTTTCGGATTGAATTTGACGTATTTATTTTCTATATAACAACCCAATAATAATGCGTATGAATTAATGATTGTCGCTATACCGCCTTGTTGAGCTAAGGTTCCGTCATATACAAGTTTACCGTTACTAATGTCTATTGGATACGGTTTGAATACTATATAAATTATAAGTATGCATGAAAATATTGTAATTAAAGCCATTGCAATATCTTCTCCGTCTTTATTTTCTTTTGTCCAAAGCAGCAGTTTATTTGTATAGAATATAATTGCTATACCTACAACAAATGAAACAATTACATCCTGTGAAGTATGAACACCTAAATAGTTTCTCGATAACATTACCAAAAATATTATAAATAAGCAGGTATATACAATCCATTTCTTATTTGAAAAGTACATGGCAATACTTCCCCAAAAAGATGTTGCTCCTGCTGTATGCCCGCTTGGAAAAGAATATCCCGGTGCAGTATGCATGGCATTCCCTGTTGGTTGTAATCGTCCGTCTAATAACCAAGGACGATATATACAAAAAGTAAGTTTTAAAAAGGTATTAATTAAAAATGAAAAACACATACAATATATCATATAAATACCGAGGTTTTTATTTATTCCCCAGTATATGGTACATAAAACTATAAACGTAAATGGCATTACTCCTAATTGGGATATAAATAAAAAGAAACTATCAAAAATACCGTTAGTTGCTTCTCTAAAGTTTTGTAATAAAAGTAAATAGTCTATTTGCCAGCTCATCCACGTCATATATAAATCCTTCTTAATTCCTATTTATTTAATATAACATATTTTTATTTATTGTTTAATCAATAAATTCGGACATGATTTCATTACTTAATAAAAATCCGTCTTCTGTTAATTTTATATTATCAGAATTAACAATTAGTAATTTATTATATTTAACTATTATCTTTTCATATTTTTTTAAAAAATCTGTATGATATTTTTTATTAAATTCTTTTATATTTAGTCCGGTAGAAAGTCTTAGCGCTAAAAATATTTCGTTTTCCATTGTTTCTTGTTCTGTTAACTTTGTTTCTTCCGATTTTTTTAACGGATTTTGTATATATTCATCCAAGCTGCCAGTATTTGTATAACGAATATTCTTTTCATATCCTGAGGCATTTAATCCAAATCCGTAATATTCTTTATTTAACCAGTAAGCACAATTGTGCCTTGAATTAAAATTAGGTTTAGCAAAATTACTTATTTCATAATGGTTAAATCCATTTTTTTTAAGAGTTTGACACAGTTCTGTATACATTTCTGCCTGTATATCATTTGACGGAATATTTTCAGGCATGTTTTTATAAAATTTTGAACCCTCTTCTATTTTTAATCCGTATGTTGAAAGGTGTTGTATATCAAGAGATATTGCTTTATCTATATCATTTTTGAACATATTTATTGTTTGTCCTGGTAAACCGTATATTAAATCTATGCTTATATTATTAAAACCGGCTTCTTTTATTGTCTTTATAGATTCGTATATATCTGATTCCGTATGTTTACGCCCGATTATATTAAGAATATTATTGTTAAATGTTTGAACTCCAAGTGAAATTCTGTTAATACCAATTTCTTTTAATTGTTTAAATTTTGTTTCTGTTACTGTCTCAGGATTTGCTTCAAGTGTTATTTCTGTTGAACAATTATATTTCAGTATATTTAGTATGTTTTTTATATCTTCTGTCTCTAATAATGAAGGTGTTCCTCCGCCAAAATATATTGTTTCTAATTCCTCATTGTTATATTTTTTATAAATTTCGTATATCAATGTTTTAATATATTGTTCTTTATATTTTATATCTTTACCTGATACGAAAGAACAATAACTACATTTTCTTTTGCAAAACGGAATGTGAATATATGCGTTCTTAATCATAAAAAGATTATAACATTTATTATTAGTTTGAAACTTTGATTTCTGTTTGCTAAAATTTTATCAAGGATATAAAAATGCTTAATGTAAAAGTTGTAAAAATGACAAAAGAAGATGTTGATGAAGTTTTTCTTATAGAAGAACTTGTTCATCCTAATCATCATTGGTCAAAAGATTCTTTTTACAATGAAGTTGCAAACAATTTAGCGTATTATTATTGTGTAAAAGATGAAAATAATAAAGTTCTTGCGTATCTTGGTTGTTGGCATATATTGGAAGAAGCTCATATTACTACATTAGCAGTTCATCCTGATTATAGGAAAATGCAGTTTGCTCAAGCCTTGATGATTGCGGCAATAAATGGCTGTTATAAAACAATGATAAAATATATAACGCTTGAAGTTAGAGAATCTAATATTCCTGCTATAAATTTGTATGAAAAATTTTTGTTCGAATCAATCGGAATGAGGAAAAAATATTATCAGGACAATGGCGAAAATGCCATTATTATGTTTACTAAAAACATTTGGTATGATACATTTAAAAATAATTTTGAAAAGCTTAAAAACGGGATAAATAAAATTAAAGTTGCTTATGATGAATAAAAGAGTAAAAGCGGGAATAAAAAAAATCCATAAACCTAATCAACAAATTAGGTTCTGTTTGGGAACTCTTGTGCTTGTTCTTTTTTGTGTGCTTTTACTTATTATAGGTACTTTTACCCAAATAAAAATCAATTTTAATTTGCCTGATACCGGTTTAGTTTCGTACCTTAAATTTGAATATATTCCTCAAATTCCGGTTGTACTATTTATTGCAGCATTATTGGGTGAATTTTGGGGTTTGGTAACTGTACTTGTATATATTATCATGGGATTGACACCTTGGTATCCGGTATTCGGATTGGGTGGCGGTTTATCATACGTATTTCAGTATAATTTTGGGTATATTTTTGCGTATATATTTGCTATATTTCTTACAAATAAAGTAATGAAACAAGGTAACTCTATTATAAATACTCTTTTTGCCGTTTTGTGCGGTGTTGCAATAATTCATGTCATCGGAATTTTTTATATGACTGTTATAGCAATTTTAAGGCATGATTCTTGGGATTTTATTTCAAATTTAATATATTTTCAGTCCTTTGCAAAAATATTGTATGATATTGTTTTTAGTTTCCTTGCCGTACTGATTGCAAAAGGATGTCGAAAATTATTATGGATTTTCATGGGATAAAAAATACGAGCTTTTTAAAAGCTCGTATTTTTTATTGTGTTTAAAATTATAGTCCCAAAGGTACTAATATTCTTAAAATAAGATTTTCTAACAGTTGCAAAACAATAAATGCTAATATAGGTGAAAAATCCAAACCGCCTATTGTTGGGATTATTGCTTTAAATGGAGCCATTACTATAGAATATATTTTAACTAATGTTGCAAAAGGTTCTTTTCTTGTATTAAAAATAGGTATCCAGCTTGCAAGTATTACTAAAAGTAATATTAAATATAGTAAGCTAAAAACGATTTGTATGAATAATGAAATCATAATTTTGTTTTCCTCTATGATGTATGAGATATGTTGTGACATTCGCAATTATTTCTTTCAACCGGAATGTTCTCTATAATTGCAATTAATAAATTCTTTAGTCTGCTAATATTGGATTTAAATACTTGCATAACTTCTTGATGTGTAACAGGCGGAACATCCCCGACTAACCCTGCATCATAATCAGTAATTAATGCTATTGTTATTGGACACATATCAAGCTCGTGTACAAGATGTACTTCAGGATATTGACTCATATTTATTACTTCCCATCCTTGATTTGTAAAGAATTTTGATTCTGATTTTGTTGTAAATCTTGGACCGTTTATAACAACAACCGTACCTGTTTCATGAACAGTTATACCTTGTTTTTTAGCTTGTTCTATCGCAATTTCCCTTAATTCCGGGCAATATGGATCGGCAGCACTCGGATGTACACATTTAGGACCTTCAAAAAATGTGTTTTTTCTTCCGTCTGTCCAATCAACAAACTGGTCACATATTACAAAATCTCCGGGTTTAACATGCTTTTGTAAGCTTCCTGCTGCACATGGAGAAATTACCCTTGTAACACCTAATGACTTTAATGCCCATACGTTAGCCCTATAATTAACCGTATGCGGTAAAAATCTGTGATCACGTCCATGACGTGGAATAAAAGCTACTTTCTTTCCGAATAATTCACCTATTGTTATAGGGTCAGATGGTTTTCCGTATGGAGTATCAATTGTAATTTCCTGAAATGGTGTTCCTGATTCTTCAAAGAAACTATAAAATCCGCTTCCTCCAATTATACCAATTTGTGCACTTGCTTGTTCTGTCATATATCTATCTCCTAATAACCTGACTTTTTATTATTATATTATATATGTAAAAAAAAGGAATCTGTTAAGCAGATTCCTTTTTTATTTATTTAGCTATTTTTTATCTTTTGCCTTGTGTTACTTGAAGTGATTGTTCCATCATTTCATTTTCGTATTCGTATGCTGCTGTATCAGGAGTATCAAATTTACCGTCATATCTAACTCTGATTTTCAGACCGTATCCATCTTCACCTAATTTATTTCTCTTAGCAGCGATGTTATTAATTTCACCTGTTGTTAAGTTTCTGTCAACATAAATTTCATTATATTTATTGCCATTTCTAAATGCGTTTTCAAGATTCCAATATCTTATACCATCAGTTGTAATAAAATTCGGACTATCATAAGTTGAACCGCCTGCCGGTAATTGTTCAGGTCTGCAATGAGCACTTCCTCTTATATTTAAAGAATCTGCAATGGCTTCACAGAATTCATATCCGTTTAAATGAGGATCTAACCAGTATGCTGCAGAATTTGCTGCCATTGAATATTCGGTTGCATCCATAGCATTTGTTACAGCACTTTGGAGTGTGTATATAGCTTTTTTGTATGCAACCTTATCTTTATCAGGTCTTACATTATTAATTACAGGGATTAAGATTGCAGCCAACACACCTATAATCGCTAATGTAATCAATGCTTCAGATAAAGTAAATGATTTTTTCATTATAATTTTTTCCTTATACTCTCATAAAGTAATTCTTTTTATATAATACCACAAATCTATAAAAAATAATACATTTTATAGTCTATATTATATTTGAAATGATTTTTTTTAAATTTTCATTATATACTACTTATATAACTATAATTAAATAAAAACAATCAGGTTTTAAAAATTGTTACATTGTTAAACATGTTAAATAATTTATTGAAGCTATACTTGATATAAAATTTTTAGCTGTTTATAATCATAAAGGTATTTTCGTTATAAATTAACCCGAACGAAAACAGAAAATAAAAAACAATATAATTAATAGAGGTAATAGAAATGAAAAAAGGAATACATCCCGAATACAAAAAGACAGTAATTAAATGTGTATGCGGTAATGAAATTGAAACAGGTTCTGTACAAGATGATATTACGGTTGAAATTTGCAACAATTGTCATCCGTTCTATACAGGAAACCAAAAGATAGTTGATACTGAAGGTCGTATTGAAAAATTCAAAAAACGTTATCAACAGAAATAACTTTTTGCAGTGCTTTTATTTTAAAGCACTGCTTTTTTAAACCCGCATAAATGTGGGTTTTTGTTTTAATGGAGGGTAAAATGACAAAAGATAAATATGCTCAGGTTAGATTGATTTCAAAACCCGAAAATATGTTAAAAACAATTTACACTGCTTGCAGGACTTGTTATAGTGCAGATTCTCCGTTAAATATATATGATTGTGATTCCGCTCAAGATGAAGAAAAAATGCTTAAACTTATAAGCAGAGTTGTTTCGTCCGGACATTACAGTACTATTGAACATGTTCAGGTCAGTTTTGCTATAAGTAATATTTCAAGAGCATGTTCTCATCAATTGGTAAGACACAGACACATGTCTTTTTCACAAAAATCACAAAGATATGTTAAGGAAAAAGGTCAATTTGATTATTTGACACCTGATTCTATAGAAAATAATCCTGAATTAAAAGAAAAATTTGATGCTTTTATGGGTAAAATTTCTGAATTCTATCTTGAATTAACCGAAGCAGGGATTCCTGCCGAAGATGCAAGGGCAGTTTTACCAAATGCAACATCTACATCAATGGTTGCAAGTCTTAATTTAAGGGAATTAATACACCTTGCTAATTTAAGATTATGTACAAGAGCTCAAAAAGAAATAAGAATTTTAGTAAAAAGAATGTGTGACGAATTAATAAAAGAAGAACCGTGGTTAAAAGAGTATTTGGTTCCCAAATGCGAACGATTCGGTTTTTGTGATGAAGATAAATCCTGTGGCAGAATGCCCGTGAAAGGTCAATAATTATGGAAGAAATGTTGGATAAAATACTTCAAATAGAAAGTAAATATATAGAACTTGGACAAATTCTTTCTGATCCTGAAGTAATACAAGATTATAACAGATTTAAAGCACTTTCTAAACAAAGAAAGGCAATGGAAGAAACGGTTGAAGTATATCATAGTTGGAAAGATTCTGAACAAGCCGTAAAAGATGCTCAAGAAATGTTAAAAAGTGAAACTGATGAAACAATGAGAACATTCTTGCATGACGAAATTGCATCAAATGAAACAAAAATGTCAGAGCTTGAAGAAAAAATGAGAGTTTTACTTTTGCCTCGTGACCCTATGGATGATAAAGATATTATGCTTGAAATCAGAGGTTCCGCAGGTGGTGACGAAGCAAACATTTTTGCCGGTGATTTAATGAGAATGTATTTGAGATATGCTGATAAGCAAGGCTGGCAAACTCAAATATTGAGCAAAACGGATTGTGAAGCAGGTGGTGTATCTGAAGTTATAATTTCAATAAAAGGTGACAGTATATATTCAAAACTTAAATATGAATCAGGTGTACATAGAGTACAAAGAGTCCCTGCTACAGAATCACAAGGCAGAGTACATACATCTACTGCAACTGTTGCGGTTATGCCTGAAGTTGATGATGTTGAAATCGAACTTAATATGAATGATATTGAAATTACAACAGCTCGTTCGGGTGGAGCAGGCGGTCAGAATGTAAATAAGGTTGAAACGGCAGCAAGAGTTTTCCATAAACCGACAGGTATAATGATTTTCTGTACCGAAGAACGTTCTCAACTTCAAAATAAAGAAAGAGCTTTGCAAATATTAAAAGCAAAACTATATGATATGGAAGTTCAGAAACAAATGAAGGAAGTTACCGATTTGAGACGTTCTCAGGTAGGAACGGGTGATCGTTCGGAACGTATAAGAACATATAATTTCCCTCAAGGACGTTTAACTGACCATAGAATAGGGCAAAACCTTAATGTCTGGACAGTCATTGATGGAGATTTGGATGAACTTATAGGCTTATTGATGGCACATGACCAAAAGTTAAAACTTGAAAAACTTGCGGAAATAAACTAATAATAACGGAAATTTGGGGAATAAATGCAGGAATTTAAACATTATCCCGTAATGTTAAATGAAGCAGTTGGTGCTTTAAACTGTACAAATGGTAAATTATATATCGATGCCACATTAGGTGGCGGCGGATATAGTGAATTGATACTGAAAAGAATTTCTCCAAACGGTAAATTAATTGCATTTGATATAGATGAAGATGCAATTAATGCATCAAGCGAACGTTTAAAAAATTACGAAAATTTAACGATTGTAAACGATTCTTACACTAACATTAAGAAATATTTAGAAAAAAATAAAATTTTTGAAATTGATGGCGGAATTGTTTTTGACCTTGGTGCCTCAATACCTCAACTTACTTCTAACACAAGAGGTTTCAGCTTTTTAAAAAACTCGAAATTAGACATGCGATTTAATCAGCATGCTGAATTTTCTGCTTATGACGTTGTAAATGACTACAAAGAGGATGAATTAGTCCGTATTTTTAGTGAATACGGCGAAGAAAGATTTTCAAAAAGAATTGCTAAAAAGATAGTAGAAACAAGACGAAATACTAAGATTGTAACAACTCAAGACCTTGTCAATATTGTATTAGAAGCCACTCCCAGAATAAAATCAAAAATTCATCCGGCTACAAGAGTTTTTCAAGCAATAAGAATTGAAGTTAATCATGAATTAGAAAATATTAAAAATACATTAAACGAAGTGCTTACATTATTATCAAATGATGCTATACTATCTATAGTTACATTCCATTCTTTGGAGGACAGAATAGTCAAAAATTTTTTCAAGTACTATTCAAAAGAGTGGACTGGGGAGATGGGGGGCGAGAGTACCTCATCAAAATACAGGGTAGTACCGGTTATTTCAGAGTATAAACCACCGATGTTGGAGTTGATAAATAAAAAACCGATAACAGCGAGTGAAGAAGAAATAAAGGTAAATCCGCCGTCAAGATCGGCGAAATTGAGAGTCGCAAGAAGAATAAATAAAAAATAATCAGTCAGGGGAGACGTTAGTTGAGCAGAGGTTCAATCAGATATATTGATTCAACATATATATACGGACAGCATGCCGCAGTTGCTGCACCTGTTACTAATCCTGTTATATACGGCAGATTTCCTAAGCATAATCAAAAAAAATCATACGCTGACAAGTTAAATAAATTTTTGAGTGCAATTCTATTAATGCTTGTTGTATTGTCACTTGTTAGTTATTATTTTGTTTCTGACAGCGAAAAGAATATGAATAAGCTTGGGCGTGAAATAGTCGCTTTATCAAATGAAAATATTGAACTTCAAAACAGGTTAGACAATTTGCATTCATTTAATAAAATAGATTCAATAATAACTAATAATTCGGCTTTGGATACAGCAAAAAATGTAATTGAAGTTTCTGCTGTTAATATGGTGAATGCACCGCAAGCAAAGCCCGCACCTGTTAATTATACTTGGTCAATAGGCTACTAGATTAAGATTAATTAATTATTTTATTGATTGGGAAGATTGTGATACCCTGTTTTTAGGGATGTTGTTATATGGAAAATATAAACGAAAAAGATAAAATACGTCAGGTTGAAAAACGCATTAAATATGCGCATATTATATTGTTATTCTTTTTCGGTGTAATGATTACATATCTGTTTTTATTACAGATAGTTGATATAAGGCATTATAAAGTAAAGGCAAAAAATCAAAAATACAGTAAAAATTTTGTTATGCGTGGTCAAATTCTTGATAGAAACGGTTTGCGCTTGGCTGCTGATAAAACCTCATTTAATTTATATGCACATAAGGAATATTTTGACCATGAACCTTCTGAATTAGCAGAAATGCTTTCACCATATTTGGGAATAGATAAAAAAACACTTGAAAATAATATAAATAAAGGTCATACAGTTGTTTTATTAAAAAAAGATGTAGATAGACAAACTGCTGATGAAATAAAAAAACTTGGGCTAAGAGAATTAAGTTTTGATAAAAAGAATGAAAGAGTGTACCCTCAAGATGAGTTGGCAGCTCATATTATAGGTTATTATAATCCTGATGCTCAAACGGCTTCGGGTGTTGAATTGACTGCAAAGGAAAAACTTGAAAATGTTGGTGAAAATGTAGTTGTTCAAAGAACACCAAGAGGAGATATTATATATGATACGGAAACTGACCCTGTTCTGGCATCTACCCCGCAAGTAGGAGAAACTGTTAATTTAACGATTGATTCTGCCATCCAACATGTTTGCGAACGTGAATTATTAAATATGATTCATCAAAAAAATGCGGCAAGAGGTGCCGTAATTGTTATGAATCCAAAAAATGGTGAAATTTTGGGTTATGCTGTTTATCCAAGGTATAATCCTAATAATTATAAAAAAGTTTCAGCTATTAACTTAAAAAATTGGACATTATCTGATGTATATCCTCCTGGTTCAACATTTAAAACATTAACGGTAGCTGCAGGTCTTGAAAGCGGAAAAATAAAACCCGGTTCAAGGGTTCCTGATTACGGAAAAATGAAACTCGGTAGTTGGGAAATAAAAAATTATGATTATAATAAACGTCCAAATCCGGGAATGATTAGTCTTGTATACCTTTTTGAACATTCAAGCAACGTTGGAAGTGCAAATATTGCTCTTATGATGAGTCCTGGTGAATTTTATTCAATACTATCAAATCTGGGAATAGGAAAGAAAACAGGAATAGATTTGAATGGAGAATCTTCCGGGTTGCTTCCCAAACCATTTAAATGGGACAAGTCAAGACAGGCTTCCATGGGATACGGATACGGAGCTTCTGTTACTGTAATGCAAATGGTTAGTGCCGTTAGTGCTTTGGCTAATGATGGTATAAGGGTTACTCCGCATGTAATAAAATATTCTCCTGAGGAGGAAGAAGAAAAAATACAAAGGATACAAGCATTGAAACCTGAAACAGCAAGGGCTGTTACCCGTTTACTTGCAGAAAGTGTATCGCATTCAAAATCACCAATAAATCTTGAAAAATATACCGTAGCAGGAAAAACAGGGACATCAAAAAAACCTAAAGAGTATGGTAAAGGATATTCTTCTTCATTATATGCATCAGTTATAGGTTATTTACCTGCTAATGACCCTCAAATGCTTATATATGTTGTTGTTGATTCTGCAACTAACGGACCTGTATGGGGGAATACGGTTGCTGCACCAGTTTTTAAAGAGGTCGCAAATCAGTGTGCAAGAATTTTAAATATACCACCTGATAAGAATATGTAGTAAAATAGTTTAGGAGTTATGTATGTTACTGAGAGAAATAATAAGACTTTTAGATGAATATAAGACAAAAAATTACCAAGATGTAGAAATAAACGGTATTTCTTATAATTCATTACTTACAAAACCGAAAGATATATTCATTTGTATAAGAGGTGAAGCTGCTGACGGGCATAAATATGCGAAATCTGCCGTAGAAAAAGGCGCAACGGCTTTATTTTGTGAAGAAGAACTTGATGTCAATGTTCCTCAAATTATAGTAAATGATACAAAAAGAACTATGGCAAAAATTGCTGCCGCTTTTTATAATGAACCGTCAAAAAATATTAATTTAATAGGTGTTACGGGTACTAACGGAAAAACGACAGTTACGCATCTTATCCAAAAAATATTGGAAGAAAATAATCAAAAATGTGCTTTAATAGGAACTTTGGGGTACAAATTATCAAGTGAAGATGAATACAAAGATGCAAAACATACTACCCCTCAACCTCCTGAACTTCAGCGTGATTTAAGATTAATGTCAGATAAAGGTATAAAAAATGTTGTAATGGAGGTAAGTTCACATTCGTTGGAACAACAGAGAGTAGGCTGTTGTGATTTCGATGGTGCAGTCTTTACAAACCTGACTCAAGATCACTTGGATTATCATATAACAATGAGTAATTATTTTAAGGCAAAGGCTATATTATTTGAAAATTTAAAACAAGGTGCTTTTGCAATAATAAATAGTGATGACAGTTATGCCAGAGATTTTTTAAATGTAATTCCTCAAGGTGTAAAAGTTTTAACTTACGGAGTAAAAAACGATGCTGATGTAAAAGCGGAAAATATTGATTTTTCTGTAGACGGAGCAAAACTAACTGTTAAGTTTCAAGATAAAAAAGTTGAAATGAAATTGCATTTAAACGGGATGTTTAGTGTGTATAATGCGTTGGCTGCTTATGCTGCAGCACTTGCAATGAAAATAGATTATAAAGTTATAGCAAAAGCACTGGAAAATACAAAGAGTGTTGCCGGCAGATTTGAAATCGTAAATAAAAAACCGCTTGTAATTGTTGACTATGCTCATACGCCTGACGGTTTGGAAAATGTGCTCAAAGCTGCCAGAGAATTGACTCCTGCAACATCAAAATTGATTTGTTTATTTGGTTGCGGCGGGGATAGAGATACGACAAAAAGACCCAAAATGGGTAAAATTGCGGATGAGTTATCTGATAAGGTTGTTGTAACGTCGGATAATCCGCGTAGTGAAGACCCTCAATTGATTATATCTGATATTATGACAGGAATAAGAACGGTTGATACACAAAGAATTTTTGTAGAACCTGATAGAGGGCAGGCAATAAAATTTTTGAAATCCATTTCAAATCCTGAAGATGTTATAGTCATTGCCGGAAAAGGTCATGAAGATTATCAAATCTTAAAAAATGAAACTATACATTTTGATGACAGGGAAGAAGCAAAAAAAGTTTTTGTCGGTGTGTAAATTAAATCGGAGGTATTTATGAAATTAACAGTATTGGGTCCTGGGTGTTGGGGATTAACACTGGCATGGTTATTAAGCAATAATTTTGATGACGTATGCGTATGGGGACGTTCAAATGATATTTCTGATGAGTTAAGATTAAATAAAAGAACAACAAAACCATTAACCGTTCAGTTGGAAGATAAAGTAGAAATTACCGATGATTTGAAAAAGGCAACTGATGGTGCCGATATAATCCTTCTTGTTGTTGCAACATCCGGTATACGTCCTGTGTGTCAACAATTAAAGCAAATAGGATTAAAAGAAAATCAGATATTGGTTAACCTTTCAAAAGGCTTGGAGTTGCCGTCATTAAAAAGAATGTCTGAAGTTATAAAAGATGAACTTCCCGATTCAAAATTAGTTATATTATCTGGTCCTACACTCGCAAAAGAAATATTAAACGGATGTCCCACCGCTGCTTCTGTTGCAAGTGATGATATGCAGGCTGCCGAATTTGTACAAAAACATTTAAATGTTCCGTCAAAGTTCAGATTATATACAAATCCTGATGTTATAGGAGTTGAATTGGGCGGTAGTTTAAAAAACGTTATAGCTATAGCTTCAGGGTTTGCTGATGCTATGAAATTGGGTGATAATTGCAGAGGAACTCTTTTAACAAGAGGTATGGCTGAAATAGTGAGAGTTAGTGTAGCATTAGGTGCTAGTCCTTCAACTTTATATGGTTTATCAGGTATGGGGGATTTGATTGCTACATGTTCCAGCCCGTTTAGCCGTAATTTTACGGTTGGTTCAATGTTGGGTAAAGGGAAAAAAATAGATGATATTTTGAAAGAATTGGGTTCTGTTGCCGAAGGTGTTAAAACTTCAAAAGCTCTATGTGAACTTGCAGCTAAACTCGGTTTGGATGTTCCTGTTTCATCTGCCATTTATGAAGCTGTTTATACAGATATTACTCCCGAAGAAATATTAAATAAGTTAATGAACAGAAAATTAAAGAAAGAAGATATGTATAACTTAAAATAATATGAGGAATTAATTTTGAGTGCATCAAATACCCGTGATGAAATAAATAAATTGCTGGATGAAGGTCAAAGCTTGTATTCATCTGGTGACTATAAAGGGGCTATAAAACTATATAAAACCGCACAAATTTTATCAAAAAACATTGATTCTGATATGCTTGCCGCTATTTATATAAAATTGGGCAATGCTTATTATAAAATGGATGACAAAGATAAAGCAGCTTATTTTTATGAAGAGTATCTTAAATTAGTTCCGGAGGGACAGTTAAATGTTTTTTCCCGTTTAGCTCATATGTATTATTATTATGATGCGGATAAAAGTATAGATTATCATAATAAGGCTTTGAATACGGAAATAAATAAATACGATTCTGCTTGTAAACTTTTTGCGATGATAAAATCTTCTTTTTATGACCAACAAGATATAAAGGATTATTCTGAGTATGAAGTTGATCAAATAAGAAACAATTTATTTAAAAATATAAAAAAGTATAATCATAGTGATAAAAAATCAAAAACAGGGCAAAAAATTAATGTTGCATATTTATCTTCCGATTGTCGTGCGCATACAATGATGAATTATATGATTCCGATATGGGAAAACCACAATAAGGATGAATTTAATTTCTTTATTTTTAACGGGTCGGAAAATTCTGACAGTACAACCGAAAGAATAAGAAAAACTGGTTTTGAAATGATAGATTGTACTAAAATGTCGAATGAACAGTTAGCACAAGCTATATATGATAAAAATATAGATATTCTTGTAGAATTAAGCGGTTATACGCACGTAAAAGTGTATTCAATGCTTTATAAACCCGCACCCGTTATTATGTCATATTTGGGGTATTTAAATACATTAGGAATGAAAGAAGTAGATTATATTATAACTGATAAATATACTATTCCTGAAGATAAAGCATATTTATATACAGAAAAGCCTCTATATTTGGATAAAGGTTATCAAATATTCAGAGAAAAGAATATTCCGAATATAGAACCATGTCCTTTTAAATCAAACGGTTATATTACTTTTGGCAGTTTTAATTGTACTTCCAAATTTAATGATATTACAATATATATGTGGGCAAAAATATTGGAGAAAGTTCCTGATTCTAAATTATTTATTTACAGAACAAAACTGACGAAAAATATAATTAAATATATTAAATCCAGATTGGAAAAAAATAATGTAGATATAGACAGAGTAATATTTAGTGCCCAAAAGTATGTTCCTCATTATAAAGCATATTCTTTTGCGGATATAGCTCTCGATACATATCCTTTTAGCGGAATGTCGATTGCAATAGAAACTGCTTTAATGGGCGTCCCTACAGTTACGCTTGTCGGAGAAGGTATGCATTCAAGAGGTGCAGGTAGGATTAATCAGGTATTAGGCTTAGGAGATTTATGTGTAACTTGCGGTGAGGATTATATCAATAAAGCGGCAGAACTTGCAAACGACAAATCCAGACTGGAATTATTAAGATATTCATTAAGAAAAAAAGTTAATATGTCTGATATTAAGCAAAATCCTATTGAATTTACTCGTGATTTAGAAGCAAAATATAAGCAGGCATGGAATGATTTTATAAATAGTCCTTAAAATCTTTTTTTATAACCTTAAATCCGCAGCCGTCTATCATTTCTCCGTTAAAAGAAATTGTCTTTGCAGGATAATTTCGGCATAATAGAGGACGTTTATTGTATACAGTGCATAATCCGTTTTCTGATAAATATTTGCATCCTAATATTAATCCGTATTTATCGTTGCCACGTATATAAAAACGTTTATACCATGGAAGGAAAAATTGCATTAATCTTAATTCTTTATTGTCTTTGAGTCCGTATGAACGAATCTGATTGCAGCATTTCCCGCATTTATTGCATTTACCCTCTATTTTATATTTTAATTTTTGAGGAACAAAATATGATAGAATTTCATAATATATGGATTTTATAAAATCAATAGACATTTGTTTACAAAAGCACTTTTTATACGATTTATTTGGTAAAATATGATTATATTATACTAAAAATTCCGAGGAAATAAATGAGTGAGAAAAAGAGGGGCGGAAACCCTATTTTAGCTTTTATAAAAGCAATATTTATTATGGGGATAGCTATAATTTTGGCTGCTTATGTTGCGGTTAAAATGTATTTGGATGACTTGGGACCTATTCCTCAATTAAATAACTATTCCAGAAATATTGTTACGCAAGTGTATTCTTCAGATGAACACTTGTTGAAAACATTTCAAACTTTTCATTATGAACATGTTTCTATAGATGAAATTCCCCAGTATATAAAAGATGCAATAATATCAACAGAAGATAAAAACTTTTATACGCATGACGGATATGATATATTCGGTATAGCTCGTTCTGTCATTGTAAATTTAACAAATAAGCGTGCAACTCAAGGTGCAAGTACGATTACACAACAACTTGCCAGGATTTTGTTCTTATCTAACGAAAAAACACTTGTAAGAAAAGTCAAAGAAATTCAAATAGCAGCTCGTATAGAAAAAACAATATCTAAAGATAAAATTTTAGAAATGTATTTGAATAATGTATATTTGGGGTCAGGGTCGTATGGTGTCAAAGCTGCTGCAGAAACATATTTTAATAAAGAGTTAAACAAATTAACTTTGGCAGAATGTGCTTTAATTGCAGGTTTACCACAGGCACCATCGGTATATTCTCCTTATAAGAATATAAAGTTAGCTGAAAAAAGAAGAAATAAAGTTCTTAAAAGAATGTATATAATGAAAACTATTACAAAAGAACAGTATGATAATGCTATACAAGAAAAGATAGTTTTAAATAAAAAGCCAAATTTGGCAAATGCAAATGTAGCACCTTATTTTATAGATTATGTATTAAAAGAATTGGATGATTTGGGATATGATGAAACAGAAATATCTCAAGGCGGATATAAAATTATAACAACATTGGATTATAAAGCACAGGTTGCTGCTAATGAAGCAATAAAAAAGAATATGGCAGCTTGGCATTTAACTGGTAAAAAACAACAGGCTGCATTATTTAGTTTTTCGCCAATGAATGGTGCAATTATTGCATATTGCGGAGGAAAAGACTATTCTGAATCTCAATATGACAGAGTAACTCAGGCTGTAAGACCTCCGGGTTCTTCTTTTAAACCTATAGTATATGCTGCAGCAGTTAATAAAGGGTGGATGCCAACTGATATAGTTGAAGATTCTCCTGTTACAATAGGTAATTGGAGTCCCAAAAACTATGGCAGTAAATATAGAGGTAAAATGCCTTTGTATAAGGCTCTTGCTATTTCTTCAAATGTTGTTGCCGTTAAATTAATTCAAGATATTGGTATAGCCTCTGTTATAGATATGGCAAAAGAACTTGGTATTACAACTCCTTTAACTCACGATTATACGATATCTTTGGGTTCTAATGGTGTAAAATTATATGATATGGTTGTTGTATACGGTAATTTTGCAAATGGCGGATACAGAGTTAAACCTTATGCGATTGAAAGAATTGAAACACAAAGAGGCAGAGTTGTATATCAGGCAAGAAGAACTAGAATTCAAAAGGTTCTTGGTAAAGATGTTGCAGGTATAATGACTGCAATGCTTAGACGTGTTATAAAAGAGGGTACAGGTAAAGGTGCCGATATCGGAGTTCCTATGGGAGGAAAAACAGGTACTACAAATGAAAATAAAGATGCTTGGTTTATCGGTTATACTCCGGATATTGTTACAGGGGTATTTATTGGTAATGATGATAACAAAAGTATCGGTTTAACAGGTGGTAGTGCTCCTGCAAAAATATGGAAAGATATGATGATGGTTGCTACAAAACCATACGGAGATCCTGAATTTGATTACCCTGAAGTTGATTTGACAGTTACTTATGATACCTCTAATTCAGAAGAAATTCCGAGTGATGTTGATACAGAAAGTGAAAATCAACAGTCTTCCGAACAAAATATTACCGGTCAAACAAAAGAAACAGGTGTAAATGTTATTCCAATAGATACTAAACCAGAACCATTACCTGAAAGTTTTAAATCTATTCCGATTCAATTATCAATTCCTATTGAAATGACAAGAGAAAAGAAAGAACCAGCAATTATAATTCCGCCTCCATCTAATGATGAATAAACAATATAAAGAATAAAAAATAAATTCAGATAAAAAATCTGAATTTATTTTTATGTGAATAATTAATGAATTACTGTTTTTTATCGTTATCATAATGAAGAACAATATGTCCTTCTTTTAATGTCTTTTGAACATCAATAATTCTTTGGTTAGAACTTCCGCACCAACATAGTTTATCATCGTGTAATGCTTTTATAAATCTCCCGTCAACTAATACATCAATATATTTCATTTTAGGATTATCTTGGAAATCTTCCCATCTAAAACCTGTATATACCCATACTGTTTTATCAGGAAATAATTCTTTGCATTTTCTCATTAATTTAAAGGTTGTTCCACGATTAAAAGGATGCAACGGGTCACCACCTGAAAAAGTTATGCCCGAAATATGCGGTTTTGCCAGTGCATCAAAAAGTTCTTTTTCGGCTGCTTCATCAAATGGCAGTCCACCTGTTATATCCCAAGTAATTGGATTTTGACAATCTTCGCATTGATGGTTACATCCGGCAACCCACAATACTACACGTAAGCCATCCCCGTTTAGCATGTCATCTTTTGTTATATTATGGTAGTTCATGATTACATACTTACTCTGTCTTTTATCTCTTCCATTTTTGCTTCATTAAGACGAGTATCACCTTTTACTCTTGAATAAGAAAGGTAACCGTTCATCCTATCTATTTTTGTTAAGTTTCGACTTCCGCATTTAGGACAAACATCCATATTTAATTCTTGGTGACCGCAGTCATCGCAATATGAAAGTGATAAATTAACTCCTTCATAGAATCCCATATCCATAGCACGTTCGATTAATGTTCTTATTGCTTCTTTGTTGTATGCAATAGGATATTTAACATATTGTATTTTTCCGCCGTTCATTAAATTCCAAAATCTGTTTTCCAAATCCTGTTTTTCAATAGGGCTAATATCTTCCGTAACGTGGCAGTGGAAACTGTTTGTTACATATCCTCTATCGGAAACTTTTTCAACAATACCGTATTTTTCACGGAATTGTTTTACTTGTAAACCGCATAAACTTTCTGCCGGTGTGCCGTATAATGCATATAAATTACCGTCTTCTAATTTAAATTCGGTTACACGTTTATTTATATATTCCATAACTTCAACTGCAAATTGACCGTCTTCAACTAATGATTTGCCGTTATGGAGTTCTTGTAATTCATTTAATGCCGTAATACCAAAGGAAGCGGTTGCTGCTTTCAGTAACGGTTTTATTTTATCGTGGAATCCTAAGTGACCTCCATAGAAACCGCCTTCACAATATGCCAACGGATTTGTGGATGCTCTCATTTCTCCAAGATATTCATAAGTTCTTATATGAATTTTTCTGATTAATTGTAAATAGTAATCAAGAACTTCATAGAAATCTTTGCTTTCTTTTTTAGCCTTTGCGTATATCATAGGTAAATGCAAACTTATTGCACCAATGTTAAATCTGCCGACAAATATCGGTTTATCATTTTCATCAGCAGGATTCATACCGCCTTTTTCATACCATGGTGAAAGGAATGCTCTGCAGCCCATTGGTGATACAACTCTGCCGTATTTTTGATACATACTTGCAACATATCCTTCTCCTGAAAGACTTAACCAATCAGGATACATAGAACGTTGAGAACATTCAAGACCTGCTTCAAATACGTCTTCAAGTTCACCGCCTTTACCGTGAAGTTTTTTATCATATAAAAATACTATTTTAGGGAATAATACCGGCTTTTTGCATGTTTTCTTGCCTTGTCCGCCTTTTCTTGTATTTAAAGCGGAAATAGAAGCCATTTTTTCGTATTCACTCTTACCTAAGCCTAAAGTAATTGTTATAAACGGATAATCACCTCTTGAAGATGCTACCGTATTAAATTTATATTCCCAACCTTGGAAACCTTGGTCGAAATCAGTTTGAACATCATTAAGTGCTTCTTTTCTTGCTTGTTCAAAATTCAAGCCCATTGAAATATATCTGCTATATTGTTTTTCGTATGTTTTTTCAGCATAAGGTGCAAGTAATTTGTCAACTTCCGGAACTGTAAAACCGCCATATTGTTGACTTGCTGCTGCCATAACAATATCACCTATAACATCAAAAGCAACGGCAAGTGTTTTTGGCTCATTATACCAAAGGTTGCCCATTTCAAAACCGTCTTTTAAAACAGCTGCTACATCAAATAAGCAGCAGTTCATTGTATCACGTCTTGCGGACATATCGTGGATATAAATATAACCGTCACGAATTGCTTGTAAATCTTCAACTGTTAAGAAGAATTTTTTGTATAATTCTTTATTTAACTGATTGAAGATTAATGAACGTTTTGTTGAAACTAAAGCAGAGTCGGAGTTAGAGTTTTCTTTATCTCCGATATACATAATTTTTTGACTTTCCTGATAGACTTTATCAAGCATTCTGACAAAATCTTGTTTATAATTACGATAATTTCTGTAACTTTCGCAAACTTTATGGTTAACATTTTCAAGTGCTTCTTCAACAACGTTATGCATTTCTTGAATATATACTTCTGATTTGCCATTGTTTTTGATTTCTGTTCTAACAATGTTGCATATTTTATCCAATTGTTCAGGAGTAAAATCAATTAATACACGTGCTGCAGATTTCTTAACGGCATTAACTACTTTGTTAATGTCAAAATGTTCTTTTGTTCCGTCTTTTTTGATTACATAAAAGTCTTTAGTTTCTGAATTATCCATTTTTATCCCTACCTTACTGAGAGTCATAAAAAAAGCGAAATAATCGCAATTTTTATAACATTAACTTCCCCAAAATTTCTTTTGTATTCCATTATAATACACCAATTTCCCATGCTTGTAAAATGAAATATATAAAGAATATATGATAATTTTTATTAATTTAATATTTACCAAATTAATTTGCAATTTGGTAAATATGATTAATAGTAAACACGAGAAACGGCATTCGTTTCCAAATGCCGCCCTATGTCAAATCCCTAATTACTTCTATAGATTAAATATTCTCTCCAATAATGTAGGTTTATATTTGTAGTTATTGCTGATTCTTGATGTATTGTATTGGTATGTATACGGGTTTATATGCCTGCTGTAGTATTTAGGATTGTTGTATGTATAGCTGTGATTTGTATAATAAGGTTTTTTACCATAGTTATAGTTGTTATAATATACTTTTTTGTATTTTTTATTTGTAATTTTATGAGGTGACTTGTTGTTATAGGATATTTTTTTCTCATATTTGGGCGGATGTTTTGGATTATGGTAATAATTTGTTTGACAAAAAGCCGGTGAAGAACAAAATATAAGTGAAACAGTTAAAATGGCAAGAGAAATAATATTTTTTTTCATAAAAAACCCCTTTCGATTTTAGAAAGCTCCCTAAAATATTTACCGGCTAATATATATTTGGATTGCTTTATTACTTACATTTTTATAAACGAAATAAAAAAAATAAAAGTTCACAAAGAAGTGAAAAAGTAGCAAAAAAAATCCTGATTCGGTTTATAATGAGAGTAAAAGGAGTATGAATATGCAAATTTCAAAAATATCTGCAGCAAACGGAGTACAATATAATTCAACGGTTGCTTTTTCTGCAAAGCAACAGGCAGAACCGCAAAAAACTGATAAACAGGATATTTTTGAACAATATTCAGCAAAGAAGCTCCCTGATAATAAGGCTATACAAATTGGTCACAGACCGGGATTAAGTCTTGTTAACGTATTATTAATACCTTTTGGTTTTTGGGGATTTTCTATAAAACCTACAATGAAGGTGGTTGATATAGATAAAGATAATTTAACTCCTAAACAGGAAAAAATGATACGTAAAGGTAAATTAATTGATTATGTTCCTCGTGGTTATCATGTAGAAGGAAATAAGGTAAAAAAGAATAAATAAGTGAAAAGCCCTTATTGGGCTTTTTATTTTGAATATTATTTGCATAAAATGCAGACTTGATATAGCATAATACTGTGAATACCGAAATATTAAAACAAATACGAATAGAGAGATACATATTCGGAATATTAATGGCGCTGGTAATGGTTGGCGTTGCAGAGCTAAGCGGAGAGAATGAAATAATATTTCCTGAAATATGTGCATTAACAATAGGTGCGTGGATATCAGAGCAGCAGCCTTGGCATAGTAATAAAAGGCGAATATTTTTGCTTATGACGGCAGCTGCATTGTTTGGAGTGTTGGTTACGAGGTATATAAATATTCCGTTGATATTTCAGGTGTGTCTGTGTTTTGGATTTACAGGGTTTATACTGACTGCTTGCAGAAGTAATTTTGTACCGATAATATCTGCTTGTATATTACCTGTATATTTGGGTACAAAAAGTTGGATATATCCTATTTCTGTGTCTGTTATGGCATTGATTATAATTATAGCGCAATGGCTTATGGAAAAATACCATTTACGCCCCGTTAATAAATTTGTACCTTGTGAATTTGATATAAAAACGCAAATCATTAAATGGTCAAAACTTTTGATAACATTTGCATTACTAGCATTGGTACCATTTAAGGCTCATCAAATATATTTTTTGGCTCCGCCGTTGATAGTGATGTATACGGAATTATCCAATGTTAATAGTCCGGCGAGAAAAAAACCGCAATATATAGTTTTTTTGATGACATTTGGTGCATTCATCGGATGTTTCCTAAGATATTTGTTAAATATACAGTTTGGTATACCGCTTTCTGTATGTACGGCATTGGCTTGTATTGTATTATTTATAGCGTTGTATAAAGTTCACATAAATTTCCCGCCTGCAGGCGCAATATTGTTAATCCCAATGATATTGCCAGAAGAATTGTTGATTAGATTCCCTTTTGAGGTATTTATAGGTGCATTAATATTAAGTATAACAGCTATTTGTCTGTTTAGAAGTAAAAATCAGTAAATTAACTATTTATACAAATAAATATAGTGATAAACTAGTAGAACGTGGATGAAAATAGGAATTGATATCTTTAAAGTGCTCTGCAGAATAAAATAAATATAAAAATAATTGTTAAAAAAGTTAATATTAGGAGGAATTCAAGCAATTTTAAATTATTATTATCTTAAATTTAGCGTGTAAAAAAGATAGGAGTTTAAGGCAATATGAATGTAGACATCCAACCATTTTCAATTAAGTATAATGCTAATAATGGCGGACAATATGTGGCAAGAAGTCTACCACAAAGATATGTTTATACTCCAAACGGAACTTTTGCTCAACCGTGCGATATTGTAAATGTTTCACAAGTAGATAATCAAGGAAAAATATTATCTACATCAGATATGACACATGGGCAATTCTTTTCATATTTGCTGCAACAAGGAATAAACGTCCCCTATCATCAATATGAAATGCCAAAAAATAATTAATTTATAAATTATAGACATTTAGTTGGAGCATAGGCATTTGCTTGTGCTCCAATTTAATTGGGGTATATATTCAATCTCGCCCCCCCCATCTTTCTAAATATGCTATATTTTAAAAGTTGAACTGTTGAAGAATAGAATTGTTTTGATATTCTCTTAATTTAAAGTATGTTATAATATTTAGTATATCAGGTAACGAAATAAATCCATACAAAAAAGAAGGATATTGGGAAACAGAATACAGTAGATACGGAAAACCATATAAAGTATGGGTATTAGATTAATAACGATTAACCTTTAAATAATAATAAATACCTAAAGGCGGAAAAATTAAAAATAAAATAATAAATTTTAAAAAATAACGAGGTTCCATATAAATATAATAACAGAAAGGAGAAAAAAATGCGTTTTGATTTTCTCTAAATTTAAAATATGTTATAATGCATTTTTCTCCTTTTTATGCTATTTTATTTTTATGAATGAATTTGATAAATTATTAAGATTAATACGTTATTTTTTTATATTCTTTTTTATTTTTTTAGTTGTTAGTTTTATTTTTTCTTTATTTTTTTCTCCGGTTAATCCTAATATTTATAATATTATCTGAAACCTATCGGTTTTTTTCTATTTTTATGTTTTGATTTTCTCTTAATTTAAAATATGTTATAATACCGTTCAAAAATGAACATAAAATGGGTTCGTTTTGATTTTCTCTTAATTTAAAATATGTTATAATCTAAAAAGTTCAAACTACGAACCACATAGAGTTTTGATTTTCTCTTAATTTAAAATATGTTATAATAATGCTGATATGACACTTGCTGACGCCGTGTTTTGATTTTCTCTTAATTTAAAATATGTTATAATAATCCTTATGATGAACAAAGTCAAGAAATAGTTTTGATTTTCTCTTAATTTAAAATATGTTATAATAAGTACAATAACAGGTTCTAAAACACCACGTTTTGATTTTCTCTTAATTTAAAATATGTTATAATAAT
>JAFUEV010000066.1 GCA_017470245.1 bacterium | reverse complement strand
GTTAGACAATGTTGTACGTTGTTGATTAATTTGTTGTCCTTCGTATTCAACGTTTGTCTTACGTGCCGTCAAGCTAAGAAATCTTGCTTGCGATGCACTCATTCCCATAATGACTGTTCCTTTCTTATATCTTGTTTCCTATATTCTTCATGTCGGCAGCCATGTTTGGGAACTTTAATGATTGTTTTGTTTTTGTTAAGATTTTGTTACAATAAACCCCAAAACACACACTATATCTGAATTACAACATGTTAAGACATGTTACAAACAATGCAAAAAGAAACTTTAATGTTTTATGTAAAGGCATTGACTTTTCTTTAAACATCATTATTATATATATGAATGTATATATAATATGAAAGGTTAGAGTTATGGGTTCAAGTTTGGGTAATTCATTAATTTCAAGTTTATCATCCGGTATTAATAACACTTATGCGTATTTGGCTGCTTTATATCCGGAGGACGGTGTTACTGTTAAAAACATTACCGCAGCGCGTAATGATCAAACAAATTATTTAACGCTTAATCAGTCTTTTGCATCTTATTTGCAGAATAATTTCGCAACATTTGATAAAGATGGCGACGGGAAAATTAGTGCGGATGAAATGAATAAATTTTCTCAAACATTATCAACTGCAGGTGTTTCAAAAAATGAATTAACTCAACTTGCATCGTCAGGTGCTTATTCTCAGTCTACCGTTTCAAAAATATTAGAAAATTTTGACGAAATAGATACAAATCATGACGGCAGGGTCACTGCAGGTGAAATCGCAGCGTATTCGTCAGATTGCAAAAAACAGGAAAAAATTGATGAATATAATTACCGTAAAGCGACATCTGATATGTCTGTATTTTATGGCAGTGAATCTAATACGGATGTTTCTGATTACAGTATCCTAAGTTACAGATACAAAAACTTTAATAAATAAATCAAAATACGAAGGGGAAATAAGGTAATGGAAAAAGCGTTTACATATATGTTCAAATATGACAAGTTTTTAAATAAAGCTGGAGGGTATTTTTTACTTTTTTTTATTAGCCAGTTGTGTTATTTCTTATGTCCATCTTTCTCTGAAAAGAAAATCGCAATATCATCATCCCCAATTTTATTATTGTGTTTTTTTATAGGATTTTTTATTACAATAATTCTTTCAGGGTATTCTTTTAATGTTATAAAATCAATAATCCTTAAAAAAGAAAATATTATTTTACCTTATATTAATTTTTCAAATAATATACGGTTAGGTTTAAAATGGTTTGCTTCAACATTTTTACTTATATCGGTTATATGTGCAATTTGCTTATCAGGAGTGGTATTATTACATAATATACCAAGTGCTAAATTGTGGATTTCATTATTTTATTTTCTTATATTAATTCTGTTCTTTTTTATATTTCTTATTTTTGCTCCTGCATTAATTGTAATTTTTACTAAGACAGAAAAAATCACTTCTATTTTTAGATTTGGATTAGCAAGTAAGCTGATTGCTAATAATTCGGGGAATTATTTCGCAGGGTTTGGGCTTCTTATAATAATTGTTATAATATTTATTTCATTATCATTGTTTGGGTCATTTTTTATGTTAGTTTATCCGTTTTTATCTACTTATATAATATATGTTATAGCATATATATATGCAAAAATGGTTGATACGGATCTGATTGAAGCAGAAACGGAAGAACTTTAATAAATATTTTGCAGAAATATTTTGCTTGTCCTATTATATTAATTAATATAGTAGGACAAGTTTTTTATACAGGGATTTATGAATAGCAAAGACATTATTAAAAAGGCGCAAGATTCGCTCAAAGAACAGTTTGAAATTATAGAGGATATTAGAGATTATAATCAGGAAAAAGTTTTAGAGGCTTTTTTTGATAACAAAGTTGCACCTGAACATTTTTATACGGTTTCAGGTTATGGGCATGATGATTTGGGCAGAGAGGTTTTAGACAAAGTTTATGCTCAGGTATTTAAGGCTGAAAAAGCATTGGTGCGTATTCATTTTGCATCAGGAACTCATACCCTTGCCTGTGCATTGTTTGGGAATTTAAAGCACGGAGATAAATTAATTTCTGTTGCCGGTGAACCTTATGACACAATGCAGGAAGTTATCGGCACAATGGGAGATGAAGAAACAAAACGTTCTTCTTTAATTGGTAACGGGGTAATTTATGATGAAGTTCCTTTAATTAATAATACAGATATAGATTATAGCGGTATTGAACAAAAGGTTGATGAGACTACGACAATGGTTTTAATTCAGCGTTCAAAGGGCTATTCTACAAGAAAATCTTTGACTATTGAAACTATTGAAAAAATTTGTAAGATAGTAAAATCAAAGAACCCTGATTGCATTTGTTTTGTTGATAATTGTTATGGTGAGTTTGTCGATAAGCGAGAACCGTTGGAGGTTGGTGCGGATTTAATTGGCGGTTCATTGATTAAAAATCCAGGAGGGGGAATTGTTGAAGCAGGCGGGTATATTGCAGGTAAAAAACTTTATGTTGAAAGGAGTGCAAATCGCTTGACGGCTCCCGGTATCGGGTGCGAAGGCGGAGCGATGTTCAATCAACACAGGTTAATTTTTCAGGGTTTGTTTATGGCTCCGTCGGTTGTTTGTGATGCTGTCAAAGGTGCAGTTTTGGCTGCAAAAATCTTTGATGAAATCGGTTATGACTCATATCCTAAATTCAACGAAAAAAGAACGGATATAATTCAGAACATTACATTTGGTAAGCCTGAACTTTTAGAACAATTTTGCAGAACGATTCAATCTTTGTCACCTATTAATGCTTATGTAACTCCAATTCCTGAGTATATTCCCGGATATGAAGATAAGGTTATTATGGCAGGAGGAACTTTTATTGAAGGTTCAACAATAGAATTGAGCGCTGATGGACCAATGAGAGAACCTTATGTTGCATATATGCAGGGTGGTTTGACTTATTCTCATGTAAAAATAGCATTGCAAAAATTCTTAGAAAAAATAAATAATTAATACTTATTGTAAAGTTTTTGTTACTAATAAATTATATATATATATTTAGCAAATATGCTGATAAATAAGAGTATATACCTACTATGTTAATTGTATTGGCTAATATACTACACATTTATAAAATTGTATGGTACAATGTTAAAACAATCATTTAAAACATGAAAAATTAAGTGTATCGTAGAAGTTAATTAAAAGTGAGGTTTATATTATGTCATTACCTAATGTAGCGTATTTTTCAATGGAAATAGCCATTGATCAGTATTTAAATACTTATTCAGGTGGTTTAGGGTTCTTAGCAGGTTCGCACATGTTATCTGCAGGATATCTTCAAATGCCAATGGTTGGGGTTACAATATTGTGGTCTTACGGCTATTATGATCAGCGAATCAGTCATACCGGAGATGTTGAGGTTGCTTATATCAGAAAATATTATGATTATTTGACAGATACAGGGTTACAGGTAGATGTTGATATTTTTAGTGAAAAGGTGAAAGTT
>JAFUEV010000065.1 GCA_017470245.1 bacterium | reverse complement strand
TTTCAATTACATATTTTTTTGATTTTCAATTACATTCTTAAATAATTAGAGTTAAAAATTTTGATAATCTGTTAATCTGCTAAAAATGTCTCGTAAATGCTTCCCTGTTAAGGGTTTTATTTTGATACGATGTAAGTCTCACAAAAAATTCAACAAATAAAAATGTAATTGAAATTGAGAGGGAAGATGCTTCCCACTAAAATCGGGGAATTTATCGTATTTATTGCGTTGTAAATAGTTCCGGCTTTCAGGGGGAACAATAAAAATATGTAATTGAAATGTCCGATTTGGATCAATGCCGGCAAAGCCCATAAAATTTATATTAAACGGCATTTAAGGGTGATTTAAATCGGATTTTCGTGTAATCGAAAGTGGACATTTCGGACTTCGATTACATATTGGTTATCATAAAGGGGGAAGTGCCTCAAACCTAAAAACAACGGGCAAAAAGGGGTATAAATTTTCAATTACATATTTTCAATTTGTCCAGAGAAGTTATACCAATATAACAATATGGGCAAGCATAATCAGACCAGTATGTTATTTTCATTTTTATCTCCTTTCCTGTTCACTCCCTCGCCCCTTGTGGGAGAGGGCTGGGGTGAGGGGTTATATTTGATTTATCTATACTTATATGATAAACTATATGGTATAAAAAACAAGTACGCACATTATAGTTAGATACTATCTAAAAGGAAAGTAATATGGCAGAAACTAAAGAAGAACTATTAAAACAATTTTATGAAACGGGATTTGAATACACATTATCTTTAATAAACGGGAAATATAAATTGACTGTTTTGTATGCTCTTTCTTTATTTAAAGTCATTCGATACAGCGAAATGAAGCGGTTAGTCGGTGTTGTATCTCATAAAACATTAAGTACAACCCTAAAAGAGCTTGAACATGACGATTTAATTGTAAGAAAAGAATATCCCCAAATCCCGCCAAAAGTTGAGTATTCATTATCTAAAAAGGGTGAATCTTTGATTCCGATACTAAACGAAATGTGCATTTGGGGAAAGAAGCATAAGTAGTTGATAAAAAGTATCAGTTACTTTGAGAATGGATTATCAGGGAATTTAAGAGTTTTTATCAGTAAGTTTTGAAATATTTCCCCCGAAACTTAAAAAGTTTGAGAATTTTCTCAAACTTCTGGGGGTACTTTTCTCAATCTCTCTGATAATCTACACAAATGTCCCATTAAAACCCAGTATCGAACCAAGGTTCTCGTCCTATGAACACTTTTTCTAAAAAAAGATAAACTCCTCAGGTGGGACTCGAACCTACAACCCTTCGGTTAACAGCCGAATGCTCTGCCATTGAGCTACTGAGGAATATCTATATCTATATATTATCAAAAAAAATATTATTGTAAATAGTTTTTTATTCTTTTCATTTCTTTATACGAAAAATATCGAGTTTTTTCGTATAAATTTTATATTTATATTTGTTGAAAATACCATAGTGTACTATGTTTTCGCTACTTTAGCAAGAAATATATAAAGTCTAAAATCTTTTTAACAAGCCCAATTAGCCTACAAAACTGTTTATATTCTCGAAATACACCTGAAAACACTTGCAAATATTAAAAGCTGATGAAGGGAATCGAACCCTTGACCTATTGATTACGAATCAATTGCTCTACCGACTGAGCTACATCAGCATACACTCATTTTACAATAAAATTAAAATTTTATCATCATTTAATTATAAAAGAACCCAAATGTACTATGTTTTGTATCTTGGGTTCTTTTATTGTTTTTATATATTATTTTGCAAGCAGTTCTAACAAGTTAGTTGATTTTGCTTTATCTATATCTGAAATGTTGTTATAATTTGATAGTTTCTCTGTTTGTTGTTCTACTTTTTGTTTATCTTTTGGTAATCTGTCTTTTAATGGTTTTTTACCTGTTAATAATCTCATAAACTTAAAGTATTTTCCTAAAAAGCCTGTTCTTTTTTCATTCTTTTCATCAATTGCATTAAGTTCTTCCAACGTTTTTCGTCCTAAAGGCATACCGATTGATTTTCTTGTTAAAACTTCGGTTGTTAATGTATTCGGAATTGCAACTGCTGTCATGCCTTTTAATGAACTGTTATATGTGCTTCTGAATGTTGCATTGAACCAGTTTATCAACATTGTTTGATAGAATAATGCACTTAATCTTTGTATAATACGTTCATTTGCTTTTTCTTTAGCACCTTCTTTATCTTCACCATCAGATTTTAACATTACCATATTATAGTTATCAGCTACCAAGAACGCTGATGTTACTGTTGATGATGCAAGCTTTGTCATCATTGCTAAGTCTGTATTTTTATTGCTTGATTGAGTTACACCGTTAAATGATTTTTCTACTGCCGTATTTACATATTTTCTTAATTTTTCTTTAGCTTGATTTGTGGTTTCTCTTAATTTCTCAATTTCAGCTTCTGGAGCGTTGTTTGCAATTGCTTCTTGCAATGCTTTATCCGCAGTTCTATATGGTAATGTCTGTTTATCAAGTTGTTCCATAGCATTAACAAAAATTTCTTGGCTTATTGCTTTTGTTTTAGTTCCCTTTTCACCGTATATTTCTGTTACTGCTCTGTGTATTGCTTTTTCAAATGTTGTTAATTCCGCTTTTCCTAATGCTGCTTTTTGGGCTTTTTTCTCAATTCCTGAAGTAGCAATATTGATTAGTGGTGTTGCTATTTTCTTGAATGGGAATGCTAATACGGAACCTATAAATTTGAACGGCTGTGTTACCATATCTACAAAAGGTTTAGCTTTTGTATCTATCATAATATCTTCTTTTTCCGCAAATTTTTCTATTAATCCTGTTATTTGTTCTGTTACACCTTTTGCTTGTTCTTCATTTATTCCGACATTTTTATTTGTCATTATTTCAACTGCTTTTTGTGCAACTTTATCAAATTTCTTTTCTGCTATATTTGTACCTTCTGTTTTAATTGCTACTTCAATTGATTCGGAAACACTTTGCATTTCTTTGTCGGATAATGAAATACCTAAATCCGGCAGCTTCTCTGTCAATGCTTCAACAATATTCGGAATTTTGCCCGAAGGAACAACTGCCTTATACATTCTTACAATTCCATTAACTGTTTCTGCGTATCTGCCTTTTATAAATTCATGTCCTTTTGCAATTTTTCCGCAATCGGCTTTCTTTAGTCCGTTTGTAATTTCATTAAAGGTTTCTTCTTGCATTTCAAATTTCTTAAATGCCAATGGATTATAGATTCTTTCTTTCGCTTTTTCGCCTATAGATTTAAGTCCTTTTACTAGTTTAGTGTCTTTCGTAAATGAACTGTTTTTTATAAAGCTTAATGCGAAACCTGCTGCTAATAAAATTCCTACACCTTTTTTAAATGTTTGGAAGTTGATTAATGCTTTTTTCGGTTCTTCTTTCTTTTTATTTAAATCTTTGCCTTTATCTTCAAGATTTGTTCCATTGCCTGCTTTAAAGCTTGTAAATACTTTTGGTTCTGCATTGTTCATATCGAAACTTACATTCTTTATTTGTGGTCTTTGTGGAGTCTCGTCTTTTTTAATATCTTTTGTATTGTTTTTTCTGTTGTATTCTTTTGCTGCTTCTTTGCTCAAGAACATTATTGGTCTGTTAAGGCGTTTTCTTGCAGATATTTCTGAGAATAATACCGTTACAGCTGATGTTAACGTAGCAAACCAAGGCTTAGTATTTACCAGTTTAGTAAATGCACCATAAGTCAACAATTGGATATATGCTGTAGTAAATACCCTTGAGATTTCCTGTTTTTTTCTTGTATTTGCTTCTTTTACTGAATCTTCTTTTTTATCTCCGCATAATACTGAAAGGTTGTATGCATCGTTTGCTAAAAATGCTACAGGAATTAAGCCTGTAACTATTCTGTTTAACGGTCTTTCGTATGCGGTATTGAAATTACCTGTATGTTTATCAAAGAATTTATTACTTACCTTATATAAACCTTCTTGTATAAACTCTCCAGCTTCTTTTACAAGCGGTTTTTCCGCTTCGGAGAGTTTTTCTGCAGGCTTATTTAATAATTCAAGTAAATTATCTGGAGAAAGCCCTTTTTCTTCAGCAAATGAGGTTGCAAGCTGCTTTGTTTTATCATAGATGCCTTTTAAACTGTCTGTCATTGCATCCATGTCGTTTATTTTTCTTGGAACTCTGAAAATAGTTTGATTACGAAGTTTTGTTGCTGATACTCTCAGTGAAGGAACTTTTTGGGCTTTTTCTAATACCCAGCTGCCAAAATATGAAGGAAGAGTTATAAATGGGAATATGAGATTTTCTTTTATAGATGTTAGGATGTTTTTGTCTGATATTTTGCTTACGCCGTCTTCTAAACGATATCGTGCTTTTTTGCTTAAAATATGTGCTTGGTCATTTAATAGTCTACTTTTCTTTTCGTTCGGGGTTATTAAGGTTGCCAGCTTCGTCCCCATTCTGCCTGCGACATTCCCGTAATATTGTTTAAAAACATTTAAAACTTTTTCATCTGCCTGGGTTATAAGTGTTGTCGGGTCGCCTTTAAAACTTTGGGTTTGATTATAGTTCCTAGTTCGATTATTTGGATTAGTAAACTGTTTAAAATTCTTATATCTTTGAGTCGTGTTTCGGGTGGGAGATGTAATATTCATTTTACTTCCTTCTTTTCTCTGGATTTATCTATCCGCATGGTTTAAAAATTCAAAAAAGATTTTTTGCCATTGCTTTATAAAAATGTAACAATTTGTTATTCGGGATAGCGGCTAGTTGCCTTTAAGAGCATTTTTGCCAGTTTATCCGCTCCTTCAAAATTCCTTTCCAATATTTTTTTGCTTGCTTTTTCAACATCGTATTTAACGAATTTATGTTTTATTTGAAAAGCTCCCGTATTCTCGTCTATTTCCATAACAACATAACAAGAATCAGGACTTTCGCTAAACGGACGTCCTACACTTCCTACATTAACAACAGTTTGGTTTGTATTTGTTTGATATCCGCATGGCAGGTGTGTATGTCCGCAAAAAATTATATCCGCTTTTGTATCTTTTATT
Source organism: bacterium (assembly GCA_017470245.1). Classification (GTDB taxonomy): domain Bacteria; phylum Cyanobacteriota; class Vampirovibrionia; order Gastranaerophilales; family Gastranaerophilaceae; genus Avigastranaerophilus. The sequence continues at coordinate 1,417 of JAFUEV010000065.1, read as the reverse complement.
ATTTCTTCTATTTCTTCTATTTTCATGTTTGGATATATATTTTCATTATTTTTTCTTGGTGAACCATGAACCAATAATATTTTTGTTCCAAAAAGTTCAACTTCCTTTGTTTCTGGTAACTCTGCTAAAAATGTTTTCTCTTCATTACTTAACAGTTTACTGTCTGCAAGATATGCACTTCCCATAACAGCATTGGTTTCAGTGATTGCATTTAGCGTATCAAAAGAAAATACAGACAACATTTTGTCTGTATTACCTTGAATTATATAAAAATCTTTTGATTGCATAAGGGCATGTATCTTCTTTATTGTCTCTTTAGGTTCGGGACCTGCCATTGCAATGTCACCCAAACAAAATATTTTTGTACACTCCTCCTGCTTTATATCGTTAAGAACACTGTCCAATGCATCAATGTTGCCGTGTATATCAGATATTATTGCAATTTTCATTTTATATCCCTAACATTATCATGCTAATATAATCATAACAGGAATAAAAATCATGATACAAAGAAGAAATTCAAAACAAATTTTAATAGGTAATGTAAAAATTGGAGGAAATGCACCAATATCAGTACAGTCAATGACTAATACAGATACTCGTGATGTTGAATCTACCTTAAAACAAATTTACAATTTATATGACCAAGGTTGCGAACTTATTAGATTGGCGGTTTTAAATGCTGATGCAGCTGATGCAATTAAAGAAATTAAAAAGAAATCCCCTATACCAATAATTGCTGATATTCATTTTGACTACAGATTGGCTATAAGGTGTATTGAAAACGGTGTGGATGCACTAAGAATTAACCCCGGTAATATCGGGAAAGAAGAGCATACCCAAAAAGTGGTTAAACTTGCCAAAATAAATAATGTTCCTATCCGAATTGGAATAAACGGAGGTTCTCTCGAAAAAGAACTTGAACAACTAAATATTCCGTTACATGAAAAAATGGTTATGAGTGCAATGCGCCATATTAGAATATTGGAAGATAATAATTTTGATAAAATTAAAATTTCTTTAAAATCAAGTGATGTATTAACTACTATTGAAGCATATAGGCTAATAGCTAAAAAAGTTGATTATCCTTTGCATTTAGGGGTTACTGAAGCTGGTACATATACAGGTGGTATTGTAAAATCAGCTGTAGGATTGGGAACTCTATTATCTGAAGGTATTGGAGATACTATTAGAGTCTCTTTGACTGATTCTCCTATTGAAGAAGTTAAAGCAGGTTATTTGATATTAAAATCATTAAATTTAAGACAAAGAGGTATAAATTTTATTTCTTGTCCGACATGCGGCAGAACACAAATAAATTTAATATCACTTGCCAAAGAAGTTGAAAAACGTTTGGAAAATTTTAACAAACCTTTAACAATTGCTGTTATGGGATGTGCAGTTAATGGTCCGGGAG
>JAFUEV010000064.1 GCA_017470245.1 bacterium | reverse complement strand
ATTAACCTTCTTTGCTATAGTTGAAAAGAGATAACTTTCATTCAAGTTTTTATAATTATCATTTATATTCATCTTTTTACCTCGCTTAAATGTATATGTGCAAAATTAGGTTCATTTAAGTTCGGAAAACATAAATTCATTATAATACAAATTTTTCTTTTATATAATTTATTAATTTTTGAATATCAGTAAACATTTGAACTATAAAACCATAAAAATTATGTTAAGAAATATTAACAAACGATACATTTAAATGCCTTACAGGACAAGGTTTTCAAAAAATTTTAAAAATTATTTGAATAAAAAAGGCAATTTTGTGGGTATATATTTCTTATATATATTAGAAGAGTATAGTTCGAGGATAATTATGAGTTTATTTTCACAAATTTCAGGAATTAATGCAAATTCAATAAAACAATTTTCAGGAATAACTGATGATATAGAAAAAGAAGATAAGTTTGATTATTCAGACGTTGACTTTACTGTTGGCGATAATGATATAAATGAAATTGATACTAATAAGTACGGAAAAGCGTTCGATGATTCATTATTTGACTATAACAAAAATGAACAAAATGATATTTCCGACCATTTTGGATTTAACTTTGAAGGTTAATCCGATATAAAAAAAGTTTAAGCCCCTTTTAGAATTACTAAAAGGGGCTTTCGTTTATTTCATTTATCCTTTTACCGCTCCTTCATTTTGTCCCGATACAAAATATTTCTGCATTGTCACAAAAAATATAATAATCGGAATAATAGAAATTATAGAACCTGCAGCAATATATCGCCAGTTAGCACTAAACATACCCTGCAAGTCATTAACACCGACAGGAAGCGTATATAATGCTTTATTGGTTAATACAATACTAGGCCATAAAAATTCACCCCACGAACCGATAAAAGTAAATATAGCAAGAACAGCCAATGTAGGTGTTGTCATTGGAATTAATATTTTTCGCCAAATATTAAAAATACTGCAGCCATCTATAAACGCTGCTTCTTCCATTTCTTTTGGTATTGCAAGAAATGCCTGACGCATAAGGAATATACCAAATGCATTTACCGCAAAAGGTAATATCAATCCCAAATATCCCATTGTAATTCCGTATGAATCAACCAGATGCAACTTTAAAACTATCAAATATACCGGAAGCATTATTGCTTGAAAAGGAATCATTATAGTAGCCAAAATACTTCCAAATATGAGCCCTTTACCTTTAAATTCCATTCTTGCTAGCGGATACGCAGCAAGTGAAGAAAATAACAAATTCAAAATCACGGTAAAAGCTGCAACAATAAAACTATTTAAAAAATATAAAAGAAAAGGTATTTTTTTCCAAACTCCGACGAAATTTTCAAAAGTAATATTCTTTGGAATAAATACAGGCGGATATTGGAATATATTTTCATCTATTCCTTTTAATGCCGTTGAAATCAACCATATAAAAGGGAACAATGATAAAACTGACATCAATATCAAAAAAGAATGAATACCGATTTTTTTACATAATTTTCTTATCATAACTTATACCTCTTATTTTCAAAAAAGGTTATATTTATGATAGAAAATACTAAAATTATCAGCAATAAAACGACAGAAGCTGTTGAAGCCATTGAAAGGTCAAGATTTTCAAAAGCACGCTCATATATATAATAAACGATTGTTTTAGTCGAATTTAACGGGCCGCCTTTCGTCATAACATAAATTTCCGCAAATACTTTTAAAGCAGATATTGATGATATTGTCACAACTAGTGCTATTGTAGGCATAATATGAGGAATAGTAACAGTTAAATGTTTAAAAAACGGATTTGCACCATCTACTTCTGCTGCTTCATATAAATCCTTCGGAACACCCATTAATGCAGCAAGATATATCATCATATAATATCCTATCCCTTTGTATATTGTTACCAAAGCAACAGAAAATAATGCCCAATGAGTATCAGTAAGCCAACCGATTGGTTTTAAATTTATCATTTCCATAAAATAATTTAAAATTCCCTGCTGCGCATACAACCATTTAAACGCTATTGCAACAACAACAATTGATACTACAACCGGAAGGTAAATTAAAACTTTATATAATCCTATTCCTTTAATTTTTTGATTTATAAAAATAGCGACTATCAAAGGAAAAACAGCCAAAAAAGGAACAACCATTAATAAAAATAAAAATGTATTAATCAATGCGGTATAAAATTCACTTGATTTTAACAATGCGGAATAATTTGATATCCCGACAAATGTAGGATTATATATATCCGTAGAATAATCCTGTAAACTTAAAATTATAGTCTGAAAAAAAGGAATAAAGAAGAACACAAAAAGAAATACCAAGGCAGGTATTAAAAACATATAAGGAATATATTTTTTATAAAATGTGTTCAATTTTTTTACCCTAACGTAAACTATTATAAATGCTCATAGCAATAATTGCACTAAAAATGTTTTTATTAATATATCAGGGGTAACTATGGACTTTTTTAATAAAATAAAAAATATTTTTATAAAAAATAAGAGCAAAAAAACTGAATTTTATAATTTTTCTACAACAAAATGCTCTATGTCTTCCGCATGCACTCTAAAATTTTCAGCAGCGACCGAAGAAAAGAAAAAAGAAATTAATACAGATTTAAAGAAATTAATAAAAAAGTATATAAATAATCCTGAAAAACTTATAAGATATCTACAATTTAAAGGAATTAAAATATACAAAATAAAAAATGCAAATAAAATTCTACAAAAACTTGGAGAAGAAGAAGGCTTTTTAACTCCTTTAAAAGGTTATAAAGCATTTATTATTAATTTATTAATAAGCATATTCGGTAATGAAAATTTCAAAATAAGTTTTTCATCAAAAGAAATGTTTATTTTCAATGAAGGTGAAACCGAAATCTATACAATAGCAAGAGCGTTACACAAATATTACGGTTTCAAAAATAATCTGCCCGGATTTGATTATGCTTCACAAGAAATTTTTAAACGAATATATGGGAAAGTGCACAAAAATCAAACATCTCCATTAAGCAGCTGCTCATCACTCAAAGATATATATGCTTGCAAAGAAGCACTTGCAAGAGATTTAGAATCTATTAATTTTACAATTGAACTTTCTGTTGAATATGAACGTGCAAAAAAAGCATTAAATATTCTAAAAGAAACAAATTCAACAAATATTTAAATTATGCAATATATTGAAATTTATTTGAAAGATGTCCATTTCTATCTTCAATATTAGCAGCTTCTTCCGTCATTGGGCCTGAACTTCTTAATATTTCTGCTGCTTCATTGCATTTTTCAATCAAATGATTATTAGTGCTTTTTTTCATATATAAAGCACCTGCAAGTACTTTTGGAAGATTTAAACCAAAGCCTTTAGCAAGTTGAGAATGATAAAATTTTTCATAATTATTTGGAATTCTTATTGACCAATTATCTTTGCTTATTTCCCCGGAAATATTTATACGTTCCTGCATACCAAACATATCGGGCAATGTAATAAATTGTTTTGCAGAAGTAAAAATTTCGGATAATTTTGCATTTCTATAATTTTCAAGAGTTTTTTCCTCTGATTTTTGGGAATTATATTCTTCGGCATTATAAGACAATTTATCAAAATCAAAGTCATAATCTCTTTTTATTCCTTGTGTATGCAATTCTCTTTTATATGTGTCTTTTGCCATATTTATAAGAGAATCATTGTCGTGACAGCCTACTCCAACGTAGAACATCCCCTGTTTATATCCCTTTTCTAAAAATTTTTCAGGGCACTCATCATATTCCGCATAAGCAGTTGTATATAAATGCGGATATTTATTCAACGTAAGTTCACGACTTCTTCCAGCAGAAAGTCCGACTAATTCCAGCATTATACTTTCATTATCAAGATTTGCTTTAGTTCCGGCATTTTCCGAAGCGGTTTTCATTATATTAAATATAGTTTCATTTAGTTCAGGTTGTTCAATTGCCTCATAATTTCCGTTTTCTTCTTTATAAATAAAAGGAGTAACAAACTGCCAAGCCGCATCCATCCTTATACCGTCATATCGTTTAAAGAAATTCAAGTATTTATCATATAACAGTTTGCCTGTTTTCCCAAGTTCTGATATATCTCCAATTTTTTCACACTTACCCAACAAAGTATAATCCAATGCAGGAAGCCCCCACGTTTGTATTTCATTTGTTTCTTTGCAATTTGGATCAGGTCCGCCATAATACAAATTATCTCTAAAACAATCTATATTTGACCACATTTCACCTTGAGAAAATCCTATAAGACAATCACCATAAAGTTTTATATCTTCCGAATTTAAGAATTGTCTTGTTTCAGCCTGTTGTTTTGATGCAATAAATTGCTTAAAGTTTTCAAATTCAATAAATTCTTTATTATTATTTTTTAATTCTTCCAATCTGTTTTGCCTTACATCATTTGATGTTTTATCGGAATATAATAAATTATCGGGTTCATCCCAATTCCTAAAATCAGATGTTTTATATTGTTTTGACAACAATTCATACATTGCATTCTTTTCAAGCCAATCGGAATTATCAGTTTTAAATTTACTAAACTCACCACCTAATGCAGTTACACTGCTTAGATTATTTTTTATTCCTTTATTAAAAGTGCAATAAGCTTTATAAAGAAGTTTTTGTTGTATTCCGTCTTCTTTTTCTGCACCCAAAACATATTCATAATCAGTTCTATATTCTCTTAATTCTTTATCACCTTTATATGCATCATCTGTTTTTTTTATATCATCCAAAGATAACAACTCGCCATATTCTTTTGAAGCCAATTTTTTCAAATCAATTATATGTTCACCAAAAGCATAATTTGTACCGGAATATGGAGATGTATTTGACCGAGTTATTTTTCCTTGAGGCTGCAACTGAATAGAATTTATTCCTGCAACTGATGCCAAAAATTCTGTAAAATCTTTCATAGACTCGGAAAAAGTAGTTCCAATCCCTGTATTATATCCTTTTTCAGATGGAACATTAAAATCAAATACTATTGCAGTTGTATCTTTTATGCCAAGTTCTTGTTTAGTATCATTTAATAAAGAGTGATATTGTTCTTTCTCTTTAGTAGTAAATGCTCTACCGAAGTTATAATTATTAATAACAGGTGCTATATACATATTTATCCTCTTGTTATTTGATATTATAACTAACACTTCTAAAGAAATTTGTTGCTAATTTTCTATAGCCAATTTATATATTTTATTTTTATTTTCTCCGTATAAAAGAGAGATTATTTTAGAAATATCTTTTTGAGAATATCCTTGTTCCTTTAAAAGTTTAATTTTTTGTATTAACTCAACTTCATTTAATGAAGCCTCCTCTTGAGCAAATAACATAACTACAATTTCACCCTTCAACGGATTGTTATTGTAATACTCTATAATATCGGCAACAGTACCTATTTTTACTTCTTCAAAGACTTTAGTCAGTTCTCTTCCTACCGCAATTTTTGTTTCAGAGCCAAATTCCTCACTTATATTATTAATAGTTTCCATAAGTCTGTTTGGAGATTCATAGAAAACACAATTAACATGCCTGTACTCCAAAAGTTTTTCTATCTGCTGTTTTTTATTTCTCGGAATAAATCCAATAAATGCATATTCTTCACTTTTTCTGGGTATCATGCTTAAAAATGTAGAAACCGCACATGCCCCCGGAATGGAAGTTATTTTAATATCTTTTTTATACAGTTCACTAATAAGCACACTTCCCGGGTCAGAAATACCGGGAGTTCCGGCATCAGATACAAGTGCTACTTTTTTCTCTTCTTCTATTAAAGAAATTATCTTTTCACTGCGCTCTTTTTCATTAAATTTATGACAATCAAATAATTTTGCCCCTATCCCATATTTTTCACAAAGAACTTTTGTAACACGTGTATCTTCACATGCAATATAATCAACACTTTTAAGTATTTCTAACGCTCTGTTTGAAATATCACTTAAATTGCCAATAGGCGTTGCTACTATATAGAACCTGGGATTCATAAAATATTACTTTCTTGTAATAGGGTTAGTAGCTAAATTTGCAAATGTTTTATTTAACCCTGTAACATCCAACATTTGACTGACATTCGGATTAACATTACTAACAGAAAGAGTTTTATTATTTAGAACGGCAACTTTTTGAATATCCAATAAAACTTTAACGGCATTCAAGTCTATGGATTCTATATTAGAAAAATCCAGCGTTATGTTTTTTGATTGTTCAAAATCACTATTATCAATATTATTTATATTTTTAAATAATTCTGATGCTCTAATTACCTGCATAAATTTGTTGCTCACTTATTTGTTGCATATTTTTATAATAATACCTGTAAAAATTTTTGGCAAGTAGTCTAGCCTGCTTTTCTTATTTGTTCTTCTTCATATGTATTATTTACAACTAACTCTGATGGAGCACTCATATATTTTCTTGCAGAATTAAAACTTCCGTTTACGCCTGAATTTATTGACGGAATATATCTTGATTGAGCATTATTTTTATTTCTTAATGTTGTCATACCTGTTTGTCTTTTAGCTTGAACAGTATTACTGATTTTGGAAGATGTGTATCTTTTTGATTTCGGTCTAGCCAAAAGCATTGCAAAAAAGAATAAAACTACAGAAATAAAAGATACAGTTAAAAGTTTTTTATCGGCAACAAAGAATATGCTATTAATAATAGAATCAGAATTATCAATCTGTTTTATTAAGCCTGTAGAAATTTCTTTTGTAAAAATTTGAGCTTTATCAATATTTTCACCTTCAAACAATACAATAGTATTATTTTTGTTCTTTTTTTGTACCATAACATTTGTTAAAGCAGCACTGTTATCATAAACTATATCCATTGCATCAGAAGGAAGAGTAGAATTTAATAAAACGGTAAGTTTATTATTTTCTGTCAACATTTTTTGGACATGTGTTTTTTTATCCAATTTAAGAACAATTTTATAATCACCGTTTATTTTTTTACTTACATCAATTCCTGAAAGGGAATTTTGGGCAGCAAAAGAAGTGATTGAAGAAAACGCAAACACAATCAAAACAATTAAACATTTTTTTATATAATTAAATACTGTTTTCATAATTCTCCGATGAATAACTACCCTCTTGAAAATATTTTATAAATATTTTCTAAATGAAACATCAATCAAATGGTTTATAAATTCATCTAAACCTTTAGATTAATAATCTTGCGTAAATTCAAAAAAAATATTATATTTGAATATGGGTTGTAAGTACTAACACTATTGATAAGAGGTGAGTTTATGTTTGATTTTCTTTTTAAAAAGAACAAAGCAGATAAATCAGAAATTTTTAACAAGTTATATTCAATTGTCAAGAACTTATATGCTGCTGAAGAAGTAAAAAAAGAAAGAAAAGATGAACTTGCAAAATTAATCGTAAAATACGGTTATTTACCTTATTCACAAGCAAAAGCAATAGATGAATTAACACCATCAGAAGTTATATTTTGTCTTGAAACGAAATTGACTTTGAATAAAACATTCAATGACAATCAATTAATAATAAAAGATAACGAAATAAGTCCTGTTTCAAGATACGGATATACAAACGCAGATTGGATAAAGCAGGAACAACATGATATTAAGCTTATAAATCTTGCCGCATTAGGTGACGGATTAAAAGATATGTCACCCGCTAAATTTATTGATTGGCTAAGACAAATTATAATACTGCCTTCAGGTAATCCTGAAAAAGATATAATGTCCACAACTATATATTTAGTACCATTTCATCCAAGAGATTTCGGTAATGCATATTTAACCGCAGGCTCGGAAGAAGTAAGCAAAAAACTCGCAGATAAAGAATTGCTTGAACTTGATATTACAGCAAAAGAACAAATTCAACTTTTTATTACTCTTGCACAATTGGCTGGACACCCCGTAATATATGATGTTTTCCCTCAAAACGGAAGATTTTCCAAAACAGTTCTTGCTCATCCTGAAATAGCAAGATGGATAGATGTTAAATTTTTAACGGAAGAAATTTCAAAGGCTTTAGATTTTGTTTCAATAAAGCTTTCAAAAGAATTTGATGAGGATGATGTTACTATTGTCCGTAATATTTACAGAACAACATTAAAAAGCGGTTCAATAGATTTAACACCTGAATTTATGCCTATATATAACCGTTTTACGGAAGAGTTGGAAGAGAAGAGAAAAGAACTTTCTAACTATATGACAAGGCGAGAGCAACAAATAAAATTACAAAAAAGAGTTTTAAATATTGTTGCGGATGTAGAACAAGTAAAGCCCGAAAAAATAAAACAAGATAGCGATATAACAAAAAGAGGGGAAATTATAAACACTCTTATTGAAGAAGGGTTATGGACATTACCCGACGGTGCTTGGTGTTCAAGCGGTATTCCTATTTTTGAAAAGATGTCGGAAGGAGGAGCATATCCTGTATTTAAGCACTATAACTCAAAAGGACATGATGTATCCGAATTTGCAGAATCTGACTGTCAAACACCTTTATATTTTGCATATTTGGAAAACAGTGAATTTAATTTTAAAGTAATAGATTTTTATATTGAATATTTGAAAAATCTACAAAAAGACTATAATTTTGACGGTTTTAGAATTTCTCATACTGATTTTATTGTTGATGAAATGAGCGAAAAAGACCTAAAACCTATAAGCTACAGAGCACCTAGAATATTATTAAACAGAATAAATGAAGTAATGAAACAAACAGTTCCTTATTTTGCATCAATTGCAGAATACAGGTTATGGAACTCATATTTTAAAGAATATCATCAGGATATGAAATTTGATATTCTTTGGGGTAACGATACCAAAACAGATTATGAAAAAAATCCAATGGAAATAATCAACAATAATAGAGAATTGCAGGACTATAACAGTACATTAACTCAAAATTCATTACTTTCAATTCTTAAAACGTATAACAATCAAGATGGTGAATTTAGAACAATCAACAGATATCTGGGCTTAATGGACAGAGATGAAGCGCTTTTTAAATGGTTTAAATTCAGATTTTTACCCGGTGGGAAAATGGCTCAACGTCCTATTATGTATGTAGACGGTGATGAATCTTTTTCAAAAGACGGAATTGAAGCAACTATTCAAGATGAAGTTTCTTTAATAAGAAATAATGATGAAGAATTTTATGATAAATTTGATGCAATAAGAAGATTAGCCATAAGTAATGACCTTACGATTAATGGCGAAGCTCAAATTATAACTCAAAATAAAAACGGATTTATAAGCTGGATGATTTCAAAAGAAACATTAAAAGAATGCTATATTATTGCAGCAAATTATCTCCCGTTAAATGAAAAAGTATTAAAACAGAATAATGAAGGTATAATGGAATATACTATAAAAACAAATAATGCAATCACTAACAAAAAGATTGAAATACCGGGAGATTATGAATTAGAATTAGAATATATATATGAACCCGATAAAAAAGACTTTATTCCACACTACAGTTCACCAAATACAAAAACAATAACGGTAGATAAACTTGAACCTTCCGAATTTCGTATATTTAAAATAAAGAGATAATAATGGATATAAATAATCTGTCTTTAAAGCAAAAAATAATGCAAATGTTTATAACCGGTTTTAACGGAAAAAATTTTGCATCAAATGAATATTTTTCGGAAATGCTGCATCAGGGTTTAGGCGGAGTAATTTTTTTCACACATAACATAGAAACGGAAAAACAATTCAGAGAACTAATTGAAAATATTTCATATAATGCAAAACTACCTTTATTTTTAAGTATTGATCAAGAAGGCGGCAGAGTAGAAAGAACAGAAAAAATACATAACGGCAAAAAATATTTAAGTGCTAAGCCTGCATATAATATGGGGCTTTCATATCTTCAAAATCAAACAAAAGAAATAGCACTTGAACTGAAAAGTTATGGAATAAATATGAATTTTGCTCCCGTACTGGATGTTAATACAAATAAAAACAACCCTATAATAGGAGAACGTGCATTTTCTAATAAACCAGATGAAGTAATAGCAGCAGGAAAAGTTGTTATAAAAGAATATGGAAAATATAATATTATTACCGTTGCAAAACATTTTCCAGGACACGGTGCGGCAAGTGCTGATTCACATCAAACACTGCCTACTATTAATTTATCAGTAGAAGAAATGGAGAATGTTCATATAAAGCCTTTTGAAGAAGCAATAAAAATGAACATTCCGGCTATTATGGCCGCACATGTTCTATATCCGCAACTAGATAATACTTGTACTCCCGCTTCTGTTTCAAATGAAATAATTAACAATCTTTTAATCAAAAAACTTGGTTATAATGGCATTATAATGACTGATGATATGGAAATGAACGGTATTAAAACCTTAACAAGAATTGATGCTTGTATTAAAGCAATAAATGCAGGCGTAAATATGTTTATTTTTCGAGATACAACGAAAGAAATATATACACTTGTTCAAGACATAGAATCTTGTGTAAAGAAAGGATTAATTGATGAAAATAGAATTAATCTTTCAGCAGAAAAAATCATAAACCTAAAATACCAATACGGAATAATACAACAGACCAATTAACACCTCATCAATTTCCTCCAAAATAAAAGAAAACGGAGGAATTTATGAAAAAAATCATTATTTGTATTGTTATCTATGCACTTCAATTTAATATTCCGTCTTTGGCAATCGGACTGGAACTGTCTGACATTATAAAAGAAGCAAGAGATATTGAAATGCAAAAAAGTCTTGCCGTAAAGAATACGGTTAAAGAGATAAAAAAAGACATAGAATCAAAAGAAGCAGAAAAGCCTGCAACCGAAACAATTAATCCGCAAACAATACAACAAGAAACATTAGAGAAGTGAAGTTTTATTTCATATTCTTAGATTTTATAGCACGCTGAATATCACGATTTTGAGATTTTTTAGATAAATCTTCTCTTTTATCGTACAATTTCTTACCTTTTGCAAGGGCTATTTCCAATTTAGCCCACCCGTTTTCAAGAAATAATTCAATAGGCACAATTGCATAACCGTCTTTTTTTATTTTACCCAGCATTTTTTCAATTTCTTTTTTGTTAAGAAGAAGTTTTCTTACTCTTTTTTCGTCATGATTATATCTGTTACCCTGCTCATAAGGGCTAATATGACAATTGTATAAAAAAACTTCAGCATCTTCTATTCGTACAAAACTATCTTTTAAATTAACAGCCCCTTTACGAACAGATTTTATTTCAGTACCGGTTAATACCATACCTGCATTATACTTGTCAAAGATATGGTATTCATGAAATGCTTTTTTATTTGTAGATATAATTTTTCTGCCCATAATTGCATTATAACATTAATACCAATTTTTATTATTAAATTTTTTTAGTCTTGTATAGTAATAATTTATCTTCTTCTCTTTTATAATTTGTGAAATACGTATATCTGCCCGAACGAAGTATGGGATATCAACAATTCCCGTAGTCTTTTCATAATCTCTATATATTTTTATTAAACTGTCTTTTATAAGGATTATTTTTTCATTTTTAGATATAAAAATACACTCTACAAAATTTTTTAATCGTTTCCAATAATCTGCCATTTCTTTTTTTTCTTCATTATTTTCATTGGAAATCACAAGGCGCAAATGTCCTTTCTTCATAATAGTCCTCCCTTATTTTTTTCTTTTCCTCTATCTAACCCATATTAAGATAAAAATAATGCAAAAAAATGTACTTTGTTGTATAATATTCATTGTTGGAGTTTACATTATTTTATATCTTATAGCATGTATATTACATTATAGTGTTTAAGAATACAATAGCCTCGCAACATAACGTAACAAAAAGATTCAGGTGGTGTAATTATGACTATTGGAAAAAGAATTAAAGAATTAAAAATCGCACTTAAATTAACTTCCGGCGAAATAGCTGCAAAACTAGATATTCCTGTTAGAACAATCGGAAGTTACGAGCGTGATGAAGCACAACCGGGCCCCAAATTTTTGAGTGCTTTAATTACAATATTAGGTGTTAATATTAACTGGTTATTAACAGGAAAAGGTAATATGTTTCTATCTGAAAAAGCAGAATATGATTTAGCATACATTTCAAAAATGCAAGATAAATTCAAGCTCTCGGATGAAGAATTAAAAGGTTTAATAGATATTCTTGAAGCTGATGCCAGCCGTGAAATGATTATAAAGTTTATTCAAATAAAGAAGGGTAACAAAGAAGCACTGGACAGTTTAATTTACAATCTTCAAGGAATAAAAGCCATTTACGGTTAATCAACATCTACAGGTTCTTTTAAAATACATTGTATTGCAATTTTTGCGTTAGATTTCAATTCTTCCGATATATTCGGCAGAATGGTTAATTGTCTTAATACATCAACAACTCGTTTGAATATTCTTACAATATCACCTTCAGAAGAGTCAACCTGTTTTGCAATATCAACCCACGGTGTTTCTTGCACCCATTGTTCAATTAATGAACAATAATAAGAATTAATATACATTTCCGTATCAATATCGTATTCACGTTGAATAATAGCAATTTTTTTGCGTATTTCTTTTATTTTATTTAACGATTTTCTTGTATTTTTGCTTATAGGCGAATCAGGATATACATCACTCCTTAAATCTTCCGTAACAAGTGCACAAACAACGGAAGCGAGTTCATAAGGTTCTAAATCATTTAAAATACCTTTTAGAATAATTTCGGATAAATATAATTCATTTTCAGCACGAACCATAGAACACATAACACCTGCATCTGTCGGATATCCGTTTTCAATATAACCCATTTTTTCAAGAATATCTTTATGAGCCAAAAATTTATTCCAGTATATGTCTTTCTGTTTTTCAACATTTTTGCAGGTTTCTTTATATCTTTTTTCATATCTTGCAATTATATCAAGATTTTTCATGTGTTTTTTATAAGCTCGGCAAACTTCACATTTATATTTTTCCATTGCAAGTCTTATTTCACGTGTCTTTTCCGTATATTCTACAACTTCAGGCGCATTTTTTTGTCCTTTTTGTTTCGCCTGTTTTTCAAGTGTTCTGGTTAGTTTTCTATATACAATAAACTTATCTTTTAATTTGTTAAATTCAAGCAAATCCTCAGTCGTCAAATTAAACGGACATTTCTCACTTTTTAATTTTGCAAGCGTTTGTTCCAAATTAATTTGCTGTACTACAATCGGTTTTAACCTGTCATTAGACGAAAAATAACCAAAACTTTTCAATATTAATTCTTTTGCCTGTTCCAATTCAAGATTTTGTAACAGATTAAGAACCATTGAATAGCTTGGAGAAAATTGACTTTCTAAAGGATTAGACGGACTTTTTACAAGTTCGGCAACCTCATCAGGTGATTGGAATTGAGTTCCCATAACTACAACATAACCGATTTTATCCATACCACGACGACCCGCACGACCTGACATTTGTAAAAATTCATTTGCAGTTAACATTCTGTGTCCTGAGTCGGTTCTCTTACTTATTGCAGAAATAACAGTAGTTCTTGCAGGCATATTAATACCTGCTGCAAGTGTTTCCGTTGCAAATACAACCTTTATCAAACCTTTTTGAAATAAACGTTCAACTAACAATTTCCACGATGGAAGTAAACCGGCGTGATGGGATGCAACTCCGTTATATAAATATTCCAAATTCTTATTATTTTCTAAATAGGTATGTTCTTTTAAGAACTCCTGAATTTCAGCCCTTATTTGTTTTGCTTCTTCTTGCGTTATTAAATTTATTGAAGCACATTTTTCCATATTTTCATCACATTTTTTACGAGAAAAGGTAAAAAATATTGCAGGCAACATCTCTTTTTTGTGTAAAACAGTTATTACATCTTTAACTGTATTTTGTTTTTTTGCCTGTCTTGAATAATAACTTATTTTCTTTTCAGGTTTTATCTTTCGATTCAATTTACCGTCAGGAGTTAGAAGAGGCAATATTTCCGTCGGTTTAGAAGAATCGAAATAATAATGTCTTAAAGGTACAGGGCGAAAATCAGTATAAATAAGCTCTGTTTTAGAATGTACAGTATTAATCCAATCACATAGCTGTTGAGAATTAGCAATTGTTGCACTAAGCGCAATTATCTGTACTGTATTAGGGCAATAAATAATACTTTCTTCCCAAACAGTACCCCGTTGTTCATCATTCATATAATGAACTTCATCGAGAACAACATATTTTACATCTTTGAGATTGTCCTTAACTTTACCAAAATTTGTATTGTAGAGCATATTTCTAAATACTTCGGTTGTCATGACAACAATAGGTGCTTCTCTGTTAATTGAAGTATCCCCCGTTAATAATCCGACGTTACCTTCACCGTATTTCTTACCGAAATCATAAAATTTTTGGTTAGATAATGCTTTTAGAGGCGTTGTATAAAATAATCTTGTATTTTCATCAAGTGCTTTCATTATTGCATATTCAGCAATACAAGTTTTACCTGCACCTGTTGGTGCACATACAACAATACTTTTAGAATTATCTATACATTCAAATGCTTCTTTTTGAAAGTCATCCGGTTCAAAATTAAATTTATACAATTTTTATACCTTACTCATAAGATGTTTATTATCGTAGTCAATTCTTCCTATTAGTTTATTCAATCGTTTTGCAACATCTTTAAACATAGGAATACTTAGACTTTGCGCTCCATCAGAGGATGCATTTTCAGGGTCGTGGTGTACTTCCATCATAACACCATGTGCGCCGACAATCAATCCTGCTTTTGCCATAGGTTCAATCAGATAACGTCTTCCTGTACCATGACTCGGATCAACAATAACAGGGAGATGCGAATATTTCTTAATTACAGGAATAGCTGTTATATCAAGAGTATTTCTTGTTGCAGTATTATCAACACCTTTTATACCACGTTCGCAAAGGATAACTTTATCATTGCCGTTATACATAATATGCTCTGCGGCGAGTAAAAATTCTCTTATTGTTGCAGCAGCACCTCTTTTCAATATAACAGGCTTATCACACTTTCCAACTGCGTGTAACAGTTTAAAGTTTTGCATATTCCTTGCACCGATTTGAATAACATCAGCATACTGACAAACCAAATCCAAATCCAACGTATCCATAAGTTCGGTAACAATAAGGAGCCCTGTTTTTTCTCTTGCTATTGCAAGATATTCAAGAGCTTTTTCTTCCAAACCTTGAAAATCATAAGGTGATGTTCTTGGTTTAAATGCACCGCCTCTTAGAAAATGACAGCCCATTTCTTTTGCTGCATCAGCAACTCTTAATAATCCGTCCAAATCTTTTTCTACACAACAAGGACCAACCATTAAAACCGGTTTTTCCAATCCGCCTATTCTCACTCCGTTAGAAAATTCAATTACAGTATCTTCTTGCTTACCTTCTCTTGAAGCAAGTTTATATGGTTCCTGAATTAATTTAACACTTCTAACCCCTTCATAAGATTGAAATGAATGTGGCTCTATTAATCTTTTATCACCTATAGCAGCAATTACAGTCATAACATCACCGTGATTTAAAACTGTTTTAAAACCTTTATTATGAAGTGCATTTACAACATTTTTTATTTGTTCTGATGTGGCATTAGGCTCCATTATTATAATCATTATTTGCCTCTTTCTATACGGGTTGTTTTTCTCTTTGATTTTTATCGGATAATATTTCATCCGATAAAGATTTGTTTACGGTTATATTAGGCAGTACTATTGAATTTTCTATTGTTACACCTTCTGATATTGTAACATTATCCCATATTACCGAATTTTTAACGGTACAATTATCTTTTAATTCACAATTATTACCGATTACATTATTTCCTATTAACTTACAATTTAAACTCTTTTTGAAATTTTCACCGTAAACATATTTACCGCTTGTAGAACACACTACATTTGGAACAATTGAAGAAACTTTTCCGTCAATTATGTCTTTATTAGATTGTTTATACTGACTTATAGAACCGATATCAGTCCAATAGCCTTTATGTATATATGTATTAATTTTCTCTTGTTTTGCAAAAATAGAAGGGAAAACATTTTTTGCAAAATCATAAAAAGTATTTTCCGGAATATAGTCAAATATTCTGTAATTAAAAATATAAATTCCTGTATTTGCAAGATTTGATTTTGCTTCATTTACTGACGGCTTTTCCTGAAAAGAATCAACATAACCTTTTTCATCCGGAACAATTATTCCATACATATAAACATCTTTATGTTCAACTTCTTTTACAATAATTGTTGCTATAGCACCTGATTTCTTATGCGAAGAATAAGCCTTTTCTATATCTATATCGGACAATCCATCACCTGACATTACAATAAAATCTTGATTTCTATCAAAAAACGACTGGCATTTTTTAACTCCGCCGGCTGTTCCTGATAAAGTTTCTTCCGTAATAAATTTGATATTTATGCCAAAATCATGTTCTTTATAATGTTCTTTTATAAAGTCTGCCTTATGATATGTATTTGCAATAATATCGGTAATTCCGTTTTTGACCAAATGATTGACAAGTATATCCATAGAAGGAATATTAACCAAAGGAACCAATGGTTTAGGAACCACACTTGATAGCGGTTCCAATCTTGAACCCACCCCTGCCGCCATTATCATTGCTTTTGTCAACATACAATATCTCCAAACCCAACCCTAAAATGGGAATTTACCATTACCAAAATTTTTAGGAATTTTAATTTTTCCTTTTTTTACTTTCTGCTTTATGTCAGAAAAGCCCTTCATCATTTGACGCATTTGGTCAAATTGAGAAATTATTTGATTAACCTCAGGCATTGGAATTCCGCTCCCTGCTGAAATTCTGCGTTTTCTTGAGGTATTAATCAAAGAAGGATTAGCCCTTTCTTCAGGTGTCATACTTGAAATAAAGGATTCAATCCTTTTCATCTGTTTTTCACCTTCATTTGCAATAGTTTCTTTTGTATCTCTGTTCAAGCCCGGAATTGGAAGCATTCCAAGCAAATTATCAATAGAACCGAACATTTTCATTTGTTTTTGCATTTTTAAGAAGTCATTATATGAAAACTCGGCTTTTTCCATTTTCTTTTCAAACTCTTTAGCCTGTTTTTCATCAAAAACCTCTTGAGCTTTTTCAACTAAAGATACAATATCACCCATTCCGAGTATTCTATCAGCCATTCTTTCAGGATAAAAATCATTTAAAGCATCAAGTTTTTCACCGGTACCCGTTAATTTAATCGGCTTACCTGCGGAATGAACAACACTAAGTGCAGCACCACCCCTTGAATCTCCATCCAACTTAGTTAATACTATACCTGTTATATCAAGTTGCGAATTAAAGTTCTCTGCAACACTAACAGCTTGTTGTCCAAGCATGGAATCAATAACCAATAATTTTTCATCAGGATTAAATGCCCTATCAATAAGCATTAATTCTGCCATCATCTCATTATCAATTTGTAAACGACCGGCAGTATCAATAATTACGACATTAAACCCATTATCTTTCGCAAAATTTACCGAACTTGAAACAATTTGTTGAACATTTGTCGAACCATCTATAGTAAATACAGTTGTTGATGTTTGTTCACCGAGAGTTTTTAGTTGCGTAATTGCAGCTGGTCTATAAACATCAGCTGCGACCAACAATGGATTTTTACCTTCTTTTTTTAATTTAACTGCTAATTTTGCAGCGGAAGTAGTTTTACCAGAACCTTGCAATCCAAGCATCATAATTAATGAAGGATGAGATTTTAGTTCCAAAGGTTTATTTTCATTACCAAGAATATTAACTAATTCGTCATGTACAATTTTTATAAGTTGTTGAGATGGATTAACACCATGTATTACATCTTCCCCAAGTGCTTTTTCCTTGAGGTTAGACATAAAAATTTTAACAACTTTTAAACTAACATCCGCTTCCAAAAGTGCACGTCTGACCTCTCTTAATGCATCAGACATATTTTCTTCGGTCAAAGAAGCATTTCCCGAAGCTTTTTTTATAATATCCTGTAATTTATCCGACAAATTATCAAACATAACAATAAAATTGTACTATAAACAATCCCCCTTCATCCTTAGTTTTTACAATTTGTTGCAGTTTGTTAAAATTAAAATAATAAAAAACAGACATTGTATTGAATAACTAAAAAGTAGTTTGTATTATAAGATTATGGCAAATCAGAAATTAAGATTAAATAAATATATAGCATCAACCGGATACTGTTCACGTCGCAAAGCGGATGAATATATTGAAACGGGTAAAGTACGTGTAAACGGTGTTGTTATTACAGAATTGGGGCATATTATTTCTATAAAAGACAGAGTTATGATTGGGAATGAAATAATAAAACCAATACCCTTTGTATATATAAGATATTACAAGCCGGCAGGATATATAACAACAATGTCAGACGAAAAAGGCAGAAAAACAATATATGACATATTGCCGGAAGAAGTACAAAATTTAAAGCCTGTAGGAAGGCTTGATAAAGATTCAACAGGATTATTAATACTCACAAATGACGGTGATTTTATTAATGAATTAACTCATCCTGCAATAAAAGTGCCCAAAGTATATAGGGTTTCAGCTCAAGGCAAACTAACCGTTAATGATTTAGAAAAGATGGAAAAAGGTATAGAAATCGAAAAAGGGCAAATTGCTTATGCTTTAGCAAGAATTATTGAATTTGAGGGCAAAAATACAGTTCTTGAAATGGTTTTGCATCAAGGCTTAAACAGACAAATAAGAAAAATGTTAGAAAGTTTGGGACATCCCGTTATTTCTCTGAAAAGAATGAGCATGGGACCTGTTGATTTACAAGGCTTAAAAAGAGGGCAATTCAAGTATATTAAGCCGAAACAGGTTAATGAAATAAAATCTTATATTAAGAAATTAATAAAAAATGCATCAAAGTAATTTGTTTTTGTTAAAATAACTCTGTAAGGAATGTAAATAATGTTATTGGAATTTTTATACGCAAAAATACACAGAGCAACAGTTACGGATGCTAACTTGAATTATGTAGGTTCAATTACTATTGATAAAAATATATTGGACAAAGCAAATATGTCTGAAGGTCAAAAGGTTGATATTTTAAACATTAACAATGGTGAAAGATTTCAAACATACATAATTGCAGGCAAAGCAGGTAAAAAAGATTTCTGTTTAAACGGTGCTGCTGCAAGAAAAGCCCAAATCGGTGATAAAATAATTATTTGCGCTTATGCACAAATGACTCCTGATGAAGCAAAATCTTTTAAACCTACAATTGTTCAAATTGATGACAATAACAATATATTATAAATATTAATATTTAATTTGCATAATTGTTTAATATAAAGCACTCGCAAAAATATACAATAATATGAACTTACCATTTATTTTATTATTTAATATAAGAAAGACAGGAAAATAAATTTCCTGTCTTTCTTTTTTACCTTTTATATATTTATTATACGTTAACAGTAGCCTTAACTTCTTTTCTGCTAACTTTATTTGTTGAAGTTCTAGGTAAAGGCTCCATTCTAACTATTACTTTAACAGGACGTTTATAACTTGCAAGTTGTAAAGACATGTTTTTTACCTCTTTAGTAATTGCTGTTTCCAAATCTTCTTTATTCGGATATTTATTTTTTACATTTTCAGTAGGAACGATAATAGCACAAATACCTTCACTGCCATCCTTTTCACCGAATGTCTTTTTAATACCTATAACACATACTTCGGCAAAGTTTTCATTTTGTTCTAAAACGGCTTCAACTTCTTCGGGGAATACTTTTTTACCACCGGAAAGGACTATCATATTTTTAATTCTTCCGGTTATATAAATTTTCTTTGTTTTTTCATCAATCCTTGCAATATCACCGGTGTGTAACCATCCGTCCTCGGTTATAACATCTGCTGTTAAGTCAGGTCTGTTGTAATACCCTTTCATAACTGCAGGTCCTTTTACCATTAGCTCACCGGTTTCAGAATCAGTTTTAACTTCAAAAGAATTTAAAGCCTTACCTACGGATTTTAAATCCAAAGGTCTTTCTCTGTCTATAGAAACAACCGGGCTGGCTTCAGATAACCCATAGCCTTGAAATACTTCAATACCTATTCTTTTAAAGAATTCACCTACACTTTCATCTAAAGGCGCACCACCTGAGATACAACCATAAAATTTACCGCCAAATTTAGCATGTATATCACGGAACATGTATCTTCTAACATTCATTGGCACAAATTCTGCCATCTTATAACGATTATTAAACTGTTGTTGTACTGCTTGAGGCTGTTTTGATATTTCTGATTCTATATATGATTTTAAAAGTTTTAAAAAAGCAGGAACTGTTGTTAAAAAATCAACCTGTTTTTCGTACATAACATCAACAATATCTTTAGGTTTCAAACTCTTTGGATAATATATTGAGCATCCTCTGCTTAAATAACTGAAAAAACCTACAGTTAATTCAAATAAATGGTTCATCGGCAATATTGATAATATATTCATATTCTCACGAGGCGGAAAAACCAAATCAAGAACTTCTTTTAAGTCATACATTTGTGCAAGCATATTTTTAAATGTAATTTCTACCCCTTTTGGTGCACCGGTCGTACCTGAGGTGTATATAATAAATGCAGTACTGTTTAATGGGCGTCTTACCCAATTTGCGCTGTAATTTTTAGGCAAAGAATATAATGAAATTATATTTTCTTCTTCGATAGTATCCCATTTATCAATTACAATAATGTGTTTCAATGAGTCTATGGTTTTTAAAAGTTCTTTTGCTTTTGGAAGATACGAAGCAGATGTCAAAATAACAGTCGGTTGACTGTCTGTTAATATATGAGTCATTTCATATATAGTTAATTTAATATCTAAAGGAACATTTATAACTCCTGCTAAAGCATTACCAAAAATACAAGCACCAAACTCAGGCTTTGATTCCGACAATATTGCAACTCTTGAACCCTTTTCAAGTTTTAAGTCATTAATAAAATAACAAGCTAATTGTCTTGCAAGTAGCCCCAAACCTTTGTATGAAAGTTCACTCCATCCAAGAGGAGTCACATGCCCCAAAGCTGTTTTATTTTGGTTTTTTATTGTTATTTCTTCTATTAAACTAAACACATTATCATATTTCATATTTAAAACTTCCCTATAATCTCTTCTGTGATTTTATCATAAAAGATTTACATTGAAAATTCGTATACAAAACTTATTTGTTATTTAATTTATATATAATATTCAACCCTATTAACGTTAAATCAGGATTAATATAATCAAATTTTCTTTTTAAATATTTGCTTATTACGGAAGAATATCCGCCTGTTGCAATAACCGTAGCTTTTTGTCCGAGTTCTTTTTCACATTCTGTTAATAGTCCGTCTATCATAGCGGCATGACCTCTTACAATACCGGAGAGCATTGCATCAATAGTATTTCTTCCTATAACATTTTCAGCCAATTCAATATTCAACTTTGGCAATTTTGATGTTTTAGAACTTAATGCTTCAGCCTGTATTTTCATGCCTGCGGTAATAATACCGCCGATAAATTCTTTATTTGAATTTACTATATCAAATGATGTAGCAGTACCAAAATCAACAACTATAGCAGGAATAGAGTACAATTCCATGGCTGCACATGCATTTGCTATTCTATCCGCACCTATTTGAGAAGGTATATCGGTTTTTAAAGAAACATTGGTTTTTATTTTATGAGAGACAATAAGTGACTCTATACCAATATATTTTTGAACGGCAATTTGTAATTTTTCGGTCAATTGAACAACTACACTTGATATAACTGCATATTTGACTTCTTTGTCTAAATTATATTCTTTTAAAATATTTTTTATAAAAACACCATACTCATCTTCCGTACGAGTAATATCTGTTGATAATCTCCAAGAACGAACTATTGTATCATTATTAAATACACCCAAAGTTATATTAGTATTTCCGATATCAATTGTAAGAAGCATTTTAAATTCCTTTAACTGTCTATAAGTATTCTACCAAAAACATATTTTATGCTAAAATTCTATATAATTATTAAATATAAAAAAGGAATTATATGATAGATTGGTTGGTTCAAAGTTTACAAATAAAATCAATGAGCATATTTGAAGCGGGTATGCTTATATGTTTTGGAGCAAGCTGGCCGTTTGCAGTAATGAAAACATATAAAACAAAGTCAGTAAAAGGAAAAAGCAGATTATTTTTAATACTGATAATTTTAGGTTACATTTTCGGGATGGTAAATAAAATACTGAATTCTGTGGATATCGTTTTTTGGCTTTATGTTATAAACTTATTATTGGTAAGTACCGATTTTATGTTCTGCATAATATACGGGAAGAGAGAGGAAAAAATCAAAAATGAATAAGCGTAACTTATTATCTGTAATAACATTAATGACACTTTGCGGTTTTAATATTCCAATGAGTGAGGCAGCACCAATAATTCCACAAAAGGATACGGATATAAATGTTTCCGTTATTGCTGATGATATAGAAAATACCCAAACAGACATAATTAATCGTGTCACCTTCAGAGATAAATTAAAAAAATCACCGGAGGCACAAATTAACAGCTTCTTTAAAAAATATGACAAATATTCAACTCAAAATAATACCGAAAAATTAAAAAATTTATACAGTGATAGCTATATAAATAACGATGGTTTTAACAAAGAAATCGTATTCAAAATGATGGATACAGCTGCAGATGCTTATAAAAATGTAAAATATACTACGAATATACAAAATATTTCAGTAACAGGTAACACTGCAATTGTAAAAATTCATGAAACAGCAATCGGAGAAACAACAAAACCGATTGAAAAACTGAACGGAACAGGCAATATAAAATCCGATATATATTATATTGATTACCTTAGAAAAGAAGGTATTGACTGGAAAATCACAAATAGCATTATATTAAGCGAAAAAGTAGAATTAACATACGGAGAAGCAAAAAATTCTACTTTTGAAATTAATACACCTGAATGTATAACAGCAGGAACAGATTACGAAGTTTCCGTCAATGCAAAACTTCCATCCGAATCATTTGTTGTAGCTTCAATTGTCAATGAACCGATTACATACCCTCAGGTTCAAAAGAAAGATGTTTTTCATGCCGTCAAAAATGACTCTATAGCAAGAATTATAAAATCAAATACGGATGGAAATAACGAATATGCCACAGTATCTTTAGCAATTACAAGAGCACAGGTTGAACCATCATCTGTTATCATAAATATGACAGGCATGGCTTTTATAATGCAAAGAATAAATGTTTTATCTGAAAATAAAAATATAAAAACGGAATAGGAGGAGTAAATGCCACAGCATCAACCTTTAAACAGGAAACAAAGACAATCACGATTAGAGGCACAAAGAAGACAAAAAAGACCTGTAGTAGACATGTATAATATTATTAAATATTTCGTCCTATGTATATTATTTTCTTTAATAGCAATAGGTATGAAAATGGTTGTACTAAATGCAGTACGAATATCTCCGACACCTGAAATAGGAAACGGGATGTTAACATTATCTGAAATACGCAATACAGGTGCTGCTTTTGGTTTATTTGCAGGACAACAAGATACAATAATAGTAGTATCAGCTTTAGCTGTACTTGTTATAACTTTTATAGTTATTGCAGCTTCATCAAGAATTTCACGTTCGGCACTACCGGCAATGTCATTTTTATCAACCGGTATTTTAATGAACATGCTTGATCGCATTCAATACGGCTATGTAATTGATTACATAAAAATCAATGCTATGCCAAATTTCCCATATTTTAATGTTCCTGATATCATGGTTGTTGTTGGTGCAGTTTGTTTAGTACTTGCAATAATTACAAGGAAATAATTTTTATAATGAACAAAAAATATGTTTTTAGTGTCCAATCTATTGATGAGTCCAGAAGGTTGGACACTTTTTTAGCTCAAAATAATATTTTTAATTCCCGTTCTCAAGTACAAAATTTAATTAAAAATGAACAAGTATTAGTAAACGGGAAAAAAGAAAAAGGAGCTTTTAAATTAAAAACAGATGACGAAATAATTGTATATATGAATGATGAGTGTTCAGTAATTATAGAACCCGAAGATATTCCACTTGATATTGTTTATGAAGATGAAGAAATGCTTGTTGTCAATAAGCCCAAAGAGATGTTAACGCATCCTACAGAAAAAGAAACAACAGGAACTTTAGTAAATGCACTTTTATACAAATACGGATACGAAGGTTTATCTGATATAAACGGAGTTATGCGCCCCGGGATAGTACATAGATTGGATAGAAACACTTCCGGTTTATTAATGGTGGTAAAAACAAATAAAGCACACGAGTTTATAGCAGAACAAATAAAAACGAAGCAGGCAAAACGTCAATATTTGGCAATCGTTAAAGGAAACTTTGAAGATGAAACAGGAATAATAGATTTACCGATTGGCAGACACAAAACAAAACCCGAGAAAATGGCAATAATAGAAGACGGAAAACCTTCAATTACACAATATAAAGTAATAGAAAGTTTCAAAGGATATTCTTTTATCGAATTAACACTTCAAACAGGAAGAACTCATCAAATAAGAGTACACATGAGCCATATAGGACATCCAATAGTCAATGATTCGCTATACAATAAGACTCCTTTCAAAGTAAAAACAACGGAACAGGTACTCCAAGCATATAAATTACAATTTACCTCTCCTGTAAAGAATGATATAATTAAACTTGAAATTGATTTAGACAGGGATATTGAAAAAGTCCTCAAATTTTTAAGGAGCAATTTAAAATGAAAAAAAATATGTTATTAATCGGATTTGAAACAACATTATTTATAATTATACTGTTAGCTGCATTAGTGAACTTAAAATCAAACACTACTTCACAGTTTGCAGCATCATTTGACGGAACTTATGTTATTGTCAGCACATTTTTCGTTATAATTTCAGCATACTTGTTCGGTTTATTCTCAGGTTGTGTATATTCACTAGTATTAGGCGCAAGATATAAAGATCAAATAGAATTTTATGCTAGAAAAAATGAAAAACTATCACAACAAAGCGAAATAGATACTGACGATAAAGAAGTATTACAAAGAAAAATAGCAACACTGGAAATCGCACTTGATAACGCTTTAAAAAATAAACAGTAAATTTATTTTAATTAATGTTCATACATTGAAACATATAGTGTTGACATTGATTTTTGCTTGTAGTAACAATATATATATGTAAAAGTGAGTGGTTCTGTTTGTGCTGAACAGAAAACACTGGAAATAATTCACAAGGAGAAAACATGCCAACAATAGCACAGTTAGTACGTAAAGAACGTCAAAGAACAACTGATAAGACTAAATCGCCGGCGTTAACAAATTGCCCTCAAAGAAGAGGTGTTTGTACAAGGGTTTATACAACAACCCCTAAGAAACCTAACTCAGCTTTAAGAAAAGTAGCAAGGGTAAGATTAACAAACGGTTTTGAAGTTACTTCATATATTCCGGGTATCGGACATAACTTACAAGAACACTCTGTTGTATTAATCAGAGGCGGAAGGGTAAAAGATTTACCTGGTGTTAGATACCACATTGTTAGAGGCACTTTGGATACTGCAGGTGTTGCAAACAGAGCAAAGAGCAGATCTAAATATGGTGCTAAGAGAGCAAAAAAGAAATAAGAAAGGCGATTTAAACAATGTCAAGACGTAGTAAACCTGCAAGAAGAATACCTGCGCCGGATGCTGTATATAATAGCATAGACATAGCAAGTTTTATAAACAGATTAATGAGACGCGGTAAAAAATCAGTTGCAGAAAGAATATTTTATTCAACATTAGAAAATTTAAAAACAAAATCTAAAGATGAACCTTTAGAAATTTTCAAAAAAGCATTAACAAATGCAACTCCTTTATTGGAAGTTAAAGCAAGAAGAATCGGTGGTTCTACTTATCAGGTTCCTCTTGATGTTAAGCCTGATAGAGGTATGGTATTAGGTTCAACATGGTTAATCGATGCAGCTAAGAAACGCAGCGGTAAATCAATGGTTGAAAAATTGACAAATGAATTATTGGATGCTTCAAACGGTATCGGTGCAGCTTGCAAAAAACGTGAAGATACCCATAAAATGGCTGAAGCTAACAAAGCATTTGCACATTATAAATACTAATTTTAATAAATCAAAATTTAAAAGGAGAACTTATAAAGTTCTCCTTTTTTATGTCTATAAAATATAAAAATATAACCAATACAGATAGTTGCAAATAATTATTGATTGTGATAAGATTTTGCATGTATTTATGTGTAAGGGGGCATTTTAATATGAAAATTCAAGCGATTAGTCCTGTAATGTCAAATATGGCATCTCAACCAATCAGACCGGTGAGTTTTGCAGGAAGAAAAGCCCCTGAAATTTATTTAAAAGAACAAACGTTTAATGACCCTGATGATTTTTCAAGTGTTACGTCTAAAGATACAGCAGAGCAACAACTTGATATAGCATGCAGAATTGCCGCATATTATAAAACCAAGTATGAACAACTCCTAGAAAACGGCTCTTGTATGGCTTAAGTTTTGTTTCATTCTGGACTATGTAGTTTTTATATGTTATCAATAGTTTATGGATAATAATGATAAATATTGGTATGCTTTTGCACGCTTAACAAAAACCAATTCGGAATTTGTTAATGCTTTATACAGTCATTTCGGTTCAATAGAACTGGCATGGCATGCTGAGGTATACGATTTATGGAAAGTTGAAAATATTACAAAAAACCAAATAAATGTATTCATAGAAGAAAGAAAAAAAATATCACCTGAAGAATGTATTGATTATATAAAAGAACGTGGAATTGATTTTATTCATCCTGAAGATTCCAGATATCCAACCTTATTAAAGAATATATATAATCCGCCCACAGGACTTTTTATGTTAGGAGATATTACACAATGTAACTTAGAAAGAACGCTTGCTGTTGTGGGTTCAAGAAGGGCAAGTGAAAATGCAAAAATCACCTTAAAACATATACTGGAAGGTTTTGCCAATACGGATATATGTATTGTTTCAGGACTTGCAGAGGGCATAGATACTGTTGGACATAGTGTTGCAGTTGAAAACAATATGAAAACAATAGCCGTAATTGGCGGTGGTTTCGACAAAATATATCCAAAATCGAATATTAAATTGTTCAATGAAATAATAAACGGGAAAGGAGCAGTACTTACTGAATATTGGCCCGATACGGATGCACTAAGTTGGCATTTCCCGATTAGAAACAGAATTGTATCAGGACTTTCAAAAGGTGTTTTAGTAGCAGAAGCCGCTCTAAAATCAGGTGCAATGATAACAGGCAAACTTGCTCTTGAACAAGGGCGGGAACTTATGTGCATGCCCGGATTAATATCTAATCCTAATACGGAAGGAATTTACTCTTTATTAAAAACAGGAGCAACACTTGTAACTAATACCCAAGATATAATGGATGCAATGAAATGGCAATTAATAAAATTCACTGCTAATGAAAAAAATATTGATAACACAAAATATTCAGCAGATGAACAACTTATTATTGACTATTTAAGCAAAGATTCATTAACTATGGATGAATTAATTATAAAAACTAATTTGAATATTAATAATTTAATGGTAATATTAACAAAGTTAGAATTGGATGGAGTAATTTCACAAACTGAAGGTGAAAAATACATTATAACAGTGTAGAGGAACATGGCAAAAAAGAAAGAACAAATATTAGTAATAGTTGAGTCACCTGCAAAATCAAAAACAATAAAAAAGATTTTGGGAAGTTCTTATGATATAGAAGCGAGTTACGGACACATACGAGATTTTCCGCCTAAAGTCTTAGGCTTTGATGTACAAAATGATTTTACGCCATCTTTTGAAGTAATTCCTGAAAAAAAGGCTGTAGTTAAAAAATTAAGTGATTTAGCAAAAAAGTCTGACAAAGTATATCTTGCATCCGACCCTGATCGTGAAGGAGAAGCAATAGCATGGCACGTTAATGAAGTTATAAATGTGCCTGCCGAAAAAGTATACAGAATAGAATTTAACGAAATCACACCTAAAGCAGTAACTTATGCTGTTGAGCATCCGAGACAAATTGACATGAGCAGAGTAAAAGCTCAACAAACAAGACAAATTTTGGACAGACTTGTAGGTTATAAAATAAGCCCTGTTCTATGGGAAAAAATGAGAAACTATCACCTATCAGCCGGTAGAGTTCAAAGCGTTGCATTAAAAATGATATGTGAACGTGAAGATGAAATAAAAGCATTCACACCTGTAGAATATTGGACGATTTCTGCCGACTTATTAAAAGACAAATCTAAATTTACTGCAGAGCTTTCAAAATATAAAAATTCAAAAGCTGATATACAAAATGAAAAAGAAGCAAATGAAATAGTTGAATATCTAAAAGCAAAAGATAGAGTTTATACAGTTTCCAAAATATCAACAAGAAATACACAAAGGAAACCGTCTGCACCATTTATTACATCTACGTTACAACGTGAAGCAAGTAATAAACTCGGCTATGGTGTTTCAAAAACAATGCAGATAGCTCAAAAACTATACGAAGGTATTGATATCGGCACTGATGGACCTGTTGGTTTAATTACATATATGAGAACTGATTCGGTTCGTGTTTCGGATGATGCACAAGCAGCCGCAAAAGAATTTATTACCGAAAAATACGGCGATAATTATTATCCAAAAACGCCAAACAACTATGTAAAAAAATCAAAAAACGTACAAGATGCACACGAAGCAATTCGACCTTCTTATATTGACAGAACACCTGAAAGTATTAAGCAGTATCTTACAAATGAGCAATATCAATTATATAAACTTATTTGGAGTAAATTTGTAGCTTCACAAATGGAAAATGCAACAGTTAAAAATACAACTGTCGACATTGAAGCAGGCGAATGTTTATTTAAGGCAGGTGTAAGTAAAATCACCTTTGAAGGATACTTAAAGGTATATAATGATGACGATGAAAAAGAAGAAACATCTAAAATTCCTGACCTAAAAGAAGGTGATAATTTAAAATTAAAAGAAATTTTGCCAAAGCAACATTTTACAAGTCCGCCGCCAAGATTTACCGAAGCATCTCTTGTAAAAGCATTAGAAGAACACGGAATAGGTCGTCCTAGTACTTACGCACCTATTATTTCAAAAATACAACAAAAAAATTATGTAGAAAAAATAGAAAAAGCTCTTGCTCCAACCTCACTCGGGATGACATTATGCAAGCAGCTTGTTGAACATTTTAAAGATATTATGAATTATGAATTTACCGCAAGAATGGAAACAAAATTGGATGAAATTGCGGAAGATAAATTAAAATGGAATGAAGTATTAAAAGAGTTTTACACACCTTTTATAGATACTGTTTCAAGCGCAAAACAAAATATGCAAAGGGTGAATATAGAATCAGATACAATTTGTCCTAACTGTGGAAGCAAAATGGTTGTGAGAACAAGCCGATTTGGCACACAGTTTTTAGGTTGTTCCAAATATCCTGAATGCAAAACAATGTTACCGTTAAATAAAGATGGAACAGTTGCACCGCCACCTGCTGAAACTGATGAAAAATGTGAGAAATGCGGTTCACCTATGATTCAAAAAACAGGACCTTACGGACCTTACCTTGAATGTACAAGTGAATCTTGCAAACACAGAAAAAGAATAATAAAATCAACAGGTGTAAAATGTCCAAAATGCGGTAAAGGCGAAATTGTCTTTAAAAAATCGAAATACGGTAAAATTTTCTTTGGTTGCAGCAACTACCCTGATTGCGATTTTGTTTCTTGGAATGAACCTGTTAACGAGAAATGCCCCGAATGCGGAAATATATTAGTTAAAAAAATAACTAAAAAAGAAAAGAAACTTGTTTGCAGCAATAAAAAATGTACTTTTTCAAAAGAAATGGAAGAAGAATAGGTATGTATAAATTTGGACTTATAGGTTACCCTCTGTCCCATTCAATGTCAAAAGTAATACAAGAAGCGGCATTAAAATCCGTAGGCTTGGAAGGAACATACGAAATTTTGGAAACCGAACAAGAAGATTTGGTTACGAGGTTAAAATACCTTCGTACAAATGGGTTTCAAGGATTTAATGTTACAATCCCTTTAAAAGTTCCTGTTACACTTTTTCTTTCAGGGGTTGATAATGTTGCAAATGTAACCGGCAGTGCAAATACAATAAAAATCATGCCGGATGCTTCCTTAATGGGCTACAATACCGACGTATACGGTTTTGTAGAAGCTATTCCAGAAGATTATAGGAAAAGTTTGGAAAATCAAAATATTGCAGTTTTAGGTTCAGGCGGTGCAGCAAGAGCAATTGGTGTCGGACTTTCAATTTTAAAAGTGTCTAATATAGACTTTTATGTAAGAAATATAGTAAATGCATCAACAATGGTTGAAGCATTAAGAAAAAATTTTCCTAACGTTCGTATGACTTGTAAACAACTAGAAAGTTTAACAAATTTATCAGATTACAAAATGCTTGTAAACACAACGCCCATTGGTATGAAAAGTAAAGCAATGGGGCTTTCACCGATTGATGAAGATATAATAAAAACAATGAACAAAGATTCAATTGTTTATGATATTGTTTATAATCCTTTAAAAACAGAATTAATCAAAATAGCAAAAAGAAATGATATTCAAACTATACAAGGGCTTGATATGCTAATTTATCAAGGAGCAAAAGCATTTGAAATATGGACAGGTAAAAAGCCCGATGTTATGAAAATGAAAATAGCTGCACTTGAAGAAATGGTTGACTAGATATCAACATCCTTCATCATTGAAATAAGTGTAGATATTGTGGACTCCATTGTTACGCTATCAGAAATTCTTTGTTGCAAGAATGCGTTTATTTGCGGTTGAAGTTCAATTGCAATATCCAATTTTGGATTTGAACCTGCATTATACATACCCACATCAATCAAATCTTTATTTTCCCTGTATAATGCCATTAATTTACGCATCTTATATGCAGCCTGTTTATGTTCTTCCGTAACAATTTCCGTAAACAAACGACTAATACTTCCGAGTACATCAATCGCAGGATAATGGTTCATTTCGGCAATTTTTCTTGATAAGAATATGTGACCGTCAACAATACCTCTAACAGTATCAACTACAGGGTCATTAATATCATCACCTTCCATAAGTACTGTATATAATGCCGTAATAGAACCTCTAGGACTGTTTCCGCTTCTTTCAAGAACTTTTTGAAGCCACGAAAATATAGAAGGAGGATAACCTTTAATTGTTGGAGGTTCACCGATTGAAAGTCCAACTTCTCTGCCTGCCATTGCACAACGTGTAACAGTATCCGTCATCAAAAAGACTTTTTTACCTTTATCTCTAAAATACTCACAAACTGCAGTTGCAGAGTGAAGACATTTTTGACGAATCAAAGGAGGTTGGTCTCCTGTTGAACATACAAGAACTGATTTTCTCATACCTTCTTCACCAAGTGAATTTTCAATAAACTCTTTTACTTCTCTGCCACGTTCGCCAATCAGTGCTACAACGTTTACATCAGCATCAGAATTTCTTGCTATCATACCAAGCATTGTACTTTTACCAACACCTGAACCTGCAAACAATCCCATACGCTGTCCGGCTCCCAGTGTAAGCATAGAATCTATTGCCCTAACACCTGTTGAAAACATAGTTTTAATAATAGGACGGTCAAACGCTCCAGGAGGGGGATTATCTATATTAACCCATTCAGCACCTCTTGTATCCATTGGTTTTCCATCTATAGGTTCTCCTAAAGGACTAATTAACCTGCCTAACAAGAAATCACCAACAGGAATACTTATAGAACGCCCTGTTGTTGTTACAAGACTTCCCTGTCCTATTCCTGCTCCGTCATACAATAAAAGTAATTGAGCATTTTCACCTTTAAAAGCAACAACTTCCGCCGGTTTTTTTTCACCTTCATAAGTTTCAATAAAGCATAAATCACCGATTTTCAAACCCGGCAATTTTACTTCTACTGTTAAACCCAATAGTTTTGATACAGTACCCTTATAAGAATAAAGTTTGGTATTATTCAATAATTCAATGGCTTGCGCTTTTACATATTCAATTGATTTTTCAGTACTTTGATTTAACATTATTTACTACTCAAAATTATAATTTACCGATTCACCTATTGTATCAACCGCTTCAACTCTAATATCCGTTATAAGTTCAGAATAAGAAATTACAACAATGGTTGGGATATGTCTTTCCAACAATTGATACAACGGTAATCTTATTCTTGGTGAACAAAGTATAACAGGTTGTACATTTATACTTTGATGCGCTCTTATTAATGTTGAAGCTGCGGACTCAATAAGTTCCTGAACTTGCATAGGATTTAACAGGAACATTGTACCGAGTTCCGTTCTTTGACAACTGTCATCCAACGTTTTCTCCCAATCAGGAGATAAAGTTAAAGCATATAAGATTTTTTCAGGAGTACAATTTGCAAGACATATTTGTCTGCCCAGTGCTGCTCTTAAACGTTCAGACAATATATCAGGCTCTTTTGAAAATCTTGCATAATCGCACAATCTTTCAAAAATGAACATAATATCCTTAATTGAAACCTTTTCTCTAATAAGGTTAACAAAGATTTTACGCAAATCACTCGTTGAAATAATGGCAGGTACAAGGTCATTAACCAATGTCGGGTCTTGGCTCTTAACAAGTTCCATAAGTTTAAGAACATCGGTTTTAGTCATAATTTCATCTACATATTTTCTTACGCAATCTTGTAAATGGGTAATAATTACGTCTACAGAATCAACAGCCGTAATATCTTTGTAATTTTTAGTAAGTTCTGCATCCAACCAATATGCCTGTGTTTGATATGTAGGGTCTATACCTATTATTGCATCTTTTGGAACTTCTCTGCCTGTTGCATCCCATTGATCAGCAATAACCATTGTCTTTTTAGGATATACGGTACCAACAGCTACAGTATTACCTCTTACTGAAATCATATAGTCATTAACACCAATTGCGGAAGAGTCCATAATTCTTATATTCGGAATAATATAACCTAATTCATCAGTTACACGTTGTCTTAAAGCAGCAATTTTAGGAAGCAGCATACCATCTTGCTCCGGATCGGCAATAACCAACAATCCTGTACCAACTTGCAATTGCAATACATCAACACCTAAACGTTCATACATTCTGTTTGGATTGGTCAAATCACTCATACTCTTTTTAACATTTTCCAATTGTCCCAATTGAGATTGAACATCCTTATTAACCGAAACAATTAAATAAGCTGCCATTATAACCAAAGCATAAACAGTAAATGTATACCACGGTAAGTGGGTTACAAAACTTGTCATTGCAATTAACAGTAAGAATACAACCGTAAATATCAAGCTGGAAGGCTTGCTTAAAATTTGCCCTGCCAAATCCCCCGCCAATGAACCGCCTGAAGCGGTTGAACGGGTCATTACGATACCTGCAGATATAGCCATTAATAATGATGGTAATTGAGCGGCAAGACCGTCACCAACAGTTAATACCGTATATTTTTGAACAGCTTCACCCGGTTGCATACCGTTCATCAAAACACCAACACACAAGCCGCCGACAATATTTATTATAACGATGATGATACCTGCCATTGTATCACCTTTTACGAACTTCATAGCACCATCCATAGAACCGTATAAGTTTGATTCACGCTGCAAATCTTCTCTTCGTTTAACGGCTTCTTCCGGTGATATCAAACCGGCATTGAAGTCGGCATCGATAACCATCTGTTTACCAGGCATAGCATCTAAGGCAAATCTTGCAGCAACTTCGGCAATACGTTCAGAACCTTTTGTAATTACCATAAACTGTACAATTGTTATT
Organism: bacterium; assembly: GCA_017470245.1. Classification (GTDB taxonomy): domain Bacteria; phylum Cyanobacteriota; class Vampirovibrionia; order Gastranaerophilales; family Gastranaerophilaceae; genus Avigastranaerophilus. Next base: position 1,006 of record JAFUEV010000064.1, on the reverse strand, counting down.
ATTAAAAATATAACGAAACCTACGACCAAATTACCACCGGTTACGAAATTACCAAATGCATCGATAACTTCACCAGCTTCACCTTTTGCAAGAATTAACCTAGTTGAAGCAATTGAAAGTACAAGTCTAAACATTGTACCAATAAGAATAATAGAAGGAAATGAAGCAAGTTCCAGAGGTTTTTGTATATATATTGCTATCATCATAAGCAAAATACCCAAGGTAATATTAAAACTTATTGCAAAGTTTACAATAACCGGAGGCAACTCACAAATAAGCAAAACTATCAGCAATATTACAAATATTGCTAAACCAATTTCACTTACCATTGACGGTTTTGCACCCTGAGGTTGCGCCATTTATCCCTAACTTTCTTCTTTCTTCGCAAAAACCTTTTCTATTATAGCTAATTGCGTTTCTATTGATGCATCTATTATTCCATTTGAGGTTTCAACAATAACACCTCCGTCTTTTACCTCTTTATCCGGAATTACAGATATTGCCGCTTCAAAATAATTTCCTGAAAAAATGTCTGATATTTTATCTTTAACTATTTCTACATCCTTTGGCATTACTTTTAGCGTTATTTTATTTTCTGTTTTATTTATTTCTTCTACAACTCCTTTTATCATAGGAATTATATACTCTCTATCCGTTTCTATTGTTTTATTAATAATTTTTTTTGCTATTTCAACAGAAACATCCAAAATACAATCTGATACTTTACCAAATACTTCATCTTTATAATTAAAAAATTCGGCAAATTTATCTTTTAATTCTTCTATATCTTTAGCTGCATTACTTATACCGGCTTCATAGCCTTCCTTTTTTGCCACTTCTTTTATTGATTCCGCATCTTTTTGCGCCCTAGAAACGATATTTCTATCCTGAGTTCTTCTGTATCCTCTTCTTCTTGTTCCCTCTCTGCGTTCCTCTCTCTGTTCAAACTGTATATTTTCTATTGTCAAATCTAAATCTTCAATATTTTTCTTTTGTTTCTTTTCTT
>JAFUEV010000017.1 GCA_017470245.1 bacterium | reverse complement strand
TATAGACAGAGCTACTCCGAAATTCAACGGTGTTGGCTAATAAAAAAAGTTTTTCTTAATTATTATCATAATAACTATTATTATACTAATTATTATTTTCTTAAAATTTATCCTTTTTTCGTATTTTATATCGGCGGTTTTCATACCGCCTTTTTATTTTGAAACTTAAAAAATTAATAAATTATTAAATTATGATAATATAATTTTTTTTTGGAATATAATAAAATGGATAGGGAAAAAGGTAATAATTATGTGGGATTATACTGAAAAAGTTATAGATCATTACAGGAACCCGAGGAATGTAGGTTCAATAGAAGATGCTGATGCAATAGGCGAAGCAGGGTCATTATCCTGTGGAGATATGCTTAAACTTTATCTAAAAGTTAATGACAAAGGTATTATTACAGATGCAAAATTCCAAACATTTGGATGCGGAAGTGCAGTTGCAAGTTCAAGCATTTTAACAGAAATGGTTATAGGCAAACACATTGATGAAGCAAGAAAAATTACAAATAAACAAATAGTTGATGCTTTAGGCGGATTGCCACCTGAAAAAATGCATTGTTCAGTTATGGGACACGAAGCTCTGGAAGCTGCAATTGCAGATTATTACAATGAAGAAATAACAATAAAAGAAGATGAAGATATAGTATGCAACTGTTTCAACATTTCTAAAACATTTTTGGAAAATGAAATAAGAAACAACAACCTAAAGACGCTTGATGATGTCATAAATTATACTAAAGCAGGTGGTGCTTGCGGCAGATGTCAGGGTAAAATAAAAGATATTCTTAATTCAATTAACGGAGTAGAAAAAAAAGAAGAAAAACTTACAAAAACACAAATGATTATAAAAATAAATAACATAATAGAAAAATATATTTCTCCTGAATTAAGAAAAGATGGGGGAGATATTGAATTAATTGATGTAGAAGATAATAAAATAAAAGTGAAGCTATCAGGAAGATGCCAGCTTTGCAATCGCTCACAATTAACATTAACCCATTTTGTTGAAGCGACTTTAAAAGAACACATTAGTAACGATATAGAAATAATTCAGGTGTAATATGAATAAAATTATATATTTAGATAACAACGCAACTACAAAAGTAGATGAAAGAGTTGTTGAAGCAATGTTGCCATATTTTTCACAAAATTATGGTAATCCTTCAAGCATGTACGAACTGGGAGCTATAAATCAAAAAGCAATAAAAGAAGCCAGAGAAACAATGAAAGAATTTTTTGGCGCAAACAATGCGAAAGAAATATTGTTTACCGCTTCCGGCAGCGAATCTGCGAATACGGCAATAAAAGGTATACTTGCGGCAGACAGACTCAAAACTCATTTAATAACCACAAAAGTTGAACATCCTTGCGTACTAAATGTATATAAACAACTTGAAAAAGAAGGATATAATGTAACATATATAGGTGTAAATGCTTCAGGTGAATTAAATACAGAAGAATTATATGAAGCTGTTAATGAAAAAACAGCATTAGTATCCTGCATGTATGCAAACAATGAAACCGGTGCAATATTTCCGGTAAAAGAAATAGCAGAAAAAGTAAAATCAATTAATCCAAAAACAAAAATATTTGTAGACGCAGTGCAAGCAGCAGGAAAAATTGATTTGAATGTTAAAGATACACAGATTGATATGATGAGTGTATCAGGACACAAATTTCACGCACCTAAAGGTATTGGTGCATTATATGTAAAATCATCAACGCTTATAACTCCGTTAATAATGGGCGGACATCAAGAAAGCGGAAGAAGAGCCGGCACTGAAAATGTACCGTATATTGTTGGAATGGCAAAAGCTGCCCAACTGGCAAAAGATAATTTAGGATATGAAACAACAGAAATTAAACGTTTAAGAGATAAACTGGAAAAAGGTTTACTATCCAAAATTTACAATGCAAGATTAAATTCAGCAGCAAGGATAAGAGTTCCAAACACAACAAATATAGGATTTGAATACATCGAAGGAGAATTAATTCTTCTGAATATGAACGATTATGGTATTTGCGCAAGTTCAGGAAGTGCTTGTACATCAGGAAGTCTTGATCCGAGTCATGTCTTAAAAGCAATGGGCGTTCCTTTTACATCTTTACACGGAAGTATAAGATTCAGTCTAAGCAGATACACAACAGAAGATGAAATTGATTACACAATATCTAAAATGCCGGCAATTATAGATAAACTAACGAAAATATCACCATATCAAAAAGAATTGCAAGAATTAAAAGAAAGAAAAGGCATTATTTAAAATAAATATAGCTGACTAAATTCAAATCAAGATTTCCGTACATTAATCTGATTCTGCCATTATCGATTATTTCGGCATTACAAAAAGAAATAGATTCCTGACCTAAATCTTGGTTTGTAGGAGTTGCCTCAACAGTTAAAACAAGTTGAGTTCCTTGTGATAAATCCATAACATATTTATTCTCAGAAATTTTTCTGCAAGAAAGTTTATAAAATCCGGGAGCAATTACAGTACCATCTTCACTATATGCTTGCATAGGTATCATTACGGTTAAAGAATTATTAAATTCATCTTCAGCTGTTTTTTCATCGGTAAAATTTTTTAAATATTCTGAATCGTAAGCCGGCGAAAGCGGTTGAACTTCTCTTCTCATTTTTCTTTGTTTTTGTGAAAGATTTCTTTCCTTTAAATAATCAATGGCATGCTTTAATTTAGAGTCTGAAACAGCTTTTTGATCTTCAAAACCTTGCGTAAACACACCGGAATCTTCACCCCAATTATTATCAACAGCAAAAGAAGGAATAAATAAATATATTAAAATTGCGAATAATATTAATTTTTTCATAATTATATAATACTTATTTTTAACAAATAGTAAAGCACCTGTTAGATAAAAAATATATATTATTTTTATAATATTACAATAAAAATATTGTTAAAAAATCAAACAATATGGTATTATATTTGAGTAGTAATTTTAGGAAAGGCAAAAAATGACAAAACATAGAAACGCTATTCTTATACTTGTATCATTAGTATTGTTTATTTATGCAGGATTTATCAGTATTTATCCGGCATTTTTATCAAAAACATTTAATAAAAATGCTTTTGAAAAGAAAGCAGAAGAAGCAACAGGTTTAAAAACACATTTAGATTCTATAGAATTTAAAATAAAACCAAATATGGACATGGTTATAACAATTGGAAATTGGTCATCAAAATATGTTGACGATCAGGATTGCTTCGCTGCTGGAAGAATTGATATAACAACTAATCCTGGAAGTATTATTACAAAGAATTTTAAAATAAAAGAACTTGACCTTAACAATGTAAAATATTCAAATCAAGTATTTGAAAACGGTCAAAACAAGTTAGCATACTTACCTGGTTCATTTAATCCGAAACCGTTCGGTGCATCAAAAGTTACAATAGCTGCAGGTCCTGTAAAGGCAAAGAATTTCACAATTGTTAATATAGGTCCAAATTACTATAGAGAAGATAAAAGATCTATATCAAAATATAGCCGTGCAGATGTAAGATCATTTTTAAGCAGCCAAAAATTTAAGAACGTAAATATTAAATAAATTTGGAGTATATTGTGAAAAACAGTGCAATACTATTTCTAACAGTAATATTTTCTCTAACATTATTAGGTGCAAACGCAGCTTACGTTTATGAAAATGATAATGGCGAATACCAAACAGATGTTGATAAATTCATTCCACAATCAGGAGTAAAAGTAAAAACATCTAAATTAGCAGATATGATGGAAAATTCTACCAGAAATGCAATGGAAGGCAATTCGGGCAGAACACAACATAATCAGCAACAAGCTCGAAAGAGTAATTTTATGGGACAGAACCAATCTAATCCCAACAGAAGAAGTTATAAATGGTTTTAAACAAATTTAAGGAGGAACGATGAAAAAATCATTACTTACATTAGCTTTGGCAGGTATAATATGTTTTTCATATTGCGCAGCAAATGCAGCAACAATTACTGTTACAAAACCTACTGTAAAAGTTAACACAACAAAACAAGAATCAGCACTGACAAAATCAATTAATAATTCAAAAAATGCAGTTAAATCAGCTACTGATAAAACGACAAATGCTGTTAAGTCCAGTGCTAATAAGACAACAAATGCTGTAAATTCAGTAACAAATAAAACAAAAGCAGATGCGAAAGCACAAGAAAATACATTTAAATCGAATGTAGAAAAAGCGAAGTCTGATGTAAAAGCACAAGAAAAAGCTGCTAAAGACAGAGTAAAAGCTCAAGAAAAGGCAGCTAAGGCACAAGAAAAAGCTGCAAGAGATAAAGTTAAGGCTCAAGAAAAGGCAGCTAAAGACAAAGTAAAAGCTCAAGAAAAGGCAGCTAAAGCACAAGAAAAAGCTGCAAGAGATAAAGTTAAGGCTCAAGAAAAGTCTTTTAAGGACTCAGTAAATAAAACGAAATCAGATGCAAAAGCAGTTGAAACAAAAACAACTAAATCAATAGAAAATAAGAAATCTGAAATAAAAGCAAAAAGAGAAGCTGCTGCGAAGAATGCAAAAGCAAGACAAACACAAAGAGAAAATGCAATAAAAAGTTTCAGAGATTCTTTTAAAAATTAGTAATAAAAATAAAAAAAAAGAAGGAGATATAATCTCCTTCTTTTTTTATTGACACAAATATAATTTACAATGTAAAGTAGTAATATATTGAGACAGAGGAGATTATATGAAAAGAAAAGGATTAATTTTAGTTAGTGCCGCTATAATGGCAAGTTCATTATTTAATATAGCAAATGCAGTAGAACCTATATTAAATGTTACAATTCCTACAGTAAAAACAGAAACAACAGCAGCAAAAACGACACAATCAGCAAAGGATATAACCAAAAAAGCAATCACAACGACAAAAGATACAACGAAGACTGCAACGGATAAAACATTAACTACATCAAAGAATATAGCGCAAAAGACTGCAGATACAACGAAATCTGCCGCAAATAAAACAGCTGAAACAACAAAAGATATAGCTCAAAAAACCGCAGATACAACAAAATCTGCAACAGATAAAACGGTAACTACGTCAAAGAATATAGCTCAAAAGACTGCAGATACAACGAAATCTGCCGCAAATAAAACAGCTGAAACAACAAAAGATATAGCTCAAAAAACTGCAGATACAACGAAATCTGCAGCAGATAAAACAGTAACTACATCAAAGAATATAGCTCAAAAAACTGCAGATACAACAAAATCTGCAACAGATAAAACCGTTGCAAACTCAAAAAATATAGCGCAAAAGACTGCAGAAGCAACAAAATCCGCAGCAAAGAAAACTGCTGAATCAACAAAAAATATTACTGATAAAGCTATAGACAATACTAAAGAATTTATAGATGACTTACCTCCAAACAAAGAAATTACAGTTGAAGGGTTAGAAAAAGAAGCAGCAATAAAGACTTTAAAAAATGAAAAAAAAGAATTAAAAGCTGCATATAATTCAAGGATAAAAGACATAGATGCAAAAATAAAAGCAGCAGAAAAATCAACATTATTATCTGATGCCCAAAGACAAAACAGAATTTATACGTTAGAAAAGCAAAGAATAGAACTTGAAAAGGAAAGAGACTCTGCAATTTCAAAATATAATGCAAAAATAGAAGAACAAAAGAAAACTAAATAATACAAAAAAATTGAATACAACAATAAAAAAAGAGCATTAGCTCTTTTTTTATTAACTTATGAAAATAAATTCAATTGATAAATTATTTATAGTATTATAAACACATAGTAGTTATAGTGGGAAAATAAATGAATATTTTATTTGGAATTTTAGGAATTATTGCAATACTTTTAATTGCATTTTTGATGTCCAACAATAAAAAAGCAATAAACTATAAAACAGTAGTAGTGGGTATTGCTCTGCAATTTTTTCTGGCAGTCTTTATACTAAAGTTTGAACCCGGAAAAAGAATATTTGAATACATAGGCAGATTTGTCGAGAAAATACTCGAATTTGCAAATGAAGGTGCTGATTTTGTATTTGGACCGCTATCAAACAGCCCTGAAATTTTACAAGAAATATTTGGGGATAAAGCATTTATGTTTGCAATGAAACTTATGCCCGCTTTAATTTTTATGATGATACTCGTAAATATTTTATATTATTACGGAATAATGCAAAGGGTTGTAGCATTTCTTGGGAAAATAGTAAATAAATTAATGGATGTTTCGGGCGCAGAAGCATTATCAAATGTAGCAAGTTCTTTTGTAGGACAAGTTGTAGCCCAAATTATGATTAAACCTTATTTACCAAATTTAACCCGCTCAGAAATATTAGCATCCATGACCGGAAGTATGGCTTGCATGTCTGCAGGGTTAATTGCCGTTTATGCAGGACTTGGTATTCCTGCTCAATACATGCTCGCTGCTTGTATAATGGCTGCACCCGGTGCTCTTGTTGTATCAAAAATAATTTATCCTGAGACACTTGAACCTCAAACAATGAAAGATATCAAATTAAGAAGAAGAAGAACAGATGTTAACGTACTTGATGCAATATCAAAAGGAGCAACTGATGGTATGAAAGTCAGTTTAAACGTATTAGCCATGCTTATAGCATTAATTGCACTCATAGCCCTAATTGATTTCTTTTTAGGTAAATGCGGTACTTTTGCAAGCAATACATTACACTTAAACCTATCATTTATCGGAATGGATCTTGAACATTTATCAATAAAAATGATTTTCGGTAAAATATTTTCAGTATTCGCACTATTAATCGGTATTCCGCTAAATGAAGTAACTCAAGTAGGTTCATTACTTGGCACTAAGTTTGTTTTAAATGAAGCAATAGCATTTACTGACTTAATACAAATAAAAGATGTTCTATCTGAAAAAAGTTTTATAATTACAACTTTTGCTCTATCCGGCTTTGCTAATTTTTCATCTGTAGCAATCCAAATTTCAGGTATTGGTGAAATCGCCCCAAACCAGAGAAAAAATCTTGCAAGAATGGGAATAAGAGCTTTAATCGCAGGAACTTTAACATCATATATTTCAGCTTGTATGGCAGCAATATTGCTATAAAAAAAAGACTGCATATTGCAGTCTTTTTTATTATTGTTTTAAAACTTATATTTTACTTTGTTTTATTAATTTTTCAACAATGGGATTTTGTGCTGATTTTTTTTGTTCTAAAGGATTATCAGTATATTTTCCTTTAAGCATTTGATGAATATTCTTAACCAATTTTTTCATTTTAGAATCTTCATCCGGTTTTGCAAAAGATTCTTCCGTTAGTCCTGTATACCAACCATATTCATTTTCAGTGATAGGTAAAGTTGCGCAAACTTTACAATCTTGAATAACATATCTTCTCTGACCGTTAATAGATAATATATCTGCTGATTTTTGATTTTTTGTAGCTAAAGCTATTTGATCAGAAGACTCATCTTTAAAAGGATAATAATATTTTGTTGTAACTGTTCTTGGAATATTTATAACAGGGTCTGTATCTGTCTTTTTAGATGTATGTCCCCATAAACCATTAAAACTATTGTTTTGATTAAAACAATTAATTGAATTAATTTTCATAATGTACCTTATTTATTTCCATTCTCACTAATATGAAAACTCATAATAATTTTTTTTGCTAGTCATTTAAAATGATTTTAAATTTTTACTTATTTATTGAAAAATATATTTCTTTTAATCGCTTTTTACTAATGTGAGTATATAACTGTGTAGTAGAAACATCACTATGTCCCAAAAGTTCCTGAACAACTCTTAAATCAGCGCCATTTTCAAGCAAATGTGTCGCAAATGAATGTCTTATTGTATGGGGTGATATATCTTTATTTATATTTTTACCAAGGTTTCTTATAAAAATATATACATCTTGTCTTGTTAATTTTTTACCATTATCCTTCAAAAAACAATATTTAGATTTTATATTGTATTTTTTTACAATAAATTCACGTTCATTTAAATATTTATTTATTGCAAGGCATGCTTTTTTTCCTATAGGAACAATTCTTTCTTTAGAACCTTTGCCTATACATCTTACGTATTTAGACTTTAAATCAATATTATTAAACTGAATATCAGTTAATTCTGATACTCTTAAACCGGCTGCATACAACAACTCTAAAACAGCTTTATCAAGAAGAGACATGTTCTCGTTTAGGATTTCATTAATTTCCTGCATAGATAAAACTTTTGGCAATCTCTTGGGCAATTTAGGTTGCTCAATAGATAAAGCAGGATTGTGTTTTAATACTTCATTTACACTTAACCACTTAAAAAAACCTTTAATAGATGCAATTTCTCTTGTTATACTACGTGCAGTATATTTTTTATCATGCAAATGTTTTATATATAAATTTAAATGTATACGTTGAATTTCGTTAATATCATTCAGATTAAACTGCTGCAAAAAATCGGATAAAGAATACAAATCACTTCTGTATGCCAATAAAGTATTTTCAGCAAGACCTCTTTCTATTTCCAAATAGTCTGAATATTGTGCAATATAATGAATCAACATACAATAATATTAGCATTTTTAGTAATTATTGTTAATATTAAAGATATTTTTTAGTTTTGGAAATAACAGAATCAGTTTGCTTTAAAATTTCATTAACTTGATTTTGTAATGCTGCTTCTTGTTCTTGCTCATTTGTTTGGGCTTGCTCTAATTTAGGGATATATCTTTCACCTTTATCTTTTTTCTTAAACAAATTAAATGCAGCAATTTGATCATTTTCTTTTAATTGTTTATCATCTTCAATCACAGGTTGAGATGCAATTGGACTATTATTTGGCAAATTAAATTGATTATTAATTACATTCACCGGTATAGACGGAATATATCTTTCTTGCGGTTGATTAGAATCAGGCAATTGCGTCCATCTCTTTATAAGGTTTGTATCACCTAAAGTTGATGTATCTTGAGGTTTTACATCATTAATAACAGTTGAAACAGTTTGAGGACTTTCTTGTTTCATTGCGGCATTCAACTGAGCATCATTAATTTGATTATTAGAATTATTTTGATTATTTTGGTTGTCTTTATTTTCTGCTTTCTTAGTACTTGGAGTTCCAAATACTTTATGTATTAACTTATTTATCGGTTTTGCAAATAAAGACGAAAATACAAACATAATCAATATAAATCTCATTGCACCACCTGCAAAGCCTTTAAAATGACTTTTATTTACAATTTTAGAACCGTCTGCTGCAACTTTATCTAGCCCCATTGCAAATATACTACCGACTTTTTTAAGAAGTCCGGAAATTATACCATCTCCTTTTAAATTAGCAAGTGAAGCAAGTCCATAAGTCGTTTTAAATGCCAAAGGAGTTGCAATTGCAATTGAACCAATTGTACCAACAAAATTATCTGCAACAGTAGCACCCTTTTCTCCTTTTGGGGCATCTTGAGCAGCATTATATGTACTCATTACGGTAGTACATAAGCCAACACCTAATCCTGATTTATCATTTACGAAGTTTGATATGGATTCAGTAGGAACAATCACAGACTTTTGAACAAGTTTTCCTAACTGTGTATCAGCAAGAGTACCATTAACTGCATTAAATTTTATTAAAGAATCACCCAATCTGCCACGACCAAATGTTGAGGGTTTTCCTGTAACTGTTGAAATAATTTTATTTATAATATTTACAGGCCACCATGAACCAACAATTCCTCCGCCTTTCATATTAACATTAGTAAATTCGGAAACATCAAGTCCTTCGATATTTCCTGCCTTTAAACCTTTTAATATATTTAAAAATTTTCTGTTATTATCTGTACAACCAAAATTTTCACGAATAGCATTTGATAATAATGAACAAAATTCTCTGTTATCAATCTTATCTGAGCCTAATCCCAATATGTGGTCAGTAAATAATCGCGCATTTTTACCGCCATCTGTATCCCCAACAAGCTTTTTAACAGAACCTAAGACTTTATTGTATATTTCTTTTTGCTTTTCTTGGGCAGTTGCATAATCAGACCAGCTAAGTTCACTTACGCCTTTAGCTGCTTTAGACGCTAAATGGAATAAACCTTTCTTTGTTTTTTCTCCTGTACCATTTAATGTATTTGAAATATTAACCATTTCATCGGTTAATCTTGCATAATCCTTTGCTTGAGGTGCAAATGCCTTCTTTATAATATCAACAGGAGTTAAACTGAATATACTGACAAAACCACGCCCATAACCTCTTGTTAAATCTGTTTTTGGTTTTGCCATTCTGTTTTTAAAAGTATCTTCTAAATCTCTTGCGGTTTTTGAATGTTTTAAAACAAATGACTTAATTCCACCGGTAACTTTTTTTGCGATATTAGAAATACCTGAAAACAATTTATTAGCTTTTAATTTTTCATCAACACCAACTCCAAATTCAGCTGTTGGGTCAGCCATTTTATTACCGATAGCTGCCAATCCCACAACTGTTGCAATCGTTAAAGCTGCTGATATAGTGAACTTTTTCGGATCTTTTACTCCAAATGTATTTCTTAAAGTTCTAAAAAACCAGTTTTCTTTTACTTGTTCTTCAGTTTTTTGAGCAACTTCTACAGTATCCTGCTTTAATTTTTCAGTGTCAATTGCACCAAAATTTCCCTGTTGAGAGTCAATTTTACTAACAGGAATTTGTTTTTGATTATACACACTGGGAGAAATTATATTGTTCATACTTTTAAAAAGGCTGGTAAATAATTAATATTGACATAATTTCGCTAATTTATTAACAAATGTTAATACACATATTATAAAAAAAATTGCCTCAAAAATTAAGGCAATTTTTAAATTTATTTACAATTTAAGATAGTTGTACTAGCCGTCTGAGAATAAATTGAATGTTCTATCAATATTATTACTTATAACTTTTTTAATTGAATCGTATTCTTTCAACAAAGCTTCATGTTGTGTTTCTAATTGCTGCATCTGCATATCATATTGATTATCTTCTCTTTCCAATCTGGCTGTTTCAGCTTCATATTTACTTTCTGCTTGAGCATCATCCGAAGTATCAAGAATGTACTCTATACTTGTTTCTGAAGGAAGCATAGCCATCCCAAGTGCAGGTTGTGAATTAGCAGGATCTGCAACAAAGACACGACCATTAATTAATGAATTTTGAAGTATCTCTTTATTATTAAGAATATCACTTCCATCATACACATTAAATTTATACTCTTGACCTAAAGCACCAACAGAAAATGTTGCTTTGCCATCATCATCAAGTTTTAATTTACCATTATCATCAGTTTCTAATAAATATTCATCGTTTAAATTTTTAGGAACTATCCAATCACCATTTTCATCCTTTAAAAGATAGATATCTCCTTTTTCATTTGTAACTAAATAGCCTGCATTAGTCAAAGTATTGTAAGTCAAATCTTCCTTATCCTTTGACGTCGGATCAGTTTTAATTACAAGCTTATGATTACTCAATGCCTGTGTGTATTCATCTGCTATTTTAGATTTTTCCCAAGCCAATCTATTTTGTCTCTGGGAAATCAGAATTTCGCTTAACTCAACATCACTCATTCTTGATGTGAGCATCAGCAATCTGCCTTGTGATGAAGATAATCCCATTTTATTGTTTCTCCGATATTACTTTCACATTAATAACTATCGGCAATTTGACAACAAAACTTAAATTTATGATTTAATTTCTTAATATTTCGTAATATTATCTGTTTTTAATATAACTCGAAATATCAATTACATTATTAACCTCTTGAGGAATAAAGTATTCACATGTAGACCATAACAATGTTTCAGGCAATTCAACAAAATTAGGGTCATCTACTGCTTTTTTATTGCAATATCCTTTAACCATATTATTAGTACCATCAATTTTTGGTGCAAAATATGCACAAGATTGACATATCTTCATTCTGAAACCATGTTGTTCCAATATATCCGAAATATTTTTTACGGCATCACACATTCTGACATAACTCTGCTGAGTTTCTTGTTTTTTATTTTTATAATGAAATACTGCTTTTTTAAAGCCGTTATCTGATACTAATTCTAAAGTACAAGGAAATACATTCCTTCCGTTTGTAACATTTACAGGAACAGAAATTGTTTCAATATCTTGTTGTTCTTTTCTTTTAAAGAACTTAAACAGTTTATTTATAAAGGTCATATCACCTATTGTTTTTGCCAATGTATAAAAAGGACAAGCTGCAAGATAAACAAGTGATTGTATTACTATATTTGATTTATATACAGAAAGGCTGAATACAATAACCAAAACAACAGCAAAAAATACTGACCAAGGAAAATCAAATAAGAAATAATAGTTAAATGAATAGGTACCAACTATTAATAACATTGAAATTAATATTATCGGATTTGGTTTAAACAATGAAAATAAAAATTCTGCGAAACGAAGATTCGATAAAGCCTTTAAATTAAGGCAATGGAAGAACAATGACATTTTAAATGAAAAGTCAGGACGTCTTACTAAATAATCGTTAGAAGAAACATAAGTTTTAACTTCAGGTACGAATTTAGGTACATAATTGACACTCGTTAAAAGGAATGAGTATTTTAACTCTGAATTAGCATCTTTGAAATCAATACATTGAACTTTTTCCAATACTTCATGCTTAATTACGGTGATATCTGAATCAATAGGAACAGCAAGCCCTAAATTTGAACGACCTGATTTCATTATATTAGCATTATAATCATTAACATTTGACCATACTTTATCTTTATATTCGGCATCTTCTAAAAAGATTTCGGTTGAACCTACAATGACGTCATTTTCTTGTAATGCTTCATTAACGTTTGAAAGGAAATCACTTTTTACCATTCTGTTTGCATTCAAGAATACATAAGCATCAACTTTCTTGAAAGACATAAGATTTTCTAAAAGCCATGAAGTAGCTTTATCTCGTCCCAGAGGCGCATCATCCGTTAAACGCCATAATTTTGCACCACCAACAAATTCTAGTCTGTTTGAAGAATCATCAGTACAATTATCTAAAATTATATGAGTTTGATAATTGCCTTTCGGATAATCTTGTTTATTTAATTGTTCCAATAAATTAACGATAGTTTTTTCATCATTATGCGAATATATTGCAACAATAATATTCTTATACTCACGTCTTATATTATTAGTACTTTTTCTTTTTATATTAAATAATACAGAAAGAACGATAACCGTAAAATATATTATAAAAATTGCTGCATATAAAAAGAAAAACAAAGATATAATCATAAAAATTTTATTTAACATGTTCCACCTCTAACATGATTTTATGAAAAACAGAGGATTTTTTCCAGTCAAGAATACTAAGAAAATCAATACAATGTAAATTTTTATTAAAATTATATTTAAAAATATAAACATTTTTCCGTATGTGAATTATTATAATTGTAACAAATCCCCAAATCTCCTCCCAAGATTATTAAGTATTAGCTGCTAGGCAGCTTTTTTTTTGCAAATAATAATTACAAAAAGGGTAAATTTTACTTGATAATAAAAAATTATGTTGTATTATTGATTTGTTCGATAAGTAATAATTACATTATTTATTGAGTATGTGCCTGTAGCTCAGCTGGATAGAGTGTTTGGCTACGAACCAAAAGGTCGGGGGTTCGAATCCCTCCAGGCACGTTTTTTATATATCTGCGCACGAATTATATTGGTTTCAAGGAAGGAGAAATATATGCAAGTTAATTTTAACGGCAAAGTTTATTTAGCCGGCAGCACAAGACTTTTATCACCTAATGATGAAGTAAAACAATTAAAACAGTTTGCTAAAAAAGCAGATTGCGATGTTGTTGTTTTAAACAGAGATTACTACCGTAACGGAGCAGGAACATACAATACATTATTGGTTAAATCAGATTTGGTAACAGGAGCAAATGATATTTATTCAAAAACATTTAATTTCATTAATCCCGAAATAAACAACAAAAAGCCCCAAAAATTTGAAATACCTAAAGCATAATTGATTTTTTTTCAAAAACTGATATATAATGACCTTTAATAAAAAGAAAGGGGTAATTATGACCGAATTAAAAGGCAGTAAAACAGAAAAGAATTTATTAGCAGCATTTGCAGGTGAGTCTCAAGCAAGAAATAAATATACATATTTTGCTTCAAGAGCCAAAAAAGACGGATATGTTCAAATAAGTAAAATATTTGAAGAAACTGCAAATAATGAAAAAGAACACGCTAAGATTTGGTTTAAATTATTAAACGGTATTGGAGATACAAAACAAAATCTAAAAGCTGCTGCAGAAGGCGAAAATTTTGAATGGACTGATATGTATCAAAATTTTGCTAAAGAAGCAAGAGAAGAAGGTTTTGATAAAATAGCCGTTCTTTTTGAAAAAGTTGCTGCTATAGAAAAAGAACACGAAGAAAGATACAGAAAACTTCTCGCAAATATTGAAGGTGGTTTAGTATTCACCGCAGATGGCGATACTATATGGGAATGCTCTAACTGCGGACATATAGTTATAGGTAAAAAAGCACCGGAAGTTTGTCCTGTATGCGACCACCCACAATCATACTTTATGAGAAAAGCAACAAACTATTAATAAAATAAAAGAGAAGTTCAGTTTGGACTTCTCTTTTTATTCAGATTTATGTTCTTTCTTCCATTGTTTTATTTGCAGCAGCTTAGCTTTATATTTTGTTTCCAATCCTTGTTCCGTAGGATTATAATATTCACGGTCTTTTAATGAGTCCGGCAAGCATTGCATTGCCGTCAATTTTTCATCAGTATCGTGAGCATACTGATAGCCTTTACCATAATTTAATTCCTTCATTAATTTTGTAGGCGCATTTCTGATTATAAGAGGAACAGGCTCAGCTAATTGTTGAACAGCATCACGTTTTGCATATTCATAAGCCATATAAACAGCATTAGATTTTGGTGCCATTGACATATATATAACAGCCTCTGCCAGATTAGCAGTACATTCCGGCATACCTATATAATGACACGATTGATATGCTGCAACCGCAATTCCCATAGCGTGAGGGTCAGCAAGACCAATATCTTCGGCAGCAAATCGTACAACTCGACGTGCAACATACAAGGGATCTTCCCCTGCTTCCAGCATTCTTGCAAGCCAATAGACTGCAGCATCCGGGTCAGAATTACGCATAGATTTATGTAATGCAGATATTACGTTATAATGTTCTTCTCCATTTTTATCATATAATAATGATTTTTTTGATATGCATTGTTCTAAATTTTCTTTAGTTATATGAGTTACACCGTCTTTATCAACATCTCCGTTTAATATAACCATCTCTAATGTTGTTAAAGCGCTTCTTGCATCACCATTAGCAAATTTTGCAATAATTTCATACATTTCTTCCGATATATCTATCTTTTGATTTCCAAATCCACGTTCATCAGTAACCGCTCTTTTTAACAGAGATACCAAATCTTCTGTTTTTAATGCTTGTAATACAAAGACTTTAGAACGTGAAAGCAGAGCACTGTTAACCTCGAAAGAAGGATTTTCGGTTGTTGCCCCGATTAAGAATATACTGCCTTTTTCTACATAAGGTAGAAAAGCATCCTGCTGGGCTTTATTAAATCTGTGTATTTCATCAACAAATACAATAGTCCTTTCACCTAATTTTCTGTTTTGTTCAGCCTGTTCCATTACTGAACGAATTTCTTTTATTCCGCTTGTAACAGCAGAAAAATCAATAAACTTTGAATGAGTTTTATTTGCAATAATCCTTGCAAGAGTCGTTTTACCGACTCCGGGAGGCCCCCAAAAAATTATCGAAGTTATTTGGTCATTTTCAATAAGGCGTCTTAATACTTTACCTTCTCCTATTAAATGAGTTTGACCTACAAACTCATCAAGATTTCGTGGACGCAATCTTGATGCCAACGGTTGATTAGTATTATTATCAAATAAAAAGCCTTGTTCCATATATTCCAATCTACTAATATAGTTGTATCATTGTACATTTAATAAGTCAATTTCAAACCTATTATACCGCTTAATATCAATAATATAAATAGTATTCTTAACACTGATACTTGTTCGTTAAACAATACAATACCCAATATTACAGCCCCAACCGCACCAATACCAGTCCAAACGGCATAAGATGTTCCTATCGGTAAAGTTTTAACGGCTAAAGCTAAAAACCAATAGCTTAATATCATGCCTGTAATAGTGATAATTGAAGGAATTAATACGGTAAAACCGTTTGAATATTTAAGCCCGATAGCCCAAACAATTTCAATAATTCCTGCTATAAACAAATATATCCAAGCCATAAAATTACCTTTCTCATTAATAAAAAAATCATATATGCATTCCTTCAAAGGCCTAACGGAATGGATATATGATTTTTACCCGGCGGTAAATATTCTGCAATATTATAAGACTAATCACTTTCTGCAACAACAGTAACGATTTGATTACCGTAACTGTCAATATGACCGTCTGTTTTTTCAATGATATAGCGCATATCATCTTTACCTTCAATTGCTTTTTTTGCAACTTCAAGTGCTTTTTCAAAATCAGAATATTCACCTATTTGTTTTCTAGAAAACTCGGAATAATCTCTTTCTGTAATTACATGAAACATATTTTTCTCCTTTAATAACAAAAATATGAAATAAAAAACTCCCCCTCAAGGATTCGAACCTCGATAGCAACATCCAGAGTGTTGCGTCCTACCATTAGACGAAAGGGGACTACATTTATATTTTAATACAAAAATTTTTTTTGCAAATTATTTTATACTCTTCATTTCGACCTTAACATCATTATTGTTTATATTTCCGTTAATTTTGACTCTAAAGGCGGAAATTTCATCACTTTCAGCTTCTATTTCAGGCACTTCTTTCAATTTTAATTTATATTTCTCCATTGTTTTTTCCGGTCTTAAAATAACTTTAACGATTAATGATAATGGTACAAATAATATTTTTATCTTTGTAATTTTACTGTTATTATACTTACCCAGTATACTAAAATCGGCATATTGTTTATAAGTATCATAGTCACCTTCTATAAGAAGTGATAAATATTTTTGAGATGAAGTTATTTTTGCATCCTTTATTAAATCATCATTTAGATAGAAGGAACCTTCAACATCAGAGCTTAATGCTTTCATATTTTTTATATCAATATTAACAACATCAGAAACTTTAAATTTTAAAGGTTTTTTAATCATTCTTGATTTATTTATCATAAACTCAGTACTTCCGAGTTTTGGCAAGTAACCATCTTTTATAGAAAAATTAACAAAAGCATTAATATTTTCAATTCCTTTTTTCGTTTTTGCAACAAGAGTAGCATCTGCAATACCTTCTATTTGTCCGGGAAGTTCAAAAATAACGTCTGCTACAGTTGCGGAATCAATATGTTTAGCATTAACCTTAACATTTGAACTTTTATCTTTATAATTGTAATTTCCGTTAGCAGAAATTGAGCCTTTTGCAAAATTTAGGTTTGAAACATTAAAATTAAATATATTATTATGAATACTTCCGGTTACTAATATATCAGATATTACAAGTCTGTTTCTGATAATTTTATTTACTTTTATTGTCCATTTATCAACATCAACATCAATTTGTTTTACAGTTTTTTGTATTTTATTTGTTATTTCCGGAACTGATATTTTATCTGATGTTTTCGTCTTTTTTACAATATATTTATCCAAAAATAAATACATATCATATATTTTTATTTGTTTTGAAAATTTATTTAGACCAGATATTTTACATTCAAACGGTGAATTTTTATATGATCCTGTTGCTTCTATATATACTTTTTCTTCTGTAGCATTAACAGTTGCTTGTTTAACATTAAAGTTCTTATATTGGGAATCCTTTATATCAAATATCCCCGTTAACAACTTTTTTCTGAAATCATATTTTATATCGCCGTTAAAGAACCCACCTTCAACATATTTATAGAAAGAACCTGCAACAGATACAGGAGCATCATTTTGTGTCTTACAAGTTATATAATCCGGAATAAAATGCCCGTTTTCTTTAGTTAAAGAACCTTTTCCCATTATGATTTTAGAAATTTCACTGCCGTTTTGAGTAGAATAATCGTAATTTGTTATATATAGCTTATCAGCAGACTTATGCGTATTTATTAATAATCTTCTATTTTTATCCGCCAGCCCAAGATATATTGTTTTATAATACAAATCAGACCCTTGCGGAATTTTTAACAAATAATCAACATCTATTTCTTTATTTTTTATTTTATATGTAACACTTGTATCGGCAAAGTGTTTAATGGCAAGATTAGGAATATATTTCTCGGCAAATTTTTCAGTCAGTTTTGAATTAACATACCCAGTAACTTCCTGTTCTGTTGTTGACATATTTTGTATAGAAACATTGGTATATACTTTTTCATTTCCTAAAATTCCGTTAGCTTCCGCATTCATAGATTTTTGTTCAAAAATAAAATCAACTAAAGGAAAACTTATTGGAACATCAAATAAAACAGAATTAGCTGAAAGATTTTTTGTTGTTGCTTTCCCGTCAATTCCTAAATTGTTAATATTTAAGTCTACATCAACCGTTCCTGAATAATCATAAAAATTTTCTATAAATTTTCTGCCGGGTTCTCTTATTTTTTGAAAATACAAAATCGAAGAAATAACATCCTGTACCGGAAGTTCCTTGCCTTGCAATTTAAAATCAAAATTTTTAGAATTATCAAATATTTTTCCGTTTATATTCAGCTCGGAAATACCTATTAATGCTTGTAAATTTTCGGCATAGACATTATTATCATCAATATATAATCGACCATGTTTCCCAATATTTATAAGATTTTTCAATAGATTTGAAACAATTTCCAAATCAAAAGTGAAATAAGTTTTATTATTTTCATTATATTGATGCAAATTATCAACAGTAATAAATACACTGTCTTCATTACCTTTATCTATCCATATTTCAGCTTTTTTAACCAAGACATCGGGCAATTCTTTAAATTTAATATCAGAAATTTTGCTCTTTTTATTGCCTTTTATTATACTTTTAAAACCTGTTTCATTGATATAAATATAATCTATATTAATACTCTTAAAAGAACCTTTTTTTATATCAAATAAAACTTCAAAATTATCAGCTTGAATTAATTCATCATTTTTAGTATCTAAATTAATTTTATCGGCATCTACTTTTATCATAAGATTAGGAAAAGTTTTTACATTAAAATGTTCGGAATTCACTTCAATGCCAGTTTTTTCATATATAATCGAATTTATTTTAGTTTTAAATTTTGATGAAGAAAGAATTTTGGGAACACAAAATAAATAAAAAGAATAAATTAAAGCTAAGCCCAGCAAACAAAAAGATATAAAATATAATATTTTTAATCTGAACTTATTCATAATAAGTAATAATACAACCACAGGAACTAATAATCAAAGGTTTGTAACTAATAGTAAATAAATACATTGTTTAACAGATTACTAAAAGGGCATTATATAATAATATAAGTATATGGATTATAATTTTATAAAAGAGTCATATATAGATACTGTTAAAAATTTAAGGAATGATAATACCCCCTTAAAATATTATTTTGCGGGAAAAGAACAAGAATTCATTCTAAACCATAATATTGATTCTCTTTCACAGATATTAAAATTTTTAAATTCTGAAGACAATATATTCATATTAAACGGTTTTATGGGGTCAGGGAAAACATATATAGCAGATACAATTGTTGATTTTATACACGAAGATGTTCTGATTTTTAGAAACTCATACCAAGAAGCAATTAACTTAGATGATATTTTACTGTCATTATTTAAAGATTTTTCTATATATCACAACGAAACCAAAATAACATTGCCCAAAGTTGACTCTACTATCTTTTCTGAAAAAATTAACGCATATATAAAATATTGTAATGCACCAATGTTATTTATCTTTGATTCATTTGAAATAAATATGAGAAACAAAGATACTCAAAAAGACATACTTGATTTTATTAATTATCTTTCACATTTTGCTAAAATCAAAATAATAATATGTTCAAGAACATTCCGTACAACTGATTTAATTTCCAATACATCTTGCAATAGCTATAATTTAAAAGCTTTATCGTTGGAAGAAATGTTTGATTATCTCTCTTTAAATGATATTAAAGGGTCAAAATACGAATGCCAAGAATTATACAAAGTTACAAGAGGTCACTATTTACTTCTTGAATTTTCCGTACTGATTATGCAAACTCTTAAAATATCACTGACAAGTTTTTCAACCGAATATAAAAAATCAACAAAAAACTTTCTGGAATTTTTAGTTTCAAAAATTTTATCTATTTCTTCTGAAAAATATTTAAAATTATTACTTGTATTAGCAGTATTAAGACATGGTGTTTCGTTAAGTTTTCTTGTAAATCAAAAGTTTGCAACTGAAGATGATATTGAATTTTTACTGTTAAAACATGTTATTTCTGAAAAATTTGGCAAATACTATCTTAAAGATTATATAAAAAATGAATTTATAAAGGCAATAAACTTAGAAACCAAAATAAAAGTACATAAATATCTTCTTGAAGTATACGAATCAGAATTACCTTTAAAACCTTTTGACAGAGAATTATTTTTGTCCCGCTTAACAATGCGACAGGAAATAGCATTTCACCAGTCAAAAATAAATACTTTGGAACAAGAAATAGAAAAAATGGGACGTCCTAAGCTTTCAGATGTACAAGATTTCACATATTTAAGCTACTCAAGAACAAGCGGATATGAAGCCATTAGAGAAAGCCAATCATCTGCAGCAAAAAGGAACATTAAACAACCTAAAGAACGAATTAAAAGATTTGAACTATCTAATACTGACTCGATATTGCTAAATGCAACAAAACCTGATGATTTAATAACTAAACATTTTGAAAACATTGTTAATGTTCAATCGCAGAATACAGAAGAAAAAATTGAGAACAAAGAACAAAACACAATAATTGTTCCTAATTCACTTGAAGAATATGTTGATATTGCTCAAAGTTATGAAAACGCATTTGACTTTTCATCAGCTATTACATATTACAATAAAGCATTAACATATAAAGATGATTCAATGTATAAATACAAAGAACCTATTATTTATACAAAACTGGCAATATGCTATAAACGTATAGAAAATAATGATGAAGCCATTAATAATTATGAAAAGGTATATCAATTATACATAGAAGATAACATTGAAAAAGCAAATGAAAGTCTTTTAAGCATAGCTCAAATATATTCCGAATCATATAAATTTGACAAAGCAAAAGAAGTTTACAAAAGAATCTTATATTCACCAAAAGGCGTAAGCTCAAAAATGGTAATCCGAGTATTCCTTGAATTATCAGATTTGGAAGATAATAATATGGATATTGAAACTTCTGCAAAATTCGCTCAAAAAGCACTTTCTGAAGCTGAAAAACTTTCTGATACGGAATTATTGTGTGAATGTTATTTTAAGTATGCTTCATTATTAGATGATATAGGAAATTCAGATGTCGCATTAAAATATTACTTGAGATGTGTACAGACTTCAAATGATGCAAATAAAAATGAATACCTAGCATCTGCATATTCGAATATGGCAGAAATTTCATTTGACAACAACAATTTATCTGCAGCTAAAATGTACTTTGAACTTTCTATAGCCGCAGATACAAAGAAAAATAACTCTGAAGGATTGTATTATTCTTATTTGAAACTTGCTAAAATATTGGAAGAACAAAATTCTGAAAGTACTTATGACTGTTATGCAAATGCAATATCAGCAGCTAAAAATATAGATGACATAAATTATCAAATTTCTGCATATATAGAAACAGGCGCTTTTTATAGCAGAAACGGCTATTATAAACAAGCACTTAAATCCTTTATGATTGGACGAACTCTATCTGTTAACAATGAAATAGAAGATGTTAAATTACAAATAGATACCAAAATTAACAAAATAAAAAATAAACTCGGAGAAGTAGAGTTTCTAAGACTGATAAATGAAATAAAGAATAAAAAATAATGTATGAAGAACTAAAAAAATTAGAAATAGATACTACGGATGAAGAAAAAGAAAAGTTGTCTTCATTTTCCGCATTATTTTTAGACTACAACACAAAAGTTAATTTAATAAGTAAAAACGATGCTGCATTATTATTTGAAAAACATATATATGACAGTCTTGCATATAATTTATTTCTAAAAAAATATAATATTATTCCCCAAAATATGTTGGACATAGGAACCGGCGGAGGATTTCCTTCAATACCAATTTCAATTTTTTATAAGAATACAAATATATATGCAATCGACTCAATAAACAAAAAAATAAACTTTATAGAATATATAAAACAAAGATTAATCCTGAATAATTTGTTTCCAATATGTACAAGGGCAGAAAATTTGCCTGACAATAATAAAGGTTATTATGATATAGTAGTATCCAGAGCAATGGCTGAATTAAGAATTATTTTGGAATATTCAATTCCCTTTTTAAAAAAAGACGGTTACTTTATAGCCTATAAATCAATAAAAGCAGATAAAGAAATAATAAATGCTCAAAATGCTTTAAAAACTTTAAACGCTCAAATTATAGATAAAATAGAATACTCACTACCATTAAAAGATGGAAATAAAAGAGTTTTGGTAATTGTAAAAAAACTAAAAGAAACAGAAAACAGATTTCCTCGAAGAAACGGTCAAATAAAAAATAACCCTCTTTAATGCAAAAATATCATTTACATCTATTTATAATGATTTTTCTACAACTTGTTTATTAACTCTGAAAACTCAGAAATATTATTAGTATCAGATTCGTGTATTTTTCCTATAATTGGAACATCTGTATACATTGTTAACTCTTTTATAAAGTTTATTGTTGCTAAATCTTCGGTTGAATTTGGTATTTTATTTATAACTAATCCTTTTATGGGAATATTATTCTTTTTTGCATAAAAGATTGTTAATAATGTATGATTTAATCTGCCAAGAAATGGAACAGTAACAATAATTACAGGAATATTAAGTTCTTTTATCAAATCGGCACAAAGCATATTATCAACTGCAGGAGCGAGAATGCCACCTGCGCCTTCAACAAGTGTTACTTCATTTAACGATGAAAATTCTTTGAAATCAGATTTAATTTTATTTATATCAACTCTAACACCTGCTAATCTTGCTGCAAGAGCAGGAGAAACTTCTCCTTCCAGAAGATATGAACATTTTGTGTTAATTGTTGATGATAATCTTTTTACAGCTTCCAAATCAGGTGCTAAAAACCCATTTTCGGATTTAATTGCGCCTGATTGCAAAGGTTTATATACGCCTGTTCTTCTGCCTTCTTTTTCAAAAGCAATGGCAATACCTCTTGTTACATAAGTCTTTCCGATATCTGTGTCAATACCAGTTATAAAATATTCCATGTCTATACCTCAACTACTTATTCGGAAGTACTCTGTTTAAAGCTTCAAATGCAATATCAGTAAGTTTTTTTATTTCTTCTTCAGTAATAATATACGGAGTTATAAAGTAAATACAATTCCACATTGGTCGTAATATTGCACCTAGTTTTAAACCTTCCAAATATATTTTCTTACCTATACCGTTTTCGTACGCAAAAGGTTCTTTTGTTGTTTTATCTTTTACTAGTTCAACAGCACAAATCATACCTGTTTGTCTTATGTCACCAACATTTTTATGAGAACGGAATTTTTCGAGTTCTTTTGAAAATTTGGCAATTTTGGGTTTAAGATATTCCTCAATATTCATTTCTTCAAGTATTTTCAGATTTTCAAGAGCAACAGCCAAAGCAAGCGGATATGCAGTATAACTGTGACCGTGATAAAAAGTTTTATAGCCATCTATATCATCGTCATAAAAGGCATTATATATTTCATCTGTAGTTATGGTAACAGATAAAGGCATATAGCCTGCTGTTATACCTTTTGCAGCACAAATAATATCAGGAACGACACCTGCGTGTTCATAGGCAAACAATTTACCTGTACGATAAAAGCCCATTGCAACTTCATCATCAATTAAAAGAATATTATATTTATCACAAATGGAACGTAATTTAGTTATATATTTAGGAGGATACATAATCATCCCACCGGCTGCTTGAACCAAAGGCTCTATAATCATGCCTGCAATTGTATTTGCTTCAGACTGTAATATATCCTCAACAGACTTTAGACATTCGCAACTACAAGTTTCTTTATTACATCCCATAGGACATCTATAACAATACGGGCTTTCTGCCTGCCTTATTTCAAACAGTAACGGTTTATACAACTTATGATACATATCAACACCGCCAACCGAAACGGCACCCAAAGTATCACCGTGGTACGAATTTTTAAGTGCAATAAATTTTTTCTTTTCGGGATGTCCCTTTAAAACCTGATATTGATATGCCATTTTCAAAGCAACTTCAACAGACGTAGAACCGTTATCACTAAAGAATACTTTAGTAAGTTTATTATTAATTAATTTTATAATTTTTTTTGAAAATTCTACAACCGGTTCATGAGTAAAACCTGCAAATATAACATGCTCTATTTTTTGAGCTTGTTCATATATTGTTTTATTGATTCTGTCGTTAGAATGTCCCAGCGTATTTACCCACCAGGAAGAAACGGCATCTATATATTTATTTCCGTCAACATCCTCTAAATATATACCTTTGCCACTTTTAATAACTATAGGTTTGTTCGACTCATCTTCTAATGATTTCATCTGTGTAAAAGGACGCCATATATATTTTAAATCATCTTCAATAATTTGTTTTTTATCCATATTCCTATGCCTTAAAATCTATCAACAAAGTTATTATAGTACGAAAAAAACGATAATTTGTTCAATTAAAATTTTAAATATGATATAAATATATTATGAAAAATAATTTAGCAGAAAAATCAAATAATCTTAAAGAATATTTAAAGAGTTTAGGAAGTGTGGCTGTAGCATTTTCATCAGGAGTGGATTCTACCTTTTTACTAAAAATAGCGCATGATACATTAGGAGATAAAGCAATTGCTGTTACAGCAAGTTCTTGTTCTTTTCCTAAACGAGAATTAAATGAAGCTGTTGAATATTGCAAGAATGAAAAAATAAAACATATTATTGTTGAATCAGAAGAACTTAATATTGAAGGTTTTAGCCATAATCCTAAGAACAGATGCTATCTTTGTAAAAAAGAATTATTTCAAAAAATAATACAAATTGCAAAAGAAAACGGAATAGATAATATTGTTGAAGGTTCCAACATCGATGACAACGGAGACTATCGTCCAGGAATGCAAGCAATATCCGAATTAGGAATTAAAAGTCCTCTTAGATATGCTAATCTAACAAAAGAAGAAATAAGAACTTTATCAAAGCAAATAAATCTTCCGACTTGGAATAAACAGTCATTTGCCTGTTTATCATCACGATTCGTATACGGGGAAGAAATAACCGAAAAGAAATTAAATATGGTAGATAAAGCGGAACAATTACTTCTTGATATGGGATTTCATCAGGTAAGAGTCAGAATACACAATAATTTGGCAAGAATAGAAACAATGCCGAATGAATTTGATAAACTAATCAAAGAAGAGAATAGAACTAAAATAGTTAATGCATTAAAAGAATATGGTTTCACTTATGTATCAATGGATTTAACCGGATACAGAACAGGAAGTATGAACGAAACACTAAAATAAGCAATTATAAACTATTTTTTTAAATATAGTTACATAAATAAAAAGCGGAAATTAACATTTCCGCTTTTATATATTTACTTGTTTTTACCACGAGACGACAACGAGCCACGAAACCAATAAAATAGGGATTGCAGCTCCTGATGTTACAACAGCTAAAGAACCTAATATTGCTGTTCCTAAAAGCAATTCAGTTGCGTGATTGTCCACATAATTAACTGCTGCTTTAATTTTTTCTTTTAGATTTGATTGTTCCGGAATATATTGAACAATCATACATCCTTTTTCAGAATGGAATGCAGAAACCATTGTATTCGGATACATAATGCCTTCTAATGCTTTTTTCTCGACTAATTCTGTTACCATCTTTAAACCTTTCCTAATTCTTATTAAACACGAAAACGACCTTGGTAACTTTCTAAAGAACCTGAATATAAAAAATTGATATTTATTAATTTATTTTTACAATTATTTACAAAAGAAGATGCAGCATCAAATGCTGCACCTTATAAAATTTAAAATTAACAATATTTACACTTTTGTTGCTTGTTTTTCTTTGTAGTTTATAAGGCACTGAGCCAGTTGATCTGGACAACTTGTCAATTTGCCTCCACATTGTATTCCTTTTAATTTTTCGATAACATCATCAACACTCATTCCCTTAATAAGGCTTTTTATTCCTTGCAAATTACCGTTGCATCCGCCATAAAACTGGGCATCTTCGATTTTACCGTCAGTTATAACAACTTGCATTAACTTACAACAAGTTCCCGTTGTTTCATATTGTAAAACATCCTGCATATTATTTACCTCACTCTTCTTGTTTATTATGACAAACTAATTTTTTATTTGTTCCTATTAAATCATACAGTAAATATTGCTCTAAACAAATATGACCTTATATAATACACCTTTTAATATATTATATATTAAACAAGGCTTACTGTATTTTATCTTAAAATGCTTTCCAACAATTGTATTTTCTCTACATCATATTCTTTTTTCATTGGAAATAACAACAAATTACGGGAGAATAATCCTTCTTGAGAATTTTGGGGCAAAATATTCCATAATTTCTCATATTCAATTTTTTCTTTTAAAAGAGATTTTTCTATACTGTTATCAATACATAAATATGGATAATATAAAGGAATATCATCTGATGATAAGTTTAATTTTAGCATATTTGCACTTGAAAATAATTTATTAAATACATCAAGATTTGATAACCTGAGCGACTTATCATAAACAACTTCTGTTTCTGTTAACTCAATGTCATTAACACCTTCACAATTAATAAATGATTTTTGTATATGTAGGACAGAACCTTTTTCCAGATTAAAAAACTTTCTTAAAGAATTAAAAGAAGCAATTCCGACAGGATACATATATGCTGCTTGGGCATTATCAACAATGAGATTTTTATAATTGTCTGCCATTTTCTTAACATTTAAGGAATTTATTCCAAAATAATTTGTATATAAAATATAATCATTCTGACTAAAATCAACAGTCGGAAAAAAATTTTTATCAATATGATAAAATTTTATTTTACAGTTTTCTTTTTGAATCGTCTGCCAAACAACAGGACAAGTATAATAAGGAATATATATTTCTTTAATATTAAAATTCTTAATTATTAATGAAATACAATTTCTCGCTGTAAAATATGGAAATGAATATTTTCTGTAATCTTTCTCTTCATTAGTTATAGAAAGCATATATTATTCTTTTATACCTTTTTCAAGAAAAGGAATTACGCCAAATAAATACCATTTTTCAGATTTTGTACTTGCTTTAATAATTAACATAGGAATGCCAAAAATTGAATATCTTTCTTTTTCGGCTTTGAAATACCAATTTTCAACAGGTATTTTCTTTTCTTTGACAAAATCAAGTACTGCGCGTTTAGCGGCAATTCTATCTTGCTTGTGTTTTTTGGTCTTTCTGGAATTTACTGTCGATTTTGGGTTTTCCCAATAATAATAATGAACATCCGGCACTGTAACTATTTTATTTGCATAATATACAGCCTGAATAGAAAATAATTTATCCTCGCAATAAACACCTTCTGTAAATCTTATATTATACTTATCAATATAACTTTTTCTGTATATTTTATTTGTAGGACATTCGTTTTTATTTTGATTACAAACTTTAAACTTGTTCATAATATCTTCATATACTGCCTCGGTTGTTATATTTAAACGACGTTTATATTTCGTTTTACTGACTCTTACATTTTCAGCCAAAGCAACATCTGCATCATTTTTTTTCGCAAGTTTATACATTTGCTCATAATAATTCAAATCAATATAATCATCAGAATCACAGAAACCGATGTATTCCCCTTTTGCATATTTTAAACCGTTATTTCTTGCTGCACCTTGAAGCATATTATGTTGGTTAATTATTTTAATACGTTTATCAATTTTAGCAAGTTTTTCAACAGGAACCATTGTATCATCGGTTGAACCGTCATTAACAATAATTATTTCTATGTCTTCCAATGTTTGTAACAAAAGATAATGCATGCATCTTTCAATATACTGACGAACATTATAAGCAGGTACTATTATAGAAATTTTAGGATTAACTACCTCATTCCTTAGTTTGTACTGTTCAATGTTATAACTAACATCTGAAACATCAGTATTTAACTTATTATTACCTTTAAGTAAATTAGCACTACTGCAAATATCCAAACGAATTTCCTTTATATTTATATTTTTAAAATATAAAAGAAAAAAAGTTTTATTACAAGGGTATCTTACTTACTTAATTATATTAAAGTTTTTTATTAATTTACCGATTTAAAAAAATAGAGAAAAGGAATGAAAATGGTTTCGATACATTCATACTTATTCAATCCACAAATAAGTACAATGCAAAATAAATTCTATAATAAAGAATCTTCTGTAAATAAAGGAAAACAAATACTCGAAAACGGAAAAGCGGTTGAAGAAAAAGAAGATAAATCAACGGATTCAGCTTTTGAAAAATTATACAGGAGATTACAGGCACTTGCAATAAAACTGGGGATTTCAATAAGCAAAACAGAAAGCATACCTTCTATATTAGCAAGAATAAAAGCACAAATAGCTAAATTAGAAAAAGAAAATAATAATCCGACTTTAAATGCAATAAAATCAGAATATGATTCAATTAATCAGGAATATTTGAGCTTAATTTCAGGAGAATCCGGCATAATGTCAGGACTTGAAATTTTATCAATAAACAACAGAGCTTCTTTAGGAATATAAAAACACCTTACTTATTATAAAGTAAGGTGTTTTATTTTAATTATTATTTATTAAATAATACCTTGAGCTATCATAGCTGCTGATATTTTTTTGAATGCTGCAATATTAGCACCGGCAACATAATTGTTACCCAAATTGTATTCACTATCAGCTTCTTTACACTGTCTAAAAATATTAACCATAATATTTTCAAGTTTTTTATCAACTTCTTCAAATGTCCAAGCATCACGCATAGAATTTTGTGTCATTTCTAAAGCTGATGTAGCGACACCACCTGCGTTAGCAGCTTTACCGGGTGCAACCAATACTTTATGTTCTAAGAAATAGGCAACAGCATCATTTGTACAAGGCATGTTAGCACCTTCGCCAACAGCAATAGCACCATTTTCAACAAGAATTTTAGCTGCATCAATATTGATATCATTTTGAGTAGCACAAGGAAGTATAATATCTGCTTTTAAAGTATATATAGTGGGAACATTTCCCTTATTTTCAAGATAAATTGCATTCGGAACTTTTTCTAAATATTCTTTAATTCTTCCTCTTTTTACTTCTTTAATATCTTTTACAAGTTCTATATCTATACCGTTTTCATCCAAGACACAACCTGAAGAATCGCTCATAGCAATAACTTTTAAGCCCATTTTTTGTGCTTTTTCACAAGCATAAATAGCAACATTCCCTGAACCGGATATAATAGCAGTTTTTCCATCCAATGAAATATTGTTTGTAGTCAACATCTCTCTCATAAAGTACATAAGTCCGTAACCGGTTGCTTCTTTTCTTGCAAGAGAGCCACCATATTCAATACCCTTGCCTGTTAAGACACCGGCTTCGTATGCGTTTCTGATTTTTCTGTATTGACCGAATAGATATCCGATTTCTCTTCCGCCAACACCAATATCACCGGCAGGTACATCAACATCCTGTCCTATATGTCTTTGAAGTTCTGTCATAAAACTTTGACAAAATCTCATGATTTCCATGTCTGATTTACCTTTAGGGTCAAAATCAGAACCACCTTTACCACCACCTATCGGGCGACCTGTCAAAGCATTTTTAAAAATTTGTTCAAACGCTAAAAATTTCATAATGCTTTGATTTACGGAAGGATGAAATCTCAAACCACCTTTATATGGTCCTATTGAACCGTTAAATTGAACTCTATAACCTCTATTTACTTGAATTTTACCATTGTCATCCATCCAAGGAACTCTGAATGATACAATTCTTTCTGGTTCAACAAGTCTTTCCAACAGACTTATAGATTTATACAATTCTTCATTTTTTATGACTACAGGTTCTAAGGAGGACAAAACTTCTTTTAATGCTTGTATAAATTCTTTTTCGTAGCAATTTTTTGCTGAAGTTTCTTCAATAACCTTTTTTAGGTACTCCGACCTTAATTCTTGTTCGTTTGTAATCATAAAATAATCTCCATTTTCGGCTTTTGCGTTTAAATTATAACACAATTTTTAATTTTTGAGCATGCCTATATATTGTTCAATACTTTTTCTAATAGATTTTGCAACATTTCTTTGAAATTCAGGATTCTTCAATAAAATATATTCTTCAGGATGAATCATATATGCAACTTCTACTAGAACAGATACAGGATTTGTAGCTCTATCCAATGCAAAGCTGCTTCTGTGTATACCGTTATCTCTCAAATTTAAATCATGTGAAAGATTATTTTTTATTATTTCTGCAAGTGCTTTAGCATTTTCATTATAATAATGTACTTCAGTACCATGTAACAAATAAGGATTTTTTCCGTTAGGAAGTGCATTTGCATGAATACTTAGTGATATCAATGCATTATTTTTTTTAGCAATATCAACTCTGTCATATAGTTTTACCTGCGTATCATCAGTTCTGGATGTTATTACATTAACACCACTATTTTTTAACTCTTCCGTAAGATACTTACTAATAGAAAGATTAATATCTTTTTCGTAAACACGTGTAGGTCCTACAGAGCCTTTTTCGTTGCCGCCATGTCCGGCATCTATAAAAATGGTTAATCCGTTCAAAGGATTAGAAGTATTATTTTCGGGCAATTTAGCAAGCCTGCAAGTTAAATCATTATCCTGATAACTGCAGTCATAACCTAAGAAATTTTTATTTCTCGTAAATTTATATTTATAATTTGGAGTTATATTTCCGTTTTCATCTTGTGAATTTATCCCGTATAATGTAAGTTCAATAGTATTATTTTGATGAGTTAACGTATACATCACCGGTTCAGTTAAATGGAATGTAGCGAAATCATACATTTCATTAGAATAATATCTTTGAGCACGCAACATAGGTTGTTGTTTTTCTATAATCTTGACAGGAGTCTGAACATTTGATTTATGTATCCAAAATTGAGTGTCACCTGTGTAAGCAATTTTATAGTAATCACCTTTTTTACCCTCAAGGTATAAAGGAATCCCTTTTTGAAGTTCTACCAATCGATTTGCGGAAGATGACGGTTTTTCTCTTACTGTTGAATTGTCATTTATCGTTTTGGTATACATATAACCATCAGTATTAATTTTTTCATAAGAAGAATTTGCACTCCCTGTATATGATAAATTAACTTTGTTTCGTTTGACGACATATACCGTTTCGTCAACAACACCGTTAATTTCCGAGCGAAATTTTATCTCATTTCTTCCATACTCCAATGGCGCAACATGGACAAAAAAATTATCTTCCCATAATTTAACAGGTTTGGAATTAACAGTAAAATAAGCACCTTTATCGGTATTTCCAACAAAAAACATACAGTCAGAATTTACTGTAATTTCTTTAGATGTAGGATAAACTACATCTATCTTTGCACTCACTGTCGGAATAACAAAAATCAGATATAAAAGTATACAAAAAATTTTCTTAATCATAGTCTATATATTATTGTATCTTTTTTAGTTTTTCAATTTATTTTACATTATTATATATTTTTGCTAAATAAAGGTTTTTAATTGTATAATAAATATAATAAATACAGGTAGGATATGGATAAAAACAAAATACAAGTAATAGTTGTAGGTGCCGGACCGGCAGGAGTAAGTGCTGCAATTACAATAGCAAAAGCAGGCAAACAAGTCTTATTGGTTGACCGTTCAGATAATATCGGTGATAAAAATGTATTTGGCGGATGTATTTATACAAAACAAACCGCTGAAATATTTTATAATTTTTTGGATGAAGCACCATTAGAACGTGCCATAACTGAAGAAAAAATTATTATGCTCACTGACACTAATTCTACCGATATTTCACATAGATTTAATACTTCTGACAACTGTTTAGCATATACTGTTGTGCGTTCTAAATGGGACAGATGGTGTGTAGAACAGGCTCAAAAAGAAGGCGTTTATTATGCACCCAAAACACTTGTAAAAGAACTTTTATTTGAAAACGGCAAAGTTGTCGGAATTAAAACACAATTTGAAAAATACTACTCTGATATAGTTATTATTGCAGACGGTGTCAATTCTTTACTTGCAAAACAAATAGGTTTAAGGAACGAATTAACGGATAAAGATGTTACTTTAAACATTAAAGAAGTATATAGACTTCCAAAACAAAGATTAGAGGACAGATTTAAAGTAAATTCAAATGAAGGTGTTGCTGCAAAAATACTTGGTGGACCTCTAAAAGACATGTTCGCTATGGGATTTATGTATACAAATAAAGATACAATTTCATTAGGTTTTGGTGTTTCTCTTGATGAACTGAAAAAACAGAAAATAAAACCTTATGAACTTATGGATAAATTAAAATCACATCCTTCAATTGCCTGTTATATAAAAGATGCGGAATTTATTGAATATTCGGCACACATGATTCCGGAAGGAAGTTTTGATAAAATTCCAAAAGTATTCGATAACGGAGTTATGATTGTTGGTGATGCTGCAGGTTTCGTTAATAATGTCCATTTTGAGGGGACAAATCTAGCAATGTTAAGCGGGAAACTAGCAGGTGAGACAGCAATTTTTGCACTTGAAAAATATGATGTGTCCGCTTCTGTCTTATCAATGTATTATAAAAAATTAAAGGACAGCATAATAATAAAGGATTTAAAAACGCATAATAACACTATTACAACACTGAAAAAGAATATTAAAACAATTACAACTTTGTATCCCGAATTAATGAGTGAAGCATTATCAGTAATAGCTTGTCCTGACGGAATACCAAAAAGTGAAAAATATAACAAATTGTTCAATGATATTATTAAATCGGGAGTTATACAGAAATCAATACCATTAGGAATTTTTGCAATGGAGAAATGCTTAAAGAAATGAATATAAATGATAAATTAGCAAGTCTAAAATATAATAAAGCAAATGAAAGCCATTTATCTGTCGATAATGATATTTGTATGCGTTGTAAAGACAAAAGTTGCACATATATTTGTCCTGCACAGGTTTACGAATGGGATAAAAATAAATGCACAATGAATATCAGATATGAAAACTGTTTGGAGTGCGGTGCCTGTAAAATCGCTTGCGACAAAAAAAATATAGTATGGGTATATCCTGATGTTGAATATGGAGTTAAGTTTAAAAGAGGCTAATAAGGAGATATAAATATGCGAGAAGAGTATAACAATCAACAAAGAAGATGGTATGATAAAGACCCTATTTTATCACGTTCCATGAAAACACTTGAAGCTTCAGATGATGAAACACAAATAAAAGTTGCATTAAATCTAATAAAAATAATTGTTGAACATAATTTAGCCTTTAGCGAATATACAGACGTTAATGAAATAATAGAGGCAGTTGAAGAAGGTATGGACGAGCGTGCCAATTCAAGATGGTATGATATAGACAGGACAGTAAGAGCCGCTATTAATATGCTTCAAAATTCACCTGCAGATACACAAAAAATCATAGCAAAAGAAATGGCAAAAATAGTCATAGATAAAATAAAAGAAGATAAAGATGTTGAAGAATTAAAAAGAGAACTTGAACAACAGGACTCTGAAAATTCCGACAAATAACTTTAGAAAACGGTAAATATATAATGTCACTTTATAAAAACTGGAAAATAAAAGATTGTAATGTTTCGGAAGATATCAGCAAATATTGCGAAGGCAATCATGTACTTGCTAAATTACTTGCAAACAGAGGAATAAATACGCCTGAAAAGATAAATGCATTTTTAAATCCATTCAAAGCAAAGTGGCTTTCTCCTGATGTATTTACTGATATGCAAAAAGCATACGAAAGAGTTAAGTCTGCAATTGATAATAAAGAACATATAACAATATTCGGAGATTTTGATGCAGACGGAGTAACTTCTACAGCATTATTATATCTTACTTTAAAAGAAATTGGCGCCGAAGTTGACTATTATTTACCGGACAGAACAACAGAAAGCCACGGGCTGAATACAAAAGCATTAGTCAACATAATTGCAAAGAAGCATTCAAAGCTTATTATAACGGTTGACTGCGGAATATCAAATGTTAACGAAGTATCATTTGCGAAAGGTTTTAAAGCTGATGTAATAATAACAGACCACCACGAAGCTCCTGAAACATTGCCTGATGCTTATGCTATATTAAATCCGAAAGCTCAAAATTCTATAGATTTTTCTTTATCTGTAGACGAAATACAAAGTTTAAATTATCTTGCAGGTGTTGGTGTTGCATTTAAATTTGCTTGCAAACTGTTAGAAGAATATAAAAACGAAGATTTTGTATACAAAATTCTGCCGTTAGCAGCAGTAGGCACAATCGGAGATGTTGTAGAACTTATAGGCGAAAACCGTTCTATAGTTGCTGTAGGTTTAGAATTAATCAAAAACGCAAAACACTTGGGAATTGACAAAATTTTGCTTTCATCGGGAATTAGTGACATAAAAACTGCAACATCAGAGAATATAGCTTTTTCTGTTGTCCCAAGATTAAATGCAGCAGGAAGATTAGATTCACCTCAAACAGCAATAAATGTTTTAATTTCAGAGGACGAAAATGAAGTCAATGAATATGTAAAAAAACTCGATGAATTAAACACTCTAAGGCAGCAATATTGTGATGAAACATTTAACTCTGCACAATATATGTATTTAAAAGATATTACTAACAATAAAAAAAGTATTATTTTGTATAATGAAAATTGGCATATCGGGGTTATAGGAATAGTAGCATCAAAACTTGTAGAAAAATTTAATAAGCCTGTTTTTCTTATGACCAGAGATCCTAATTTCCCCAATATAATAAGATGTTCTTGCCGAAGCATAACGGATATAAATGTACACTCGGTATTGTCTGTACACAAAGATATATTTGAAGGGTTCGGCGGTCACAAAATGGCAGCAGGTTTTGCATTTGATGAAAATAAAATCGGGTTTGAAAAATTTAAAAAACTTTTATCTTCTACAATAGATGAATTTTCACAGGATATTGATTTTTCGCAAATTAATGTTGAAGTTGATATGATTCTTGAACCTGAAGATATTACAGAAGAAACCGTACACGATATAGAAAAGCTGCAACCGTTCGGCAGCGGAAATCCATCACCATTATTTTCAATGAATGAAGTAGCTCTTAAAAATTTTAAAATGATGGGACAAGAAAATAACCATTTAAAAATGTATTTAACAAAAGATAACTCAACTGTAATGGAAGCAGTAAAATGGAATTATCCTGATTTCAATCTGCCTTTAAATTCCAAATTAGATGTATTATTTTCTTTAAAATTAAATACATACAATGATAAAACAACTGTGCAGCTAATGGTTGAAGACATTCACAGTGAATTATTAAAACAAAAGCAAACAGGATTAATTAAAATGCTTGACCACAGAAAGAAAAAAGATATACTTGCTCAAGTATTCGATTTTGCAACTACAACAAAAAAGAAAACCGCAATATACATTGAAAATCCAGCATTGATAAAGCAATTAAATATTCCAGAAGCACTAAGAAGTAAAATATTCTCAAGGAATGAAGTTCCGTCCGACATTGAGCAATTGATGTTTTTTGATGCCCCTGTTTCAAAAGATGATTTTACAGCAATATTAAATAATTCAGGAGCAGCGCTTGTTCATCTAATGAATTTTAGTACTGTACCTCTATCAACAGATACATTCATTTCAAAGCTATCAGGAATGTTAAAATATTCTGTTTCATCATTAGACGGAATATTAAATGTCGAAAGAATTGCAAAAGCAACAAGCGTTTCAACAGATACTATAGATTGTGCACTAACATTATTTGACGATATCGGTCTTATTGATTTAAATAAAGAGGATGAACTAAATTATAAAATAACATTCATACATCCTATAGAACTTTCAAAAATAAAAGAATCAGAAATGTATGAAGAGTTGGATAACTTAATCAACAAAACAAATGAATTTAGAAATTTTTATATAAATTCGCCAATAGAAGATATAAAAGAAATGCTGGGCATAAATTAACAAAAATTAGTTCAAATGTATGATAAATACGCATAAAATTTACACCTGTAATAAAAAATGATAAACTAAATTTGGTATTTTTTAGTAAAGGAGATTTTATGGTAGAAAGTTTAAAAAAATACTTGGTTGAACTTATCGGTACCTTTTTCCTTGTACTAACAGTTGTTTGTACAGGATGCTTAGGTGCTGATGGTGTTATTGCTCCTTTAGCAATAGGTTCTGCATTAATGGTTATGGTATATGCAGGCGGACATATTTCCGGCGGGCACTATAACCCTGCAGTATCTTTAGCTGCAGCAATAAGAGGAGCATTACCTTGGGGACAGTTTATTCCTTACGTTATTGCACAAGTAGTTGGCGGTGTTATAGCCGTTTATTTATTCAAATTAATGGCAGGAGAAATGGCATTATTACCTGAAGAACCTGCTACATTCGGGTTAAAAGGTTTATTAATAGCAGAGTTTCTGTTCACTTTTGCCCTTTGTTATGTTGTTCTCAATACTGCAACTGCTAAAGGTACGAATGGTAATTCATTCTACGGTTTAGCAATTGGTTTCACAGTATTAGTCGGTGCTTTCTCTGTTGGCGGAACTTTATGTGCAGGTGCATTTAATCCTGCAGTAGCAGTTTCAGTTGGTGTTCTCGGTTCTATTTCTTGTAAATTAGTTTGTTTCACAATCCTTGCTAATTTAATAGCAGGTTTATGTGCGGCATTAACATTCAAATTCGTAAATACGGAAGAAGAATAACTTATTATATTATGTAATAAAATACCGCTCTTTATAGGGCGGTATTTTTTATTCTATTATTCATCTATTTTAATTGGCAATATCTCAGCAGGTTTAGGTTCTTCATACGGAATACCTGTAACAGCTTCAAAACAAATACCATTAAATTCATCTAATTGTTTTTTACTGTCAGAATAAAATGTTGAATTAGTTAAATAATCCATTACAGATTCTTTTGAAAGAGACTCAAAAAGTTTTGGAGAATTTATTCTGTATTCTTCAAGATGGCTGACTCTTTCATCTAAATCACTAGTTTTTAACAATTTATTCAAAGTTGCGAAACATCCTTTTTTACCGTTTTTACCCGGCGCCATTTTTTCCAATAATTCTTCAGAAATCGAATTTAATACTTGTATATTCTTTCTTCTTAAATCTCTATCATGTGTAAACGACATCATAGCATCATATTTCAAAGTTCTGGCAGGAATTCTTGCAAAGAATTTTTCATTATCAAGTTCCATCATATCTTCATAAAATTCTTTGTGTTCATTATTATTATCTTTTTCCATTACAGCTTCTATGCGTTCTTGTAATGTTTCAAAATGTCTTGGAACACGTAATTGTGTAACATTACTAACATTTGGTTTCTGTTCAAGGTCTTCAGGTTTTTTACCCCATAAGTTCCGTAAATCCATTGTAAATAAAGTACAACCAAATTTTTTATTCATTTCTATATAATTATTTATTGAATCACTATCCGTAGGTAAATAATCACAAGTTACAAGTATAGCTGCTTCTTCATCGGTTAAAGCTCTAGTATAACCATTTATTAATGTTCCGTCTTCTTTTCTTTCATCTGATGTATAATATCTTAGTTTATCAAGATTTTGATTTAACAAGTCAATAGTGTATTCTGCAGCCTGAACATTTTTTATTTTAGAAAATCTGTCATGAATTTTAGAATAATATTTATTTACTTCTTGAGCAGTTTCTTCATCAATATTACCTTTTAATATCATAGAACTCATGCATATATCATTACCTTTTATCATTTCCTTTGCCAATAAAATCGGTGAAAATTTTGCTTCTCCAATATCATATTTTTGAGAGTCAAATGTACTCTTTTCATGACCTTCAGGATAACAACCCATATATTGCATATAATAATCTTTCATATCATAAGCTTGATATACAATAGCTTCTTCAGGGTTTAAATTTCTGTCGAAATCAATCCAATGACAAGGATAAGTTTTATTTTCTTCCTCATCATATTCCCCATTAACTAACTTATAATATTCGTCTGTATTATAATAATCTTTTACTAAATTTGCTGCTTCCGTATCTGAAAAACCAATATTTTTAAGATTGTTTATAATTGCAATTGTTGATTTAGCAACAGAAGAAAAATCTACAATATCAGCCTTTCCTTTAAAATAAATTTGTTTTTGATTATTAAATTTATTAATATTATTGTTGCAAAAAGACTGTATGTTATTAATTTTCATAATTCTTCATTCCTTCTATTTTGAATATAGAAAACAAATGAATTATAAAAAATGCTAAAGTTGTTTAGTTATGTAAATATTAATATGTCCATTCTGATATATCATGAATTGGAGAAGATTCCCAATCTTTTTCCCACTCTTTAATATAGTCACAAAATCTACAAATTTTTGGAGCCCTTCTAAAAAATTCAAAAATTTCATTAGCATCTTTTGCTTTATATATATCGAGATAATCCTCTTCAACAAGTTCAACATTTTTATTAAATTTTTTATTAAAGTGTCTAATTCCGGGACCAAACCAACAATGAAAAATTCGTCCTTTACTCATTTGGTTACAGAAATCCTTCATTTCACAGTTTTCAAATCTTTTCACATAATCAACCTTTCCTTCTAAATCAATATTAAGTTTAAAGAAAGATTCAGTAGGTTGCAATTCTTTTCTTTTAAAATATGTTCTAACACCATATTTTCTAGCCATTTTATAATAATAATCAATATCAACATTTGTACCCGGATACAAAGAATGTTTTAAAACAACGGAATTATCATGCATACACTTCCAAAAACTGTCCGGCATAGATTTAAATAATAGACCATTCGTAATGATTTCAATATACGAAATAGGGAAAATTTTCCTGGTCAATTCTATAAAATCATTAATTTGAGGATGTAATAAAGGTTCTCCGCCAAGAAGTATAAACCCCTTTGATTTTCCTTGTGTAATTTCATACAATCTTTTCAAATCTTTTTCAAATTCCTTTATATCAAGAAATTCAGTTTCTGCAATATTACTAAAATGGCAGCAATATTTGCAACTTAAGTTACAATGTTCAACTAAATGAACATCAAGCTCCGGGATAAAATCATCTTTATTTTTCAAAGCTTTTTGAATATCATACGAAGCGCCAAAATACTGCGTAACAGAAGAATATATTGCCCCTGCACCAACCACACCAACAACCAACGCACAAGATTTAAGAAAATTTCTTCTATCCATTATAAAATATCCTTTTTTTATAAGAAATACAATATAAGAAAGAAGGGGAAAATATCCCTTCTTTCTAATTTATTTTACAACAATATTAACCAGTTTACCCGGAACTACAATTACTTTTACGATTTGTTTATTAACTGTGAGTTCTTTTACTCTTTGGCTATTTAATGCAACTTTTTCCAATTCTTCTTTGGGTGATTCTGCATCAACTTCAATCTTATCTTTTAATTTTCCGTTAATTTGAACTACTAAAGTAATTGTACTAGTTTTTGCAAGAGCTTCTTCATATTTTGGCCATTCTAGCGTATGTACCGAATTTTTACCTCCGAGGCCTTCATATATTTCTTCAGTAAAATGAGGAAGTACAGGTGCCAATAACTTCAAGAATGTTATTACAGCATAACTAAATACCTGCTTATCTTCATCAGAAAATTCTTTTTTAGAATTCATATAATCATATAAAACATTAGTAAATTCACGATATTTAGATATAACTGTATTAAACTGAAATTCATTTGCAATATCCTGAGATATTTTTTTGATTGTCATATGAACTTCTCTTACAAGATTATTATTTTCTTTAGCAAGCGAAGAAACATCAGGTAATTTATATTCCAAATTTATACAATCCTGTTTATCTGAATATATTTTCCACAACCTATTAAGGAATTTATAGCAACCTTCAACACCTGCATCAGACCAATCAAAATCTCTGTTTGGCGGAGAATCCGAAAGAATGAATAACCTTGCTGTATCAGCCCCGTAATTCCTAAATATTTCATCAGGATCAACAGTATTACCTTTTGATTTTGACATTTTAGAACCATCTTTTAAAACCATACCCTGTGTTAATAAGTTTTTAAACGGTTCATCAATATTTATAATTCCCAAATCTCTAAGAGCTTTGGTAAAGAATCTTGAATACAATAAATGCAAAATAGCGTGTTCAATACCGCCTACATATTGGTCAATCGGTGCCCAATAATGAAGAACATCCTTATCAAACGGAGCATCCTGATTTCTTGCATCGGTATAACGATAGAAATACCAGTTAGAACACATAAATGTATCCATTGTATCGGTTTCTCTTTCTGCATCACCACCGCAAATAGGACATTTAGTATGTTTAAAGGTAGGTGATGTTTTAACAGGTGACATACCTTTTACACTAAAATCAACATCTTCCGGCAACAATACAGGTAAATCTTTTTCATCAACGGGAACAGTTCCGCATTTCGGACAATATACAATAGGGATTGGTGTTCCCCAATATCTTTGTCTTGAAATTAACCAGTCACGAAGTCTGAATTGTACTTTTGCTTCTCCAAAACCTTCTTTTTCTGCTTTTTCGATAATAGCTTGTTTAGCTTTTTCGTTTTCCATTCCACTAAATTCACCTGAATTAACTAGCACTCCCTTTTCCACATAGGCATTATCCAAATGTGTAAAAGGTTTATCAGGATTTTGTATAACAATTCTTATCGGAAGATTATACTTTTTAGCGAATGCAAAATCTCTTTCATCATGAGCAGGTACTGCCATAACTGCACCTGTACCATATTCAGCTAAAGCATAGTCTGCAGTCCAAATAGGAAATTCTTCATTAGTAAGAGGGTTAATCAAGTGAGTTCCTAAAGGAACACCTGTTTTCGGTCGTTCGGTAGAAAGTCTTTCTATTTCTGACATTCTTCTTGCATTTTGCCTGTATTCTTCAACTGCTTTTTTATTTTCAGAAGTAGTTAATTTTTCAATATCTTTATATTCAGGAGCAACAACTAAATATGTAATACCAAATGCAGTATCAGGTCTTGTTGTGTACACCGGAACTTCAAGCCCTTCTACTTCTTTTACTTTAAATCTTAATATTGCACCTTGAGAACGGTCAATCCAATTCTTTTGCATTGTTTTAACACTATCAGGCCAACCTTTAAGTTTATCAATATCATCTAACAATTCTTGAGCATAATCGGTAATTTTTAAGAACCATTGTGACAAATATTTTTTCTCAACTTGCCCGTCACATCTCCAACATTTTCCATCAATAACCTGCTCATTAGCCAATACGGTAGCACAATTATTACACCAATTAACAGCAGCTTCTTTTTTGTATGCCAAACCTTTTTTAAACATTTGAATGAAGAAATATTGAGTCCATTTATAATACTCGGGCAGACAAGTTGTTACTTCTCTATCCCAATCAACCATCAATCCTAATTCTTTTAATTGCTTTTTCATATAAGCAATGTTATCCAAAGTCCACTTTTTAGGATTAGCTCCATGTTGTATTGCTGCATTTTCAGCAGGAAGTCCAAAACTATCCCATCCCATCGGATGTAATACATTAAAACCGTTCATTCTTTTATATCTGGCAATAACATCTGATATAGTATAATTTCTGACATGTCCCATATGCAATTTGCCGGAAGGATAAGGAAGCATGGATAAAATATAATATTTTTCTTTATCCTTGTCATTATATACTTTATTTATTTTTGTTTCATCCCAGTGTTTTTGCCATTTTTTTTCAATTTCCTGCGGAAAATATTTGTCTTTAATCAATGTT
This sequence comes from bacterium, assembly GCA_017470245.1. GTDB lineage: Bacteria > Cyanobacteriota > Vampirovibrionia > Gastranaerophilales > Gastranaerophilaceae > Avigastranaerophilus. The sequence continues at coordinate 15,251 of JAFUEV010000017.1, read as the reverse complement.
CTTTCTCCCTAGTATCACATTTTAATTATATTCTAAAAATGTATTTAGGGTATTTATTTATTACAAAAAGACGGAATTAAATTAATAATTCCGACTTTAAATTATTTTGTTGTTTGATTAACCTTCTAAATTTATTTCCGCATCATTTTCATTTTCATTAAATTTATATTGTTCAGCAATTTTTTCAATTTCATTTTTTATAATATCTTTTTGAGTTTGTGCTGATGTATATAATGCTACTGTTTGCAAGTCATTAAATCTATTTGCTAAAGAAGTTGGTAAATTGTTTTTATCTAAATAGTTATTAACTTCTTGCTTAATCAATTGATTTTTTCTGGCAGTTTGTTTTTCTTTTATAACTTTGTTTATTTCTAATTTTTTATCTGCAGCATCAGATGTATTCAATGCGGCAATTAGACTGGATAATTCATCATTTAAATCATCTACACTTGTAACATTTTTCTCTCCGTTTCCGGATATTTCTTTTGCAAGAATGCTATTATCTTCGGTTTCTTCTTTCTGTTGAACAGTAGTTGTATTTTCTTCCTCTGTTTGCAAACCTTGAATAGCTGATGTGATTTTTGAAATAATTGTTGAATCAAGTTTAATATTTGAGTTAAACATCCCTCTAGCTCCTCTATTATTCCTCTTTATATATAAAAAGTTTTTTTGATATATAAAATTGATATATTGTATCAAATTATTAAGTTTTTATTACAAACGTAATAATAAGATAGTGCACCAGCAAATGGTACACTATCTTAGATATATGATTAATTAAAAATCAAAGATACTTATCTAACAAGTTTGTTAACGCCTTAATTTATAACTAACTCCTTTTCTTATACAAAAAGGATATCGGCATTTTTTTACTTACTTTATTTTTTTACAAAAATTAACAGTTAAATATTATTAATTACATTATCTAAGTTTATATTTAAACATTTTAATTCATTACAGGTTGTTAGCCTTTTATCCCACAAACAAGGTCTACAAGGAACATCATTTTTAACGGCAACAAACATATCAGAATCAGGTAAAAGCAACTCATTATGAGTCGGACCAAATATAGCTACAGTTTTAGTATTAGTTGCAACACCAATATGCATAGGTGCAGAATCCGAACATATCAATACTTCTGACTGTTTTATAAGAGTTGCAAGTTCATATATATTTTTCGTTTTACCATACATATCATAAAAATTATCTAACTCCACATTAGACAATGATTTTCTAATTATTTCTATACATTCTTTATCATCAGGACCACCTGCCAGATACACTTTTTTCCCATTTCTTAGTAATAATTTGATTAACTCTGCCCATTTTTCGGGCGAAATTGTCTTTGTAATTTTTTTTGATACACTAATTGCACTAACTCCCGGATGAATTAAAACAGAATTATCAAGTTTTTTTTCAACTGTTACATCAATATATGGCAATTCAAATTCAATATCACAGATAGGTTTTACCAAATCAAAATACATTTTTGCAGCATATTGTTGTTTGTTAAGTTTTACGGGATAGGTTAATAACTTTTCCGAAGCCTTTGATACTGAATATCCTACCCTCGTGTTTATCCCTGTAAAATACAATAAAACCGATATCAAAGGATTTGAACCGGCGGATATAACCAAATCATAATGTCCAAACAAAGCTTTAAAATATAATTTAAGCATTTCTATATACTTATTTTTTGTTTTTATATCTACACAAAAATAATCATTAACCAAATTAGTAAGATTCAAAAAAGCCTTGCTTCTGCCTTCAAGACACAATGTAATTTTAGCTGACGGATATTGTCTTTTTAAACTTTGAAGAACAGGCAAAAAAAGTATTTCATCTCCAATTCCGCCAAAATTTATTAATAAAATATTTTTATATAAATTCATATTAGAAAGGTTTTGTCTGATTTAATTTTTTTCTTAGTTCTCTGAATCTTGCAATATCTTCCTGTGCTTTGCCTGATTCTCTGAATACAACCTGATTAGAAGGATGAACCATCATAATACAATCAATATGGATTTCTAAAAAATTATATCTTCTTGGAGGATTGCTTGAATTTCTTTGTAGAATTTCGGCATTAGTCACGGCTAGAAAACGTTTTTCTTTATCGTTTAATAAATCTGTTAATTCTCTGTTTGTTTTTGTATATTTTGAAACATGAACGGTACCTTTTATTTCATGGTCTGCCGTTAATATTATTACCTCTATAGGAACAGTATCTATTTCTTTTGCCATTTTTCACCTTCTGTGTGTCGTATTATATTCAGATTATATTATAAATTTTATAATTTAACAATTTATTAATATTATATAAATATACTGATATATATTTTGAAAAAGCTTCATGCTCGTTTTATAATTTTCATATCAGTTCTGTTTACGGGAGAGTAATAATGTCAGTTTATGGTGCAATATTAGCGGGTGGAACGGGTTCAAGAATGACTAATCATTCTATTCCAAAGCAATTTATAGAGTTAAAAAATAAACCAATTATAATAAGAACTATTGAACGTATGCTCTCCTCAAACTGTTTTGATAAACTTTTTATAGCTATACATACAGATTATACAGAATATTTAAAAGATTTGTTAAAAGAAAACAACATACCCGATAATAAAATATATATAACAAATGGCGGGAAAGAAAGAATTGACAGCATACGTAATGTAATGAAAGCAATAAAAGACAACGGGGCAGAATATAATGATGTTATTATTACCCATGATGCAGTTCGTCCCTTTATTTCAAAAAGAATAATCGAAGATAGCATAAAAGCAGTAAATGAATTTGGCGCCTGCGTTGCAGTTGTTCCTGCCGTTGATACAATGTATGTACTTGACAATAATGAGTATATATCGAGTTTCCCTGACAGAAAAACATTATTTAACGGTCAAGCTCCGGATAGTTTTAAATTCGGAATACTTGATGATGCACTAAATAAACTTACGGAAGAAGAAGCCAAAATTATTACAGGAACTGTACAAATATGTGCGGCAAAAGGTTATAAAATAAAAACAATAAAAGGTGATTATACAAACATAAAAATCACAACAGAAAATGATTTATCCATAGCAGAAGGTATATTAAGAGAATTAGAAACAAATGAAAGCTTGTGTATTAATAAATAAAAACATTATAGAATACAAAGAAGTACCAACCCCAATATTAAAGTCAGAAGAAGTACTACTAAATGTAAAAGCCTGCGGAATATGCAGCAGTGATTTTAACAGAGTATACAAAGACAGTGCATACTTTTTTCCGATTATATTAGGACATGAATTTTCAGGGAAAATTGTAGAATGCGCCCCTGACATTGACAGTAATGTTTATATCGGTAAAAAAGCAGTTGTATTTCCACTTCTTCCTTGTAAGGAATGTGAATATTGTAAAGATAAACATTATGCACAATGCAAAAAGTACAGTTACTTCGGTTCACGTCAAAACGGAGCAATGGCTGAATATATAGCAGTTCCTATATGGAATATAAAACTGATACCAGATGATATGTCTTATAGTGTTGCAGCATTAGCAGAACCTGCTGCTGTTGCTTGTCACAGTGCTAATAAAATTGATAATCCGAAAGGAAAGTCAGTTTGTATTTCAGGAACAGGTACAATAGGTATTCTATTAGGTTTAAATTTAAAATCAAAAGGAGCTAATATTACTTTTATAGTCAGAAATGACAAGAAAAAAGAGATTTTAAAAACACTTGGATTTTCTAATTTTATTCAAAATGAATGTGAACAAAATTTTGATGTAACTATTGAATGTGTAGGAACAAATGATTCTTTAAATAACTGTATAAAATATGTAAAATCAAGAGGACTTGTTATTTTAGTAGGAAATCCTGCATCTGAAATGAATTTAGAAAAGACTTTATACTGGAAACTGCTACGTTCTGAAATTACATTAAAAGGAGTTTGGAACTCCGAATACAAATCAGATATAAAAGATGACTGGGACAGTGCAATTGACTTTCTATACAAAAATCAATCGGTAGCAAATCTAATTATAACTGACAGATTTAAATTTGAAGATGGAATAAAAGCATTTGAAACAGTAATGAATACTGATAAAATAAGTTTGAAAGGAATGTTTGAAAATGAATAAAAATAAAATATCCGTTTCTTTAATGTGCGCTGATCCTTTTAACCTTAGCAGTAATATAAGAAGTTTTGAAGCCCATAAAATTGATTACATCCACTTAGATATTATGGATGGTAAATTTGTACCGAATTTAGGCATCGGAAGTGACTATATAAAAGCATTAAGGAAACATACAACTATTCCTTTTGATTATCATATTATGGTAAAAGATCCTGATTCTGTTATAGATTTATTGGATATAAAACCTACTGATATTGTTTCCGTACATTATGAGAGTTCATTCCAAATCCAAAGAACACTTGAGAATGTTAGAAAATATGGTTCAAAAGTTATGATAGCAATTAATCCCGCTACCCCTTTATGCGTTTTGGAAGAATTAATATATTATATAGACGGCATTAATTTATTAATGGTTAATCCTGGTTTTGCCGGTCAAAAAATGGTTGATAACTGTCTTAAAAAAGCAGATAAAGTAGCTCGTTGTATAAGAAAATTTAAAAGAACAGACATTATTTTTGAAGTTGATGGAAATATCAGTTTTGAAAATGCGGAAAGATTAAAGAAATTTGGTGCTAATTTATTTGTAGCCGGTTCTTCAAGCGTATTCAGCAATCCTAAAGATATTGATACTTCCATATTGAAACTTCAAAAAGCTATTTCAATATAAAATATTTACTTTATAAAAAATGCATTTTGATGTACTATAAGTAAGTTATTAAAGTATATTGGATATTATTTTGGCTTCAAAATTAAATGCATATCAAAAAATTTTTTCTATAACAGAGTCTGACAAAAGACATAAGCAACTCTGTATTTTAGGATTAAAATTAAGAATAAAAAAAACGACTTCAAATAATATAGATAATAATAAAATATTATTTATAACCTCAAACGGAGCTTTTACTTGTAATCCTAAGTATATATATCAGGAATTAATAAAACGTATGCCAAATTATAAAATCGTTTGGGCTGTCAATGCAAATAATCTGGCATATATAAAAGATTTTCCTGACGGAATTGATTTTGTTGTATATGATACATCTGAATATTATAAAGAATTAGCGACATCAAAGTTAATAATAATGAATGAACGTCGATTAAAAGAAGTCAAAAATAAAATATATAAACGTGAAGGACAGATATATATCCAAACATTCCACGGCTCACTCGGCATAAAAAAAACAGGTATAGACAGAAATGATTTAAGTAAACGTTCTATAAAAATCAGCCAAAAAGACTCTGAACAAGTTGATTATTTAACCTCTAACGGAAAATACACAACTGACTTTTTCAAACGAACATTTTTTAATAACGGCAAAATTATAGAAACTGGACATCCGAGAAATGATATATTTTTTAGAGATAATAAACTTTTAAGAGAACAAATATATAAAAAATATAATATTCCTACAAACAAGAAAATTGTTTTATACGCTCCGACATTTAGAGAAGATGAAGATACAAATTGCTTTAATTTAGACTATGAGAAATTACTGGAAGCACTAAGCAAAAAGTATAATTCAGAATGGGTTTTATTATTAAGATTACACCCTCGAATGCTCACAATTAAGGATGAATTTAAAAAACTTCAAAAAAATATTATTGATACTACTCTATATTCTGATATGCAAGAATTACTTGCCATTTCAGACATCGTTATAACCGATTATTCATCATGTATATATGACTTTATGTTAACTTACAGACCCGCATTTATATATGCATCTGATGTACAAAAATATGATAATAACAGAGGATTTTACTATCCGCTTACAAGTACACCTTTTCCCGTAGCAGAAAACAATGATATAATGATAAAGAATATAGAGCAATTTGACTACGAAAAATACAAAAAAGATGTATCTGCTTTCTTAAATGAAAAAGGATGTATTGATGATGGGAAAGCATCCGAACGAGTTGTTGAATTAATTAAACAAATAATGGGAAATATATAAATATAAACGAAATGAAAGAGTTATAAATATATGCCGTTTGAATTTGAACCACAGGAAATAAAAGATATAATACTTGTTAAACCCCAAATTTTTGGGGATAACAGAGGCTTTTTTCTTGAGAGTTATAAAAAATCAGACTTTTATAAAAATGGAATAAATATAGAATTTAATCAGGATAACCATTCAAAATCAGTAAAAGGAGTATTAAGAGGACTCCACTATCAAGCGAAACCATTTGGGCAAGCAAAACTTATAAGATGTGTAAAAGGAAGAATCTTGGACGTAGCTGTAGATATTAGAACAAATTCCTCCACATTTGGTAAATACGTAAAAGCAGAATTATCAGAAGATAATAAACATCTGTTATATATTCCAGAAGGCTTTGCACACGGTTTTTTAGTTTTGTCAGATGAAGCAGAAATACTGTATAAAGCATCAGGAGAATACAATAAAAATGCAGACAGAGGTATTTTATGGTGTGATAAAGATATTAATATTGATTGGGGAATAGACTTTGAGCCTATTCTGTCAGATAAAGACAAGCACCAACCCAGTTTAAAAAATATAAACAAACAAGAATTAGAATAAAATATATAAATATCAGTTCAAAAAGACAATAAAAATTTTTTATTGTCTTTTTATTATTCTGAAATTAGAAATAATAACAAAAATAAATTTTACAATTTTTATATAGATATAAAAAAGGAGAGAATATGAAGGTTAATAATGTTTCGTTCGGAAATATTGTAAAAGTAAATGCCCCAATTGGTACAGCAATACAAATCGCAGATATAGTAAACGGAAAAGAAACAACAAAAAATAAAAAACTACAAAATCAATTAAATACATTATTCCCTGAAAAAAGCACAAGTATATACATTGTTTCACCGGAAACATCATATCTGTTAGACGGCAAAGAAGGAAAACAATTTGATACTTTATGTTCTTCTGTAACAAAAAAATTACGCACCTTATATAAAAAGCATTCTCCTAAAGAATATTGCGAAGTTCACTCTGAGAAAATAATGACAGCTTACCATAAAAAAGCAGATAAAATTATAAACTCTGCGCAACACGTAACAGATATAGATGTAAAAACCGATTCAAGGACAGGAAACATATCTTCTATTAACATTAATGCATAATCTTTTTATTCTAACTGTTAATAGTCATTTTATTTCGTTTGATATATATAAGTAAAATCAATAATGATAATAACGATATAATAATTCCTAAATTAAATCCTTTTGGACGATACTGTATATCAACAATATGCTCTCCTTCTTCAACAGGAATTGCAAGCAATGCATCAGCAACAGAATAGTATTCTGTACTTTGTCCGTCTATTTTTATCCTCCAATTTTTATTATATGGAATAGTTGTAAACAGAATTTTATTATTCTCATTAACTTTACATTTTATACTATAGTGAGAACCTGTTATTTTTTCTAACTTTAATGCTTGCTCAGAAGCCTTTTCATAATATTTTTTCAAAATATCCAAGTTCTCATTTACTAAGAAAAATCTTGTAAAGAAAAGAACTTTATCCAATGTTGATGTATCTTTTAAATACAGATATATTGGACTATTTTTATCTATGTTATCAAGATAAAAAGAATTATGTTGTAACTCTGTATATATAATACCTCGTTTATAATCCCCATTTTTTATAATAAATTTTTCAAATGTATCATCGTCTATTTTTTCCTGTTTTATAACATCAAAATAAACATAGGCATTATCGTATTCTATATTATCCGAAATTAATTGAATTTCAAATTCGTTATTTTTTATTTCATCCCAATCTGAAGCTTTTGGTTCCAATATAACATAATTATATATATCACCAAAATCAACATTCAAAATATTCTTTATTAAGTTATTAGGATAATCAAATAAATCATAGAAATTTACTTTATTTTTTATAGGTTCATCATCAGTTATAAATGCGACCGGGAATGCATATTCATTTGCATAAATATATGTATTTTCATTACCAGAAGAAATTGATTTTAATAATTTATATGGCGGTCTATTAATTTCTTCTTTTGAAATAATATATTTGACACCCATTAAAGATAGTGGGAAATTCATAGTATCTACAGTATATGTTATATTATATACTTCATTCTTCGTAGGCATACCTATGTAATAATAGAACATAGCCTTATCATTATCGGATGTCGAAGTATGCCCCGATACAGAACTATATCCAAAAGTAAATGCAGCATTTAAATAAGTTGCAAGATTTGGTAATCTATCCAAATTATTTAGATTAGTTTCTATTCTATACAAGAAATTTTTATCATCAATAGAATAGATATAGTCTAATGCACTGTTTACTTTTTGGTAATACTTTGAAAAGGTGTCATTATATTGTGAAAAATGGAATCTTTTTTGTGAACTTATTGAAAATTCAGTATTAACAACCAAATTAATACTATGCAATGCAAAAATCAAAGCAAATAATATATAAAATTTTCTATTTTTATTAAAGTTTTCACCAACCAAAAGGAAAAGAAATACACTAAATAATATAAATAAAATTATATCTAAAATTAAAAAATTAAGGTGAACTGAAGCCAATATATTTCTGTTACAAAATGCATTAACAAATAATACAATTAATATAAGATTAGTTATTATAAGATTTTGTTTGGTTATAGAATTTATATGCAGAAACGCATTATATGCAAGATAAACTATAAAAAATTCAAAAATAAATCCAAATCTAAATATAGTACCGCCCGGATGTTCAACCCCCATATTCCACATTGTAAACAAAATATTTATAATAAAACCGCAAAAAAGGAACAAGAAAAATGCACCTGTTATAATTCTTTCCTTTTTTAAAATATTTGTATTTAAGAAATATAAAACTACCAATATGATTCCGAATATGCCTATAAATAAATGTGGAGTTGGGGCAGAAATAAACTCATTAATTTCAAAAGAACCGGTTAAGAATTTAGTAAAAATTTCTAAAATATTCGCTCTTATTTCAAATAATCCACCGGTTAAATTAAAAAATGAATATTTGGTTCCGGTTAAGGATAATTGCAAAGGCACTAATATAAAAGAAGTTAATCCTAAAGCAACAGCAGTTGAAAATATATAGGTTTTTACTTTTGATATTATTTCACTATTATCTATACCTTCTATATATTTTTTCATTAACATAAGATATATAAAGAAGAACATCGAAAACAAAATAACGATATAACCGATAAAGGAATTCGTTATTATTGTTAAAGCAAGAGCAAAAATATATATAAGACATTTTTTATTTTTAACAATATCATATATACCCAATATAGTTAGGGGTAATAATGCAATGCCATCAAAGAACATTAGATTTGAAATATTCATTAGATTATATGATGAAAGAGCATAGGTAACAGCAAATAATATATTTGCATATCGGACGCCATAAACTCTATTTAGAAATATGGCAAAAAACAAACCGCACAATGCCAATTTTAAAATCATTATACATTGCATTGCTACATTTATTAATGAATTTGGGAATAATAGCGTTATCAAATTTAAAGGACTGGATATATAATATGAGCTAAAGCTCATCATTTCATTCCCACCGGTATTTGATAAAGAATATATTAAATTATCATTTGATAATAATGCATGTTTTAAATATGAAATAAAATGAACATATTCTATACAACAATCAGATAACATAAACTCATTATTGCCAAACGGAAATATCCGAGATGGAATACAAGACAATAATATAATGATTATTGGTATAAAAAACGAAGTAAAATTAACTAAAATACTTTTTGATTTCGACATACAATAATTCTATAAAAAAAAATGTAATAGGACAAGTTTTATATTTCTACTTTTTCTAACCCGTCTACTTCATTGGCAGTACAAACTATATAAGAATCAATTATATAACAGTTTTTTAAGTTAGTTGAATCTTTAATTTTTAAAATATCCTCTTCTCTGTTCAAAAATAAGAACATATCGCCTTCTTCAGGAGCATAGGCATGCTGCATATAATAATTTTCTTCATTTTTAGATAATCTTGAATACAATAAGACATTTATGTTTATATGATTTTTTATTGCCCACAAATAAACAGCATAATATTTATATGTTTCTGCTCGGTCTATATCATCACTAAATAATATTTTTTTATCAGCATAATATTTATTCCACATATCAACATCTAATGTTTCGTTATATTCAAGTCTCGAAGCATATTTATCATGAAATTTTATTAATAAACCACTTATATCAACAATTTGAAGAGCAAAACATGCAATTAAGATACCTAAAGCTATTTTTGACTTATAACGTTTAATCAAAGCAATTATAAGACAGAAATATATAATATATACATCTGTCCAGATAAATCTGCCCGGACAACGATAAATAGACAATAATTTTTCAATAGGCTCAGGCACAATAATACTAAACAATAATTTATCGTTTAAAGTTACATCCAAAGACAATGAATACAAATAATAGAATATAAAACCACTCACAAGAATAATAAATTCAAGTTTATAGTTTTTTAATATATCTGAAAAAGACTGTTTATATTTGCCGATATAACACAATATGGTAATAAAGAACATAATAATAATTCCACCGCCAACATAACAGAATCCTTCTCCCCACGTTGTATTATAAGTCTCAAGTTGATTTAAAAACGGGAAAAGAATTGAAGAAAATCCTGCCTGACTGTGTACAGGATTAATCAACGAATTAATATTACAAGTATATACACGATATCCCCAAGAATCAGGTATAACAGGAGATATAATACCAATTGAAAGATATGTTGTAACTGCAATACCTATAAATAATCCCAATATAATAAAAATAGTCTTCAGGGATTTTCTTTTGAAATAATAATATATCAAAAACATTACCATATTAAACAATATTACAGGTAAATAAAAACCGTGTATACCGATAGCAAGCAGCCCCATAATAGAATAATAAACAATTAACTTTTTATCGGATAATTCTTCAAAATATATAAACGGAAGAAATGATAAAAGAATAAGCCATTGTGAGGCTAATGCATAATTAGACGGATAACGTTCAAAGAATATGGGAGCAAAACAAAAAAACAAACTGCCGACTAATGCACATAAGAAATTAGTATTCGTCAATTTTTTTATAATATTAAATGACAATGTTCCTATTAATATATAACTTAGTACCCCCCATAAGCCTATATATTGGAACTCAAAATAATTTACATCAGAAAATAATTTAACTATTAACTTTGAAAACACCATTAACAAAGGAATAAAATCTATATATGCAATACCTATATGATTTGGATAAGCATTCATTGTTGCATATACGATTCCGTTTTTATCATTTATATATGAAAGAAAATTTAAAAAGTTTATTTGTGTATCGATATTTTCTACGAAATAATTGTATAAACTCCAATCGGTATAAAAAGGATTTATAATGTAAATACCGTATACGGCCACAAACATAACAATATATATAACAGCTAAAACTAAATATGTTTTCTTTTTCATTTATATTTTTTACCTTTTCAATCTATTGTAATATATTGAGAATATTAATAGCAATAAACTTATACAAGATATAATTATACCAATTAAAAGTTCCTGAGAAACATATTCTATCTCGATTTCCTTATCGCCTTTTTTTAGAGGAACCGCAATCATAGAATCTAAAACCGTTATTGTCTCTCTTTTTTCTCCGTTAATTTTAATTTGTAATGATTTATCATAAGGTATTGATAAGAATAGCAATTTATCTTCGTCCTGAACATCAAATGAACCTTTATAATAAGAACTTGTTATTTTTTTTATTTCTACAGAATTTTCTATAATTTTTTCATAATATTTTTTAAACACATCAAGATTTTCACGTAAGAAATATATATCCAATTCATTATAAATGTCATCAAAAGAATATGCTTCTTCATTTGTATCTATATACAAATAATTTGCATCTTTAAATTTGTTCTTATTAAGATATAGATAATTCAACTGCAAATAATCCTCGGTATACAAATCATCTAATATATTCTTTTCATCTTTCATATATATAAATTGATCTATAATTCGAAAGTTAAAAGAAGGCATATAGAATTCAAGATAATCATTATTTCCAATATCAAATAATGGAATAATAAGAACACTATTATCTTCGTATTTTGAAAACTCAGGATCTATTTTCTTATAAGCAATAACATCGCCATAATCAACATCTGCCAGTTCTTTTATTAATCTGTTCTTATAATCAATTCTTGAAATATCACTTAACTTTTTATTTAAAATGTTTTTATTTACAAAAAATGCCGGTGGAAACGCATATTTATTTTTATAGATATAAATATTTTCTCCAAACAGATTTTGTGTTTCTAGAAGTTGATACGGTTCCCTATCTATTTCTTTTTTAGATATTATATATTTTACCCCCATTAACGATAATGGATAATTTATTTCGTTGACAGAATAATCTATAATATAGTCTTCAATATTTGAAAGAAAACCTATTTTTTGATAAAAACGCATTTTTGAAAGACTATTTATAGAAGTATAGCCACTAACGGAGTTATATCCGAAAGAAAATACCGAGTTCAAATATAAACGGTCAGAGTTTAAATTTGTTAAATTCGTTTCTATTCTATATAAATTATTTTTTTCATCTAAAGAATAAATATAATTTAATGCATTATCCATTTCTTTATAAAATTTTGCATAGGAATTGTTATCTTGAGATATATGACATCCTGTTTGTGACTTAATTGCATATTCTGCATTTATACCAAGATTCATTAGTTGAATTATTGTTAGAGAAATTGCAATAAATATCTTTTTTCTTTTAATTAGAACATTAGAATCTGTTAATTTTAATAAAAGTAATATTATACAGATAATAAATAAAATATCAAATAATATATACTGCGTTTGCAGAATTGCATTATTATTACTTAATAAGGCAATAACTAACATTACACTAACAATAATCATTGCATTTTTTATGTCAAATTGAGTATTTTTCGTTATATTGATATATGATTTATAAGCCAAATATATTATAAAAAACTCAAAAACAAAACCAAAACGGTATATTGTTCCTGACGGATTTTCAACCCCCATATTCCATATTGTAAAAAATATATTAAAGATAAAACTAATTAATAGAAATGAAAGAAATATACCGCTGATAATTTTTTCTTTTTTTAAAATTCCTTTATTTACAAAATATAATATTAGTAATATAAGTCCAAATATGCCAATAAATAAATGAGGAGAAGAAGCATCATAAAACTTGTTGGTTTCAAATGCCCCGGTAAAAAATTTAATAAATATTTCATGAATATTCACTTTTAAATCAAACAAATGACCGGTTAATTTAAAAAAGTCATATTTAGTATCATCTAATGATGCACTTATCGGTAGCAATAAGAATGCTGTTAACCCCAATGTCAATACTGTAGATAGAACATATATCTTTATCTTCTTTATTATTTCTTTTTTACTAATACTTTTCGTAAATTTTTGTACCAATAATACATAAACAAAAAACAAAAAAGAAAACAATAAAACAATATATCCGATAAACGAATTAAATATTATAGTAAGAACCATTGATAAAATATATATTAAATATTTATCCTCTTTTACAATCTTATAAATACCAAGTATTGTTATTGGGAAAAGTGCAATCCCATCAAAAAACATTAAGTTTGATATATTCATCAAATTATAAGAAGACAATGCATAAGTTACAGCAAATAAAATATTTATATATCTAACTTTAAATACATTATTTAAGAAAACTGAAAAAAACAATCCGCAAAAAGCTATTTTTAAAAGCATTATTACTTGTAAAGCAACATTCATATATTCATTAGGGCATAATAACATAATAAAATTCAAAGGACTCAACAAATAATACCCGCAAAAGCTTATCATTTCATTTCCGCCTGTATTAGACAATGAGTATAAAAAATTATCATTTGAATATATCAAATGTTTAAAATAAGAAAGGAAATGAACATCCTCAATTTCTGTATCCCAATATATTGCTTGATTTGGACCGAAAGGGAAAATATCAGAAGAAATAAATGCTATAGAAACTATTATTATAGGTATTATAAATGACAAAAGATAAATTAAAAGTTTTCTCGATTTAATTTTTAATAACTTATAAATTATATAATTACCTACTGTATATAAAATATAATTTGATTTTTTTACATGTTTTAACTCAAAAATAGACTTAGCAAACAACAACAGAAATGACAATATTGACAAGAAAATTCCGAAATATAAACCTCTTGGTATATATTTTAATTCGATTTTATGATTTCCATCAGGGACATCAATAGTAATAAATGAATTAAATAGTTTTTTTATTTTAACATGCTTCCCGTCAATCTGTGCTTTCCAACTTTTATCAAAAGGTATTGTTGTTACTAACAAAGAATCAACTTGATTATTATAATTAAATTCTAACGAAGAAGAAGATTTTTTTACTTTTGAAACATAATTATCACTTTTTATAATATTATCAAGATATATTTTAAATTGATTAATGTCTTCACTCAAATATAAATATATAGCATCATCTATTTCTATATTTTGCTGCATTTCAATATCAATATGATACTTATTATTTTTATTATTTAAATTCAACTTAAAAGTTTGACTTAATGCAGACAAAAGAGGTTGAATGTTTTTCTCATAGCCATCAGTATACTTGAATGATATATTTTTATAATATTTATTTAATGGTTTATCAGTTGTAATATCAAAATATGAATTTTTACCTAAGAACATTTGTCCATTATAGTATATTATATTTTCATCAGTCTTACTTTCTATTAGGGAAGCATCATCAAATAAGTAAACCGGTTCTAATTCAGAATCAGACAATAATCTCAATATATTATTGTAATAATCATATTTGTCATTATCTGTTAAATCTATTGTTAATACATAATTATCCCTTATTGTTATCATATTAGGTATTACTATCGGATTCTCATATACATATATCTTCTCTTTTCCACTCTCGATTACCTTCTTCTCTTTATATGGAAAACCTATATCTCCTCTATCTGTTACAAGATACTTTACTCCTAATATCGCCGGCGTAAATATCGGTCCCTCAGAATTTAAATAAAATCTATTCCCTACCGTATCTACT
>JAFUEV010000063.1 GCA_017470245.1 bacterium | reverse complement strand
TCGCCCTTAAAATATATGCTGACGGTACATTAAGGCTTTGGTTAAGTTCAAATGGTACTGCTTGGAATATTGCAGCCGAAGTTGCTTCAACATTGGCTTTAAATGCTAATAATGATTATTTGGTTTCTTTGGCTTTTGAAGATACAAGATATGTTGTAAAAATCATTGAATATGTTGATGAAAATACATCATTAGATAATGCAGCAGAATACATTGTTGTAAATAGTTCTGTTCCTATTGTAAATGGTATTCCTTTTAGTGAAGGCAACGGCAATAGTGGTAATGAACCATTTGCAGGTTCGATTGATTTAAAAAAATCTTATACCATAATTGCTAACAATATCTATTGGGCAGGTGCTTTAAATGGATTTAAACATCAAAACGGACATCTTTATTACAATATTTCAGATAAATATATTGCTGATGAAATTTATCAAAATTTTAATATCGAAAAATGTTATGGTATTGATTTTGAAAATGAAAGAATATTTTTACCTCGCAAAAATAAAAGATACCTTGTAAAAGAATATCATAACGGTAATGCTTGGTATGAACTGTATTCTGACGGTTGGTTAAGACAAGTAAATATTTGTTATGTTGGTTATGCAGTATCAAATGGTTGGGGTGCATCAGATATTTCTTTGCTATATCCATACAATAACACCAATTATACCGTTGTTATGTCAGGTTCACCAATATATACAGGTTCTTACGGTACAAGTGATTATGTAGGCGAAAGATATATTGATAAATTTACACACCATTTTTATAATGCTTCACAACATCCGCAATATTATATTGCCGAAGGTTATACGGATATTCCTGATGATTTGTTTGAATATGAATATATCTGTGTTGGAAATACAGTACAAAATAATGCAATAACAAATGTCATAGAAACAATAGCATCTGAAAATGACATTATTCCGCTATTTTTTTCAAAATACGATAGTTCTATTTTAGATGATTTATCTTTTGTTAGGGCAGATAACACTTGGCTTTCGGGTAATTTATACTTAACTGCTTATACAAGGCTTGAAAATCAATTATCTTCAAACAATCCCCAAATAAAAGTTATAAGGGAAGAAGATATGATTTCAGGGCAGGATTATAGCGATTATTTTCTAATAAGACAATCCACAAATGAGTTCAAATTGCCAATTCGCACCAATAATAGGGTGCTTGTTGCATCTAAAAAAGCTACATCTGAAGATACAACTTGGTATAATTGGTATTCTGACGGTTGGTTAGAACAGGGCGGACAATTTCCTATTTATACAAATTGGATAGATAGGACAATAAATCTGCCAAAACCATACATTGACACTTCTTATTATGTTGGTGTAACAACAGGGCATGTTGCTCATACTGACGCACCGAGCGTTTCCGCTAAAACAACATATAGTTTTCATTGTCAGCCTTATGTTGATAATAATGGCGGTGCTTGGTTTACTTGCGGCTATGGACACATACCGTTATTTGAAGATTATACAGAAAACACTCATTTATATTTTAAACTCAATAACGCAGTACAAAATCTTCAGTTGATGAAAGTTTCTGA
>JAFUEV010000062.1 GCA_017470245.1 bacterium | reverse complement strand
TAATTCGCCGGTAAGAACAACTTTTCTTTGTGCAAATAGTGCGTAACTCATTTCTCTATCCTCATATTCGTATCTTGTATATATATAAAAACAAACGAAAAAAGATAATTGCTATAAAAAGTATATACAAAATAAATACTACTTTATAAAATACACCCCAATATCAATACCAGAGTGAGTTTAACAAGTATATACTCTATTGTAACAAAACTTAATATATGTATAAAAGAAGTGATTTCTATTGCTTTTTATATGCTAAATCGGGCTTTCTTGCGGCTAATGTTTCATCTACTCTCTTTACCGGTGTTGAAAGCGGATGGCTATTAACCTGTTCCGGATTTTTCTCTATCTCTTTTGCAATTAAAATCATTGTATCTATGAAGTCATCAAGTCTTTCTTTTGTTTCTGATTCCGTTGGTTCTATCATTATTGCTTCATGAACTATTAATGGAAAATATACTGTTGGCGGATGGAAATTGCTATCCATTAGTCTTTTTGCTATTGCCAAAGTACTTGAACCTTCTTGTTTTTGTTTATCTCCGGAAAGAACAAATTCGTGCATACATTTTCTGTCATAGGGTAAATTATAGTATTCCTTTAATTTTTGCATCATATAATTTGCATTTAATACTGCGTTTGTACTTACATCTTTTAATTCTTTGCCCATTAGAAGTGTATATGCGTATGCCTTAACAAGTACTGAAAAATTGCCGTAATATGTTTTTAATTTTCCGATTGAATGTTTTACATTGTAATTTCTATAATATTTATTGCCGTCATATTCTATAGTGGGAATAGGCAAATAATCTTTCAATTTTTCAACTACACCAATAGGACCTGCTCCGGGACCCCCACCACCATGTGGAGTTGAAAAAGTTTTATGCAAATTTATATGAACAATATCAAATCCCATTAATTTAGGATTTGTATACCCCATTATTGCATTCATATTTGCACCGTCATAGTATAACAGTCCGCCTGCATCGTGAACAAGTTTAGATATTTCAAGAATATTCTCTTCAAAAAGACCTAAAGTATTTGGATTAGTCAGCATTATTGCTGCGGTATTATTATCCAGTACTTTCTTTAGTTCATTTATATCAACTAAGCCTTTTTTGTTTGATTTCACTTCAATTATATTGAAACCGCACATAGCCGCACTTGCAGGGTTTGTTCCGTGTGCGGAATCAGGTATAATAACGTTTTTTCTGTTTTCACCTTTAGTCTCAAAATATTTTTTGACAATCATCATTCCGCATAATTCACCGTGTGCTCCTGCTGCCGGTTGCAGTGTTATTGCATTCATTCCTGTTATGACTTTCAAGTTTTCTTGAAGTCTATACATTAATTTCAGTGCACCTTGTGCATCGGAATCATCTTGCATTGGATGTAGTAAACAAAAATTATCTAAAGCAGCCAAAAGTTCATTTACTTTGGGATTGTATTTCATTGTGCAAGAACCTAACGGATAAAACCCTTTTTCTATACAAAAGTTTTTATCCGACAGCTCTTTATAATGTCTCATAACTTCCAGTTCTGATATTTCTGGCAAAATTGTGTCTGAATAATTTCTTAAATACTTTGTATTTATAAAACTAAAATCAATATTTTCATTGGTTAAATTTATACCGGTTGTATTCATTTTTGATTTTTCAAATATTAATTTTGTCATTATATCCCCTGCTTTTTTATTTTCTAATCATTGAGCAAGCTTTAATCGCTCTTTCTTCTATTTCGTTCATGTCTGCATCTTTGTACAATGCTCTGCCTATGCCTACAGCTTTTGCTCCGGCATTAATGTATGCAGGTATATCTTCTATTTTTATACTGCCTGCTGCTATTACATTTATAAATTTCATTGGTCTTAAAATGTCTTCTATATATTCTGCGCCGCCCATCGGATTTGCAGGTGAAATTTTTATTAATTGAGTTCTTGCTTTCCACGCCGAATATGCTTCATTTGGTGTTGTTGCAGTCATTATTAACGGCGTTCTTTGGCTTTTGCAAAGTCTTACTAAATTCATTTGAAAAACAGGTGAAACGATTACGTCTGCTCCTGAATCAATAGCAATTTGAGCCTGTCTTTGTGTTATTATACCGCCTGCCATTATCATTGGACGCTCAGTTTCTTTTGTAATATCTTGAATTACTTTCACCATTTCAGGAGTATCAACTACTATTTCAATAATTTGTATTCCGCCGTCATTTAATGCTTTTATTATACTTTTTGTTTTTGACGGTTCTTGCATTCTTAAAACAGCAAATAATTTCTCTTTAGATATTTTTTCAATTGGATTCATTTCTTATTTCTTTCTTATCTTTAGAAAATTTTGGAAAAAAGCATTATCCATTTTTTCCTGATTTTCGTTTCCTATTATTCTTTCCAAATCTTCTTTAAATGCAGAAATATCTTCGTATTTTCTTAATATTCCGTCTATTGCAATAGAAATATCACCAGTTTCTTCAGAAACTACTATACAAACTGAATCTGAAATTTCGCTTGCTCCTATTGCTGCTCTGTGTCTTGTACCGTATCTCCAGCTTAATTTAGGATCTTCTGTCAGTGGTAAAAGAACTCCTGCAGCCAGTATTTTGTTTTCATATACTACCATTGCACCATCGTGTAACGGGGTATTAGGGAAAAATATTGTAAGAATAAGTTCTGCTGATATATCAGCATTTATAACTGTTCCTACTTCATTATATAATGATTTATCAAGTTCTTTTTGTAGCAGTATTAATGCTCCCCTTTTAACACGACTGCAATATTTTACTGCTTCTGTTATTTCTTTTATTACATTTGTTTTCTTTTCATCTTTGTTGTTATTTCTAAATGAGAAAATATTTCCAGCTACAAATTTAGTTTGTCCAAGATGTACCAGCAGCTTTCTTAGTTCGGGTTGGAATACGATAACCAATGATAACATTAAACCTGTTAATAAAAATTGTGCAACTTGACCTAATATTTGAAAATCTAAAGCTATTAATATTCCGCTAAAAGTCCACGCAGCAACTACAAAAAATAGAATTCCTCTTACAAGTTTTTCTGCTTGCGTATTTCTTATAAATTTCATATACAAATAAATAATTATAAACAGGATAACCAAAAATTGCAGACAATCCTTCAATGTAAAATTCGCTAAATTGCCTAAAAATGTATTGCTGCTTATAAAATTTTTGAATATGTTTTGAATACTGTTAAACATTTATTTCCTAATTTAATCTTTCCGGAATGACATCTGATTCACATAATTGTTCATAACTTTGTCTATTTATTATGATATCAGATTTTCCATTATTTACAAGTACAGCGGCAGGTTTTAAAACTCGATTGTAGTTGCTCGACATTGAATATCCGTATGCACCTGTTGTATAAAAACAGATTATATCTCCTTCTTCTATAATTGGGAGTTTAATGTCTTTTGCAAGTATATCACCTGATTCACAGTGCTTTCCTGCAATAGTTACTTCTTCTTGTGTTGTATCATTTGCTTTATTTGCAATTTCTACAGTATATTCTGCTTGATATAAACTAGGTCTTGCATTGTCTGACATGCCTCCATCAACGGCAAAATATTTTCTTCCGTGTGGTACCTGTTTCGAACTACCAGCAGTATATATTGTTACTCCTGCTGTTCCAACTATGCTTCTTCCGGGTTCTATGAATATAACCGGTTTTTCTATTTCATATTGCTTTGAATATGTATCTATAGCGTTTGTTATAACATCTGCAAAATCATATATTGATATCGGATTATCTTTTTCTGTATATTTTATTCCTAAGCCGCCACCTAAATTTACTTCTTTTAATATGATTCCGTGTTTTTCTTTTATTCTTTTGATTTCTTTAAATATAACATCTATTTCATCATTATATACTTTTGTTTCAAATATTTGTGAGCCAATATGCGCATGTAAACCAATTAAGTTCAAATTTTTGTATTCATCTTTTATTAATTCTATTGCTTCATCGATTTGTGTTAAGTCAAATCCAAATTTAGAATCTAAATGGCCGGTCTGAATATATTCATGAGTGTGACATTCAATTCCTGGTGTAATCCTTAGTAATATTCTGATTGACTTATTTTCTGATTTCGCTACATTGTTTAACAATGCCAATTCAAAAAAATTATCAACCGAAATAGTACCAATATCACATTTTATAGCCAGTAATATATCATCATAAGATTTATTGTTCCCGTTAAAAAGTGCTTTCGTCATATCGAAACCTGCTGCTTTAGCAGTATATATTTCACCACCGGAACATAAATCAAGTCCAAAACCTTCTTGTCGCATAATTTTGCATATTGATTTTGTCATAAATGCTTTTGCTGCAAACATCATATTTACCATAGGATAGTTCTTAAATGCATCTTTATAGCTTTTTGTTATACTGCGAATTGTTTGTTCATCATAAATATATAATGGCGTTCCGTATTTATTTGCAAGTTCTGCTAAATCGCAGCCACCTATCTCTATATTTCCGTTTGAATTTATTTTTGTCGTTATTGGCTTAATGTTTTGGTTTGGTGTATTCATATTTACTCCTTTGGCATAGAAATATTCTATCATAATATATTTCAAAATGTTTTATTTTTTATAATCCGAATTCTAATAAAATTTCTATCTTTAGGCTTTTTCTATTGAATTGTTGTATTTACATTGTATATAGTCTGCGGTATATTAACATTGTTATGAAAAAGTTGGTTTGTAAGAGTGCATTTTATAACATAGAAATAGACCATTTGGGAAATGTTTATCCTTGTTGTCCTTCATATTCAAATTTTCGTAAAATTGGTAATATAACGTTACCGGAGATAAATTCAATTGAAGAAATTTTTTATTCTCCTGAAGCCATAGAATTAAGAAAGAGAATATTAAATAATGATTATTCTTTGTGTGACATGAAATATTGCAGACAACGTGAACTTGTTGAAATAGAAGAAGAAAATGCTTTTTCTACTATCCCTAAATATTTAAATCTTGCCTATGACTGTGAATGTAATATTCGTTGTGTGTATTGCCGTGATGAATATTATAAAAATGATGAAGAAAAAATTAGCTATTATAATGAACAAATACTCCCGAAATTAATGCCTTTTTTGTTGAAAGTAGAACATTTAAAACTTGATGGTATTGGTGAGGCTCTGGCAAGCAAACATACCAGAACGTTAATTAAAATGGTTGCCGAAAAAAATGATAAGGTTGTTTTTGATCTTTTAACAAATGGATTGGTATTTAATGAAGCAAATATTGAATCTTTAGGATTAAAAGGCAGACTTGGTGATGTTGGTATCTCCATTCATTCTTTAACTCGTGATACTTACGAAAAAATAATGAGAGGTTCTCATTTCGATACAGTTATAAAAAACATAAAAAATGCTTCAAAATTAGTTAAACAAGGATATATTAAAAGGATAATATTGTTAGTAGTTATTTCCGATATGAATTATAAAGAAATTCCGAAGTTTATAGATTTCGCAAAAAAATATGGTCTTTCTGTTTCTTTCTCTGTTTATTTGAAATGGGGAGCTAAACTTGATAACGACTATGAACAACATGAAGTGTGGAACCCAAAACATAAAAATTATAAAGATTTAAAAGCTGTATTAAAGAAGACTATAAATAAAGGATACTCGAAAGCATGGTTTTCTCCTGCACTCTTGAAAGTTGCAGATTGCTCGACACAGTCCTATGTTGTTGAAAAACCATCTTTATGGTCAAAAATAACAAAAATTTTAAAGAAGTAGCTATTATCTTAAAAACCTATGAAGTTTGACTTCATAAGGTTCTCATCCTACAGTATTTTTATTAAAATAAACATTAAAAAATAGGGCCGGTAGGATTGTCTTTGAATTTTTGCGTTAAACGGCATTTCGTGTTTTGTTTCAGCTATTTTATAGCTTCCAACAAAAGCACTCCAGCCTCTGCAAAAATTTCGCTCGAACCCAGACAAAACTTCGTTTTGTAGGTTCTCATCCTACCGTATTTTTTATTTGAAAATAAGCATTAAAAAATGGGCCCGGTAGGATTCGAACCTACGACCAAGGGATTATGAGTCCCCTGCGCTACCGCTGCGCCACAAGCCCATGTTTAATATTTTGTTCTTGAGCTATAGTTCTTTGTGCTACTTATTTCTCAACAACGAAACATCGTTTCATTTGCCTTAACAGAGTGGCACAAGCCCTTTCGCTTTATTAACGTATCATAGAGAAAATTTGTTGTCAATAAATTTTTTATTCTTAAATTCTTTATCATAATTTTGTAAAAAAAAAATATCTTCAGGTTTTATATAATATATAGGCAATAACCGGTAAGACAAGAAGATGAACATAAATAAATTATCATATACTTTCCCGTTGAAAAACAATTCTAATTGCAATTATTCTAATAGATTGCAACAAATGAAGTCTGATGTTGTTTCATTTTCAGGTGCCAGCCCAAAACAATATCCTTCTACGCTTGCTTATATGGCTTCAGAAATTCTTAAAACAAATCAAAAATCAAATATTAATACAAAACCTTCAGAGATTTTGGCTTCAATTTTCAATATTACTGGTAAATATGGTATAAAAAATGAACAATTTTATACTCACCAACAGGCTAAAAAAGAAAAAAATACATTCCCTTCTTTTTATAATGATAATTTGAAAAATGATATTATCAATACTACTAATGAAGCTCGTAATGAGGTATTTAATCAATGGGAATCAGTTATTAACGGTTTAAAAAGTAAAAAGTCATCTCATCTTGTTGTTGAAAAATTTCAAGATCCGATTGTCAGATATGTCGTATGGAATGCTATAAATTTTGATGTGTCTGAAAATAACAGGCATATTCCACCGCCTTTAAATCTTGATGTTTTGGATAAAACAATAACATATTTTCAAAATAATGTTAAACCTTCTGAACGTGGTGAAAAGGCTCAAAGTGTTAAATATTTCATAAAAACTTATAATTCAATGCTTATTGATAATTTACTTGATGACATTATACATAAACCCGAATATTCAAATTATAAGCTTTATGATAAAAACGGCAATACAATTGACTGTAAACAAATAGATTCGGCTGATAAATTGAATGAAGTTTGGGTTAGAATTCCTTCTTTAAAAAGAGCAGCTCAAAAGAGTGAAAATACCATTAAATCTGTAGAAATATTGAGCCATGAAAATTGGTGTACCAGAACAAGAGCTAATAAAGCCAAATCTGCACTCGAAGATGGTAATTTATATATTTTCTTGGACAGAAATAATAATTCGGACGGATATAAACTAAGAACTCCGCAGCTCGCTATGACAAGTTATGCAGGTAGTATTGATAGAATTCAAGGAGCTTTAAATAATGGTGTTGTTCCTGAAGAATATTATAAAACTCTTGTTGATTTCTTAGAAGCCAGAAATTTTATAAGAAAAACTGATAGCGGAGAATTGAAAAACAGACTTCTTGTTTCTGCTTATGATGATGAAGGACCTAAAGCTTTTCCTCAATTATTGATTGTTGAATATAAAAAAGCACTAGAGTCATATATAAAGGCTAAAGATTCCGAACAAATATTCCTAAATTTGTTTAGTGATAAAGATATTCGTTCGGATAAAGACGGATTGATTATGAAATCGTATGATTCAATGGTAACAGTTGCTAAAAATTGTTTTGTTCCCGTTACCATGATGGGATTTGATGAAGATGCTCTATTATCTAATCTTAGTGTTGTTGAAGATACTTTAGATTTAAGAAATGCTACTATATCTAAATTTCCAACATCATTAAAAAGTGTAAATAAAATGATAGTATGCTCAAAAAATCAATTTGAAAAATTTAAAGATGATATAATTAAAGTAACTACTAATGAGAAAGGAATTGAACCGAGAGTCTGCTTTGATAAAGACGAGGTATATATCCATAAGGTAAAAATATAATTATGAAAATTAATACAATAAAACTAAATAATTGGAATGTAAGAGAAGGTAGAAAATACAATAATCTCGATTTTAATTCAGCTAAAAAATATAAGAAGGAATATACATTTAAGCCTGCAAATTATAGAAAAATTAAATTGCCTGGCTATATACCTGAACAATTGAAGCAAAATGAAGTTGATATGGTTAATCATTCTCGCAGAAAACGACAAGAAGAATATTTAAAATCAAAAATATTTGAAAATCCATCTGATACACAAAGAGCTTGGAGTATTATTTCATACAATGTTTCTGCTAATAATAGAATTATTCCGCCTCCTATTCATATTCAGAGTTTACAAGGTGTTATAAATTCAGACGGTTCATTTAATCATCGTAATAAATTATATAACTCCGAATTAATAAAGACTTCATTGAGTGAAATTCAAAAAAATCCAAAATATAAAAAGACTATCTTGTTCGATAGAAATGGTCAATTAATAAATAAAAATGATACACCTGTTGTTCAAAAATATAGTGCAGTTTGGGTAAAAATTCCATCTCAAAAAACGGACAGGGAAAATTTTAAAAATAATGTTTCAAATGTTGAAAAATTAAGCAACCCCAATTGGTGTACAAGATCTAAAGATAATAAAGCCGTTGCTGCATTGGAAGACGGCAATTTCTACGTTTTCGTTTTAAAGGATACTTCTGACTTGTGGTCATCTGAAGTTGCTATGACAACATATAACGGTAAAGTTATGCAAATACAAGGTAAAGAAAATAATAATCTTATTCCTTTAGAATTTTTACCGGATATTATTACTTTTTTAAATGCTCGTAATCATATTTCCGTAAAAGAAGATAATACGATTAAAAATATAAAACTTGAAACAGGATATACTGATGATGGACCTGCTGCATTTACTCAACTTCTTATTGCACAAAAACTTTTAGATATGAAATAACTCTAAAACTTTTGTCTGTACTCTTTTAATAATGCTGCACCTATTACACCGGAGAAATCTCCCAATTGTGCTTTCTTAAATTCTATTTTTTTTGATGGTGTGGGTAATGCCTTTAATTCTGCAATTTCTATTGTGTTTGTATAAAAATATTCAATTGCATTCATTAAACCACCGCCTAAAATTATTAATGACGGGTTATAAAAGTTTAAAACACTTGCTATCCCTGATGCTAAATATTCTGAAGCTTCATTGATTATTTGTAATACCAGTTCATCATGTTTTTCAAGTGATTTTCTAATCATGCTTGTTTTTATCGGTTTATCTTCTTCTAAATAGTTTTCTATGTCGGAATGTCTGCCTTTTCTTAATGCTCCGATAATTCTTTTTTCGATAGCTAATCTAGATGCGTATGCTTCTAAACATCCGTATCCACCGCAACCGCAAGAACGTCCTCCAACATCAACTATAATATGTCCTATTTCTCCTGCTGTTCCCGTTGAACCGTATCTTATTTTCCCATCTTGAACTATACTTGAACCTATTCCTGTTCCGACAAAGACACAAATAAAATCTTTTTCCCCTTTCCCAGAACCAAAATACATTTCTCCTATAGTTGCAATTTCAACATCATTTCCAAGTATTACTTCTTTGTTAAATTCTTTTTCTATAATATCTTTTATATTTATATTTGATAAATCTAAATTCGGTGCATTTATTATAATTCCGTTTTCTCTGTTTACTTGTCCTGCTGCACCTATTCCTATATCATCTATATCATTAATATCTATTTTACTTTCTTCTAATACTAAGTATACGGAATTTATTATTTTTTGTATGATTTTATCCGTACCTTTATCTTTTTTTGTTTTCTTTTTTACAGAAGATATAATTTCTCCGTTTGTTTTATTAACAATAGCTGTTAATATTTTTGTTCCGCCTAAATCAATTCCAATTGAGTATTTGTTCATAAAACCTCAAATATATCTGTTTCTTTTATTATAACATTTATTACTTAAATGTTATAATTTTATAGTTTAAATTTAATATGTTATTATTTAAAAAAGTAAAAAAGTTTATAAATTAAGGTGGTATGTTGGTATATAAAAACAAATTTGCATTTACTGTTGCTGAACTTCTATTGGTTATCGTAATTGTTGGAATTATTGCAGCCCTAACCATTCCTCAAATTACTTATTATGCTAATAAAAATGCATATAGAACAGCTTTAAAGAAAGCTATATCTGTTTCAAATAATGCGCTAAAAAAACATTACTCTCTTACTAACCTCACTGCGTCAGATTATTCTTCTGAAGAAGAATTGGTTGACGAAATATTTAAAACGCAGATGAATGTTATGGGTAATATTAATGAGTTTACTTCTAAAGATTGTTCAGGAACAGTATTTGGTACCAGTGACGGGATTATTTATTGCGTTCAAAATTTTTATTCGGATATAACAGGTACACATAACAACGAATGCAATATTTTTAATACGAAACCATGTACTAAAGATGAAGGTGCTAATCTGTTAATTGATGTTAACGGATATAAAAAACCAAATATGAATACAATAAGTGCCGTACACCCTAAAGATATATATCAAGCTCAAATCTATTCGCAAAAAATTGTTCCGTATGGGGAACCTACTGTTAATTTTATGTATGGCAGTGAAAATGATAGTGTTATTAACCCGGATGATACTCCTACTATATCTCAAAGTGAACCTCAAAATCCTTCTTATAATGATGAACCTCCTGAAAATATTAAACCTGATGATATTCCGGAAGATTATTATAACCAATATGATGAGAACAAGTGGCCAAGTTGGCTTGAGTTTTTGCGCTGGTTGTTACGTTTATTAGGCAGAATATTCTTTGGCAACTAATTTGTAAAAAATAAAAATTCAGGGTTTAAAACATGCCATGAATAGGGTATAATAAAATAGTGATAGTTTATGGAGGCAAAATTTATGCGCATTAATGTTAAAGGGCGTAACATTGAAATCACTGATGCAATTCGTGCTTATGCGGAAGAAAAAATCGGTAAAGTAATTAATCATTATGACCAAATTCAATCAATTGATGTTGTATTGAATGTTATTAAAAATCCTTCCGTTTCACAAAGTCACACTGCTGAAGTAATATGTAAATTTGTTTCCGGTTCGGTTCAAGCTGAAGAAAGTGCTGAGTCAATGTATGCAAGTATTGATCTTGTTGCTGATAAAATTAGCCGACAGGTAAAGAAATTTAAAGAAAAACAAATTACTTCTTCTAAAACTGCATCTATTAGAACGGATGTTATTGAAGATAAAGAGGAAGTTACTGCAGAATAAAATAATAAAAGAGCCCAAACAGGGCTCTTTTATTATCTATATAAATTTTGAAAATTTGTTCTTTTTTGCTATTAATTCGTGTTTTATTGTTCCGTCAGGATTATATAAGGTTAAATTTCCGTTTGCAGCTGTTTTTGAGTATAATTTACCATCATCAGAAATTACATAGGTTGTCCCGTCCGGTGTTCCTATAAATTTCAGTTCCCCGTCTGAATCATAAAATTTTATGTTTCCATTTCTTGTTTCGTCAATGTAAGTATTATTTTCATAATGCTTTCTTCTGTCTCCGTTTTCCAGTTTTTCTGTTGATATGACTTTCGGAAAAGTTATGTCATTCATTTCTATTTAATCCTCTTTTTCAGTTTATTTACATTATTATTAAAACCTGAAAAAATTTTTTTATTATTTTTTTAATTTTTCTCTTGTATAGTTTATTAAACCGCCTGCATTGACTAAATTTTGTATCTCTTGTGGGAATTTATTACATTTATATTCTTTTCCGTTTGTTATATTTTTTACATAGCCGGTTGTGAGGTCAAATTCTATTTCATCATTTTTGTTCGTTTCATCACTTAAAGTTGGATGTTCCAGTATTGCTAAACCTATGTTAATTGCATTACGGTAAAAAATTCTGGCAAAACTTTTTGCAATTACAAGTGAAATACCTGATGCTTTTATAGCAATAGGAGCATGTTCACGTGAACTTCCGCATCCGAAATTTTCTCCTGCAACAATAATATCAGAAAGTTTTACTTCTTTAGAAAACGTTTTGTCTATGTCCTCCATACAATGTGAAGCTAATTCTTCCTTTGATGAAGTGTTTAAATATCTTGCAGGAATAATAACATCCGTATCTATGTTATCACTGTATTTCCATACTTTACCTTTTTCCATTTTTGCTTTACTTCCTTTTTGATTTGTATTATAATTTGATTATACATTACATGTGAGAAATGTTAATAGCAAATACTAAAAAGGAGATTTAAATGATGGAAATGATTGGTGAAACAGCTGGACAAATTTGGAATTACTTAAATGAAAATGGCGAAACAACTATAGCAAAAATGAAAAAAGATTTAGATCTTAAATCAAACTTCGCTGAAATGGGCTTAGGCTGGTTAGCTCGTGAAGGCAAAGTAGAAATGTCTAAAAAAGGTACTTCTACAAACGTTAGATTAGTATAGTTTTTATAATATGTCAAAAGTCCGACTTATAGTCGGACTTTTTTTGTGTAAAAATATTAATATGTTTCTTAAAAGGAAAAAATAATGCGGCTTATTAAAAAGGCATTTTCACAAATAAAAGAAGATATATCTACAATATATGAGAAAGACCCGGCTGCCAGAAGTATTTTGGAAGTCTTATTTTGCTACCCCGGTTTACATGCATTAATCCTTCATCGAATTGCACATAAATTTCACTATTGGCATTGGTATTTCTTTGCAAGATGTATTTCTAATTTTTCAAGATTAATGACAGGTATAGAAATTCATCCTAATGCCAGAATTGGAAGAAGATTTTTTATTGATCACGGTATGGGGGTAGTTATAGGTGAAACAACAATCATTGGTGATGATGTTCTTCTGTATCAAGGAGTTACTCTTGGCGGTACGGGTAATGAACATGGAAAACGCCATCCGACATTGGGAAACAATGTTGTTGTAGGTTCGGGGGCAAAAGTACTCGGAAATATAGAAATAGGTGATAATTGCAGAATAGGTGCCGGCTCTGTAGTTATAGATAGTGTTCCTGAAAATTCTACAGTTGTTGGGGTGCCCGGACGTATTGTTCGTCAAAAACTCTTAATTCAAGGTCAATTAATGCATAACAGAATACCTGATCCTGTATCATGCCAGTTAAACAGATTGACTTATGAACTTCAAGAACTTAAAGAACAATTAAATGAATTAAAAAATAAATAAAATTAAAAGGCGGAATTTATTTCCGCCTTTTGTTATTATAGTTGTTCTATTTATTATGCGTGTTGTTTACCAGCAATTCCGTTCCAAAGTGATGCAAAGAATCCTGGGATTGCACCTAAAACGTGTACTACCGGTGGCATTCCGTTTTTGTCTTCGTCTAAGCCGCATACTGCATTTAACAAATCTTCTTCTGTTGTTTTATCTATGATACCTTGGTTGAATAAGTTACAATGTTGTTGCCAATCTAATTCACTTTGGCTAGCTGCGTGATCTTTAATATATTTAACTAAGTCTACTTCTTCACCTTTTTGTTCAGAAAGTTGTTGTTCGATCATTCTTTTTGCATAAGCTTGAAGTTCTTTATCAGATCTGTCTGTATACTCAGGTTGTGCTTTCATTTGTTCGATTAATTCTTGATATGCTGCCATAGCTTTATCTTCGTAACCGTTTTCTAAATAGTATGCAAAGTTATTTATACTGTCTTGTAATACTGCATCTCTTGAAGTTGTTTCTACTTCTATTGTATTTGTAAAAATTGAATCTTCATGAATTTGTTCTCTGTATCTTCTATAATAGTTGTAACTGGTACCTGTTGAAGAACCTGTATTATCATACGCTGTAGATACTGTACTTCCAAATAATTCTGCTGCCATAAAACTAACCTCCACCTTTTCAATAAATTTTTAAACTAACCACATTTATATAAAAACAATTTCTCTTTAAAGATTTACTGAAAAAAATAAATTGTTAATATTTCTTAATAATATTATTAAAAACTTCTGATTAAAATGCCGCCCAATGCACCTAAAAGTATTATTAATAAAGGATTTTTTTTGAAATAAAGAAATGGAATAAACAATATTAAAAATAAAAATATTAATGAAAAATCAAGGTGTTGAGAAGTGTCAATTTTAACTGTTGTTATCAGTAATTTTATTCCTATAGAAAGCAGTAATGCACAAGCTGCAGGTCGAAGTCCGTTAAATATATTCAAAACGGTCTGATTATCGTGAAATTTTGTAAATAGTTTTGTTATTATTATTGTTATTATAAAAGGAACAAGTATTATTGAACCTGTTGCAATTATGGATCCAGTTAATCCAGCTGTTGTATATCCTGTATATGTTGCCATATTTATACCTACAGGTCCGGGTGTAATATTAGATACGGCAATCATATTTGTTAATTCATCTATTGTAAACCAGTTATATTGACTTTGAAGATAATATAGAAAAGGAAGTGTTGCGTAACCTCCACCAATAGCGAAAATGCCAATTTTTGTAAATTCCCAAAAGAGTAAGAAATATAATTTAAGCATTCTTTACTCCTTTAAATTTGCCATATAATAGTGCGATTATAGCCGATATTATAATTATTAAAGTGGGTGAAACAGGTATTAAAAACAAGGCTATTAGTATTAAAAAGAACATTATGTATGTAAATACAGAATTTACGCTTTTTGCCCATAAATCTTTTATTGTAACAAGGATTAGAATTACAACAGAAATTCTTATCCCTTCAAATGCGTGTTGAACTATCGGGTATTCAAGAACATTTGAGAGAATATTTGCAAGTATTATAATGCTTATAAACGGACTTGTGATTATTCCAAGAATTGCCATTATTGCACCAATTATGCCTCTTGCTTTATATCCCGAGCAAATAGCAATATTACCTGCTATTATTCCGGGAATGCATTGACTCATTGCAAAGAAATCAACGAGTTCTTCATCAGTCATCCAATTTCTTTCTTCAACAATATATTTCTTTAGCAGAGGAACTATTACGTATCCGCCGCCAAGTAACTGCATACCTATTATAAAGAATACTTTGTATATCTCAAATAGTGATTTCTTTTCCATACTTTGATTATTACATGAATATATATTATATTGTTATTCTTTATTTTGATTTTCGTACCAATCCAAAAGTTCTTTGCGTTTAACTTTTCTTGTTGATGTTTTTGGCAGTTCATCTTTATGGATAATAATTAATGTCGGTATTTTATATGGCGCAAGGTTTTTTGCTGCAAGTTCTTTTACTTCATTTTCAATAATCTCTTGAAGATTATCATTATTAATAATGTCATCTGTTGGAACTATAATTGCTCCGACTTCTTCTGTTCCTGCTTTATTTCCTGACTTTATTTTTAATGAAAGTACGCAAACTTCTTTTATTTTGTCTGATGTCTCAAGGACTGCTTCTACTTCTTCGGGGAAAATCTTTTTGCCCCCGCCCAACACTATCATATTTTTTATTCTGCCGGTTATTTTTATATAGCCATCACTGTCTACTTCCGCTATATCTCCTGTGTGGAACCAGCCGTCTTCATCAATGACTTCTGCTGTCATTTCCGGTTTTT
This sequence comes from bacterium, assembly GCA_017470245.1. Taxonomy (GTDB): domain Bacteria; phylum Cyanobacteriota; class Vampirovibrionia; order Gastranaerophilales; family Gastranaerophilaceae; genus Avigastranaerophilus. The sequence goes on along the minus strand of JAFUEV010000062.1, from coordinate 35,218 downwards.
TATAATAGCCTTGCATTACATTCATTCCTGCGACTAAAAGTTCTCCGTTATCGGCAATTTTTATTTTTACTGAAGGCAGAGGTTTTCCTACAGTTCCTATTCTATTGTTATTGTAATAATTTGTTGATACTGTAGGACTTGTTTCCGTTAATCCGTAACCTTGAAATACTGGAATACCAATTCTATCGAAAAATTCGGCTATAGATGACTCTAATGGTGCACCACCTGATATAAAACATTCAAGTTTACCACCTAAACCGTCTATTATTTGTTTAAATAATAATCGTCTTATTTTTCTTGGCATATATTTTGCTATTTTAAAAAGATGGTCAAATGCTCTTTTTGCTTTTTCTCCTTGTCTGTTAATTTGTTTTTCAATACTGTTTTTTAACATTTTGGCTACAAGTGGAACTACAATCATATTTGTAATTCCTTTTTCTTTCATTGTGTCTGTGAGCTCTCTCGGGTTTAAACTTTGTATATATACAATTCTTGCTCCCATATAAAGCATAGAGAAAAATCCGTCAGTTAATTCCAGTAAATGATTTAACGGAAGTATTGATAAAAGGCAATTGTGTGGTGACAGTTCAAAAATCTTTTCAAAATCTTTAAATTGAGAGTAAATATTTGCAAAACTAATCATAACCCCTTTGGGGTTTCCTGTTGTTCCTGAAGTGTATACTATTAATGCTGTTTCATCAAAAGAACGTGGACGTCCTAAGTCCTTTTCTATATCCGCATTTATGTCAAATATATTAGTACCGTCATTTGATTCATCTTTATCTATTACAAAAATATGTTTTATAGATGTCACGTTTTTTTGAATTTCTTTTGCGTGTTCATAATAATGGGAAGAACAGCATAATATTATGGGTTCACAATCGGACAATATATTTGTATGTTCATATACTGTTAGTTTAACATCCAATGGAACAGTTATAGCCCCTGTTTGGATTGATGCGAAAAGGGCTATACCAAATTCCGGACGAGATTCTGTTAATATGGCTATCCTGTCTTTTCTTTGTACTCCAATAGTTTCAATTAAGTAATTTGCAAACTTTTTGGCATTTCTCGAAAGCTCTATATATGTTAATGATTTATAACCGATTTTTGTTTTTATTGACAATGCTTCAACTGGAGCATATTCATCTCCTTTATCTTGAATTAAATCAAGGAAATTTGAATATGTCTTCTCTGATATTTTATAAAAAGCACGTCGTTCCAGTGCTTGTTTCATAAAATTTACTCTTGAACGCAGTTCATTGGTTAATTCTTTTTCATCTAACGATAAATCATTTATAGGCTGACCGAATTGTATTACCAGTGTATTGAAAAATTTTGGAAGTCTTCTTTTCTTATTCCAAGTTTCAAAACCGCCTTTAATTGCAAACGGAACAATAGGACAGTTCGCATGTTTTGCCATTATTGCAGTGCCTCTGTTGAATTTACATAAATTCCCGTCTGGTGTAAATTTCCCTTCCGGAAATATAATTACTGCTTCTCCTTGTTTTAATTTTGTTACTCCTGCTTCAATTGCTTCCAATCCTTTACCGAACTGAAGAGGCAATACATTATATAGTTTTAATAAATATTTTATAATTGGAATTTTAAATGCCTCCGGTCCTGTTACAAACCATAAATTCCGCTTTGTTGCCATTTGTATAATGAAAGCATCCAGATGCCCCGTATGATTTCCGGCTAATATGACTTTTCCGTTTTTAGGTAAATTTTCTATACCTTCTACTTTATATTTGAAAAGTATTAAAAATAATCTGCCTATAGTGTTTTTTAATAAAAAATATCTGAATGTTTTATCAAATAGTAATATGCATAAAGCTAATAAGAAAGTAAAGCAAGCTATAAGTTTAAATGTTATTAACGGATTGATAAATCCTGAACTCCATATTATAACAAGTGAACCAATTAATGAACTTAATGTCCCCGTTGTTAAACTTAAACCGAATATTTTACCTCTGACTTTATCAGGTGTGACTTTTTGCAGAACAGTATCAAGCATAACAACTATCATTGCATCTGTTATTCCTATTGGAATAAGCCATTTCCACGCAATATTCAATGAATTACAGAAGTTTGCCGTAAATAAGGTTATGAATAAAATCAAAAAGCCAAGTGAAAAAAGGTGTATTATTTTCATAAACCTTGAAAAATATATTGTTAAAAACATACCAAGGATAATACCTATACCTAAAATTGTTCTTAGATATGTAAGGTCACTAAAATCAAGTTTATAAAAATCTGTAACGAGATTATTCAGATTATTAGAAAATGTTGAAACAATGAATTCTACAAAAAATGAAAGCAATACTAAGTATAGTGCCTTTTTATGTTTCTTTAAATAATCAAAAGCCGTTTTCATATCTTTAAACATAGAAATTACAACATTATTTGCACCTTGGGGTTTTTGTAATTTTATAGCCAGACAGAATAATCCTGATGTAAAATAGCATATAGATATTGCAATTAAGGTATCATAGGCTCCTATTCTTTGAACTAAACAGTTAGAAATAAATGCTCCAAAAAGAATTGCTAGAGAACCTATAGATGAATTTAGCGCATTCGCAAATTTTAATTGTGAATTTTCAACAATGTTTGTGACTATTGCCATTTTTGCAGGATAGAAAAACGTGCTTCCTAATCCTAGTATAAATGAAAGAGCATATATATAAATAGTACTTATGTTATCTGATTTTAAGAAAGTTATTAAAGCAATAGTAAGTATTAATCCTCTAAATGCAGAGCTTAAAAATAAAATTAATTTTCTTGAAAATTTATCACTGACTGAACCTGTAAATGGGCTGAAAAGAAATTGAGGTAATAAAAATGCAAAAAATGTTAGTGCAATTGCCCTGCCTGCTGATGGCAATTTCTCTAATAATATTGCAACCAGTGTGAATTGAACAATTGCATCTGAAAAGTGTGCAAATAACTGTCCTATAAACAGTTTGTTAAAGTCTATATTTGCAACTGGTCCTAATTTTTTTAATATAATATTCATATTTACCTCATTTTCATTATAAATGTTAACATTTTTCATTTTTTGAGTTAAATTTTTTACAAAATTATATTATTCACTTTCATAAAAATATCAGTATAATATTACTTATGAAAAAGATTTTATGTTTGATATTTGTTCTGTTTATTTCAAATAGTGCTTTAGGCGCAGGCTATGTTGGAACATTGCCTGATGTTGAAGCTGAATTTTCCTATTTGAAAAAAGAAAAGAGTGAAAAGTCATCTGCACCTTATTCTGTTGAACAACTTGATAAACAAAATGAAGAAAAATTAAAGCCTATCCCCAGAGAAAATGATAATTATGTTGATATCATTATAAAAAAAGACAAATCTTCCGCTTACTTAAAAGATGTAAATAGTGTCATAATCATTTTGGAAAAATTAAGAAAATGTTTGAATACTAATCAAAATATACAAATGTTTAATGCCATTGTTAGTAATCTTATTGATAATGTTGAATATATAAGAGTTGAGTATAAAGATAAACCCGAAAGTAATTATTTATCTTATAGCAGATTAATTTCTCTTTCTGCTCAGGCAAGAGAAACTGCTAATTTTAGAACTCAAGGTATTGCCTATGAAAAATATATTCCTTATACTTCTTCTGATAATATTTATACAAAAGAGGCACTTGATGAAAAACTTGATAGCCTTTTAAACAACGTAACTGATACTATTTTTATTTTGAAGAATTTAGAATAATTAGCCACAAAAATACCAAATTGTCTGTTATTTATTTTCTTATTTTTTCTCTAAATATTTATAGAGGAGAAAAATATGCTTAGAAAATTATTATTAGTTTTTGTGTTATGTTTATCTTTTTCTTTAATTGGGTTTTGTTTGCCTGAAAATGATCTTGATAACATAGAATTTATGCAATATGGTCATTGTTATGATTATGAACCGTTGGGTGAAAGATTAAACAGGCTTGAAACTGATTTCTTTGGAATGTCGCAATCAGGAAATATCGATGAAAGAGTTTTAAGACTGTCAGAAATCGCTGCGAATTCCAAAAAGCATACAGTTGCAGTACCTTCTTTTTATGACAATTTACACAAAAAGAAGAGCAGTATAAAAGATTTTTGGAATACTGCATCATCTATGTTTAATAATGGAGTTATAACAGGATTTACTCCTCCAATAACATCCTATGACTATTATTCATCACCCGGTAGTCTCTATAGAAATGAATTTACCAATTTTTCTTCAAATCCCTCAATATATTGTCCTTATCATAACAGGTATGACAGCCTATATAATAATTTTACAAATTCTTCGAGAACTTTTAGCCAATATAATAATATTCCTCGTCCACCTCATTATATCAATGGAAACTATCCCGTAAACAGTTATTATCATCAAAGTTTTTATAATCCGCCTAATATTTATTCCGGTTCTTCTGTTCATATAATCAGAGATTAATTTTATCGTATAAGGTTGCCTGAAATGTTTAAAAAATAGTATAAACGGGAATACTACAAGTGTAGGAGTAAATATGAAAAAGGTATTATTACTGGACAAAGAAAATCATCCTATAAATATTTGTAGTTGGAAACGGGCGCTAATATTATTGATGAAAGGCAAGGCTGAAAATGCTCGTATCCTTAATGATATAGAAAATATGATTAAAGTAGAGAATATTTTAATACCACGTGTCATTAAATTGACGTATGATTTGGCAGTTCCATATAAGGAGCTGCCTTTTTGTAGGGAAAATATTTTATTTCGTGATGATTTTGTTTGTCAGTATTGCGGTCAAAAGTTTAAACCTGAAGAATTAACTCTTGATCATGTTTTTCCAAAATCAAGATTAGGACCTGATATTTGGGAAAACATAGTTGCTTGTTGTAAAGAGTGTAATCAAAAGAAAGCTGACAGAACCCCAAAAGAAGCAAGAATGAAACTTTTGCGGAGACCGTACAGACCAAAAGATTATTTAAAATTTGAGTTGCTTAAATATCCTGCTCAAGTTGTTAAATACTGGCAAGAATTTTTTGCTGTTTCTTAATTATTCATCTAATATTATTTCCGGATAAAATTCTTTAATGTGTTCTGCCAGTTTGTTATTGAATTTTTTGTCGTGTTTATCTCTAGGAAAAATAATAAGTTTAGTCCTTATATTATAATCATTAAAATTGATTATCTTTCCGTATTTCTTTTCTTGTTCGGCTTTAAACATTGATTTAGCTGTATTTATTGTATTACTGTTTTCATTGTTATCATAAACGGATTTGAATTTTGATATTGCACCGGATACACTATCCGTAAACCCCATCCAAGGATCAACAACGATTATATCTTTCATTTTTGGATTTTTTTTATCTAATGTTGTTACAACAAATGTATGATCTAAAAGTTCTTTCCTTGAATCTTCAATTTTTCCTGTTTTTTTATTTTCAAAATCAACTTGTAGTCCTAAATTAGCTCTATGTGAATTAGTATATCCGTTAGCAATTAATGCAGACAATGCTACGGCAGCAGCTTCTTCACAATTTCCTAATTTGTATAAGGATGTTACTCTTAATGTATTTGAGTATGGAATATTATTTCCTATTGCGTTATCAAAATAATCAACTCTATCTGTTGTGTCTCTCAATTTATGAATGAAATCATTAATTTTATCACTGATTCTGATTGTTTTTTCTCTTCTTGCAGAATTTTGATTGTTATTACTTACAGTTTTATAAAAAGTATCGACATAAGTAGAGCTGATAACAGGAAAGGCACATTTTGCTTTTCTCATTATGTCATCAGCTTTTCTAATATTTTTATTTCTTGCAGAGAAATTTATGTTTAAATTGGGATTTTGTATTATCTTCATACCGTTGATAAAAACGCTAAAAAGATTTTTTGCTAAAATATGCTATTGTATTAGTACCACCAATATCCGCCATCCATAATTTCTTGATTTGTATTTGAATTTTTCTCGTTTAAAGCTTCATTTCTTTGATTATTTTTATTGTTTTCCAAATTTGCAACTCTTGAATAACAGTTACCCAGTTCTGTTTGATTTTTCGAAAGAACTTTGCATTCTAATATTGATTTTTTAAATTTAACACGTCTAAGTGCCCAGTAATTATTTTCCATATATTTTTTGCTGTTTAATTTTGTAGATTTAAAAACAGCATTTTCATATAAAGGAGGTGCAAACTCCGCCCATTGAGGTTCTGTTATATTTTCTGCAAATGTTATGTCGCAAGGTATAATCATTGATATTAAAAATAAAAATATAAAAATCTTTTTCATATAAAATCCTTTATAAGTTTGTACCGTAATATCTTTGTTCCAGTATTTCAATTTCTTTTAATGTATTTTCGTACTCTTGTTTTGCTGCTTCATTGTATGCTTTTTCTGCTTGTTTGCGTTCTCTTCTGTCTTGTCCTCTGTCCTTAAATCTTTGGAAATATTCTGTCACACTTAATATTCCTCTGCCGGCTTGGTTTACAGAATTAATTGCATCACTTGTTCTTTGAATGTGGTCAACAACTGTCATAAAATCAGCTTTAGCTTGTATATTTATTATAGGAATTATACAAATACATATAACAAGCATTATAAATTTAAACTTTTTCATATATCTCCCTTTGTTATTCTTTACTATATTTTATACTATTTATTGTTGTTAGTGCTATAAGTATTAATTCTTGTTAATATTTATTAACGAACTTAATGTATAATAACAAAAAATTTTAAAAAATTATTTTATATTAATGTCAATTCGGAAAGGTCTTTTTGTGAAAATATTTGCTGTTAATGAATGTATGTATAGCATTCCTTTTTCTCATTTTTCTTTAAAACAAAAAGTAAATATGGGCATTGATACTTCTTTTGAAAAGACCGCACGTAATGAAAATAAAACAAGTATAAAATCAAATTCAAATAAAGGTATTTGCAGTTTATTTAACAGAATTATTAAATCTTTTATTTCTTTTATTACAGGTAAGAGTGAAAAAACTGTAAATGAAAATGTTGATATTGAAACACCTTCTAATATATTTATAAATCAAGAAAATATTTTAGATGAACCGATAAAAATTGATGTTGCAGATGATGGCTGTATTAGAAAGTATTCAAGTGAAGGAACACTCTATTTAGAAAAATTTTCAAACGGTGTTACCAGAGAATATAGTGGCAATGGTAAAATTAGTTCTGAAACATTGGTAAATGGCGTTCGGTTGCAATATTATTCTAACGGAAAAATACAAAAGTAAACCTTTCCTAACGGTAAATACATTATTTATGATTTATTTGGCAATGTAATTGAATCTAATGACGGTAAGGGAACTACATACAAATATGAATATTCCGCTAATGGTCAATTAAGTGCTATTAGTTCTTCAAAAGGACAAAAAAGTAAATTTTATACAAAAGGTAATGTTATTTATGAGGTTGATGAAAAAGGTAATAAACGGCAAATCTCTTGCAATGGAAAAATTATTTTTGAAAAATACAAAAATGGGACTATCAAAAAGTATAATATACTTGAAAAAGATAAATATCCTGTTACTATTCTTCCTAACGGGAATGTCGTAAATAGCAAATATACTAAGCAATGGAAAGATGCATACGAATCATTTTCTAATTCAGTTAGTTTTGTTTTAAAACAAAATGATAGTAAGACTCCGGCTAAAACTGAGTTTCAAAACAAGTTAAAAAAACTAAAAAGAAAGTACAAGTTCAAGTAAAAGATTTATATGAACAATTATTGCTTGGCGGATTTTGCGATATAAAAGATGAAAACATGAAAAAAACAATTTCTGAGTGGACTAAAAACAATCCAAAAGAATATAAAATTTTGTTTGATGTCATTTGTAATGCGGATTAATTATAAAATTCCTTTGGTTGAGGGAATTTTATCAGCATTATTTTCGTCAATTGTAACCGCAATTTTAAGAGCTCTTGCAAAAGATTTAAATATTGCTTCAATTATATGGTGTGTATCATAACCGTCAATCATTCTTATATGTATTGTCATTTGTGCCGCTTGAGCTAAACTTGAAAAGAAATGAGGAAGTATAACCGTTTCAAAGTCGGATGTTTTTTCATCTCTTATTTCTGCCGTTACTTTTGAAAAAACTCTTCCCGAAATATCTACTACGCTTAGTACCAACGCTTCATCCATTGGCAGAATTTTTTCACCATATCTGTTTATTCCTTTTTTGTTGCCTAGAGCTTCATTTAAAGCACTTCCCAATGTAATTGCTACATCTTCAACTATATGATGAAAATCATTGTCCAGTGATTTTACATTTATTTCTAAATTAAATCCTGAATGGTGTGCAAACTGTTCAAGCATGTGGTTAAAAAACTTTATGCCTGTATCGATTTTATATTCACCTTCTCCGTCAATATTTAATTTAACGGTTATCTCGGTTTCTGCAGTTTTTCTTACTTTAGCACATTGCCTCATCTTTTTGCTCCAAAACAGTATTTATATCATTAATTGAATTTAGAATATATTTTGCACCTTCTGCTTTTAAATCATTTATCAGTTTTTCTGATTTATCTTGGGGCGGTAATACTCCAACAGGAATATAACCCGCATTTTTTGCAGCAATTATATCATCTTTCGTATCACCAAAATAATAATATTTATTGGAAAGAGTTATTTCTTTTGTTAAATTTAATCCGAATGAGTCCGGTTTACCTTTATCAATTGGTATATCGTCGGTTGTTATTATCGGATAAAATAATTCTGCAGCATTAAATTTGTTTAATGCAAACATTGCTTCTTTATTTAATCTTCCTGTGAAAATAGATAAATTATATTCTTTTGAAAGTTGTTCAAGTATTTCTTTGTTAAATAATGGCGTTTCGTTGTTTACAAGTCCTTTCCCGTCATTCCAGTATATTTCTTGAAATATTTCAACTATATTATCATAAGTTGTATTATAGCCTGCCTGTTCTACCAAATATTTTGTCAAATCCCAGTCATTATTCATTCCGCCCATATTTTTTATTCTTTGAATTTCTTCTGAGCTTACTGTTTTACCTGTGATTTTTTCGTAGGTTTTTTGAATAGTTACTCTATAAGAATTTCTGGCATCAACCAGAACTCCATCCATGTCAAAAACCAGTGACGGTTTTGTTTTTAGTATTTCTTTTATCTTCTTTACGCCGATTTCGGTTGGTATAGTTATTCTTATATGATTTTCTAAGCGAGTGTTTTTGTTAAACAATTTTATACTTATATTCGCTTTTTTTAGCTTATTATATATAAATTCCGCCTTTTTACCGCAATCTGCAAGCAGAAAATTTGCGTGTGATTCATATACCTTAAATCCTAAATCTTCAAAAAAGTCTTTTAATTCTTTTCTTGATTTAGTGATTTCATTTTTTGTATTAGAAAAATAAGAAACATCATCCAAAGATGCAAGTCCTGCTACCATTGCAAAGGAATTAACACTAAAAGGGCTGATAACCTTTTTTAATTGTTTTATATTTTCAGCATCACTTATTATATATCCCAGTCTCAATCCTGCCAAAGCAAAGTCTTTTGAAAAAGAACGTACAATAAAAATATTATTGTATTGTGATAAATATTTTATATATGTTCTTCCGGAATAATTAGCGTATGTTTCATCTATAATGATAACTTTGTCTTTTGCTGCTTCAAGAATTTCTTTTAAATCGTTTTCTTCTATGATATTACCGGTTGGATTGTTTGGTGATGCTATATATATTATTTTTATGCCGTCATCATTTATTCTCTGAACAAAATTTTTAGTCGGAAATTCCCATTTACTGATAAACGGAACTTTTACTATTTCTCCGCCCTGTATTTTGGTGTATATTACTGGCATGTCAAAAGAGCAATCAAGTGTCAGAAGTTTTTCACCTTTTTCCAGATATGTTTGAATAATACCTTGGATTGCTTCATCAGCACCGTTGGTTACTTTTATATTGTCTATATCGGTATTGTTAAAATCAGCTATCTTTTGCGATAATTCTCCATAAAAAGGGTAGAAATTTATTTTTTTTATATCTGCATTTTTAAGTGCTTCAATAACCTTAGGTGACGGGCCATAGTTATTTTCATTACTGTCAATTTTAATATCCCATTGCTTTTCATACATTGGGACAAAATATCCTGTCATCTCCTCTACTGATTTTTTCGGCTTTATCATAAAAAATACCTATTTTACATAAAAATCAGCATTTACGTATACTCTGATTTTTATTTTACCAGCTTCAACAGGGGTTGGTTCAATTGGTGCTTCAGACATAGCGTCCATAGCAACCATTGATTTTGAATAAAATCTTCCGTTCGATACGGCAGAGTCAGTATTACAAGATACATTCAGCTGCTTTAAACCGTCCAGAGAACTACCTGTTGCAGTCGCAATCTCTGATGCAGTTAATCTTAACTCTTTTACTAATGAAGGATAAAGTTCTCTGCAGATTGTTTTTTCATTTTGTAAAGAATAATTTAAATTATCGGTTCTGTTTGCACCGTTAGATATTGCTGTATCTATAAAATTTGCAACTTTTTTTATATCTTTTGTTTCAACTTTAACACTGTTAACAGCCATGTAATTTTTTATTGTTCTTTTTCCTGTTGCTGATGTTGTGTATACAGGACGTACGGAAAAATTAGTTGTTTTGATTGTATCTGTTTGTGTTGAAGAAATTGCTTTCAATGCGTTTATAATTTTGTTAGAAATTTCATTATTTTCTGATGCTGCTTTTTTTGCTTCATTTGCGGTATTCTCTACTGCAAATGTAATTGTTGCAATATTTGGCTCTATTTCTTTTGTTATTGTATTATTTAATGATATTATTCCGGCTTCTTTTTTTGTTTCAGTTCCGGTTACTGCATAAGAACTTAATACTGAAGAATTTATCATTAAACATAATATTGCAAGTGTCAGAATTTTTTTCATTATAATTTACTCTCGATTTCTTCTTGTTCTGTGTTACTTTTTTCTGAATTAATACTATTTTCTTCAATTTCTTTTTTTTGTTCAGTTTTTAAAGAAAAAGTATTTGAAGTATCTATATTTTCATCTTTAATTTCTTGTGAAATTTCTTTTAAATTAATATTATTTTGTAATTCCTTGCTTATTCTTTCAATATCACGTTTAATCCTGTCTTCCGTTACTTTGTTTTTTGACATAATATCTTTTAATTGCTCAGGAGTTAGTCCTTGATACGAACCAAATCCGATTAAAGTTCTTCTGTTATTTAGTGCGTATAATGATAATGCTATAATTGCCCATAAAATAATGCCTTGAAACAAATTCATAGAAACAATTCTTCCTGTTTCTTCCGCAAAATGATTCCAAATAGTCATAGAAAGCCAGCCGGGAGAAATAATAAATCCGGCTATAAGCCCCATAACTACAAATATTGCGGCAAACATACCTCTAATCCCATTAATCGTTATAACTTTAAAATTTTTATTCATTTAGTTTCCCTTCGGATAGATTTATAAAATCTTGTTCACTAAGTATTATAACACCCAAAGAAGTGGCTTTGTCAAATTTTGACCCAGGATTTTCTCCTGCCAATACATAAGATGTTTTTTTACTTACACTTGATGAGGTTTTGCCGCCAAGACTTTTTATCTTTTCTTCAAATACTGTTCTTGGGGCTGATAATGTTCCTGTTATAACAAATGTCTTTCCTTCAAAAATATCTGAAACTTTTTCAACAGAACTTCCTTTCGGTTTCACACCATAGTCCTCCAATTTTAGAAGAATATTTTTATTATTTTCATCATTAAAAAAGTCAACAATACTTTGTGCTGCTTTATCTCCGATACCGTCAATTTTAATAAGGTCTTCTGCTTTTGCATTCTTTATATCATCAAGTGTCGGAAATTCATTCGCAATTATGTCTGCTGTTTCTTTCCCTATCAGTTTTATACTTAATGCAGTTAAAAATTTCGTCATTGTCGGATTTTTGGAATTTTGTATTGCATTATATAAATTATCTGCTGATTTTTCTTTTATTAAGTCAATTTGCATAAAGTCATTAACTGTAAGTTTGTATAAATCCGCAAAATCGTGTATCAGATTTTTCTCCCATAGCTTGTCAACAACTGAACTTCCTATGCCGTCGATGTCCATAGCTTCTTTAGATGCCCAATATTCTATTTTCCCTTTTATTTGAGCAGGACATTTAAGTCTATTGGGGCAGCTAAGAAGAACTTCTCCATCTTCTTTAACCAATTTAGTATGACAAGACGGGCACTCTATTGGAGGATTATATATACCGAAGTCCTCATCTTCTTTTTTTCTTATTACTTTGGGTATAATTTCGGCTGCTTTTTTTATTAAAACACTGTTATTTATGTTAATACCGAGCCTTTGTATTTCGTCAAAGTTATGTAGACTTGCCCGTTTTACAGTTGTACCTGCCAATTGAACCGGTTCTAATATCGCAACTGGAGTTACTGCACCGGTTTTGCCAACACTTAGTTCTATGTCTTTTAATTTAGTCCAGACTTCTTCCGGGGGAAATTTAAATGCGGTTGCCCATTTTGGAGCACGTGAAGTATATCCGAGTTCGTTTTGCTTTGAAAAATCGTTTATTTTTATTACCATTCCGTCTGTAGCATAATTTAAATTAAATCTTTCAGTTTCCCATTTTTCGCATAATTCTATAACAGGGTTAATTCCTCTAACTTTTTTGTGGTTCTCGTTTACTTCAAATCCAAGCTCTTTTAAAAGATCTAATGCCTGTTTGTGGTTTGTTAATTCTTTTAAATCCTGTGTGATTGCAGTATATGCAAAGAAATGCAAATCTCTTTTTGCTGTTATATTAGCATCAAGTTGTCTTAGTGAACCTGCTGCTGCATTTCTGGGATTTGCAAATTCTTTTTGCCCGTTTTCTATATTCTCAAGATTTAACCTTTCAAATGAAGATACGGGCATATAAACTTCACCTCTTACTTCAATATTTATTGGTTTTGTTAGTTTTTGGGGAATGCTTTTAATTGATTTTATATTTTCTGTTATGTTTTCTCCTATAATGCCGTTTCCTCTTGTTGCGCCAAGTTTTAATTCTCCGTTTTCATAAGATAATGCGCAGGATAAACCGTCTATTTTGAGTTCAACAACCAAATCTAATTCATTTTCATTAGGATATTCTTTTTTTACTCTTTCGTACCATTTTCTTAAATCATCATAATTATTTGAATTATCAAGGCTATATAATCTGTACTTATGTTTGATTTCTTTAAATCCTTGAAGAGTATTATCTCCGACTTTTTGTGTAGGACTGTCCGGCGTTATTAATTCAGGGTATTCACTTTCTATTCTCTTTAATTCCCTATATAATTCATCATATTCAAAATCTGTTATTTTAGGTGCATCATAAATATAATATGCTTCATTATTTTCTTTTATTATTTGTTTTAATTCAGTTATTCTTTTTTCTGCTTCATTAAAATTCATATTCTTTCCTCAAATATTTAGAAAAATTAAAAATTTGGCTAACTTATAAAATTAAATATAATAAATTATATGTCTATTATAAACTTTATTGAAAAATATAGGAAATCTAAACGAACATTATTTACAACTCCTTCACATGGACAAGGTGATTTTGTTGCACCTCAAACATTAAAACTGTTGGGGCATAAGTATTTTTCTTGTGACTATTCGGAAATTGAAGGGTTTGATAATTTATCTCATCCTTCAGGAATAATAAAAGCTGCTCAGGATGCAGCAGCCAGAATTTATGAGGCTAAATCTACTTTCTTTCTTGTCAACGGTTCCACTTCAGGGATTGTTGCCGCTATGCTTGCATTATTATCCCGTGGAGAAAAAGTTTTAATTGCAAGGAATTGTCACAAATGTGTATATAACGGTTTAGTACTTACCGGCGCTCTTCCGATTTGGCTTTTACCTAAATATAACAGAGACTGGGGAATATTTGAGTCTGTTAATATTGATTATTTAGAAGAAATTTTAGCTCGGAATAAAGATGTTAAAGCTTTTATAATGACAAATCCTACTTATGAAGGTGCAATGTCAGATGTCTACAGAATATCTGCAGTTTGCAGAAAATATAATGTCTTGTTGATAGTTGATGAGGCGCATGGTGCTCTTTGGAATTTTAATAAATCATTGGGTACTCCGTCACTTGCACAGGGCGCTGATATTGTTGTTCAATCATTGCATAAAACAGCAGGTGCACTTAATCCTTCCGCATTATTGCATATTTCTAAAGAATCGACTGTTAATCCGCAAATGATTCAACAAGCTTTAAATTTAATTACCACTTCTTCGCCATCATATCCAATTTTAGTTAATATTGAATCTACAATAAACTATTTAAATTCTTCAAAAGGGAAAATGGCGGCTTATGATACTGTTAAAAATGTTAATAGATTTATTCGTTCCATTAAAACAATTCCGAATTTAGATGTTTATTCATACAATAACGATGTAACTAAAATTCTTGTTAAAGTTACAAATATGTCCGGTTTTGAATTATCTGATATTTTGTATGATAACTATGGTATAGAAGATGAACTTGCAAATGAAAAGTCTGTTTTATTCTTAACCGGTATGGGGACTACTAAATCAAAATTAAAAAAATTAGAAAAAGCATTGTTTGATTTGACATCTAATAATATAAAAATATATCAAAATTCGTATGAAACAGATAGGCATTTTGTTCCAGTTGAACCCAGAGTAAGATATATTCCTGCTTTAATGTGGGGTAAACCTTCAAGAGAAGTTGAATTAAAGTATGCACTTTCTCGTATTTGTAATGAAGTTATTGTTCAATATCCCCCAGGTGCGCCGATTTTGTTACCTGGTGAAGTTATAAGAAAAGAACATATAGATTATTTACAATCTACAAACAGACAAAAAATAAGAGTATTTGTTTAATACTCTTATCTTAATATATTCGTGTTATTTATTTAGCTTAGTAAAAAGATATTTTCTTCTTTTTCTTTTTTATCTTCTTCTATTATTTCATTGTTAAATCCTGAATATGAAAGGTTGAAGACATTTAATTCTTTTTTTGTTTCTTTAATTGCATCTGTGACATTTTTACCGTTTTGTAATTTGTTCTCAATTTCATCATTATAGTCTTTTTGACTTATAGAACCTTTGTTGTTTTCAGATGCTTTTTTAGTTTTGCTGTTTTTATTGTCTTTTACCTGTCCTATTGCATCTTCTTTTTCTTCCATGCTGCCTGTGTATTTAAAATTATTTGTTCCTAAGTCTACATTTACAGCACTTTCTGCAAGAATTGTACTATAACCGTTTTGTATATAATTTTCAACTTTGTTGTTGTATTCTGTTTGATTTACTTTTTCTGTTGCATCTTGCATTGTACCTGTATAAGTCATTGTTAATGCATTTAATTCAATACCTGCTGATAATTCTGCTTCTGCTTTTGTTTCACCTGATTTGATGTGTTCTTCTACTTTTCTGTTAAAGTCATCTTGAGTTACTTCATTTATTCCTTCTAAAAGTGAATTACCGCCAGATGCAGAGTCACCTGAACCACCTACTGTAATAGGTGTTATACCTTGTAAATCAAGATTTATGTCACCTAATAGCTGGTTCATAAATAATTCTTCACTTTCAATCGCTCCGTTACCGTTAGTGTCAGCGATTTTAATTTCTCCGCCTTTTCCGTCAGAGATTGTAAAGACTGATATATGACCGTTTCTTACGCTATTTGATTTGTTTCCGCCTTTGTAGTCGGAAATGTATGATGTTTTAACAGATTGTCTTGTTACCGTTAAACCCATCTTTTTGCAGGCTTTCATAAAATCACCGTTTTTTACGTCGTGACTGTTTGCAAATAAACCTGCAAGTTGTTGTTGTAACACATAGTCTTGATCACAATCAAAACTATCCATTAACATGTGTTTAACTTCGCTGGAAAGAGCACTTCCGTAATCTTCAAAATCGGCTTCTTTCCCTTGTTTTATCCTTGTCGTTTTTATACCGGCATTTTTCATTTCTTGAATAACGTCAGCATATGTTTTCCCGTCGGTACGTCCTGATTGAGTTACACTAGCCATAGTATTCCCTCTTTTTTCTCCTCAAATATATAAAGTATTTTTTGTAAATATTCATGCTATTTTTCGACCATTTGTTAATATTTCTTAATATAGTTTTGAAAACATAGACTAATGTAGTTATTTGAATTTATTGCCAAAAATCGAAAAATATGCAATATTTATAGTGTTATGGACTCAAAACAAAAGAAAATGTTATTGATTTTTCCGCCGCAGTGGACTCCTATAAGTCCTCATTTTGCTATCCCCTCTTTGATTGGACAAATTAAATCGGCAGGATTTATTGCGGAAGCAATGGATTTAAATATTGATTTCTTTAATGATGTCTTAACAAAAGAGAATTTGGAACAGTCATATTTGTTTGCCAAACAATCATTAGACGAACTTAAAAATGATTTGTTATCTATTTATTCTCCCGAAAAAAAAGCAAATGATTATAATTTAGAAGAACAAATATTTTTGTACAGATATAATAAGCTAAATAAGTTTTTCCAAAGTCATTCTGATTATCTTAACTATGTACCAGATAGTATTGATGAGGCTAAAAATAATTTAAAAACTGAAAAGTTTTATAATCCTTCAGTTTGTATTAAATCTTTAAATATTATTGATAAAGCATTAGAAATAGTTTCGTTGCCTTTTACTCCTACTCGAATTGAATTTGAAGGGCTTCAAAATCCTTTTTTCAAATTTAATTATGAAACAATTAAATATTTTGTTTTTCATAAGCAGTCTAATATTTTTTACGAATACTATAAAACAAAAATCAATGAAATTTTACAAAAAAATGCAGATTTTATTGCAATATCTCTTAATTCTTCTAGCCAAATTATTCCCGGACTTACACTTACATCTATGTTGAAGAAGTTGACTAAAGCTCATATTAATATCGGTGGTAACTTTTTTGGCAGAATAGCAGAAGGCTTAAAAAATCATAGAGAGTTTTTTGAAATCTTTGCAGATAGTGTTTCCGTTGAAGAAGGCGAAGGTCCCATAGTTGAAATTGCTAAATTTGTTAATGGTAAATTATCAATTGAAAAAGTTCATAATCTTATGTATTTAAAAGATGGTGAAGTCGTTTTTAACGAAAAAATGAAACCTGTAAAATTGAATGATATGGCAAATATGGATGTAACCGATTATTGTCAGGAAAAATATTTTGCACCTAAAATCGTTATGCCGTATCAATCTTCAAGAGGTTGTTATTGGGGCAAATGCAGTTTCTGTGACCAAGATTTCGGGCAGAATTTTAATGTTAAAAATACTGAAAAAATAATAAATGAATTTAAAGAATTTAAAGAGAAATATAATATTGACTCTTTTGAATTTATTGATGAATCAGTATCTCCTGTTGCATTAAATTTGTTATCTGACGCATTGGAAAATAATAATCTAAAAGTCAGTTTTTTTGTTGATGCAAGGTTAGAAACCGATTTTACTAAAGAAATATTGAACAAAGCTTCTAATGCAGGATTAAAAATGGCATTATGGGGACTTGAATCAGGTTCTAAAAATGTTCTTGAACTTATTAATAAAGGTATTGATATAGATAGAAGGTTTGATATATTAAAAGATGCAAAAGAAGCAGGTATTTGGAACTTCGCTTTTATATTCTTTGGTTTTCCTACAGAAACTGTACAAGATGCAATAAAAACAGTTAAGATGCTTGTAGAAAATAAAGATATTATTCATTCATACGGCAGAAGTGTATATACAATGGGCAGACATTCAAAATTGGCGGCTGAACCTCAAAAATACGGTATTAAAAAAATATATCCTGCGGAGGATGAATTTTCTCCAAATATAAATTTTGACGGAACAGGAATGACAAAGCAAGAATTACAAGCAATATTTGATTATTGTTTAAAAGAATGTTCTGTTGCATATAATAATCCTCTGTGGATGTATTTAAGAACAAGAGAATATTTGTTCTTATATGTTGATAAATTTGGTTCTGATTGGGTAAAAAATTATAATGTAAAAGAGGGGTTGCAGTTATGAGTATGTTTAAAAAATTAGCGGAAAAACTTGGTATCCCGCAAAATGAGGAAATAGATGAAAATGAAACTGTTTTTTCTTCAGAAAAAAGTCAGCATGATCAAATAATAGCTGAACGTTCAGAAATTAAAGAGTCTATTACTGCTACTTTAAAACGAATAGGTTTTACAGAAAGTGAAATAGAAGAAGTATTGTTTATTTTAGCTGATACAGAATTACAAATTAAAAATATTAATGAAGATTTAGTCGGTACTAATATTAATTATCAAGGTGATGACCCTAATGATATACTGAAAGCTCGTGTTAACGAAATTCACAAGCTTGAAATAAAAGCATCTGAAAAAATCAGAAAAAAAATTGCTGAAATTATTGAAAGAAAAAGAAACAGTTAATATTTTTTAATATCTTATTTTTTAATAGCATTTTTTTTCTTTATGTTACTTGTATAAGTAAAAAAAGGAAAAAAGTATGCGAATTTCGTCTGTTAGTTCATTTAATAATATTTCATATAATAATAAAAATGTTTTAAATAAAGATAATAATGTTAATAAATCAAGTGTATCCGTTCCAATAAACTCAAATTCTTTATCCGAAGCTATCGGAAGAAGTCAGGTTATATCTTTTTCTGGATACAATTATAGAGATGGTAGATTTGTAATCCATAAATGTGATGAAGCATTTTCAAATAATATTGATGAAATAAGTTATGACAGAAAAGATGGTTCTTATGTTAGAACAACTACAACAAAAAAAGGTGTATTGATAAGCCAAGAAGAATATTATCCTAAACAAAATTTAGAAATTTTAACCGAAGTAAATAACAAAAAAACGACTAAAATTAAAAAATTTGCTGATAAAACAATAACTGAAACTTATGATGAAAAAGGTCGTCAAATATACTATAAAGATGAAAACCATGACGGTAATACACATATTGAAAATACAGAATTTGGCAGAAATAGAAAAGTAATACGAGACTTAAACAATGGCAGACAAGAATCAATCCGTGTTGTAGATTTGAGAACGGGTAAAGATACATCTGCAAGAGAAGTTTGCGAACATACATATCATGATAAAGCTACAGATACTTATGTTACGTATAATCTTGTAACCGGAGACGTTTATGTTGAAGAAAAATTTGGCTTAAATGATGTAAGATTATACAGAAAAGAGTACTATGAAGGTACTACTAATTTAAAACAATTTATCCACCATAATGATAAGACAGGTGGCGAAGATATAACTAATTATGGTGAAAATTCAATCCGTACGTCTTTTATCTCGGTTTCAAAAAACGGTAGAGAACAAACAGTGTATGAATATGCATCTGATGGAAAGACTGTTGAAAAACATATACATCAAGTATTTGACAGAAAAGATAATTTAAAACAGGAAACTTATTTCATCCCAAGAACTGACATTATTCAATCGCATATTGATTACAAAGGTGATGAAACAATCGTTACGACATATAATAAAAAGCCTAATATTCCTGCTTCAAAAGAGTATTTCGACGGTGATTTTTTATATCGTAAAATCAAATACCATTCAGATGGAATGACAGAAGCAATAGTTGAAAACTATGGTGAAGATGGTTCTAAAGATGTCACCAGAAGAACAGAAGAAGGCAGAAAGTTTTTATATGAAGAAATTGATGCAAATGATAATGTTCTTCAACGAATTGAGTATTATACCGATACTCAAAAACCAAAGAAAATCACAGATTTTAATATAGAAACCGGTGAACATACTGTTTCTCATTTTAGAAATAAAGAAAAACATCCTTATAGAACAGTTGAATTTGATAAAAATAATCAGAGAAAAACGGTCACGGATTTTTATCTATACACCGAAGTACCAAGACTAAGACGTGAATATAATCCTGATGGTTCCTATACCGAAAAAAATTATGACGAATTTGGTGATGAAGTTTCGTCTCAAGATTATAGTGCAGATGGAACAAAGAAAAATCAGGGGGCAGAGCATAGAGCAAATATAGGAAATACTCGTTTTTCAAAAAATAGAACTCTTTCTGATGATGAAGTACTTGATAGAATAACTGCTATTGTTACAAGAGCAGATGGACATATTAGCAGAATTTCTGACAGAGAATGGGCAGCATTTAGCAGAATTGTCGGACCAGTTGGAAAGGACGCGGCTAACAATCCTAAATATCTGAGAAAAGAAGATTTTATTGATATGACATCAGAAACTTTTAGACCATTATCTAAAAAATTTCATCCTGATATAAATGTCAATAATCCTAAAGTTGAACAATATTCTAAGATATTTGTAATACTGAATGTTTTATACAAAAGAAACAAATAAAAATATATTATTTTAGATATTTTCCCCATTTCTTAGAAAAATAGTTTTTGTTTCTTAGTTGTGTAATTTGGCTTTTTACATTTTTTATATAAGAAACGTGTCTATAATGATATATTTTGGATTTAGGTACACAAACTGATTTTAAATTCAGATTATGTCTTACATTTAGTGCAAAATCAGAATCTTCATAATATGCAGGGGCATAGTTTTCATCGAATCCTCCGGACTTATCCCAGGTTTCTTTTCTAAAAAGAATAGAACAACCTGAACAATAGTCACAGTCTATATATTCTTTTTCATCAAGGAAATCAATTCCTTCTTTTTCTCCCCCAAATTTGATATTGCAATCTTTATCAATAAAAACACCGCATTCCATAATTTTATTATCTATGCCGATATTTTTTGAACCTACTATTCCTATATCATTGTATTTCTCAATAACTTTTAGCAATTCATCCAAGTAATTGTCAAAAACCATCATATCATTATTGAGAAGCAGAATGTAT
This sequence comes from bacterium, assembly GCA_017470245.1. Taxonomy (GTDB): domain Bacteria; phylum Cyanobacteriota; class Vampirovibrionia; order Gastranaerophilales; family Gastranaerophilaceae; genus Avigastranaerophilus. The sequence continues at coordinate 14,359 of JAFUEV010000062.1, read as the reverse complement.
TTCCCTCTGGCATATTTTATTGCTTTTGAAACATTATATAAAAACCCCGGTTTGTTAATATCATTTTTTACAACATTGATGTTCTTAAAACGATTTTCTATTCCTGTAGTTTGATCTTCTGAGTTATCATCTGCAATTATTATTTCATAGGGAATATTTTTTGTATATGAATGTATTGAATTAAGCAGAAAAGCTGTTAGTATATATTCATTTTTTACCGGAATTATAATTGAAACCAGTGGATTTTCATAATATTCAAAATCAGTGGTTAAATCAAACATTCCCAATAAAAATTTGTATATATTTACTTCATTTAATGAACCTGATAGCAAGTTATAAAAAACAAATAATCGTTCTTTGACGTTATTTATATCAGTCTCTTTACTCAAATATTCTGCAATATTAAATTCATCAGACATATAAAATCCTTTTGTTTTTGATAATTATATCATTTTCTTAAAACAGGTACAAATATCTTATTTCTACGACTATTTGTGTTTATACAGGACATTCTATTAACTCTAATTTCTTTTTTTTCGTTAAATGTTTTATTCTGTATTCTTCTTTTTGTGCTTCTGTTTTAGAATTAAATTCTTTTACATATACAAGTTCTTTAGGCTTGTTTGCTCTTGTAAATTTTGCACCTTTACCTGAACAATGGAGTTTATATCGCCTTTGTACATCATCTGTATAACCGCAATATAATTTATCTGTTATTGTCTGAATTATATATACATAAAATTTTTTGTCATTATTCATAAAACAATGATACGAAATTATTTATTTTTAGACAATAAAAATTAAAGTATTTTTTATATAATTAAATTATTTAAATTATAACTCCTCAATAATTTGGTTCAAAATAGAAACAATATTATTGTAGTTTATTTCTGTAACCAATCTATGGCGAAGTTCTCCGCCTCCTCTAATATTTTTTATGTAACAGGGATAGAATTTTCTAAAGAATTTTATTCCGTTCAATTCGCCTCTGAACGCAATTTCAAAGTCAAGATGTTTTTTTACCATATTAATTTTTTCTTCTAATGTAGGTTCAGGTAATAAAATGTCATTTATAACGTATTCTTCGATTCTGTGAATTAACGATAAGTCACCCATAGCGGCTCTTCCTATTGCTATTCCGTCAGCTTTTGAAGTTTCCAAACACTTTTTTGCGGTTTCAGGAGATATTATATCTCCGTTTGCAAAGAATGGTATATCTATTTCTCCTTTTAATTTTGATATTTCGTTCCAATCAGCAGTCCCGCCGTATAATTGTGAGCGTGTTCTGCCATGTACTGTAACGGCACTTACACCCGCACTTTGCATTAATTGTGCAAATTCAACAAAATTTTTAGTATCCTGACTCCAACCAAGTCTGAATTTACATGTAACAGGTATTTTTACTGAATCTTTTACTGCTATAACTATATCTCTTGCAAGTTCCGGATTTTTCATTAAAGAACAACCATCTTGTCCTTTTACTATTTTATTTATCGGACACCCCATATTAATATCTATTATTGTTGCTTTATTTTCAACCAGTTTGGCTGACTTTGCCATTAATTCCGGTTTGTGACCTTCTATTTGAAATGCAACAGGGGCTTCTTTATCATTTGTATATGTAATGTTTGCCTCAGGCTTTTGAACAAGTGCTTCTGAGCTTATCATTTCTGTTGTTAACAAACAAGTCGGTGAATATTGTCTGATTAATTGTCTTAAAACAAAGTCTGTAATACCCGCTAAAGGTGCTGATGAAACTATACTGTTTATAGTTATATCGCCTATTCTTACAATATTATGACTTTGCTCCGTTACGTTCATTATTGTATCTCTTTTATACGTGATTGCGCATAGGCTTTAAAATCATTATCTTCCTGAGTAGCATTGACATATTTCTGATAATTTGCTTTTGCTTCTGTATATTTTTCTAATGCATCATAATCTACACCGATTGAATAATATGCAATTGTCATTGTAGGTGCATATTTTAATACAGAGTTATAATCAGCTATTGCTTTTTGATAATTCTTTAATGCATCATGGCATAATGCTCGGTAGTAGTAAATATTCGCATCATTTGGTATAACCTTTATAACTTTATCAAAAGCATCAACAGCTTCTTTGTATTTCTGTGCTTCATACAATTGAACAGCCTCTGTCAGTGTCCCTTCGCTTAATTTTGCATTTATATAATCAGATAATTCTTTTGCTTGTGAATTAGACGGATTTTTGGTTAGTGCTATTTTTACATATTTATCGGCATTTGTTATATCATCTGTGTTTGCATACAAAGAAGCTATGTAATAAGGAATGTCTGCATTTTTTGAATCAAGTTCCATAGCTTTTTTGTAGTATTCTATAGCATTATTATTATCGTTAAGTGATTGATATGAAGCGGCTATACCTATTAATGATTCTGTTGTTTGTGGGTTTATTTTCATATATTCGGATATCGCTTTTTTATAATCACCGCTTTGGTATGCATCCGATGCAACATTATAACTGTTTGCAGTATAATCTTTTGCTACTATATCATATTGCTTTTTTACTTCTTCATTATTTGGTGATATTTGAATTGCTTGTTTGATTGTATTATATGCTTCCGCATAATTTTTCTTTTGTCTGTATGCTTGAGAAAGATTTATGTATGCATCTGTTTTGGTTTTATCGAGTTTAATTGTTTGATTATAGTATACAATTGCATCATCAAGTTTACCTGCTTTATGCAATTCGTATGCAAATTCATAATATGATTCTGCATCCATAGGGCTGTTTTGTACATTTTTGTATAAGAACGCAAGCACTTCTTCAACAGGCATTGTATCTTTTAGTAACTCAAATAATTGTGCTTTAACTGCTGAGTTTTTGGGATCTAAATTTAATGCTGTTTTATAAATATTGATTGCATCTTCATTGCGTTTTAATGCCTTCAAACATTCCGCTTTGTATACCATAACATTAACATTTTGAGGCTGCATTTTTAATATGGAATCATAAGTGTTTATTGCAGCATCATATTTCTTTTGTTCCTGATATAGTGTACCAATATTGACTTTTGTATTAATATTATTTGGATTTAATGCTTCTGCTTTTTGATATTCAGCAAGTGCTTCATTAAATCGTCTTTCTTTTTGGTATACAACACCTAAATTTGCGTGTGCCTCAGCATCTTTCGGATTTTCATCAACTTTTTTTTGCCAAATTTTTTCAAGTGAATTTAAAATGTCCTCTCGTTCAGAGGAGGTATTAAGCGCAAAACTATATTCTTTTAATGCGGATGAAAAATCATTAACTTCTTCATAAGTTCTTGCCAGTTTTAAGTGTATATCAGTATTTTTAGAATCTTGATTAAGTGCGTTTTGATAAAACTTTAATGACATATCAGGACGGTTAAAAATTTTATATATGTCACCCAGTCCGCAATTTGCTATTGTTTTGTTATCGTTATTATTCAAAAGTTGATAATAATCATAGGCTGATGCAGCAAATTCGCCTTTTGTTCTGGATTTTTTTGCACTTGCGAGTCTTCCGTTTGCACTTGTATCTGCTTTTGAATTCGTTTCAAGTATATTTAAATTTTTTTCCATTGCTGCAATTGATTGTGCACTTATTGCATTTACGCCCTGAGGTGTAAAATATTTAGAAAAGAATAAAGCCGATTTTATATCCGATATTGCATCAGGTATTGATTTTGCGGTATTGTTAAAATATTGGGCCCTATAGTTATATGCATTTGATAATCCTACAAGAGCAGAGGCATCTGAAGGATTGACTCTAATTGCTTTTTTAAATTCGTTTATTGCACTTGCATATTGTGAACTTTCAAGATATTTTAAACCTTGTACATAATTTGGATTTTCCTGATAATTATCGTCATAAACTTGTTGAGATAATGCTATTCCTTGTATTAATAATATGCATATTAATAACTGCAAAACTTTTTTCATAAAGACTCATCTCCTGTATTTATAATAATTCTATAACAAGAATAAGAATATTCATATACTATAACGATATATAAAAGTATTAATGCTATAATTTAGTAAAATAATTTTTCAAATAAGGGTAAGATTAATGAAACGTTTTCTTTTTTTAATAGCGATACTATTGTTGTTTTTACATTTAACAAGTATATCAGTATCTGCTGTTGACGATAAATATTTAACTTCTGATTATGAAAAAACTTATATAGAATATTCTGAAAAATTTGAAAATTCACATACTGTTGAAAATTATCTAAACATGTGTCATATAACATTTGCTCTTAATGATTTTTCTACGGCTAAAAAGTATTGTAAAGAAGCTTTAAAAGAAATAGAAAAAGATAAACATCCTGATTATGAGTTAAAATCTGATGTTTTGGCAGCTATGGGAGAATTATATTTAGTTGCTAATAATAACTATGATATTGTTTTTGATTATTTAAATAAAGCAAGAGAGTATAAAGAATCAAATTCTGAAACAGATAAATATAATCTTGCAAAGTTATATAGTGATATTGCATTGGCATATATTATTGATAACAATTATAATTTGGCAAAAAAGTATTGGGGAAAAGCAATTGATATTATAGATAGTGAATCAAATGAAAAATATAATGCTTTGAAAGCAAAAATATATTTTGACATGTCAAAATATGAATATGAAATGAAAAATTTTGCTAAAGAAGAAGAATACCTTGAAGTTGCTTTAAATAATTCAATAAATTCCAAAAACTATGAAAATTACATTGTTACCTCTAATATTTTAAACTCGTTTGCTCAATATTATAAAAATATTAAAAAAAATAAAAAATCGGAAATAGAATACACTCAAAAAGCAGTTAAAGCAATTGCAAAATTCCCTGATAAAAATCTTTTAACAAGAGAAACAGAAGAATCTGATGAAAATATTTCAATAGAAGATATTCTTAAAAAATTACAAAAATATCCTTATGATATAGATTATAATGTAATGGCTGGTTCTTATTATATTGCTTTATCTCCTGCTAAAAGCAAAGAATATTTTGACAAAGCAATTGCAGTTAATCCTAAAAATGCATTTTTGTATGCGGCTATTGCTAATTCATATTCTGTAAAATACAAAGAGGCAAATTTTAAAGAATATGAAAATAATGCAAAAAATTATGCAAGGCTTGCAGAAGAATATTCAAATTATGAACCTGATATTTATCTTACTTTAGGTCTTGTTTATTTTAACTTAAGGCAAATATCTCTCGCTGATAAATATTTTAGTCAATATATAAAATATTCCGAAGATTTTGCTGCTGCAAATTGTGATATTGCTTCTATTTATTGGTTTAATGATAACAGAATGTTATACAGAAAATATGTAATAAAATACCTTGAAACTGCAAGACATAAAAAAGAATTAAATTCTATGTATAAATTAATGCTGATAGAGTCATACAGACAAGTAGGAAATACTAAAAAAGCAGATTCTCTTGCTACTAAACTAATAAAAGATGAAGCGGTTTTTGAAAATTAATACATTTATTTACAAAAAACAAATAAACTGTTATAATTATAGTACTAATGGTTTTAATATTGAGGATTGGAGCAGATTATGACAGAAAGAAGCTTTGATACTTTTGAGGATGAAAAAGAGATTGATGAATTGATTAAAAGATTGCAATCACAAAGTTTAAAATATATGCAACAACCTGATGCTTGGGAATTTGATTGTTCGGAAAAAATTCTGGAAAAACAAAAATAATATTTTTAATATTTTGTGATATTTTATACTATTAATTTATTAATAGTGAATATTGTAGCATTTTTGTGCCTTTTCTACGTAATTTAATGACAAAAAATTGATGTTAATCGATTGTGGCATAACTCGTAAACTTGTTTATAAAATTTCTCCATGATATATTTTAAATGTACTCAAATTGTTAGTATATTAGGAGGAAATTAATGACTGGAACTTGCACAAAGTTGGATTTTCGAGTATTAAATGATATTCTCGAAAAATACGAGTATAAAAAATCATACCTTATTGCAATGTTACAAAAAGTTCAGGAAGTATATAAATACCTTCCTGAAGAAGCAATGACATACATTGGCGAAAAAGTTGAAGGTTTGTCGCCTGCTACAGTATACGGCGTTGCAACATTTTATGCTCAATTTTCATTAGAACCGAAAGGTAAATATGAAATAAAAGTATGTGACGGTACAGCTTGTCACGTTAGAGGTTCAATGCCTGTTCTTAACGCTATCAGAAACAAGTTAAACTTAAAAGAAGGTAAAATTACAAGTGATAACGGCTTATTCTCATTAGAAATTGTAAGTTGTTTAGGTGCTTGCGGGCTTGCTCCCGTTGTTGTTATAAATGATAAAGTATATCCTCAAATGACCTCTGATGCGGTAAGTATAATTCTTGATACTCTTATAAAGGAGGAAGCATAATAATGGTAGCTAATTTAACAACACAAATTTTAGATGAACAAAAGAAAGCACAAGAACATATAAAAGCTCAAGGTTTAAGGGTATTAGTTTGTGCAGGGACTGGATGTGTAGCAAACGGTTCATTAAAAGTAATTGAAAAATTCAGAGAACTTGGTGCAAATGTTTCAACAATTACGGAATATGATAAAATGACAATTGTTCCGACAGGATGTCACGGTTTCTGCGAACAAGGTGTTTTAGTTATTATTCCCGATAAACATGTTACATACGTAAAAGTAAAAGAAGCTGATGTTGAAGAAATTTTTGAAAGTCATATAAAAGACGGCAAACCCGTAGAAAGACTTTTATATACAGACCCTAAAACTCATGAACATGTTCATAAAAATGATGATATTAATTTCTATGCAAAACAGACACGTACTGCATTAAAAAATTGCGGTAAAATTAATGCCGAATCTATTGAAGAAGCTATATCTGTAAGAGGTTATGAAGCTCTTGCAAAAGTTATAGACGAAAACAATCCTGATTCTGTTATTGATACAATTACAAAGTCCGGATTAAGAGGTCGTGGCGGCGGTGGTTTCCCGACCGGTATTAAATGGAAATTTACAGCAGCAAACAGAGGTGGAAAATCCTATGTAGTATGTAACGGTGACGAAGGTGACCCGGGTGCTTTCATGGATAGAAGTGTTATGGAAGGTGATCCTCATAAACTTCTTGAAGGTATGGCAATAGCAGGTTTCGCAATTGGTGCTGATGAAGCATATATCTATGTTCGTGCAGAATATCCTCTTGCAATAAAAAGACTTAGAAAAGCTATTGCTGATGCTGAAGAAAAGCATTATTTAGGGAAAAACATTATGGGAAGTGATTTCTCATTTACAATACATATTAAAGAAGGTGCAGGAGCATTTGTTTGTGGTGAAGAAACCGCTCTTATTGCTTCAATTGAAGGTGAACGTGGTATGCCAAGACCGAAACCACCGTTCCCTGCTAATAAAGGTTTGTTCGGCAGACCTACTTTAATCAACAATGTTGAAACTTTAGCAAATGTTCCTTTGATTATATTAAATGGTGCAGATTGGTTTGCTAAAATGGGTACAGAAAAATCAAAAGGTACTAAAACATTTGCTTTAACCGGTGAAGTTAATAATACAGGCTTAATTGAAGTTCCTATGGGTACAACTTTAAGACAAATTATTTTTGATATCGGTGGTGGTATCAGAGGCGGTAAGAAATTCAAAGCTGTACAAATTGGTGGACCTTCAGGCGGTTGCTTAACTGAACAACATCTTGATATAACAATGGATTATGATAGTTTACTTCAGGCTGGTGCTATGATAGGTTCAGGCGGACTTGTTGTTATGGCTGAAGATACTTGTATGGTTGAAGTAGCAAGATTCTTTATGAATTTCACTAAGAATGAAAGTTGTGGTAAATGTGTTCCTTGTCGTGAAGGTACTAAGAACATATTAAAAATATTGGAAAAAATAGTTGCCGGTAAAGGTGAAATGGAAGATATTGAACGACTTGAAGATCTTGCAAAAACCGTAAAAGATGGTTCATTATGCGGTTTAGGTAAAACAGCTCCAAACCCGGTACTATCAACATTAAAATACTTTAAGGATGAATATATTGCTCACATCAGAGATAAAAAATGCCCAGCAGGTGTTTGTACCGCTATGAAGAAAATTTCAATCAATCCTGAATTGTGTAAAGGTTGTACAAAATGTGCCAGAACATGTCCTGTTGGTGCAATTGAAGGAACTGTTAAAAATCCTCATAAGATTGATCAGTCTAAATGTATTAAATGTGAGGCTTGCTTGAACAGTTGTCCGTTTAAGGCAATAAGTAAACAGTAGAGGAAATTATCATGACAGATATAAAAAAATTAATTATTGACGGCAAAGAAGTTGAGTTTACAAATGAACCTAACTTATTGGAAGTTATCAGAAAAGCAGGCATGAATGTTCCGACATTATGTTACAGACCTGATTTGACTTCTTTTGGTGCTTGCAGATTATGCGTTGTAGAAGTTGAAGAACCAAACGGGAGAAGAACAATAAATTCTTCTTGTACAATGCCTCCTCAAGCAGGTGTTAAGGTATATTTAAATACCGAGAGAACAAGAAAAATCAGAAAAATGGTTCTTGAATTACTTCTTGCAAACCATGACAGAGAGTGTACAACATGTGATAAATCAGGTTCTTGTGAGCTTCAAAAATATGCTGAAGAATATGGTATTAAACATGTTAAAAAATATGCCCCCAGAGAAGAATGGTCACATATTGACGATAGCTCTTATGCATTAGTTAGAGATAATAATAAATGTATTCTTTGCGGTGCATGTGTCAGAGCTTGTTCTGAACATCAAGGCTTGCAAGTATTAGGTTTTGCAAACAGAGGCAGTAAAACGGTTGTTGAACCTATGGCAGGAAAACCGTTAGCTGAAAGTGAATGTATTAATTGCGGACAATGTGCTGCAGTATGTCCAACAGGTGCTTTAACAATAAAATCTGAAGTAGATGAAGTTTGGAAAGAAATAACTAATCCAAATAAAAAGGTAGTTGTTCAATTTGCACCTTCTGTTCGTGTTGCCATTGGTGAAATGTTCGGACTTGAACCAGGAGAAAATTCAACCGAAAAAATTAATGCGGCATTAAGAGCAATTGGTTTTGATTTGGTATTTGATACTAATTTCTCTGCTGACTTAACAATTATGGAAGAAGCTCATGAATTTATTGATAGATTGAATAATGGCGGTGTTCTTCCGATGTTTACATCTTGTTGTCCGGGGTGGGTAAGATTTTTGGAACTTCAACATCCTGATATGTTACCTCATTTATCAACTTGTAAGTCACCTCAAGGTATGTTAGGGGCAATTATAAGAGAATATGTTCCGACATATTATAAAGATATAACGCCGGAAAATCTTGTAAGCGTTTCTATAATGCCTTGTACAGCTAAAAAATATGAAGCAAAAAGAGCTCAATTCAAAATGGCTGATGGCAGGCAAGAAATTGATTATGTTTTAACAACTCAAGAACTTGGCAGAATGATAAAATCAGCAGGTATAGATTTTAAATCATTAAAAGGTGAAAAACCTGATTCTCCGTTTGGAAAATATACAGGTGCAGGTACAATATTTGGTGTTTCAGGTGGTGTTGCAGAAGCTGCTGCAAGAACTGCATACGAAGTTGTGACAGGTGAAACATTAAAAAATGTTGTTATTGATGAAATGAGAGGCACAAAACGTGTTAAAACTGTTGAACTTGATCTTAAAGGTACAAAACTTAAGGTTAAAATTGTTAATACGTTAAAAGAAGCTGAAAAATGCATGAGAGAAATCAAAGAAGGTAAAGCAGATTATCAACTTCTTGAAGTTATGGCATGTCCTGGCGGATGTATTAACGGTGGAGGTCAACCTATTAGCTGCAATGATTCAAATATAAAAGAAGAACGTGCAAAAGGTTTGTATACAGATGATGAGCAAGGTCAATGGAGAAAATCTCATGAAAATCCTGAAATTAAGGATTTATATGCTAAACATCTTGAAAAACCAAATTCACATAAGTCGCACGAATTATTACATACAACATATATAAACAAAAGAAAAGATTGCTATATATCAGTTGGTGAATAATTTAAAGTTACATTCAGAAAAGGCGGAATTATTAATTCCGCCTTTTCTATTCTTCATTTGGTATAAATTTATCAATAATTCTTTGTAAAATTACTATTTCTTTTATTATATTTGTATATACGGTTCTGTTTGTTGCTGGAAATAATAAACTGAATGTAAACCAAATTTTCCTTGGTGCTGAAACGATAATGCACATATAACTGTCTCTTACTGTTATTGTTATATCATCAATTCCATCTTCTCTGCGTGCAAGTAATTTTTTTACTGCTCCATATTTACGATTATATGGTATTCTAATCAATAAACCGTCAAAACATTTTCCGAATATATGAGGAATAAATTTTAATCGACTCAGTGTAAATTTAATAATATCAACTGACGTATTCTTGTATTTCCCTGTGAATCTGTCTGTACAATGACAATCCAAATAAGATGGAAGATCAGGTCTTAATTGATTTATTATAAAATTTACTTGTGATTTTTTTCCGAATTTAAAAGCACCTGCATATCTAAAAAGTATCAATATAACTTGATTTTTTATAAAATTTGAATAAGCTTTATAATTAATAATATATATGACTATTGTTGACAGAAAAACGTATAAAATTATGTCATTTATATTATAGTTAAATACCCATTCATTTCTTTTTGCAAAAAATACAAAATTAGAAATTATAGAGGCAATATTTACCAATATACAAATTATGCCCAAGAGGTGAAAAGGTAATCTTTTAAATTCCAACTCTTTTAATTTTTCATCAGATAAAACACTGCAACAAAAACTGTGAATTTTTGCTTCCAGCTTTTCTTCTGAATTAAATTTATTTTCCAAATTTGCCATGATTGGATTATAGCATATTATTGTTTATATAATAATTTTGTATATATTATTTATTTTCCCAAATTTTTATAAGGTTTGTTTCTTGTTTTTCAGCTGAAGTTTGATTTACATTAATGGGATTTACCGTTGATGTATGTTCGTTTGTCTTTTTATTATTTTTAGCTAAATATGCTTTTGGTTCACCAAATATTTTATGTGTTAATTTTGTTAATGGTTTTTGAAGCAAAGGTTGTAATACAAACATAATTATTGCAAAACGCAACAAACCGCCTGCGACACCTTTTAATGTAGGTTGTGGTATTTTGATTTCATTACCAATGAAAGGCAATTTTTTAGGTAAAGTTACAATTTTTTGAATTTTCATTTTATCTAAACCTGCCGATAAAATTCTGCCGGCAAATTTCAATGGTTTTTCCCAGAATTTTAGTTTGGCACCTTGTCCTTTTAGTGTTTTTGCCAAAGTCTTTACTTCTTGTAATGTTTTACCGGAAAGTGCCATAACTTTATCTTTATCGACACCTTTTATCAATAAATCTCTTTGAATTTTTGCTATCTTTAGTCCTTCTTTTGTTAATGAAGGATTAGAGTTCGTTGATTGTATAAGATTTTTTAAAGTGTTTCTTGCTTCAGCAGTCATTCCTCTGTATTTATTTCCGCCGGCTTTATACAAAAGATTCATACTTGGCTGGAATAAAATAATTCCGACATATTGTTCCGAAAGTACATGCATAAAGGTACTTTTCTTTTCACCTTTTGGTGCTTCTTTTGCTGCTTTTACGGCGTTTATTAGTGCGGTTGCCATAAAGTACATGCTTAATAATCCACCGCCATAAGTTATTATATTTTTAGTTTTAAGTGCAGCTTTTGCTGCGCCGCTGCCAAGTACAGTATCTCCCATTTCTGACATTGCTGTGACTAATTTATTTTTTGTTGCAGACAATCCTGAATATTTTGTTAGTAAATTGCCTTCTTTTAATGTATCTATTCCGTTTGCTATTAATTCATCGGTTGCTTTTAAAAGTGATTTTACAGGAACATTTGCTCCTGCACCTCTTTCTGCAATATCTGCTATGATTTTTGATGTTTCTTCCGGTAATGACTGTGAAACAGTTTCAAATTGTTGTGATTTCGCAACTTCACCAATATTGGATATGAGTTCATTTGTAAATGTTTCTGCCATTTTTACACCTTTTGCAAAAGGTGATTTTGGAATTGTTTTAAAATCATTTGTAAAATATTTAAAAAATCTGTTATTATGTAAAAATTTGCTTATTCTTGAGCCTGATTGTTTTGATATTATGTTATCAATTTTCAATGTATGAGAAATTCTATCTCCTACATTTGCAATTTTTTTTAATAAACCGTTGTTTCCCGTTCCTGCTATTGAAGTTTCTACTATATTATCAACACCCATTAAAAAAGGTACCATCATAATTGATAATTTTTTATTATTTGCGTTGTTGTCATCATCAGTTATAACTTTTGTAACTGAACTGTTCTCAAACCCGTCTGAAACAACCTGCTTTGATTTTGATAATGCATATTTTACATTATCATTCTTTACAGGTGGTATTTGGGAACGTTGTGTGTTGATTGTAGAATTTAAAATATTTGTCATAGTTACCTTACCGCTATTATAAACCACATCATATACAAAATTTGCCAAAATATGACAAATAGTTAAGTGTAATATTGACAACTGTATTTTTGAGAGTTATTCTATGCTTATAGAAAAGGACATATAATTTTGTTTACAAACGTACAAATGATGATGAATATGATGATGCAAATGCAAGGCAGTAAGTCAGGCAGTCATTATTTGTTGCGAATGTGAAACCTCGTTAAAATAATTTAGAAGCTGCCTTCAAAGGCAGCTTTTTTAGTTTTATACAAAATTTTAACAGGGGAAAAATTAATGATAACATCAGTCAATAATAAAATAAATAAAGTAAATACATATAATAATCAGTCGTTTAAAGGTAACGGACAATTTTTAACTAAAGCTGCAGACTTATTTATAAAATCACAGGAAAATCTTTCTTCTACAAGATTTATACAAGATACTGCTACAAATTGGGCACCTAAGGCTATATTTTCCCGTAGTAAAGCAGATTTCGCCGAAATGAGTTTTCTTGAATTTTTAGAGTCAGGTATTTTTTATTTTGCTTCACCTCTTTTAGGTGAAAAACTTTTTAGAAACGGAATTTTCAAAAATCTTGCTCCAAAAACTATTAGAGAAAATATAAATAAACAAATTCCTAATTCAATAGAACAAATCACAAAGAATAAAACATTAACAGAAGAAGTAAAAAAACGTGCTATTTCAACAAAAGCAGGTATTGTTCTTGCTTGTGCTGCTATTCCTGTTGCAGAGTATACTTTGAGCTTTGCAAAAAACCTTTTTACTTTAAAAACTTTCAATAAGAGTAATTTTAATAATATTGCTAATTTAGATAAAACTCATGAAGAGAAAGAAGACAAAGCTCAACAAGAACGAGTTGAGAAAAATTCTAAAAAACAATTAAAAAAAACAGCTATAATATCTTCAATAGGCATTGCATCAGGTCTTTTACTTGCAGCTACAGGTCATAAATCCGAAAAATTACAAAGTATTTCAAAGGGAATTTTAGAACCTGGCAAGGTTATTGCAAACGGAGTCGGTAAACTTGGTTTAAAAAATGACAAAATTAAAAATACTATAAGTAAATTTAGTCTTGATTTTTCAAATGACAATGGCAAACTGGCATTAAGTAAAGGTCAATTAGCTTTAACTGCGATTCTTGGGCTGTTTGGATATTCTAAAGCGGCTGAAGACAGAGGTAAACTTGATGTCGCAGAAGTATGGACAAGAGTTCCATTGGTTGTTTTCTATACTATATTTGGTGGTGAATTGTTTGAAAAAGGATTTACAAAAATTTTGAAAAATAAGAATAAGTTTCCTGATATAGTAAAAAGAACCGCTGACGGGAAATTACAAACACCGTTAAGGGAAGAATTGCCAAAGTTAGCCGAAAAAATTGCTAAAGAAAGAGGGACATCTTCTAATTCGGAACTTGCAAGATTGACTAAAGAAAAAGCTATTGTTACCGCAATTCCTTACGCATTTAGTCTATTGTTTATGGGCTTTACGTTATCTGCTATTACCAGATTATGGACTCAATTCAGATATAACAAACAACAGAAAGATAATGCAACTAAAAACCTTGATTTTTATACATTTGCTAAAAATCAAAAAACTCCTGAAATATATAAGCAATTTAGTGAGTTTAATAAATAGAAATTATCTTTTGAATTGCTTCATTTGCCAGATTGTATATTTCGTCCAGTTGTGACTTTTCAAAAGGTGCACCTTCTGCTGTCGTTTGAAATTCTATAATTTGGGAGGATTTTGTCATTACAACATTGCTGTCAACTTGTGCGTGTGAATCTTCGCTATAATCTAAATCCAATTTTATTTCTCCGTCAATT
>JAFUEV010000061.1 GCA_017470245.1 bacterium | reverse complement strand
TTTTCTATATCATAATTTCTCTTAAGCCATTTTGATATAATTTTCATATTTTTTTTTCTTAGTTTATCGGTGTTTCTCTTCCATATATTTAGATATTTTTTCAAATAATATTTTTTTATAGTATCATGCACTTTTGGTTGTATATTTTTTAATTTATTAACTCTTACTGTCAATAACTTAACTTGTGTTTTGAGTTTAGCATTTTCTTTTTCTGCTTCTGTTATTTCTTTTTCAAGTGAAGTAACGCTCTTGACTAAAGAAGCAATTTTTTCGTTTAACTCTTTAATGGAATTTATTACAGCATAAAATATTTCATCAAGTTTTATTATCAAAAATCCGTCTTCACCTTTAAATACCGAATTAGGAAATATTTTTTCCAAATCTTGTGCTATTACTCCGACATGGTGTTTTTGTTTTTTATCATTCTTAAATTTATAGTTGTAAACTTTTAATTGATTTATTTTATCAATTCCGCCGGTATTTCTTGATAAAATATTTTTTAGCCTTCTATCGCTTGTTATAGGGGCAAGAGTTGCACATTCTCCGGCATTTGAAAAGTCATAAGTAATTTGATTTGCTGCACAATTTACATCTTTATTTGTTCCGAAAATATTATTCTGATAGTAGAACGGGTATAGTATATTACCCATTGTAAGATATGTTTTTCCCTTAACAATAAGATTTCCATTAATTATGGTCGTTGCATTTGATTGAATTACAGGGTTATTGATCAACTTGTTATTTCCATAACCTCCTGAATTATGTATTTCCAAAACAGCATCTCCACCGTATAGTCCTGAAGATTTCCAAGTACTGTCGGTTAAAGAATTATTTTTATTATTAAGATTTGGATTTGAACCGATATATGTTCTTGGTGTTGAATCATTTTTATCAAAAGCAAGTTCTGTATTTACGGGGGAATTTGATGCAGGACCTGAATTTGCCCCGATACATGTTTTGTAAGATTGTCCTGTAATCCCTGCACATGCATTGTATCCGATAGCAGTATTGTAATTACCTGTTGTTAGAGCCCCTAATGCTCCTGAACCGATTGCAACATTGTATTTCCCGGATGTTACACTGCTTAATGCTTTATAACCCATTCCTACATTGTACTGAAAATCTCTGCTTCCCTGACAAGTAGGACATTTATCACCAAATCCGGTATATGCACCGATAAGTGTGTTATAGTCACCTGTTAATGCTTGAGAATGATAGCCAACTAATGTGCTGAAATGTGTTTCTGATTCACTGCCGGCATCATAGCCAATAAATGTATTATTGTAGCCGGCAAGGTTTGCATACCCTGTTCTTGCTCCAATTGCAGTATTGTCGTCGCCGGAGTATGTATTAGGTAAAGAATCATTCCCGAATGCGGTATTATTATCTGCTTTTGAATTTACATCATTATAGTCTTTTATACCATTCATTGCATTAAATCCAAAGGCGACATTATTGCTTGGGTATGTTGTATCACTTTCTTTTCTTTGAAGCATAGGAAAGTTAGCCCCGAATAATAAGTTCGTATTATCCGCTATAAATGTTGCTGCAAGTTGTCCGGGGTCATTAAAATCATTCCTTCCGTACCTCAGTTGTAATTGTCGTTGTATAAGATTATCAGCAATGTAACCTGAGCGAATTACAACTTTGGATAATGGGGTATAAGATGATTTTATATCATTTTCCGAATCGGGAGTTGTTCCAATATATATGCCACCTAAATAATTGTCGGAAATCGGTTTGTAATAAGTGTTCATTGGTCCTGCCATGTAATTACGGCTTGACCACATCCAAAATTCCTGTTTTGCTGCTGAATTTCTTCTGCGTTTTGTTACAAAAGGTGCAAAAGCGGCAAATAATATAGTAAGTACTAAAAGTACAATCATAACTTCTGCAAGTGTAAATGCAGGTTTTTTCTTTGTTTGTGTCATTCGTACTCCCATATCCGCTGTGTTTATAATATTATAACATATTTTATTCTCTATTTCAATTACTTCAACTATGCGTAACATATTTTATTTTTGTGATAATCTTTTAATATAAACAGTTAAAAGAGGAAGAAATATGACTACTACAATTCAGGATTTACCTACCGTTTACAATGCTAAAGAAACAGAAGAAAGTATATATAAATTTTGGGAAGATAACGGA
>JAFUEV010000060.1 GCA_017470245.1 bacterium | reverse complement strand
TAATATCGGAAAAGCTATTTCTTTAACAAAACATATTTTAGAAAAAAGAGGTTATACGGATATTCCCTGTAATTTAACTTTCAGAAGATTTGCTGATAATTATAAAAAGAAGAATTATGCAAAATGGATATTAATGCGTGAAGGAGAGAAAGCATATCACGATAAAGTTGAACAGTATATTGTGCGTGATATATCTAAACTTGAAGTTGGCGACGTTCTCATTGCAGATGGTCACGTTCTAAACTTTCAAGTTATTAATCCCTTCACAGGTAAGCCGACAAGAGCAACTCTTGTCGGCTTTTTAGATTGGAAATCAACTGCATTAGTCGGTTATGAAATTATGATGACAGAAAACACTCAATGCATTGCATCTGCTTTAAGAAACGCAATTCTTAATCTCGGTATCATTCCTAAAATTGTATATCAGGATAACGGCAGAGCTTTTAAAGCAAAGTATTTTCAAAATATTGATTTTGATGAATCAGGGTTTAACGGAGTATATGCAAATTTAGGAATAAAATCCGTTTTTGCGAAACCATATAACGCAAGAGCCAAAGTAATTGAACGATTTTTTAAAGAATTCCAAGCTCTGCCGTTATTGAATTTTCACAGATAAAAGTACTTTGTTCTTCATCATATTTTATAAACCTTAAATGTTTAATAATTGTTTTTTTGATGTTATTAAATTCTGTTTTTGCATAAGTTCTTTGAATCTTATAAATTTTTGCACCTTTAATTGATATCCAAATAATCATTTTTTATTCCTTATTTTATATCTGCTATTGATTTTATTAGTAATTTTGACCATTTAGTTGCCCATTCTTTTTGTAAATTTTCAAGTGCTTCCTGCGGAGTATCAAAATCACCTGTTGTCCCAAAATCTTCTCTTCTTCCGTATTCATCGTAATAACAAATATATGCATAATATTTGCCTACTGCCGAATCACGATATTCGCTGTGTAATACTTCTATTCTTACTGATTTTAATAATGTTGCATCGTAAGTTGCAATCGGGGTTTCTAAATTTTTTAAATCTGCCATAATTTTTCCTTTCGTTGTATGCTTTACACGAACATTAATCACTCCGATTAATAAGGACATCAAGCCATAGGCTTGATATTCTTATCGTTTGGACACATTAGTTATTTGTATAATCTTTGAAATTAAATGTAGTAGGTATTAGCATTTCTAATGCAACTCTTTCTGTAGGTACGATTGGAAGTTTTGAAGAATCTCCAGTTATCGGGCGGATATTACATCTTCCTGTTTGTTCATCAATACTGTCTTTTGTAATTACATATAATGTAAATTTTTCTTCTTCTGAGTTTGTCCATTCGGGTTTTATTTTTACAATATCGCCGTCTTTAAATTGTTGTACCATTTCTTTTCCCTTTCGAATTACTGCCTACACAATGATTAATCACTCTTGCGAGTGATTAATTCAAGTCAAAGGCTATTATTTCTTATCATTTAGACATATTGCTGTATTTGTAATTTAAACTAATCATTCTTTGTATTTCAGTTTTATAGTCCTGAGCTTTTTGCATTATTTCCATGAAATATCTGTTATATTCTTCTGTGTGCCATTTTTCAATATCTGTAAGATGTTCTTCATAGGATTCATTGGGGTATTTTTCAAAGAGTTTTTTTGCAATACTTTCTTTATTTTTTAGCTTATAAAATGCTTCTCTAATGCTTTTTAAAGGATAATCAAAATTTGGCATTGAATAACTCATCACACTTATATCTTTTTGATTTGAGTTAAAAATTATATTTCTTGCCGTTTGATATTCTTTATAAAGCATTAATTCTTTATTGGTTATATAATTCAGGATTTCTTCATACGAACCGTCTAAAAACTTTTTAGAAATTATTTTATAGTATTTATTTATTTGTTTTCTGTATGATGATTTATCCCTGCTTCCACCGTAATAATGTTTTTTATCTCTATAAAATATTGAATTACAATCCAAGTATGAATCTTTTTTATTGATATACCTCTTATTCCTAATTTCGGATACTCTTTTCTTTTCGTCTTCATCATCAGAGTAGGCAATATATAATTTATTGCCGTCTTCAAAACCTTTTTTAATTCTTACTGTTTCGTAATGATAATATCCTATGGTGTTAATTTTATGCTTTGAAGTACTATTTGTTAATACTGCATAATTGAAGTTTTGGTGAATAAGTATTAAATCAACCGATTCTAATTGATTTATTTTACAAAACTGTTTAATTTCTTTTAAATCAGTTATTTGTTTTATTTTAATTTTGTTTATGTCTATCTTAAATTTTTCATAAAGTTTTTTATTAAAACTTTTTATACCAATTTTCCCGTATCCGCATTTATTGTGTTCTGATACTTTTCTTAAAAGTTCTTGAAGTTTTAAATTCTGTGTTTCCATAATTTTTCCCTTTCGTTTAGTTGTTACACAATGATTAATCACTCTTTGCAGTGATTAATTCAACTAAATGGCTTTTGTTTTGTATCATTCGGACACAAATAAACTAAAAGGTTTAAGGTATTTAAAGCCTTAAACCTGAAAGCCCGATGTTAATATGTAATTTTGTCTATATAATAGACACTTTGTACATGGTTATTAAAATTCCACCGAAGGTCTTGATAGAACTCTGCTTTGTAATCTTTATTCATAACCATAAACGGAGGTTTTATCATATCCTTTTGTTGCTCGTGGTGTGTATAAACTTGGATAGCAGAGTTTAATTCATTTCTGAATTTGATTTTAAATTCTTCTAATGACAGCTCCTGCTTATCATTATTATTCATTTTATGTCTTATTATAATTTTCATATTATTATCCTATTCTTTTCTTATCCCTGTGTATATTAGCCGAGTGTCTAATATAAAAAAGAAAGCGGGGTAATCCCGCTTTATAAATATTTATATGCGATGGCTTTTAGTTCTTCTGCCATTTTTATATGTTCTTTTGCCGCCTTTTTGTGGTTCTTTTGATTATTAATATCAATCGGGAATGTTTTTCTTATTTTTGAAGATTTGTTTGTCTCTTTTGAATCCCATTCAAGTTCACCGATTTCTTTTTCAATTTCTTCTTTGTTTTCAAACAGTTTGTTAAAGATTTCTTTATTACTGTTTATTGCTATTTCAGATGCGACATAATTACTCTGAGTGTTTATTGTTTGAAGTATTTGAACTCCTGCTTTTCCTATTGATACATTCTGATAATGGCGAGGTTTAGGATCAATCTGCATTTCACTTTGTTCCTTATCACATTCTTCAAAGTAAATATCCCAATATGCTTTTTGTAATAATTTTGCAGGCGTTTCGGTATTAACCGTTCTTTTAATTTTTTCTTTTACTTCAGGTTTTAAAAGGCATTCAAATTCAATTTTATCCTCGTTCAAAGATGCTTTAAAAATAAATAAATCGAGTCCGCCTTTGCCGTTTAGTCTTTTGACGGTATTTAATACTTTATCTCTCGGATTTGATACTATCCATACGAGGTACTGATTCGGATTATAATCATCGCCGCCTATCATATTCATTAATGTTTCTATGTTTTGAGTAAGCTCTGCGACTCTTACCGTTTCTTTTTCAGGGTAGGTATTAATTACCTCACAAATTTCTAACGGCATCGGATTGTTAATCATTAAATCTTCAAATCCTGCCTTTGTCTTGAATGCTACTTCAAGGGAAATTGCTGTGTTTGTTTCGTTCGTCATAATATTGTCCTTTCTTTTAATTTCTACACAAGCATTAATCACTCTTTGAAAAGATTAATTCAAGCGATTAAGTTGCTATTCGTATCATTAGGACACATTAGAACTAATATTCAATTGTCAATGTGCAAAGAAAAAGGACTCCGTTATGAACGGAGTCTTTTTGTTTCATCTAATAAATAATTAGCAAATAATTCAATAGCAGAAATACCCTGATTAAAACAATAATCATCAAGTTCATTCGGGGTCTCACTAATTTTCAATTTAAGTTTATACAAACTGTCAATTGCCGGCTGTGAATATTTTGCCAAATTTTCATATAATTTTGTTATTGAGGATGGAACATTCTTTTTGACTAATTTTACAACAAACGGTTGTATAATCGCCCATATAATACTAAAGTCCTTCCAATTCTTAATTACAGAGAAAAAATTCATTGTTGTTTTCCTTTCTTTTTTAGTTGTATCTGATACCATTTGATTTTGTTTCTTAAGTAATCACCTATTTTTTCTTTTTGAAGATTAGGTAAGTAGGGGATATATGTGAAATCAATCTTCCCCCGGCTTGATGTTTTAGGATGTTTTAATCCGAATTCATAATGCGTATAAACATTATCTTCATTAACAATGATGTTATACTTATGACATAATTCAGCTATTTTATTGCACATAGCTTCTACCTGTTTCTGTGTTAGAGGGTATTTTGTTTCTTTTTTGGAAAGATTAAAATTAAACATACCGCAGCAGGATACACCAATACAGTCTGTATTACCACCTCCACAATGGTGAGCATAGATACCGTCTTTACAGTTTATATTATCTTCAGGCTTGTATTTACCTTGATATTCTTTCCCATCCTTATCAAATAAAAAATGATAAGCATTTAAATCGGTATTGCAGGGATAATTTGCTCCTGCCGACCAATGAATACATATTTTATTCAGCATCAGTTATAATCCTTTCCTGAAGTTCATTTATTTCATTTCTTATGTCTTGAACTTGTTTGTTATAGTAATCAAGCCAAGTTTCCCCTGTTGATTCATTTTTTATACTCGGTTCACATATTGCTCTGATTCTTTTTTTGTCTAATACATCAATTTCTTCAATTAGAGCATCAATACGGTCAGATATTTCTTTATTGTTAATTCTGATTCGTGATTCTTCTTCAGTTTCCAAATACTCAATATTTTCAATGATATTATCAGGAGTTTCCGTATATGTAATTTTATATAATCTTGTATTTTCAATATTTTCTGTTTTAATAAACGGTTTATATCCGTCTTGTTCCATTAATTCAGGGCAATGATTATAATTAATTATGCTTCCTTTATTATCGGGAGCATATTCAATTGTTTTAGAATCAATTAATTTAACATATTCAGTCATAAATATTCCTTTCTATGCGATTTAACGCCAACTTGACGGAATTGAAGAATAGTTTGAAATTTTAGGAATTGAATTTGAATTTGCTCCAAAACATGCATTTGATTTCACTCCGCCACCCATTATGTTTTCAATGTTATATAGTTTTGCAGTTAAAGAAACAGATGAATAAGAAACAGTAGTATAGAGCATTTTTGAGGAATCGGAATTGCTGATCCATTTGTATATTGTGCTTGAAGAAGCGAGTTTCAAACTTGAATTATATGTAAAAACTTCCCCTTCATCAGTAGTTAGCGTTCGGCTTGTTTTATTAAAATCAGAAATCGTATTTGTTGATTCTACCAATGTATCAGCATAAGCAAATGTATAATTCCATAATTGAGGAGCAGTTCCTGTTCCCGTTCTTTTGGTGCTTGTTCCCGTATAATAAAAACAGTAACTAAAATCAGGTGAAACATTTGCAAATCTTGTTGTAATATCGGTTGCCTCATTACAGAAAATATTTGAATTCATAAGGAGGAAACTGCATCCACTAAAACAGCGTTGGAAATCAATTGCAGCAACATTCTTTTCAAATAGTCTTTCGGGAACTGTTTTTAAAGATGCACAGTTTTGAAAACATCTGCTAAATATTGTTTCTGTTGTATATTTATCAAATATGCCCGATGGTATTTCATCTAAAATCCATTCATCACAGCAAGAATAAAAAGAACCTCTTATTTCTTTAAATTTATCCAAATATGCTTCGGTCAAATTTGTTTTAGTTGTTGTCGGAACTGAACCTAAAAGGCTATCCATTGTTATTTTACCGTAATTTGTATAATCAGTTCCGTCAAATAATCGGTTTAATACTTCAGCAGGAGTTAATGTAAGGTTTGAGCATCTTCTGAATAAACTGTTAATTATACTGATTTTTTTATTGTTTTTAAATAGTTTATACGGAATAGTCGTTAAAGTAGAAGATTCAAAACAAGCTGATGTTTGAGTTAAACTTTCCAAACCGTCAAAAAAGCCTTCAGGTATTTCTGTTATCTTTGTTGCATAAAATGTTGATTGCAGATTTGTAATTTTCTTATTGTACTTAAACATATTTTTTGGCAATTTAAGCAACTTAGATGAATCAAAAGTCCTCGGCAATGCTGTAGCATCTCTATTTAAGAATAATATGGAAGTAGGTATATATTCCAAATTAGTGAAACTTACTCCAAATCCGTAGGTAGAACCCCACGATGTCAATTTTGTTGTCCCGTTATAAAAAGTTAATAATGCACTATCTACGGATATAACTTGCTGGCTGATATTTGTTTTGTAATAGAAATATGGCATACAGCCTGATTCAGCACTAATTTTTATTTGATAAGTTCCTGTTTGTGCATATGTATGAGATGGATATGCAATATTATTTATTGTTTCTTGTGTCCCGTCACCCCAGTCAACATTAAGGGCATTAATATATGTTGTATTTTTTATCGGGATTTCAAAGGTTTTATTATTTGCCGTATGAATATCTGTTTGTATGCTAAAAAAGAAAGCGGTTATTTTATCATTACGGTCTGAATTCTTATCTCTTGTATAAGTTATACCGTTTGAAGTTATGGTATTATTTCCAACGGCAGTTATTTTATTTGCAATATTATTAGGACTTGAAAAAGTCCAATCACAAATTATTTCAGGTTCATCCGTTTGCGTATAGACGGTATTATTTCCGTTTGTCCAAGCCGACCAATTGGCTTCGGATTCTTCTGCATTTGAATACATCAATCTTTTAGAAAAAATACCCATTATGAGGCAGTTCCTTTCTTTATAGCACCGCATACCCAATTTGTTCCGTCATATTCATAAATCAGGCTATATAATCCGGCTTCCGACAAATTAGGAGTTTTGGCATTGAAGAAATAAGTTGTTCCGAGATTAATTGTTTTTACCGTATTCATTTTGAGAAGAATAAATATTTCATGAAAAATTGTTTTATTTGTTATACTTGGTAAATTAAAGGTTACATTCCCGGTTACATTTATTTGATTTACTGAATTATCTGTTAATGCAATTGTTCCTGACGAAGAAAGAGTTTTTATTGAAGTTGTTCCGTCATTGTCATCTCCTATTTTTTGCACCCCGGAGCCTGTACCTATATATAATTCTTTTGTATCCGTACACCATAATGGCATTCCCGAATCAGCACTTGAGGGAAGATTACTTTTCAATCCACGTTTAAATTGAAGTTTATTCGCCATAGTCATTTACTCTTTCTCTTGCCTGTTGTCTTTTTTCAAGTAAATCAATATATTCTTCCTGAGTTAAAGAAGTTTCAATATTTAATTCAATTTGGTCTCTGTGCCTGATTACAAGCCAATCTGTATTATTCAAATATTTTCTTGCTTCGGAGTTTGTATTAACGGTATTTTCAATATTATTTGTTTTTCTTATATATTTGCCGTTCACGTAAATATAATTTTTACTGTCTTCTATACGACCGTTAATATACAAAATTCTTTCTTGAGGAATATTACCCGAATACGGAATAACGGTTATATTATCATTACCGATATTGGGAATATAGTCGCACACGCTGACAAGTTCATCATTTTCAATTAAAATATAGTTCATATTATTTCTTCCAAACTGCAAGCCAGTTACAACTCGAATTTGAACGTTGTTCGGAGTTATAACATTTAATAACTACTCTTGAATCCTCTTTCGACCAAGTACAATACATTGAATCGTTATCATCAACATCACCGTCATAATGAATAGTTCTTATACTTGAAATAAAAGCCACCAAGTTTTTCATCTCATAGCCATCGGGAGGATATACATATGATGTACTTTTTGCAGTATGAGTTCCCGACTTTATTACAAATTGATTAGCCTTTTGAAGAAAAGAACTTGCGTGATATCCGTCAACGGTATCGGCATCATAGGTATGAATAATTTGTACCCCTGAACCAGTTCCGATATATAACTCTTTTGTATCTTCACACCAGAGAGGCATTCCACTTGGTGCTGACCTTGGCAGATTTGCCTTATTTCCTCTTCTTATACGGATATTTGTTGCCATTTTTAGAATGAACCTCCGTCAAAATTTCCTGAAGGCGGAGCAATAAAACCGATACCTGATTCATCAGGAAGTACACATAAAAGCATTCCTCCTTCGTTTTCATATTCTGAAGGAAAATCCGAAAGGTCTGTTAATGCGGATACAAATTGAGGTTTATTTTGAATACCGTTCCAATCAACAAGTGTATCAAGACTGTTAAATTCGGATATTTTAATCCAATTTGTTCCGTTATATACATACTCTGCTCCACCATTGCTTTCAACGGTAGTATCGGAAGATGCATCAATAACAAGTGCGTGTAAACCTGAAAAGGCATTTAATGCATCTCTTTCGGCTATTGTATTTACAACGGCAGCCTCTTTAAATACATTCGGAATTTGAGCATTCGGAATTTTACCCGAATTATCCAATGTCGCAATACCGTTTGCCTGCCCTTTTTGTGTCGCTATTCTGCTGTCAATTGTTGTACTTATATCAGTAATATCGGAAGAAGTATGACTGTGTTGCCTGTCTGCCTTTTGTAATAAATAATTTGCCAATTGTGCAGCATTATTAAATTCC
The DNA here is from genome assembly GCA_017470245.1 of bacterium. Lineage (GTDB taxonomy): Bacteria > Cyanobacteriota > Vampirovibrionia > Gastranaerophilales > Gastranaerophilaceae > Avigastranaerophilus. The sequence goes on along the minus strand of JAFUEV010000060.1, from coordinate 146,721 downwards.
GTAAGAGGATTACCTTCGCCGTTTCCTATATAAAATTTTTTAGTATCGGTTGTGAATAATAATTCTCCTGCCGCAGCTTCGGTAGGCAGATTTTCTGCTAAACCTCTTTTAATTTGTAATCTTCCCATAAAAATTCCTTTCTTTTCTAAAATTCTCCGGCATTGATGCTTTCAGCTTCGTCAACGATACCGTTCTTATTTTTATCGTATATACTTGTACTCATAATCATTATTGGTAATGACGGTTGAGTAGGAACAGTAAGTGAATTGCCGTCAGTAAATGTTCCGCCGTCAACATATTCACAAGTATCTACAATACCGTTTGCATTTGTGTCATATAACCATATAGGCATTAAATCAGGATGAGTATGTCCGTCAAACAGGTTATGAACATAATCTATGGATGCCATTTGTATTGTGGGATCAATTCTTATTTCTATAACTTCAGAATTAATAGCCTCTATAATAACCTTAATCCATAATTCTTTAAAACTACCCTGCGATTCTATAGGTTTATAAGTTTCAGGTTGTTTTCCCACCAACAAAAGATTGTTTTGAGAATCAAATATTCCGAACTCTCTGATGTAAAATCCTCCGACAGTTGAAGGGATAAGTGCTTTTGCAGTTAATAAAGTTAATTCTGTAATAGGTGTTCTGTATCTTTCATTTTTTAATTTTGTTTGAGATGTTTGCGGTTCATAGTATGCTCCGTTTGAATCTCCGACTGCTATATATTTCAAATCCAATTTAGTGCCGTTATTTAAGGCTTCCTGTATTTTTCTTAATCCGACATCTGTAATTAATGAATAAAATTCCTTTAGCATAAGGTTAATTCCTCGCTTGTTACGGCATAACTTGTAAATCTTTGAGTTGCAGAATTAATAAGATTAATAGTCAAACTTTCCAATTTAGAACGTACATTTTTATTTGCAAAAATAAGGTCTATAAGTTTCTTTTCCGTTTCTCCGTCAAAACCTTTGTTATTCATATCAACAGTAACTTTGAAATGATACGGAAGTCCGTCATAATCAAACCATTCCAAAACTTTCCCGTTTAGACCAAGAATCTCCAATACTCTGACAAGTGCGAATTTAGTACCTCTGAATCTGTGCAGATTAATGGAATTTTTTATTAATTCTCTTTTTTCTTCAATGGTTGTGCAGCCTGACCAACCTTCGTTTCCTGTTATATGAAATTGTTCTGCAAGATGAATTAATGCAGATTCTTCAACTTTGTCAAAGAGATATATTAATAAACATTCCGTATCAAGTTCCTGAAATCTTGCAAAAAGGTCATCAAAGGTTCTTGAAGATAAATCATTAACGGGGGAAAGATTTTTATTATTCATCTGCCGTTCCTCCGACAGTAATATTAAATGTTTCAAGGTTTGCCCATTGATGTCTTTCCAATACTTGCAATGCAGGAGTATTCAATTCAACTCTGTAAACTCCCCGGACAGAATTCAAAATAGCAATAATCTGCGTAGGAACAATATCTTTTCCTAATTTAGCCGAAAGTTCTTTTTTATATTCTGTTAATTTTTCATTTATGGTTTCAAGAACAGTATTTCTGTCGGCATCTATGTATAAATATATTGTTGCTATTATTGAAAAATTAATTTTTTCAGGTGCATGAACGATTACTCTGTCAGTCAATGGTCTTATTTTGTCCGAACTCAAATATTCAGAGATTACTTGTATTAATTCATTTGAAGGGTTACCCGTTTCTGTCAAAGGATAAATATCAACGACTCCTGCCGATGAAGATAATACGGTTACATCAGTTATACTTTGATGAGCAGATAAAGTATGGAATTTATATGCTCCTTCACTTCCGGCATTGGAAAAACTTTCGGGTGCAAGCCTGATTCTCTCTCGTAAATTATCAGCACTTTCTTCTTCCGCACCGCCATAACTTATTACAGTATTTGAAACTTCATCAATATCATATGTTAAAGGAGTAATAAGATTGTTAATTGTACCTATGGCATAATTATTAGCCTCTACTCCTGTTTTAGAACATATTGCATCAACTGATATTGATGTTCTTCCGGCTATTATATTTACATCATCATCTGTAATAAATATATATTTACCGTCTTGGGTTTCTATTTCAGTTCCTTTGGGGATAGGAATATCAAAGGTTAGAATTTCATTAATTCTAAAAAGAATAGTTGTTTTTGCATATTTTCCTTCAAGTTTTTTAACTCCGACAAGTTCTCCCAAGTGCTCAAGTACACTCATCGGTGCATAAGTTAAGAGATTACTTTTTGCGACTTCCTGTATTTTTATTCTCAGTAAGTTTTCTCTGTATGCTCCGACATCAATAAGTAATCTTTCTATTTGAGCATTTTGGAGCGTCTTGCCTGTTTTCTCTTCATATAAGGCAATCCATTCATTTGTTATTTTATCTGCATCACGTTCTATAAATTGGGGTTCGGGAAGTTGTGCCGTCATAAACTAACCTGTGTATTTCCTTTTGTTGAACTGTTTTTCAATTTCCATTCAACATTTATTTTTATGTGTTCATTTTCTGTTTCTACGGATACGGAACTGACAGATATTCTTGTTTCCCATTCATTAATTGCATCAATGGTTTCTCTTACGATGTTTGCTTTTGCAATGTTTACAGGGTAATCAACATATTTATATATGTTTGAACCGAAGGTCGGTCTGTGGGGAACAGAGCCTTTTGGCGTTAATAGGATGAGAGCAATACATTGATTAATATCATCTACACCCTCGGAAACAGAGCCGACTTCATTAAGTTTAAACTGCCAGTCGACATAAGTAATTTCTTTAAGAACAGTCATTTTGTATTTACGTTTTGTTGAGATGTATAAAAAATTTTGTTATAATTTAGTTATGAAATTATGAAAAAGGGTTATGCCATGGATATATCTTTATCAAACAATATTGAAAATATTTTAAAAGCCAAAGTTTCCGAAGGTATTTTTAAAACAATGGATGAAGCTATAACTTTTGCAATTAAATTTGCATTTATTGATAACAATATATCTATTGAAAAAATTGAATCCCTTAATGCCGAAATTGAAAAAGGTTGGCAAGATATGGAAGAAGGCAGAGGTAGAAACAGCAAGGAAGTTTTCAACGATTTAAGAAAAAGATATGCCTAATTTAGAAATTATTATCACCTCATCTGCCGAAAAAGATATGCAAAATATCTTTGATTTTATTGCTTCGGATAATGTTACAAAAGCATTAGAAATTATTGATGAATTTGAAAAGAAAATTGAAACTATTGCAATGTTTCCGAATATGGGTTTTAGAAAGTCATACTTTGTTGAAAGAGATGTCCGAGAATGTATAGTAGCCAAGCATTATCAGATTATCTATTATGTTAAAGACGATATTCTATACATACAAAGAATTCTAACAGGTTATGAAAACTTTTTTCATAACTAATTACATAGTTTGACTTGTTTTCTGATTCTTATCGGGGTGTGTATGAGAGTTGTATATTTCTCTCATTCTTTGCATTGTTGAAGTTGCATCAGATATTTGTTTTGAAGATTTAATTCCTTCCGTATTTTCAAACTTTCCTCTGTTATATACATCTGCTATTATATTTACTGTCTTTGCTGATATTGTGAGTGTTTTTGTTTCTTTGTTGTATTCAATTAAACTTCCGTCAGAAAATTTAATCATATTTTGGTCTTTTGAAGAAGCAGGAACAGACTCTAAAGATGTATAAATTGCACCTAATATTACACCATCTTCACTATTTTCATCCATTAAACAGGCAACTTGTTCACCTATATCAACAACAGCATAATACTTATCTTTTAATGTTTTCTTCTGAATTATGGGAAGCCAATAAGAAGACATATTATCTTCGGCAAATTGTACTTTTGCCCTTGCCGTTAAAGGATTGATATTTGTTACAGTTCCAAATTTCAGCACGATTTTATCCTTAATCTTGTTACATATCCTGAATATCTGTCAATTGAGTGGTGAACTTCCGTTATATGATATTTGCCTGAAAAATATCCGAAGTCTTTTAATTCAACATTGAGACCTGCAACTAAATATGGATTGCCGGGCATTTCTATGTTGCCTTCAATTATATGATTTCCGTTTTTTAAAGCTGCATTAGCCTTAATAAGAGCCTGTTGTTTATTTTCACATCTTGTATTGAGTTTTAATGTATCACCTTTTATGCAGTTTGAATTTTTTGCCGTTGCATTAATTGTTTTTCCAGTCTTTGGATTTTTATAACTTACAGTTACTGCTTTGTATAATTGGCTCGTTTTTTCTGTAAGCCTGTATCTTGATATATCTGATTTGTGTATAATATGTGCAGCTTCTGCATTTATCAGTTTCTCTGTTTTATAGAACACAAGATTATTTTCCGCAATTTTAAATATATAGCCGTATTCTTCAGCAATTCTTTTAAGGAAAGTCAGGTCGTGTTCCTGATTTTGAGTTATGCGTTCTATTTTTATGTTTTCTATATCACCGACTAATGTTAAATTCTGCCTTTGAGCAATTTTATTGGCGAGTTGTCTGAGAGTTGTATTTTCATAGCCTATTGAATTCTTTTGTCTTACAGGCTTTGTAATGCCTGTTGCCATTGCTTTTATTGTAAAAGTATCGGGAGGAGCTTCGGTTTCTGTTTCATCAATTTCAAATATTCCGCAGTTTAATAATTTTTCTCCAAGATAACCTATATATACTCTTAAAGAGTCACCTTTAGCCGGAATCCAAGCACCATTCCATAATTGTTCGGAGTCTTCAAATGTAATAGATATCTCATCACTTGTGCCATGTTCATAATCTGAGTAGGTAAGATTTAAAACATAGTCGGATACTTCCTGTGTAATATTTTTTTTGTTGTATTCAATTTTATATATAGGCTTCAGTTTATTGATTATCCGATAGATAACGGTTTAATAGATTCTATCTGCGAAACGGTTAATCAATTCATTAGAACATTAATCGGCAGAGGTGCTTTAATAGACGGCAAATGTTCGTTTAATCCCGATAAAAATCCGGCTACCGAAATAGCAAACGGTCATCTCGTCTTTGATATTGAATATATGCCTCCGACTCCTGCCGAACGCATCACTTTTGAGGCTTTCATTGATATCGAATTATTAAAATCACTCGGAGCTTCTTAATGTACTCAATTGTAAATTCAGATGGCGAATTAGAGGTACATTCCGATAACCACGACAAGTGTTTCTATTGCAAAAACCTGTATAAGTGTCCTCTGATTCTCGCAATAACAAAAGAATACGTCATTATGCACTATTCGGACATTCAGGTTACGAAGTGCGGAATGTTTAGGAGAGTAAATGTCTAAAATAGAAATTAATAAATTAACAAATGCCAATGTGTATTTAAACGGAAACAACCTATTGGGCAGGGCAGAGGAAGTTCAGCTTCCGCAAATTAAACATAAAATGGCAGAACATAAAGCCCTCGGAATGATTGGTTCTGCTGAATTTTTCTCAGGTATTGATAAAATGGAATGCAAAATTAAATGGAATGCTCTTTATCCCAATGTATTAAGGACTTGTGCAAATCCGTTTATGGCTGCAATGATTCAAGTCAGAGCCAACTTGGAAACTTACAACGGTACAGGAAGAATATCTGAAGTCCCAGCCACTGCATTTATTATCGGAACTTTTAAAGAATTTCCGTTGGGGAATATTAAACCTCACGAAAATGCCGAATATGAAACAACAATGGCTGTTACATATGCAAAACTTATTGTTAATAAACAAGAAGTATTTGAAATAGATGTACTCCACAATATTTATAAAGTCGGAATGATTGATGTATTAAGCACATTTAAAAAGAATGCAGGTGCTTAATTGGAAGATTCGGTTTTAAAACAAAAAGGGGTAAAAACTCGTTTAAGCGATGAATTCGCTACAAGAAAACGTGCGTTAAATTTCTATATTCTGTCTAATATATTACCTGACCCTGATATTGTCCTTCGTAAACAAGGCAAAGATATGAGGATTTACAGAGAACTTCTGTGTGATCCGCATGTCTTTGCTTGTATTCAATCAAGAAAATCAGGTGTTTTATCTCTTGAATGGGATATAAACAGAGGACTGGATAAAGATAAAAATGCGGAATTAATAGAAAATCTGCTTAAAAAATTAGATATTCAAAAACTTATTTCTGATATTTTAGATTCAACACAATTCGGCTTTCAACCTCTTGAAATAATATGGAAGAAGTATAAAAACGGATATATTCTACCTGAACGAATAGTTGCAAAGCCGCCCGAATGGTTCTGCTTTGATGATGAAAATAACCTGAAATTCAGAACAAAAGAAAATTACTACGGCGAACTTTTACCCGATAAAAAATTCTTATTGGCACAGAATAATCCAAGTTACAACAATCCCTACGGCGAAAGAACTCTATCACGAGTATTTTGGTCTGTGACCTTTAAAAAAGGCGGAATGAAGTTTTGGGTTATTTTTACGGAAAAATACGGAATGCCTCACTTAATAGGTAAGCATCCGAGAGGTGCAACAAAAGATGAAACCGACTCACTTGCAGATATGCTTGAGTCTATGGTGCAAGATGCTATTGCTGTTATTCCCGATGATTCTTCCATTGAAATACAAGAAGCAAACAAAACCTCCTCTGCCGATATATACGATAAATTACTATCCGCAATGAATGCAGAAATTTCAAAAGCAATTCTCGGTCAGACTTTAACTACTGAAATCAGAGATAACGGAAGTTATGCAGCTTCAAATACTCATATGCAAGTCCGTCAAGATATTATTGATTCTGACAAAAAACTTGTTGAAGGTGTTATTAACAAACTGATTCAATGGATATATGAAATTAACTTCTCTGATACGGAAATCCCTGTTTTTGAAATGTTTGCACCTGAAGATGTAGATTTGGAACTTGCACAAAGAGATAAAACTTTATATGAGTCAGGTGTTAAATTCACTAAACAGTACTTTATTAAAAATTACGGTCTTGAAGAAGAAGATTTTGATATAAGAGAAGATTTATATTCCCCGTCATCACCTAATTTTAAAGAATTCAAAGAAGAAATAACCGTTCCCGGACAGAAACAAATTGAAGAATTATATAAATTTCTGTCTGAAAAAGAATTATCTCTTCAGGCAACGAAAATGTTATCACCGTTAATTTCCTTATTGGAAAGTTGTGACAGTTACGAAGATGCCTATGAAATCCTGACGGATAAGAATTTGCATTCAAAGCAGTTTGAACAATCTCTTCAAAAAGCATTATTTCTCTGCGAATTGCAAGGAAGAAGTGACGGTCTTGATGAATGATAAAGTAAATAACTTGGGGGCTCGCAATAAACGGCATTACGAGTCTTGTTCATCACAAGCCTCTTCAGCCTCTGCTCGCCTCCGCTTCTTTGATTTATTTTCAGGAATAGGCGGTTTTAGATTAGGACTTGAAAGAGCCGGATTTAAATGTATAGGATATTGCGAGAATGATTATCACGCAAGCCTTTTATACAAATCATATTTTGATACAAAACAGGAATTTTATATAAAAGATGCAACAGAAATCAAAACATCAGAACTCCCCGATTTCGATATCCTATGTGCAGGATTTCCTTGTCAGTCTTTTAGCATTGCAGGAAAAAGACTCGGATTTGAAGACACAAGAGGCTCAATGTTTTTTGAAATCATACGGATTCTCAAAGACAAAAGACCAAGATATTTTATTCTCGAAAACGTTAAGGGCTTACTTAATCACGACGGAGGAAAAACTTTCCAAACAATACTTAAACTTCTCTCCGACATTGGGTATCAAACTCAATGGCAGCTACTTAATTCTAAGTTCTTCGGAGTTCCTCAAAACAGAGAACGTGTCTACATTGTTGGATGTTATGGAAAAGAATGTACAGGAAAAATATTTCCTATCTCAGGAACAGACAAAACGAATTCTAACAATGGTGAAAAAGAAAATATAGTCTATTGGAAGAATAGTAAAGACAAATGGGTTGAAGAAGAACGGACAGATGTTGGCACGATAAGAACACAATCGGATTTATGCCGTCAGCCTTTATTAAAGCAAATTCCCGAAACTTCAGGAAATCCACAAGGATGTAGAATATATACAACAGATGGCATAAGTCCTTGTTTAACAGCAAGCCATGGAAATTATTCCCCGTTCAAAGTCAGAAACGGTACTAAAAAAGGATATGACGAAGCCGTTCCGGGAGACGGAATCAATCTTGCTTTTCCTAATTCCAATACCAGAAGAGGCAGGGTAGGAAAAGGTTGTTCTCAAACACTCGATACTTCTTGCTCTATCGGAACTATTGACGGTTACAGATTAAGAAGATTAACTCCGTTAGAATGTTTCAGGCTGCAAGGTTTTCCTGATGATATGTTTGAAACCACACAAAAATTAAAACTTGCAGACGGTCATTTGTATAAAATGGTTGGCAATGCCGTTACCGTTAATGTTATTGAAACTGTTGCAAAACAACTGGCAAAGGTTATAAATGGTAAAACTTAATTCTCTGTTTAAACTTTCTCCTGCTTTCGCTATTAAATATTTTAGAAATAAAAAGAATAAACTTACTTGGGATTGGTACGATATTTGGCAAGATGCACATAAGACATCTTTTACCGTTGCCAAAGTAATGAGAGAAGATATCTTAAATGATATTAAAACATCCTTGGATAAGGCTCTTTCTGAAGGTAAAACATTTCAGGAATTTCAAAAAGAATTAAAACCGACTTTACAGAAAAAAGGTTGGTGGGGTGAAGTAATAACCGTTGATACCGAAGGTAACGCAGAAAAAGTTCAACTCGGCTCAATGTATCGATTAAAAACTATATACAGAGTTAATATGCAGACCTCATACCAATCGGGCAGATATAAAACTCAAGTCGAAAATGCAGATAATCGACCGTATTGGGAATATATTGCCGTAATGGATGCATCTACACGCCCTGAACACGCTATGTTAAACGGTCTTATTTTCAGATATGATGACCCATTTTGGAAAGCATTTTACCCTCCGAACGGATGGAATTGCAGATGCAGAGTAAATGCATTATCCGACTGCAATATGAAATTAAACGGATTTGAGGCAGAAAGTTCTGAAGGTACTTTATCCGAAGAATACAAATTGGTTTCTAAAAAGACAGGAGAACTTCGTCCTGTTACCGTTTATACGGACAAATTAACAGGCAAAAAAATATCACCTGATGTAGGTTGGTCTCACTATCCGGGTGAATCCTAAAACACTATTTGAACATTAATAAAAAGGAGTTTGTATGGGTATTGATAAAAAAAGTTTACTTAACTGGGTTGGAGGGAAAAGACTCCTGAGAAAAGTAATAGAACCTTTGATTCCGAAGGATATAACTTCATATATTGAGCCGTTTGGCGGAGGTGCTTGGGTTCTTTTATATAAAGAGAAATGGGCAGACCTTGAAATATACAATGATTTAGATGGCAGACTTGTAAATTTATTCCGTATGGTAAAATACCACCCGAATGCTTTAAAAGAAGAATTAAACTATCTTCTCGGTTCAAGAGAAATGTTCTTACAATTCTTAAACGGTACATTCATAACCGAACTTCAAAGAGCTGCACAGTTTTATTTCCTTATTACCCGATCCTTTGGTGGCAGAGGAAAAACATTCGGTGTTGCTAAGTGCTCTCATGGCGGAGCTGCAAAATCTCATAAGAATTCTTTTGAAAAAATAGATGCAATCCACGAACGACTTGATAAAGTGATGATTGAGAATTTAGACTTTGAAAAACTGATTAAACAGTATGACCAAGAAAAAGCATTTTTCTACTGTGACCCACCATATACACAAGGCTGCGGATACGAAGTTGTATCCACTAAAGCCTTTGACCATAAAAGATTAAGAGAAGTTTTAGGCAATGTTAAAGGCAGATTTTTACTTTCATACAACGATTCACCCGAAATAAGGGAATTATACAAAGACTTTGAAATGATAGCAGTTGAAAGACTTAACGGGATTAACAACAGAGAAGGTATGAAGAAAAACAAGATGTATAAAGAACTCTTAATCGCAAACTATCCTATAAAAGAATTATATAATGGCTGATAAACCGATAGAAATTGAATTTGATAATAAAGAAGTAAAAAACAGGCTTCTTCAGTTATCCGAAAAAGGCAAAAACCTGCGACCGTTAATGAAAAATATCGCAGGTGTTTTTGCATATTCAACAGAACAAAATTTTAAAAATGAAGGCAGACCTGATAAATGGGTTGATTTGGCAGACAGAACAAAAAAACAGAGAGAAAAAATAAAAAAATATCCCGGTCAAATTCTTCAGGTTACAGGACAATTAGCAACTTCTGTTAATACTTATTATGATGATAATTCTGCAATGATAGGTTCAAACTTAGATTATGCAGCCATTCATCAATTAGGAGGTAAAGCAGGACGAAATAAAAAAGTTTATATTCCGGCACGACCTTATTTAACTCTTACGGATGGGGATTATAAAGAAATTCTGCAAGAAACAGAAAAATATTTTAATAAATGATTTTTCTGATTTTCTAATCTATAAATTGGGTTGTAATTACTTAAAAATATAGATGTAGAAGATTGAAAGGAGTGAAAAAATGACAACAGTAGAACCGATAAGAAATAAAAAAGATGTTGAAAAAGTTGAAAAATTACTTTCAAAACAAAGTAAACGAGATTTACTATTATTTGTTATTGGCACAAATTGTGGATTAAGAATCTCTGACATATTAAATCTGAATGTCGGTGATGTAAAAAATAGAACACATATTCAGATTATAGAAAAGAAGACAGGAAAATTTAAAAAATTTCCTATTAACTCTAAACTAAAACCTATGATTGATGAATATTGCAAAGGAAAAAGAGAGAATCAACCTCTGTTCCTTTCACATTGGAAGCATCGCCTTGACAGGTCTACTGCTTATTATATGTTAAGAGATGCATGTGCAAAAGCAGGACTTCAGGAAAAAATAGGTACACATTCAATGAGAAAAACTTTTGGATATCATCACTATAAGCAATTTAAAGATGTTGTACTGTTACAGAAAATATTTAATCATTCAAGTCCACAAATAACATTGCGTTATATCGGAATTGAACAAGACCAAATAGATTATAGTTATAACAACTTTATTTTATAGAAAAATCCAATAACGAAAATATATTACATTACTTTTTTATGTCAGACAAATTAACCATTTTGTCTTGCGTTTAATATATAAATAACTAAAATCGTTATTATTTAATAATTTTCATATTAAACTTTTATTTTATAAAAAGTAATGTACCAAATAAAAAACTGAAAATGAATTACCCGAATGGCTATATTCTCTAACACTTAAAAAATGTCAGACAAAATGGTTATTTTGTCACATAAGTTATAAAATAAGTAAGAGGATTAATAAATGTTTAAAGCAATTACAGGAAATTTATTAAATTTAGATTATTTTACAATGCAATCTGAGAAAATAAAAAAAATGAAATGGATATTGGGTATCTCAAAAAGCAATAAAGATTATTCATTAGTTCAATTAAAACATATGATTGATGATATGTGTGATGATTCATTCCCTTTTCTTGCCGTAATACACAATTATTTAACAGAAATGCCGCAACAAATAAAAAATGTAATAGATGATATTATTTTATCCAATAATGATAAAGATTTATGTTTAAATAAATATTTTAATTATTTAAAAAAATACAAGAATAATAGCATTTTCATTGAATATGAAAACTATATTCTTATACAGAGAGGCAGAGATGCTATGAATGATGCATCAGTTTACCCGGTAGAAATACTTGATAGAATTGATGAAGTACAAAATTTTATGATTAGAAATAAAAAAATACAATTATCATTAGTTTTTAAAATATTATCTGACACTCCTCAATTATTTAGGTGTAAAGACTTTATATATAATCTTCCGCAACTTGTTTGGTGGATTCAAGAAAACATTAATAAACCCATAAAGAAGTTAAATAATGATGAATGTGAAATAATATCAGGAATAATGGGGAATTTAAACTATGATGAGATGTTTGAATACCTTAATTTAAAATCAGTAAAAAATTATACAGACATTGATAATATTATAAAAGGTTTACCTGAAAAATTTTCAGTAGAGAATATAACACAGGTTCTTTTTAAAATAATATTATTGAAACCACAAATATATAGACAAATAACAAAAGAAGCTGTTATAAATTCAATAAAAAGTATAAATGAATTAAATATATAAAAAAAGAAGAGAAGGATATTTTTTAGATTCGTAAAAACCTCCTCTTCAGTAATAAACAGAAGAGTTATGCTTAAAACTCTTCTATTTTTAATGCAGAGGAAGCAATAACTTCCTCTGCAAATCTTATTAATAGTTCATAACAAGCAATAAGTCATCTTCTTGTTGTTGTTCAAAGTTATTAACAACAATATCTCCGTCTGAACCGAATGTACTCATTTCTTGCTGTAAACTGTTGAGGTCAAGATTTCCTAAACCACCAAATGGTAAATCAGGTTCTTCTTCATCAATAGGTTCATCGTCTTCCGGCGGAGTTTCGATATAAGAAGAAATATCTGTGTATGAAGTATTATCTGAGAATGTAAAGGTTTCAACAGTATTATTCGTTTCTGAATTAAAGTAATCTTCAACGGTTATGCTTCCGTCAAATCCTGTAAATGAAATAACAAGATTATTATAATTATCACTTTGATGTAAGAAATGAATATTTTGAGTTGTTATACCCGTACCAAATTCAATGGTGTCATCACCGTTGTAGTCTTTAATAATATCGTGACCATCACCTACATTGTAAATATAGGTGTCATCACCCAATCCGTCATTAAATTCATCATTACCACCGTTACCTTGGTAGGTGTTGTTCCCGTCATTACCGTTAATGATATTATTTAAACTGTTACCTGTAACACTTAAATCTGCATTACCCCATAACTGTGCATCTAAATATCCTGTCGGTAATACGATATCATTGAATTCAGAACCTATTTGATTAATGTGAGTGTCTATATCAATAAGAGTATTATCAGCAAGTTCAATATTTTCAATTGCATTATCTGTGATATCTCTTTGAATAAAGATACCGCCATCATGTCCAAAGATACTCATATGGATATTATTGTAATCATCAATCATTAATCTTATATCTGAAGAATTAATTCCTGTTCCAAGCTTAATTTTATCGTTACCGCCAAAATCATGGATGGAATCGTCACCGTCACCAATATTATAAACATAAGTGTCGTCGCCACCTGAATAATCTCTTAAGGTGTCATTTCCCAATCCTCCAATAATTGTATTATTTCCGAAATTGCCAACAATAATATTGTCAGATGTATTACCTGTTAATATTATATTATTTTCTCCGACAGCATATATATCCTGAATATTGCTATTTTCGGAGAGTGTATAATTATTTTCAGGTTCAACAAATGTATAATACGAACTAAAGTCTGTTATTTCGGTATTGTCGGAGAATATAAACTTCTCGATAGCCCAGTTATTATCACCTGTGTATACATTTTGAACAGTAATTGCACCGTCTTGATTTGCAAATGTAATATTAATTTCGCCACCTTCATGTCTGCGAATTGAAAGCATATTGGATGTAATTCCTTGTCCAAAGCTGATAGAATCATAGCCACTATAGTCAGCAATTGTATCATAACCATCTCCAAGATTATAGATATATATATCATTACCACCTTGGTCGGACCAATAATAATCATTACCACCGTTACCTTGGAATGTATTATCGCCGGAATTTCCACCTATCCAGTTATCATTGCTGTTTCCTGTAGCAGAAGTATTACCATCTCCCCATAAGTGTGCTTGATTATATCCTTCAGGAAGAACAATATTACCTTCTGATGCTATACAATTAATGTAGTTTTCTATATCTGTAATAATAGTCCCGTCAAAGAATTCAAAACGTTCAATCTTTTTGTATTCTTCAGTATTAAAGTAATTTTCAATAGTAACATTAACATCAGTTTCATTAAACCATATAATGAGACTATCATTATTACCGTTCATTACTTGCATATCCTGAACATTCAGACCTTCACCAAATACGATTTTGTCATAGCCGTTAATATCGTGAATTGTATCAGCACCATCACCAAGGTTAATTATATATGTATCATTACCACCTTGTGTGTCAGAAATATAATCGTTACCCTCATTACCTTGGTATGTATTATTTCCCGAGGTACCTTCAATATAGTTATCACTACTGTTGCCTGTTAAAGCAATATCTCCGTTACCTTGACCAATGATATCACGTTTAAATGAACCTTCAGACAATGTATAACTTACAGAAGTTTCAACATACGGCATAAATGGAGTAAAATCTGTAATTACTGTATTATCAGATAAAACAATTCTTTCAATTATTGCATTTTCATCATTGAAGTAGTTGCCAATTCCGATACTTCCTTCTTCTCCTGCAAAGGTGATTATCAGGTTACCCCATTCATCACTTTCCATCTGAAGCATATTTGATGTTATTCCTGAACCAAATTGAATTGTGTCATAGCCTCCATAATTGTCAATCCAATCATCTCCATCACCAAGGTTATATATAAATGTATCATCACCACCTTGGTCATCCCAGAAACAATCATTTCCGGCACCACCTTGAATTGTATTATCACCGGAGTTACCGCCTATCCAGTTATCATTACTATTACCAGTTGCTGAAGTATTATTTTCGCCCCATAAATGAGCTTGATTGTAACCTTGTGGAAGAATAATATTTCCTTCTGATGCTATACAATTAATGTAGTTATTTATGTTAGTAATAACCGTATTGTCGTAGAATTCAAATCTTTCAATAACCGCATCAACATTGGAGAAGAAGTTATTAATACATAAACTTCCATCAACACCGTTGAACCATATATGAAGGCTGTTATTATTACCATTCATAACTTGCATATCTTCTACATTTAAGCCTTCACCAAATCTGATTGTATCGATACCTCCAATATCTTCAATTGTATCATCACCATCTCCTAAATTATAGATATATACATCGTTGCCGCCTTGTGTATCAGAGATATAATCGTTACCACCGTTACCTTGGTATGTATTATTTCCTGATGTACCTTCAATATAGTTATTATTACTGTTACCTGTTAAAGTAATATCACCATTACCTTGACCAATGATATCACGTTTAAATGTTTCTTCAGGCAAAGTATAGCTTACAGAAGTTTCAATATACGGCATATATGGTGTAATGTCTGTAATTATTGTATTATCAGATAAAACAATTCTTTCAAATTTTGCATTATCATCATTAAAGTAATTACCTACAACAAGGCTACCTTCTTCTCCATCAAAGAAGATTCTTAAATGACCGTCTTCATTCTCCATACGGAGCATACTTGCTGTTATTCCTGAACCGAATTGAATTGTGTCATAACCTCCATAGTTTTCAATCCAGTCATCACCATCTCCAAGGTTATATATGAATGTATCATCACCGCCTTGGTCATCCCAATAATTATCATTTCCTGCTCCGCCTTGGACAGTATTATTACCCGAGTTACCACCAATCCAGTTATCACCTGAATTGCCAACTACAGAAATATTATTTTCTCCCCACATGTGAGCTTCTCTGTATCCTTCAGGTAATGTAATATTATTTTCAGAGGCAATACAGTTAATATAATTATTTATATTAGTAATAACAGTACCATCAAAGAATTCAAAACGTTCAATTACGCAATCATTATTATTTAAGCAGTTTTCGATAACGAGTTCCCCGTCAATTCCATCAAAGGAAATATCAATACTGTTGTTAAGCCTGTTCTTAACTTTCATATCTTGAACATTAATTCCTTCACCGAATCTGATTGTATCTATACCACCAATATCTTCGATAGTATCCCAACCGTCACCAATGTTATAGATATATACATCATTACCGCCTTCTCTATCTGCGATATAATCGTTACCACCGTTACCTTGGTATGTGTTGTTTCCGTCATTTCCTTCGATATAATTATCATTACTGTTACCCGTAACGGATATGTTACCTTCGCCTCTGATATAAACATCTCTGTGCGGTGAGTTTTCAGGTAATGTGTAATTTTCATATATATCTACTGAAGGCATATATGGAGAAAAGTCAGTTAATTCAGTATTATCGGAAAGAATAAT
Source organism: bacterium (assembly GCA_017470245.1). Classification (GTDB taxonomy): domain Bacteria; phylum Cyanobacteriota; class Vampirovibrionia; order Gastranaerophilales; family Gastranaerophilaceae; genus Avigastranaerophilus. Next base: position 130,534 of record JAFUEV010000060.1, on the reverse strand, counting down.
TTTTTCAATACTTGCATTTTCATCATTGAAGTAATTACCAACCATAATACTACCTTCTTCTCCATCAAAGTAGATTCTCAGATTACCCCATTCATCACCTTCCATACGGAGCATAGATTCTGTAATTCCTTGACCGAATCTTATAACATCATATCCGCTATAATCATCAATCCAATCGTTTCCGTCTCCAAGATTGTAAATATAAGTATCATTGCCTTCAAAATCTTTAGACCAATCATCTCCGGCATTACCTTGGAATGCATTATCTCCTGAATTTCCTTGTAAATAGTTATTCTGTGAATTACCTGTTAAGGATATATCACCATCTCCGATAGCAACAACATCAGGCTTATTAGATTGTTCCGAGAGGGTATAGTTTGTATTTGTTTCTACAAATTGATAGAAAGGTGTGAAATCAGTTATTACGGTATTATCATAAAGTTCAATTCTTTCAATACCCCAACCCGAGTTTTCTTCGAATTGACCTTCAATACCGATACCGCCGTCTTGATTTGTGAAGTTTATATTTAACGTATTTCCGTCTCTTGACATTCTTATCATATCAGCGGTTATGCCTTCTCCAAATCTTATTGTATCAATACCATTCATATCGGATAGCCAATCCCAACCATCGCCGAGGTTATAAATATATGTATCATTACCTCCTTGATGATCCCAATATCCGTCATCACCTTGACCGCCATTGTATGTATTGTTTCCTGAATTACCTTGGAAACCGTTGTTGCCACTATTACCTGTTGCAGTAATATTTTCTTCTCCCCATAAATGAGCATCTACATAGCCATTAGGAAGAACTATATTATTTTCAGAAGCAATACAATTAATGTAATTACTGATGTCTGTTACAACAGTACCGTCAAAGAATTCAAATCTTTCTATTGCTGCATTTTGATTACTGAAGAAGTTTTCTACGACTAAGCCTGTATTATCTACACCATCAAACCATATGTGAAGACTATCATTATTACCATTCATTACTCTTATATTTTCAAGATTTAAGCCTTCACCGAATCTGATAGTATCGATACCTCCAATATCCAATATAGTATCGTTGCCGTCACCCATATTCAGGATGTATGTATCATTACCACCGATTGTATCAGATAAGCGGTCATCTCCGCCATTGCCTTGGAATGTGTTATTGCCGGAGTTACCTTCAATAATATTATTATTCCAATTACCAGTCAGAGAAATATTGCCAGTTCCTTCTGCAACAATATCTTTCTTGTATGTTTCATCCGATAATTCATAGTCAGTAGAAGTATATACAGTTTCCATATATGGTGTAAAATCTGTTATTACAGTGTCATCAGCAAGAACGATTCTTTCAATCTTCCAATTTGTATCATCACTATAATAATGTTGTATTAAGATACTGCCTTCTTCTCCTGCAAAATCAAGAAGCATATCATCTTCGTTCCATCTTCTCATTTGGAGCATATTTGCAGTAATACCCTGTCCAAGTCTTATTGTATCTATACCATGGCAATCACCAATGTTATCATCACCATCACCGAGGTTATAAATATATGTATCATTACCACCTTGGTCATCCATAATATTATCGTTACCTGTTCCGCCTTGGATTGTATTATTTCCCCAGTTTCCGTAGAATTGATTGTCTTCGCTATTACCTGTTGCGGAAATATTATTTCCACCCCACATATGAGCTTCTTTATATCCTTCAGGAAGAACTATATTACTTTCTGATGCTATACAATTAATATAATTGCTAATATCGGTAATTACAGTTCCGTCAAAGAATTCGAATCTTTCAATTGCTGCATTTGGATTACTGTAGAAGTTTTCTATGACTAAACTTGTATTGTCTACTCCATCAAACCATATGTGAAGGCTATCATTATTTCCGTTCATTGCTTTCATATCTTGAACATTAAGTCCTTCACCGAATACAATTTTGTCATATCCGCTTATATCACGAATTGTATCATTACCATCACCAATATTAATGATATATGTATCATTGCCGCCTTTAGTATCATTGATATAATCATCACCACCATTAGCTTGGTATGTATTATTTCCTGAACCACCTTCAATATAGTTATTGTAATTATTACCAGTTATTGAAACATTACCGTCTCCCTGAACAAATACATCTTGTATTGAATTATTCTGTGGCAATGAATAATCTTGTGTAGGTTGTGCAAAGATATAATACGGACTAAAGTCTGTAATTACCGTTTCGTCAGCGAGTATTATTCTTTCAAAGTTCCAATCAGAATCTCCATTAAATACGTTTTGAATTCTTATTGAACCTTCTTCACCGTCAAAGCGAATTTCCATATCACCGTTATCGCATCTTTGAATTCTCAACATATTAGCAGTTATACCTGCACCTAAGCGGAGAGTATCATAACCACGATAATCACCGATGTTATCATCACCATCACCTAAGTTATAAATATATGTATCATTACCGCCTTGGTCATCCCAATAACTGTCATTTCCTTCACCACCTTGATATGTATTATTTCCGGCATTACCGTCAAAATGGTTATCGGCTGAGTTTCCTGTAAGTGAATAATCGCCTGTGCCGTTCAAATATACTTCCGTAACAGGTGACTCTTCGGAAATTGTGTAATTATCAGTTACTGTAATGCCACTTAAATAAGGAGTTACATCAGAAATTGTTGTACCGTTAGCAAATTCTATTGTTTCTATTTTTCTTGATTCTACTCTGAAATAATCATCAATCCAAATTCCGCCACCATAATTCTCAACATCAATAAATATTTGCAGACTGCCTCTGTTGTTTATGAATCTGATATTTTCTTGAGTTATACCGTTTCCGAATCTTATTGTATCGTTGCCGGAAATATCAAGAATAGAATCATTTCCGTCACCTAAATTATATATGTAGGTGTCATCTCCACCTTTCCTATCTTCAATACGGTCATCGCCGATTCCTGCAATATATGTATTATCACCTGAATTTCCGTAAATTTCGTTATTTAGGTTATTACCTGTTACCGTAACATCAGAATTTCCTTCCAAATATACATATGTATAATTGTTTTGCATTTGAACATCACTTGTTTCAACAGTACCTGTTATATAGTTTGTAACATCGGTAATAACAGTTTCGTCAGCGAATTCAAACCTTTCAATCTTATGGTCATTATCCGTAAAGTAGTCGGAAATTTGGATACATACATTACTTTGATTCGGGAAGTATAAAGCTAAATCGTCATTTTTACGGATAAATCTTGTATTGTAAATATCAAGACCATCACCGAGTTTAATCTTATCAAATCCGCCTATATCAGTAATATATTTATTTTCTGAATCGTGCTTGTATATGTATGTATCATCGCCGCCATTAATATCAGAAATTGTATCGTTACCGCCTTGCGGGTCATATGTATTATTTCCTGAATTACCTTGTATAAGTTCGCTTGCATAAGAACCTGTAATTTTAATATTACCGTCACCCCAAGCTCTTATTTCTTGGTAGTTTCCATCATTATTTATATCATTTTCTCCGGCAAGAATTGTAACTTTGCTTTCTATATTTCTTATTGAAGAACCATCTGCAAATTGTATTTCTTCTATCTGTCTGTTCCAATCATAGAAGTATCCTTCAACTCTAATGCTTCCGTCTATATCATCGCCGTTATTATCAACAAAATTGATTAATAAATCACCTTCATTTCTAATAAAACGAAGATTATTTTGTGCAATACCCTGTCCAAACTGGATTATATCGTAACCTTCATATTCAAGAATATGGTCGTGACCATCTCCGAGGTTATATATGAATGTATCATTGCCGCCTTGTTCAGAGTTAATATAATCATCACCCAGTCCGCCTGTAATTGTGTTATCTCCACTATTACCGCCAATCCAGTTGTCTTCGGAATTGCCGACTACAGATGTATCACCGTCACCCCATAAATGAGCCTGTGAAACACCATTAGGAAGAACAATACTTTGCTCTGAGCCGATAGCGGTTATATGGCTTTCTACATCGGTAATTACAGTACCATCATACAGTTCAAATCTTTCAATTTGCTTAGCAGGATTTGTATAATAATCTTTTATTGTTAAGCCGCCTTCGAGATTATGAAACCATATATTTAAGTCAGTTGAGGTTTTCATAAATGCGAGGTTATCTGTTGTAATTCCTTCACCGAATCTGATGGTATCAAGACCTCCAATATCATCAATAACATCGTTTCCGTCTCCAAGGTTATAGATATAAGTGTCATTTCCACCTGCGTGGTCTATAAGTGTATCATCACCGCCATTACCTTGGAATGTATTATCTCCGCCGTTACCGATGAATTTATTATCCCAAGAATTACCCGTAACGGATAAACTGTCATTTCCTCCGATTCTTACCGTTTCAAACCATTCGGTTGATTGCATTGTATAGTTTTCATATGTAGTAATTCCTGCTAACCAACCTGAAATATCAGTTATTACAGTACCGTCATCAAATACAAAGTTTTCAATTTTTGAAGTATCATTTAGGAAGTAATTATTGATTGTGAGGCTTCCTTCTCTGCCTTCATCTCTAAATGAAATAACAAGATTCTTTTCTATTTGTTCAAATCTTAAATCATAAGTGTGAATGTCACGACCGAATTTTACGGTATCAATACCGTTTGAATCAGTTATTACATCATTTCCATTATTGTAATTATATAAATATGTATCATTACCGCCTAATGTGTCGGTTATTATATCGTCTCCACCGCCACCTGCGTATGTATTGTTACCTGAATTTCCAACAATAATATTATCATCTTCATTACCGAGGACATATGCATTTCCTGTACCCGTAATTGTGGTGTTAATATCATTTTCGTCAAGAACAACACTTCCTTGATAATTATCAACAATATTTCTTATATTAGTAGAATCATAACCTTGAACACGAGGAACAATAGGTGCTACTGCTTCTGTATATAATTCTGAAATATCAGTAATTTGTGAATTATCAGAAAATTCAAATGTCTCAACAGTATTATTTTCATCGCCGAAGTAATTATCTATAATAATAGAACCACTAATACCATCAAATTGAATTACCAAATAGTTTTCATCTCTGATAAATCTTATATTATTAGTAGTAATTCCTGTTCCAAAGGTTATCTTATCAGTACCGCCATTATCTATTATTCTGTCATTACCGTCACCAACATTATATACATATGTTGTATTTGTTCCTGCATTATCTATTATTGTATCATTGCCGCCATTACCTTGTGCCTGATTTCCATCTTCACCATTGGTGTCAATGAACATTATTATATTATCTCTGCTATTTCCTTCAACAGAGACAGCTTCTTCACTAATAACTCTGACATCATCAATTACATCAACATTAGTCATAGTATAGTCTGAATCAGTAACTTGACAATTTAGATACGGTGTAATATCTGTAATAACTGTTTCATCATAGAATTCAAATTCTTCTATTGTATCAGGATTAAAGTAATTGTCTATTTTGATAGAACCATCTATATTATCAAATGTAATAATTAAGTCATTTAAGTTTTGAGTAAATATTATATTTTGTGGTGTAATGCCCTGTCCGAATTGAATCTTATCATATCCACCCATATCAAAGATTTCATCATCTCCGTCTCCGACATTATAGATATATACATCATCGCCGTTTTCATCTTGGATATAGTCATTACCGCCTGCCCCCTGAATAGTATTATTACCCCAACTGCCATATAACCTATTGTGCAGATTATTTCCTGTTATACTTACTTCACCGCCATCCCAAACGGATGCATTTTCTTGATTGCCTGTGAGTATAATATCTTCATCTCTTGTGGCGATATCGGAAATGTATGGTGTAATATCATCAATAATACTTCCATCTGCAAATTTAAACAGTTCTATTTTTCTGTTATCGTCATTAAAGTATTCATTTATACAAATAGAACCTTCTATACCGTCAAAGTATATGAATAAGTTATCAGGTTGTTTTTCAAAACGAATATTCTGTTTTGTAATTCCTGCTCCAAAGATAATTGCATCAATGCCTGATGTATCACCTATATTATCGTTGCCATCACCGACATTGTAGTAATAACGGTCGTTGGATGAATTATCATCCCACATTGCGTCATCACCTTCACCTGCATAGAATCTGTTATCGCCGGAATTACCTCCAAGCCAGTTATCCATATCATTACCTGTATTGGATATATGACCTTCGCCTCTTAAATGACCTTCTCTTATACCTTCAGGTAAGACTAAATCATTATTATCTGTTGAACCTAAAGCATTAATATGGTTATCAATAGTTTCAAATGTAGTTCCATCAGCAAATTCAAAGTATTCAATCTTGTTATTATTGCCTTCACCGAAGAAGTTTTCAATTTTTATATTTCCACCTTCATCAGTATTAATAAATATTTCAAGAGAATCATCTTCAAAATTTCTTAAGAAGGTTACATTCTCCGTAGTAATGCCTTCACCGAATCTGATAGTGTCTATACCACCCAAATCGGTAATTCTGTCATCACCATCACCTAAGTTATAGACATATTCATCATTACCGCCATTGTAACTATATAGGTTATCGTTACCTCTGCCACCTTCAAATGTAGTATTACCGTAATTGCCATAGATATTATTATCTTTGTTATTACCTATTACCATATTGCTATAATAACCGAGCAGAGTTACATCATCCATTTTATCATCATTCATGATGTAATCGTAGTATGTTGAAACTCTTTGCAAGTGGTCATATACATCAAGCAATACAGTACCGTCATTAAATACAAATGTTTCAAGGTAATCATCACCATATGTTATAGATATATGCCCGTCATAATCTTCAAACCATACTTCTAAATCATTTTCATTAAAGGCAAAGAAAGTTTTTGCCAATGTTATACCTTCTCCGAATATTATGGAATCTTTGTATGTTGAATTTTCAATGCATAAATCTATACCCTGTCTGTCAAATACAAAAGTATTGGTAGTATCTTTTCCGACAAAAATGTGATTCCAACCTTCTTTTAAATTAACAATATTTTTATAGCCGTTTGAAAGGTTAAGGTCATCACCAATGTCATCCATATCATAAGTAACGGCTTCTGTATTATCACCAACAAGTATTTCGTCTTTATAGTGTTTAGAACCGTCTGCGAATTCAAAGATTTCTATCTTACGGTTATCATATCTGTAAACCCCGTCATTATCTTGAACAAACCAGTTCTTTACTGTTATTTGGTCTTCAGTATCCGTAATGCTGATAACCATATCATTTCCAACTTGTTCAAATTCGAGGTCTTCCCAAGAAATATCTTCGCCAAAGTATAATGTGTCTACACCCTGTTTTTCAAAAACAACATCTTTACCGTCTCCAAGGTTAAATATGAAAGTATCATCTCCTGAGAAGCTGTGAATTGTATCGTTTCCTGTACCGCCTCTTATAATATCTCTGCCATAATTGTTGTATCCTTCGCTTTCATTACCATCAGGATAAATTACATCGTTACCGCTACCACCGAATATTACATCATCGCCATCAGACGGATTAATGGTATCATTACCTTTTCCTCCAAATACGGTGTCATTTCCACCATGGGCGTCAAGGTTGTCATCACCATCTCCGCCGTCAAGAAGGTCATCACCGCTACAAGCAGCAAAACCGTCAGATTGGCTGTCACCATAAATAACGTCATCGCCTCTTAATGCGTGGAAGAATGCACTTTCACCACGATTTGCTCTCATTGCATCATCTGCTGATGTACATTCACCATCACCAATATTATCTGTATATGGAACTTTTGAAATAGTATCAATAAGCCATTTAAGTTCTCTATCGTTTTCTGTAAATGTCGTATAGAAACAATTATCATCTTTGGGGTCAAAGAAGTTTGATTTTACATCGTACCCTAAACCTTTAATTACTTTTGCAACTTCATATACTTTTTGTCTTGCAGCGACAGCATCTACTTCCATTTCATCTTGTAATATACTGACTATGTCACTTAAATCAAAAGCCAATTTTCCTTGTTCATTAGGTAAGAGTTTGAGATTTTGCATAATAGAATCAAGATGTGTCTGCGACATTAGTTCTGCATAAATATATGTCTTTAATCTTGCATAGGCTGTTGCAAGATATTGGCTTGCTTCAAGGTTAGGATTTGATGGTTCTGCCTCTCCTTCGTGTTGAGAATAGAATTCAGTCCCCATAAATACTTCCAATATTGCAAGTTGTTTTGCGTCTGCATATTGACCTCTTGAACCTTCTACTACTTCTGTTGCACCTGCCCATTGTTCAAGTATTTGGTCAACGAGGTTCATTCTTACATCATCATCAGTTTCTGAAACAAACGATTCAACAAGTGTTTTTAATGTTTCTGTTGAGTCAAGATACATAGCGTGTCTTAAAGAATATGATTTACCCATATTGTCAATTTCAGGTAATGTTTTATAACTTGTAGGATAAACTATGTTTAAATCTAATGCATTTTCAGGGTCTGTTTGAAGATTTAATTCACCATATTCACATTCTTGCCCATCAGTTGTTGTAAATTTACCTTTTGCAAATTGATAACTTCCTTCATAATATCCGATATGTGCAGCTTTGGTATTTAAACTTATAAATTCAACTCCTGCATCTTGTAAGGATTGAAGGCTTCCGTTTGCTTTTAGAACTTTTATTCTTTCAAAATCCGTATCATTTGCATCAATAATACCGTCTTCATTAGTATCAAATTCTGTCAATGAATCGTGAGTTAATAATTCCGTTCCGTTATCTATTCTATTATTATTGTTATTATCAACAGCCAAAATACCGTCATTACCGCTAACCCAAGACGATGATTCTGCAAAACCGTCATTCCCATGGTCAAAGTATTTGCTTTTTTCTGATATTTGAATACCGTTTCCATCCAAATCTAAAATAATTGGGTCAGAAGGTGTGCCGGGACTATCTTCGGCTTGCCTAAATTTAGGTCCTATTTTAGGAGGACGAATTTCTTCTTCATTTGAAGGTGTAGGTTCTTCTTCATCGTTTTCAGGATTCTCAGGTTCATCTCCCGGTGTTACAGGATTTTCGGGATCATCAGGGTTTGTAGGTTCAGTAGGGGTATCATCTCCCGGTTCATCAGGATTAGTCGGTTCTTCTTCCTCCTCTTCATCATCTATTACACGAAGAGTTATTCCTAATGTTTTTCCGTTTTCAAAATTTAATACTCTTGTATTCCCGTTTATTATTACGACATCACTGTTTGCAGCCCAAAAATAAGTATTACCACGAACATCTCGCCATATTCTTCCACCTTCACTTCTTTTTTTAGTTGCTCCTCTTAATGTATATCCGTCAACTTCTATACGTCCTGCTTTATCGGAATCATATATGGTGTTATATCCGTCACCTGAAAATAATTTATATACATCATAGCCGTCACCACCGCTCAGATAGTCATTACCTTTGCCACCATATAAGTAGTCATCATCTGCACCACCATATAGAGTATCACTTCCTTTATCACCAATTAGCAAATCATTTCCGGCATTGCCATATAACACAGAACTTATGCCCTGAGTACTTTGAAATTCTGATGGATTTACACTCCCTCTTCTTTCAAGCAATTTTTGTAATGTAATTACAGGGACATTTTTATGATTTCCTGCGATTAATACATCATTATTTTCACCACCATATAATTCATCATAACCTTCACCGCCGACAAGAATATCATTTCCGCTTCCGCCGTTTATAGTATCAGTGCCTTCGTTACCGTTTAAATAGTCATTATTATCATTCCCTTGAAGTACATCATTTCCATTGCCACCATATATATAGTCATTTCCAATGCCGCCATCAAGGGTATCATTGCCTTTATCACCTATTAATAGGTCATCACCTTCTTCACCATATAACTTTGATGCAGAACCATTTTCGCTTTCATAATTTATTACTGTTCTTATTCTGTCTTTCGAATTTATTAAATTTTTTAGTGTATCATATGGTATTTCTGTTAAACCATCAGCAATTTGTACAGAACCTGCAATTAATACATCATTGCCAGCTTCTCCATGTATTTCATCTTCACCTTCATTACCGAGAATAACATCATTTCCATTTCCTGCATATACAGTATCGTTTCCGATACCTCCGTCAATCATATTTTTATTAATATCACCAATGATAGTTGAATTTCCATAATAATCCTCGTTTAAAATTGCAATGTCTATGCTATTAGAATTATTAATTAGATTTTTTATATCATCTACTAAATAATTTTCATCCTGAAAAATATATAAAGTACGTTCAGCTTTTATTTTATTATATATTATTTCCTGTCCATTATTATATGCTTCAAAATATATGGAGTTATCTACAATATTGTCCAATTCTGTCGCATTAATTTCGTTATTGTATATATAGAATACAATATTATTATTTTGGTCAATTGTTTCTGCCACAAATTTGAAATCATTATCAACAAATATTTGACATACATCATCATATTCATCAGGTATATCTTTTAATACTGATATATATCCTTGCAATACTGTATTATTTTCAATAATTCCTGCTGCATAGCCAGTAGCTTCGCCTCTATTAGTTCGAAATATTTTGTCTAATAATTTATTACCTGAATATGCAACACCAAATCCAACCAATATTAAGGGAGTTAGAATAGGTGCAATTACCTCTTCTAAAACAACACCGCCTTTTATTGTCTTTAAAATAGAACATAATGTTTGATAAGTAAACTTGCTATTTTCTGGAATAAAAGAAGTTTCGTCAGTAAAATTTGCTATAGTGTGACCTTTTAACATTTTTTGTACCGCAGAAAATATTTCCATTTGAACATTTGAATTATCATCTTTATAAAATCGTAATGGTAAATAATCGGATATATTTAATTGATTTTCTTCTGATGGTTTATATACTATTGCCGGACCAAGATGATTATATATTGTTGATACAAAATCTCTTGAAATAACATTATTTTCTATATTGCAATAATTTCCAGAAAAGTTAAATCCCTTTTTAGAAAGATTATCAACCATTTGCTTGACACCAATTGCATTAAATGTTTCTACATGATATTGGCTATATTCTATTTGGGAGCCCAATAACTGAGCTAATCCTCCACCCAATGAATGCCCTACTATCATTAAATTAGCATTTGTTGTATCTATAGCTATATTTTGATTTGTTGATAAATCACTATAATTTCCCTTTTGTAATATTGATATTGCTGAATCTAATAAATTTTTTGCAGCTGTATATTGTTTAGGCTCCTTATTAAATCCAAAATCTTGGATATCCGTTTTTATAAAATCTAAATATCCATCCTCATCCAGAGTAAATTCTGTTCCTCTTAATGCAACTATCATTTGCTTTGAATCTTCATTATAATAAACATCACCATCAAAACCAAATCCATCTATATTATGTGATTCAGCAATTCTTACCCAAGTTTGATTATTATAAGAAACTGTATTATTGGAGGGAATGTGATATGCTTGATCTGCGAAAAAGGCAGCTAATCTTTTAGTTGTAATATCTGAACTCATTTATTCTTCCTCCTTATTTAGTTTTAACACATATATCTTTTTCGTTTCAGAACTATTTCGTGTCCATTCATTAAGTTTATTTCCGCCAATATAAAATAAATTTCCATCATTATCCTGAACCCGAGCTCCCCAACGATTTGGTGTATGGGAACATAAATCTTTTATTTTTTTATTCTTTATATTTAAAACAGAAAGATTTTCATACGGTGCAGGATAATGATATCTTACAATTAAGATTTCATTACTGTTTAAAGGATAAAACCGATGGAAATCATTACCATAAAAAATTTCACCGTTAAAACAGATTAAATCATTAAATAATCCTTTTTTAATATCAAAGACACTAATACAATCTTTTAAAAAGTAAACAATTTTTGAAAGATCTTTAATTAGTATAAAACCTTTTAGATTATGGTATCCTGCATAGTTAAGTTTCATATAATCATATGGTATATTTAAAATATCCCCTTTATTATATGTATTTTGTTTGTTTTCATTTTTTAAAGAACATTGAGGGAGCCTATTTATTTTCTCTTTTATTTTTTCGTATATTATATTGTCGGGTTTATATACTTTTTTTGTTTTCATATTATATATAAAGCCATCTTTGCCAATACCCCAATGAGAGCCTTGTATTATAAATATTTCATCATTATTTAATTGTAATGCGTTTGCATCATAATTCCGAAACGAAGAATATGGTATATCCAAGGTATAAGATTCACAAATTGAATTTGTGTTCGGATCATATATTTCTATTTTGTGAAGATATCCACTATTTGGAGAAGTAATAATCAAAATATTTCCATTGCATAATAAATATAAAAAAGGATTATCATTTGCATAATATAAATTGGGACCAATCAATGATTTACCAGTTTTAATATTAAAAATTTCAGTACTTGATAAAATATTATCTCCGCCTAATTTAGTCCTATTTCTTCCACCTGCAATAAAAATTTTATCATTATCAAATAAAATAGCTGAATGAGAATATCTTGGTACAATCATTTCCCCAATACATTCAAACATTTCATTGTTTTTACCTTTAGCTTGCATAATTGAAAAAATATTTAAAAAGATAAATACAAAAATTAATAGAATTATTCTTTTCTTAAAAATCATAATTTCACCTCTTATAAAACAAGTAGTGCATGCACCGTATTACGGTGCATGCACTATTTATATTCACAAACTACCTTTATATACTCCATATCCTCATTTCTATAACTTTTTCAAGTTATAATTATGAATATAAAACATTCTATAATTTTTGAACTTATACTATCAATTACCCATGTGGCTAATTGACAAAAAACTTAACCTGAAAGAGAATAAAATTGGAATTTTTTATTTTCTCTTTTACTTTATATTTCTTCATATCTTTTCAAATTGTAAATAAATTTTTAATTTACAGTTTAATAAAAATAAATTATTATATTAATAGATTCGTAAAAATACTATAAACAAGAGATAAAATATCCTTTTCTTTACTGATAAAGGTAAGTTTTGGTATATAAATTAATGGAGAAATAATATGGAAAAAGAATTACTTGATTTAAAACAGGAATACATAAAACTTCTTGAGAAGAATGAGAACGAATCCATATACCAGAAATTTTTAGAGGAACATCCAATTTTAATACCAACAAAACCCTTTGAATTAAATCATTTTGTCCATTTTTCTCTTATTTTTAAGAAATTGCAATTAGGAACATCGCATATATCAGATTTCTGTTTTTTGTCTAAAAGTTCAGCTGAATGGAATATTGTTTTTATAGAACTTGAAAAGCCGGATTCAAAATTTTTTAATAACGATGGAACTATTACAAGAGATTTAAATGTAGGAATATCACAAATTCAGGATTGGAATGCATATTTTTCAATTGAAGAAAATAAATTGGCTTTTAAGCAAAATAAAGTAATAAAAGAACTTATGAGTTTTAATCCGAATTTTTTCCATAATCCTTGCAACTTTAAATATATTCTTGTTATAGGAAGACGTGAAACATTGTATAATTCTAAATTCAAAGATAAATTCCGTTCTATATTTCCTCGTAATTCATATATTATGACCTATGATTCTTTATATGAAGCATTAGACAAAAAGAATGATAATTATATTTGCCATATAGAAAATGATGAATTATATATTGATTCAACAAAATATGTCAATGACGTAATGTTTCATTGGCTAAGTTGTAATAATATTAGAATAAAAGAACAATTATACTTAGAACTTGAAAAACGAAATACACCTTATAATAAAAATAATTTTATTGAAACTCAAACAAAACTTAGTCCTGAAAAATTAGAATTAATTAAGAAAAATATATTTAAATAAAATTTTAAATATCTTAATAACAGATTATATAAATGCAAAATTTATAATATTATTATTTAAGGTAACTTTTAGTATGACGGAAGGACATAGCATACAAACAAATAATTCAAATGCCTCGGCATCTGCTTTCGGATGGGAATTTCAAAGGAATGCTGCAATATTTTTAATGCTTAAAAATATAAAATCTGCAAATACTGTCAGAGTTGAAGGTGGAACTGAAGATATTGAAATATCATTAGATAATGGAAAAACAATATATTCACAAGCTAAATCTATTGAAAATATTAACTCAACATCAAATGTATCGGATAAATTACAGGAGGCACTTAGAACTTTAAATAATGCTTCACAAAACGATAATGTAGAAAAACTAATTTATATCACAAATATTCCAAATCCTTTAAATGATGCGAGGTCGAAACCTTTATTTGGTATTGGTGGGTGTTCTAATATTAAATTTTCTGATTTACCTGATGTTTCCCAAAGAAAAGTTAATAGAATTATACAAAATAGACATTATACTATTGATACTAATGATTTAAGTATAATTGTAATTCCTTTCTTTGGAGAAAATGAAGATAACAGATACAAACATATAAAAGAAGAAGTTTCTAATTTCTTACAAACATGCAATATTCAAGATATTTCTGCACCGCAACAAATTATGAAAATATGGCAGAATGATTTTTTTGTTAATTCTACAATATCTGACCTCAGATTTAAAATAAAAAAACAAGAAATGGTTTGGGCAATAATTGCTCATTTATGCTCTTTTGACAGATGTCGTAGTGATGTAATATTGGAAAATTGCGATGAAGCAATGATATTTGAAATTGAACGTAATTATAGTGCAATAATTAATAATAAAGCAGAAGACTTTCAGTTCTTTAATAAAGTCCTAAATGATTTTAATCAATATGGGCTTGAACTAAGAATGACTGACAGAAAATCAAAATTCATAAATGAACAATGGAAACAATACGAAAATCACTTCGGTATAGATAATCTTGATCCGGAAGTAAAAGACTGTTTAATAAAATTAATTATAAAGAAGATTATTGACATACGCTATATAACCGACCAAATAAAAAAGGGAGCCGGACTATGAATGTAATATCTTTAAAAATAGCAGAAGGCTTTTTGGAAACTGAAATAAAATTCAATAAATCTTTTAATTTAATATACAGTAAAAATAATAGTGTCGGTAAAACAACTTTATTAAGATGTTTACTTTATGCTATGGGATTTAATATTCCTAATACAAAAAATTTTAAAATGGAAAAATATTTATTTTCATTAAAATTAAAAACTGATTCGGGGAAAGAATTATTAATAAAAAGAAATGACTCATACTGTAATCTGATATATAGAGATGAAACGGAAAAATATTATTCCTTACCAGCGGATGTTAATGAATTGCATTCTATAATATTTGAAACTAAAAAAGAAAAGATTATTAGTAATATTCTTGGTGCAATGTATCTTGACCAAGAAAAAGGTTGGACTTTGCTCAATAGAGGTACTGTTATAGGTTCAATTCATTTTAATTTACATCAATTCATTCAGGGAATATCAGATGTAGATTGTTCTGACTTATATGTAGAGCTTAATTACATAGAAGAACAAATAAAAAAATATAAAAGTATGCTAAATGTAGCAAATTACAAAGAGCAAATAGAAAAAGTAACGAAAGTAAAAGATTATGATTCTTCAGCAGATAAGTTTGAAAAAGAATTGGCTATATTAAAATCTGAAAGACAACCATATAAAATGGAACTTGACAGATTAGAAAATGTACTAAAAAAGAATACTGATTTTAAGAAATATATAACATCTATGCAGATTTATGTTGTTGATAAAAACGGAGAGCATATTCCTGTAAATGAAAAAACAATATATGGATTTAAAGATAATATAAATTATATAACTGCTAAAAAAAATATAATTAAAAATAAAATTGCACAACTTGATAATCAAATTAATAATTTATTACAAAGATATAAGAAAGAGAATAAACTAATTCAAACAGAAACAGAAAGTTTGATTGAACAGTTTGATTCTGATATATCTAAAATTTTTATTGATTATTATAGTGTGGAAAATATGATAAGAAACCTAAATGAGAAAAAAGTAAAACTTAAAAATGAAATAGATGAAAAAACAAAAGGTAATTATAAATTAATAACAGAACTTCATAATATAATATCTACATATGCAAAAGAATTAGGTGTAGATGAAAATTATGTAAAGCCCAATAAAGATTATATATTTACTTCTGATTTAAAATCATTAAGTGGAGCTATTTTTCACAAGATTGTTTTTTCTTTTAAACTTGCATATGCAAAAATATTGGAACAATACTCAGGTATAAATATTCCGATTATACTTGATTCCCCTCGTGGTAAAGAAGTTGATGATATGAATATTAAAAAAATGGTGGAAATTTTAAAAAGAGATTTTAAAAATCATCAGATATTCATTGCTTCTATATATACTTATGATATTCCAAAGCTTAATACTATAGAATTACATAAATCTTTATTAGAAAACATGGTAAGTATTAAAAAGCCAGAATAAAAATACATAATAATGGATTATAAATATGTGCAAAAAAGAAAAATATATTATTGAAGAATGTAGACATTGTGGCAATAAAACGAAATTAGATATTGTAGGAGAATATACTCAATGTTCTGATGAATATGCAGATATGGATTGGCAACAAAACTGGTTATTATTAAAATGTTGCGTTTGTAATGAAATATCACTTGGTTATAAATACTGCGGACAAGATACAGCTTATTTTAAAAATAATGAAGTTGTATATGCTGAAGAATACACTCACTGTTTTCCTGTTGAAACATATAATGGATTTCATGTCCCTGATAATATTCATAATGCGTTTTTGGCTGCACTAAAAGCGAAATACAACGATAACATGGTCTGTATTTTAGCATTAAGACGAACAATAGAAATGATATGTAAAGACCAAAACGAAACAAAAGGAAACCTTAAAACAAAAATTAAATCCTTAGCAAAGAAAAATGTATTTCCTTCTACAATATACAATGCATCAGATATATTAAGAATATTAGGAAACAAATCAGCTCATGGCGA
This sequence comes from bacterium, assembly GCA_017470245.1. Lineage (GTDB taxonomy): Bacteria > Cyanobacteriota > Vampirovibrionia > Gastranaerophilales > Gastranaerophilaceae > Avigastranaerophilus. The sequence continues at coordinate 113,511 of JAFUEV010000060.1, read as the reverse complement.
TGATGTAGAATATGATAATAATACAGTTAACGAAATGATTAAATTTACACAGATTATAATAGAATATGTATATGTTATTCCTTATCGAATTGACAGAATAAAGAAACGACTTCAGATAAAATAATTTAAAAAAGGGAATTTAATGAAAAAAGAAAAAACAAAAAGAAAACAGCCTTTAGAAAGAACCGTCAAAAAATTATTTGCTTTATCTGGCAATATATGTGCATTTCCATCTTGTTGTGAACCAATAATAAGTGCTGAAGGTTCTGTTGTTGGTGATATTTGTCATATAGAAGCAGCTGAAGAAGATGGTCCGAGATTCAATAAAGATAGTAATAATAAGTACAGATGCAGTTATGAAAATTTAATATTATTATGCAAAAAACATCATAAGATAATTGATGACAATGTAGCAATTTATGATGTTGAATTATTAAAAAAAATAAAATACCAACATGAAAAAAAGTTTCAAGAAAAAGATATTATAAAAAAATTCAATGAGGAATTTCAAAAACAAGAAAAATATAATAAAGATATTAATAAAAAAATAGATGATATATATGATACAACAACATCAACAAATAAAGTTGTTCAAGATATACAAAAAAATCTCCTATCTTCTTTTGATATGGATTTAACTGATTATGTAGCTTATTTAGAAACAGAAATATCAGAAGAAAAAATTTGTAATTTGCATAAGAATATAATGAAAGATGATTATCCTGATTATCTTAGAGGAATATATAGGAAAGAAGAAGCTTGGATTGGTCCAAGAGGTTGTAAAAGAGAAGACTGTACAATAGAAACTACACTTCCTCAAGATATTGAACAAAAGATGAAAGAGTTTATTAGTGACTGGAATAACATACTAAAGAATAAAAAGAACATTAGTTCTTATGATAATATTCTTAATCTCGCTAAATTACATTATAATTTTCTAAAAATTCATCCTTTCTATGATGGAAATGGAAGAGTATCACGAGTAATCCTTATGGCACAAGTTTTTCAATTAGAGAATAAATATATAAAAAATCCTTTTTTTAATAAAAACGATTATTTTAGAGCATTAAAAGAAGCTAATAATAATAATTACAAACGATTAATAAATATTATTTGTAATGCTTATTTTGAGGCAGAAATATTAGTCTAAAACCTTTTTTAAATAGTGATGATTATGATGAATTATTTTATCTTTATGGTTTTAAATTAGAAGAAAATGCTAGTCAAGAAATAAAAGAACAATTAGAAGAAAAATTAAAAGAAACATTAAAAATCTAAAATAAAAACTTTAAAACCACCTATGGATAGATTTGTAGGTCAGACATTGCCTGACAATTCAGTAGATTGTTAAAAAACGAAGCATTTACACCGATAAATTAAATTTTAAAAAGCCTCCAAAATAAGGGGATTTTTTATGCCCAAAACTGACGGAGTAATGTTTTATAATATAAATATAAAATAGAAAGGGTTAAAAAAGTTTATATAAACGCATTACAATAGTTTTAACAAAGGTAAAATAATGGCAAGATTAATTGCAATCGGTGATATCCATGGGGAAATAGAAAAATTAAATTCACTGTTAGAAAAAATTAACCCTCAAAAAGGAGATAAATTTGTTTTCTTGGGTGATTATATTGATAGGGGTAATAACTCAAAAGAAGTTATAAATACATTAATTGAACTTTCTAAAAGTTTTGAATGTATCTTTCTAAAAGGTAATCACGAAGATATGATGTTAAAAATAGCCGAAACAAATAAGCAGGAAGATGTTGAACATTGGCTTTTAGCTGGTGGCATAACAACCTATGATAATTACGGAGGCTATCCTGAAATATTTAATTTGCATAGTGAATTTTTTGACAATTTAAAACTGTATCATATTGAAAACGGTTATTTATTTGTACACGCAGGTGTAAAACCTGATAAACAAACAATAGAAGAACAAACAGAAGATGATTTATTGTGGATAAGGGAAGAATTTATTTCCAAACCTCATAAATTACCTTATATAGTTATATTTGGACATACTCCTTTTGTTGAGCCGTTTATTGAAAAAAACAAAATAGGCATTGATACAGGCTGCGGAAAAGACAGTAAATATAATCTTACTGCCTTTATTTGTGATGATAAAACTTTTATTACAAGTGATTTTTAATTAAACTTGTGTATCTATTTTGGGTATAACAGGTGTTTTTACTGTCTTAACCAATTCGGTTGATGAATCAGCAAGTTTTGCAGTAGAGTCGATAACGCTTGAGACTGCATTTCCGGATGCGCTTATAACAGTTGCACGTGCCGGTAAAACTTTTGTTTTAGCATCAGCTTTTGTAATAATTAAATGACATTTATCACTGTTTTCTCTTGTGTATATGTCTTGATCTTGTTCCATATTTTGGTTTATAAGAGTTTGAAGGAAATGCATTTTTGCTACAATTAATTTTGCCTGATCAGGAGAGGCTGAAACTAAATCCTTTGCCAAACAAGTTTGAGCAGCGTATAACCCCCAATCTGCATCTCTTACTTCTGCTTTTTTTACAGTTTTTTGGCAATCATGAAAAACTTTTTCATTAAACTTTTTGTCAGCTTTTGATAATTTGGGAGCACTTTGATAGGGCATCATTTGAGTCGCACTTACATTACTTAACGCATTTACCATAAAAAGAGACCTTTCCTTACAACACTTATTCTGTCTTGTTAAAACAATTGAATATTGAAAATTGACTGATAGCTTCTATTTTTAATTAATTATTTACAAAAGTTTATATCTCTACTATAAAAATACATGATTATATTGTTGTACTATAATAGCAATATTAGGAATAGGCAGGATTTTGATTATGTTTGGGAAAATAATTGATTTTATAAAAAAACATTTTGATTTCAGATTTTATTATGTAACATTGATAGCATTGTTAGTATTAATTTCTATAGTACCAATGTTAATGTATATGCCGCAAAAGTATGGTTATGAAAACGGACTTTTGGAAAATATACAAATGTTTGTACTATTATTGATGCTGTTTTTATGCTTGCGTGCAAAAGCAAACAAAAAATTATTCAGATTTGCTGCTCTTGTTCTTTCAATATTGATTATAAGAGAAGTAAATTGCGGAAGAACCTTATTTTTCCCAATCCCTGATACATATCATCAGTATTATTCTTGGAGAGATTTGCCCTGGCCTTGGCTTGGGAAAGTTGTTCACGCAATATATGGAGCTTGGATTGCAATTGTCGTACTTATATTTATAAAAAATAAGATATATATTGATTTCTGGAATACATTAAAAAATATAAGCATCCCTTTCTGGAACTTAATGTTTGCCGGATTAGCAATGTTTATGGGTGCAATAGCTGAAAAAGCAACAAACAATAACTTCATTTTTGAAGAAGGGTTTGAATTGTTATTCTATATTTCATTACTTGGCTTTGTTTGGTTGTATTCCAGAAATAAAAATTTTATAAATGAATAGCATTAATCCATTCGTCTTTTAGCTTTTCGAATGAGTATTTTGCATTTGCAGGACTGGTTGATGGTACTTTTATAATTGGAACCTCTATATTTTTGTTGTTTTTTACAAACAATTCATAAGATTTTGTTCCGTTACAAAGAATTTTTTTGATACCGGGATATTTTTTTATAAGTCCTATTATATTATTAGGTTTAACGTTTTGTATGTTTGTATCAAGACTGCCTTCTCTTGTACAAGATTGGATTACATCCCACAACGCTATATTATTTTTTAAAAGAACAGATGTTTTAATTTTATAATTTTCTTTTTCTAAATTTTGATAATTACAATATACAGACATTATTTTCCAAAATCTGTTTTGCGGATGAGCGTAGTATTGAACCGCTTCTAATGATTTGATACCCGGCATACTGCCGAGTATCAATATCTTTGAATTTTTATTTATAATTGGAGCAAAGCTCTTTAACATATTATTCCTTTACTGTTTCAAGAAGGGGCATTTCCAGTTGTGCAACCGGTTTTATTGCATTTCCTGCCAAACCTTGAATAGAACCGTACATATCAGTTGTTGCAGAAATAACATTCAATATCTCTTTTTCTCTCTTCTTCCACTGTTTGTTCATGGAACGCTTTTCAGATTCCAAATCTTTTTGCATTTCTACAAAGGCGTTTACTATTGTTTCAAATTGAAATCTAAATTCCGTACTTGTAAGATAGTTATACAATAGCTCGCTTTTCTCGTGTCTGTTTTCTTGTTGCGCCTTTGTTTCACTTATTTTTATTATGCTTTCACGTAGAATAACAGAAAGAGCTTTAAATTCTTCAAATGTACAAATATAAATACCGTCACGCAGTCCCATTCTATCCATATCTTTTGGATAAACGGCTGTAACAAGAACGCCTATATCAGCGCCTCTTGTCTGAATATCATTTTTAAATTTCGCAATCCAGTCATTATTAAAGGTTTTTGTTCTTTTACTTTCATAGTAGATAGTTCCGCAATTTTGTCGGTGCATTGTGTGTACTGTTTGTATTGAATCAGCACCCATATCACCTTTACCTACTTCAAGGATTTCATCATATTTAAAGGTCTCTTTTAAATATTCCTCTATAGCAAGTTCTTGAACTTCACCTTGGAGCTGCATTGAACCTTGTTCCTGACGTTTTTTCATTTCTTCTGTCAGTATTTTTTGGTCTTCAAGCTGTTTTTGCAATTCTCTAATTTGCATTTCAAATTTTTCTTCTGCACTTTTTTGCATTTTTTGCTTTTCTTCTATAAGTTTTAACCCATACTCTTTTTCGGCTTCCGCAGCAATTTTTTCTGCCAGTTCTTCTTTTTCACGTTCTATACGGGATTTTTCAGCTTTTAATTTATTCATTTCTTTTAATTGATTTGATTTTTCTTGAAGTTCTTTTTCAAGTTCTTCATAAGCTTCTTTTTGCTCCTCAAGCAGCGTTTGTTTCATTTTTTCTTCTTTTTGTTTAAATTCCATCTTCTGAGAATTTAAAGCAGCTTCTATTGCTTTTTCTTTTTCTTCTTCTGATTTTTCTTTTAATTTTTCTGCATTTTGCTTTGCAATAGCAAGTTCTTTCTCAAATTTTTCCTGTAAAGCTGCAACTTCTTTGTCAAGAGCTGCTTTTGTACCTGCTTGAATTAAGTTTTCAATATTAATCTCTTCGCCGCATTTAGGGCATTTAATAGAATTAGTCATGCTTTTGTCCTCTTTTTAATTATATTTTATATTGTTACACTGACAAAAACGGGCATATTTAAAATATAATAATATTTTTGTCTTATATAAAAGAATATTTTATCATACATTTTTATATGCGTCTTTGTTTTACATCTCTTTTGTTTATTGTGCGGAACTTGTTGGTAAAACCGTACAATTTTTTATTCTGTTTGAGGTTTTAAGGTTTTTTCTATTATTAACTACAAAATTTTTGATTTCTCTAAAATATTCAATGTTTGAATTTGTAACAAATTTTTCTTCGCATTTCGTGCAATAAAATTTGATTATATGACATCCTGACAATATAGAACCTCCGCAAAAGTATGGAATAAGTGTTTCTTCTCCGCAGACAGGGCATTTTCCTTTTTTGAAAAAACAATTTTCTGTTTCATAAGCACCAAGCCATATTATTGCGATGTCCATTTTCATGTCAATTGAGAATGTTAAACCTTTATCTGTATCAAAGATTTCGGGATATATTTCTCCAACTTGCCTTGTTTTAGGAGTTGTTACTTGTTGCTTGATTTGAGCCTCAAGCGAGCTTTTTGAAATTAGTTTCATTTATACCTCCTTGTTTTTACTTGTCTCATAAAGAGGTATAAGAAAGGCTCATCGTTGAAAATGAGCCTTAATAGTTCTCATTTTCCAAGCATTAGCACCCTGCAAAAGTTTTCTTTTCGGGTTGCTGTGTAGTCTTTGGGCTTGTCCCTCGTACACTCTTTATGAGATGTTTTTATTTTATATTATTTTTTAGATTGTCAACCGGAATACCTTGTTTTATTCTTCATTTTCGCCATCACCTAAGCCGATTGCATTACAAATGTCTTTTGAAAATATTATTATTAGTAAAATTGTTAATAAATTCATTTGCTTTCTTCCTTTATTTATATACTAAAACAATATAGTGTCCAAATCGGACATTGATTTATTTGATAAAAATTTTTATGTAAAAAAACTTAATAATAAATAAATATGTCTAAAATTAAAGACAAAACGATTCTATAGGGTTATTAAAAGTTTTATTATTGCAGATAAAAAATAAATGATGTATTTTAGAAGTATGGAAAATAAACGTCCCGAGTGGAGTTCATACATTAGTTTTATAATAGCAGCCGTAGGCAGTGCCGTCGGACTGGGAAATATTTGGCGTTTCCCTTATATTATGGGTAAATGCGGTGGGGCATTATTTTTACTTATTTATCTGCTATTGATAGCCTTAATATGTGTTATTCCTTTAAGTGTAGAACTTGCAGTTGGTAAGTTTTACAAGGGTGATCCAATAACTATTTATAATAAAATCAATCCTAAATTCAAATTTTTAGGTTATCTTTGTTTAATAACATCAATATTGATTCCTTGCTTTTATTTTGTTGTAGGTGGTTGGATATTGAATTATATGTGGATTTTCCTTCAACCTTCTATTCCTTCTGATTTTGCCCAGTATTTTGGAACATTAAATTCAAGTCCTATCGTTCCGATTATTTTAACATTGGTATTTTTGCTTATATCCATAGTATTTCCTTTTATCGGGTTAAATAAAGGTATAGAAAAAGCTAATAATTTTATGATGCCTGTGTTTGTTATAATGCTTGTTACTTTAGCAGGTTATTCATTGACATTGCCCGGAGCGAAAGAAGGTTTAGAATTTATGTTTAAGCCTGATTTTTCAAAATTTAACAGTGAGATGATATTGTTGGCATTGGGACAGGCGCTATTTACATTAAGTATTGGCATAGGAATTATGATGACATACGGCAGCTATTTAAAGAAAGATGTAAATATAATTAAATCGTCGTATACATTGATATTTTTTGATACGTTAGTTGCAGTGCTTGCAGGAATAATGATTTTCCCGATTGTATTTACAAATGGGATAGAACCAACGGCCGGAGCTACACTGGTATTTATTTCACTTCCTCAAATATTTGTAACATTGCCATTTACAAAGGTTTTGGCATTCGTGTTTTTTACATTATTGTTTTTTGCCGCAGTAACATCCGGAATAAGTTTATTGGAAGCTTCTTTAGCTTGTTATAGCGAGCATTTTAAAATGTCAAGAAAGAAAGCAGCAGTATTTCTATTTGTGTTAACGTCTATAATAGCCATACCTGCATCACTTTCTTTTGGTGCATTATCCGAATTTAAAATATTGGATAAAACATTTTTTGATTTTCTTGATTATGCAACATCAAATGTTTTAATGCCTATATGTACTATTGCAATATGTATTGTTTCTGGATGGGTAATTCCGCATATACAAAAAGAAGCCTTTGGTGAAGGTCGTTATGCTTCAGTTTTAAGCTTTTTGCTAAAATACGTATTGCCGATAATACTATTATTGGTATTGATTTTAGGCTTGAAATAATATTATATTCTAGGTGGCGGCGGAGGGTAATCATCGTCGTCATCATCAGGTGGTGGTGGGAACGGATGGTTGTTATCACCTTTTGGAGGTAGTGGTAACTTGTCATCATTTTCCTGTGGAGGAGGTGGTAATGTAGGATTATTTGGCGGAATAATGTAAGAATTATCTTGTCTGTCATGGATATATTGTACATCATTTCCTACCCCGAAAGAAAATGAAGATTCTATAAATCCGTTATCAGCAATTGCCATTTGCATATTAATTGCAAGTACAACAATAGTTGTAACATTTAAAATAAATAATAATTTCTTCATAATAAAACTTCCAATAAATAACTATAAATATATTATACCCATTTTTTAAAAAAATATTCTAATGATGAATTTAATATTATTTACATCCTTGCAAACAATGAAAAGCATGTTTAAAATGAAATATATAGCAAACATTATTAACAAAAAGGAAGAAGTATGAAAGTTTTAGCTCTTGGAAAGGCGTATTCGAGTTATCCGAAGAGTTATGACTATAGTAAAAAAGCAGTTACATCCGCACAAAAGTCTATGAGTGCGGATATTTTTTGCTTTAAAAGTCATAAACTCGCAGATAAAATTGGTATTATTCAATCATCAACCCCAACTACATTAGAAAAAAATATAGAGACAAAATTGGGCGTTAAACCTGTAGAAACAACTGTTAAAAAATTTAAAAACGGTGAAACTTACGTTAATATCAATGGAAATGTCAGAGGAAAAGATGTTTATCTTATGCCTGCATCAGGCAGTAATGTAAATGATAATTTAATGGAAACATATTTGCGTGCTGATGCTGCAAAGAGAATGGGGGCAGATAGAGTTATTGCCATAATGCCAAATTTTGATTATGCAAGACAGGAAAAAAGAACGGAAAGTGGTGAACCAATTGCTGCAAGATTAAATATGGACTTATTAAAAGCAGCAGGAGTTGATGAAATAATTACAGAAGATTTGCACACTCCTGCGTTGGAAGGTTTTGCTCCAAACTCAATGCCTGTAACACATCTTGAATCAATGCCTTTAATAAAAGATTATATTGCAGATAAAAAATTAGATAATCTTGTAATTGTAAGTCCTGATATTGGTGGTACAAAGCGTGCTGATAAATTGGCAAAATCACTTGGCTGCGATAAAGCTATTGTATATAAACATCGTCAAGAACATAATGAGGCTATGGCAGAAGATTTAATAGGTAATGTTGATGGTAAGAATTGTGTTATCTACGACGATATAATTGATACGGCAGGTACTATATCTGAAGCTGCAAACCTTTTAAATAAAAACGGTGCTAAAAATATATTTGTTTGTGCTACTCACGGACTGTTTAACGGAGAATCAATGAAAAAACTCCAAGAAGCTCCGATTAAAGAAGTAATAGTTACAAATAGCGTTCCTAAAAAACAAGGTGCAATTCCTAAAATAAAACAAGTTGATATATCGGAACAAATAGTTAATTCTATTATAGATATTTCGGCATAAAAATATTGGAAAACGATATAAAATGTCATAGTTATTGTGTTGTTAAAATACACTAGGCTTCTGCTTAAATGGCATATTAAATTATTGCAAAAATTTAATGTATTTATTAATCGTGAAAAAATACCCAATTTTCAAATAAATTGTGCAGGTTTGTCACGAAATAACAATGTCAAAGAATATTGATTTTATTAATATTGTTGACATGTTTTTTTGACTGTAATATGATTTTAATTAAGGAAATTAATCACTATTTTAAAAGGAGATAAACAATGCCGAAAGTAATAGACAAAAAAGAAGAAAAGAAAAATTCAAAATCAACTGGCTTGGTTGATAATGTTGAAGCATTGAATGAATTACTTGAAAGGGTTAAAAACGCACAGAGAGAATATGAAAATTTTTCTCAAGAACAAGTAGACAGAGTTTTTAAAGCAGCTGCAACAGCTGCCGATAAGGCTCGTATCCCTCTTGCAAGAATGGCAGTTGAGGATACAGGCATGGGCGTTTTAGAAGACAAAATTATAAAAAATCATTTTGCTTCAGAATATATTTACAACAAGCATAAAGATGCAAAAACTTGCGGAATTATAAAAGAAGATAAGATTAACGGTACAAAAATCGTAGCTGAACCTTTAGGAATATTAGCAGGTATTATTCCAACAACAAACCCTACTTCAACAGCTATATTTAAATCATTGATTGCTTTAAAAACAAGAAATGCTATAGTATTCTCTCCGCATCCGAGAGCTACAAAATCAACAATTGCTGCAGCAAAAGTAGTATTAGATGCAGCAGTTGCGGCAGGTGCTCCAAAAGATATTATCGGTTGGATAGATACACCTTCAATGGAACTTTCGGATGCATTATTACACCACCCTGATATTAATTGTATATTAGCAACAGGCGGTCCCGGAATGGTTAAAGCAGCATATTCATCAGGTAAACCGGCATTAGGTGTTGGACCTGGTAATACGGCAGCTGTTATAGATGAAACTGCTGATATAAAAATGGCTGTATCATCAATATTAATGTCAAAAACATTTGATAATGGTATGATTTGTGCTTCTGAACAATCTGTTATAGTTGTTGAAGATATTTATGAAGCAGTAAAGAAAGAATTTGTATATCGTGGTGCATATCTTGTAAGTAAAGAAGATGAAAAGAAAATGATAGCACTTCCGTTTATCGATCCTCAAAGAGGTACCGCTCATCCGTTAATAGTCGGTCAGCCTGCTCATAGAATAGCAGAGCTTGCAGGATTTAAAATTCCTGAAGATTCAAAAATCCTTCTTTGTGAAAGAGCAAAACTTGATTGGGAAGATCCGTTCTCAAGAGAAAAATTATCACCGATTTTAACAATGTATAAAGCAAAATCTTTTGAACAAGCTGCCGATATGGCTCATGAACTAGTGTTAAAAGGCGGAGCAGGTCATACATCAGTTCTTTATACGGATGAAAGAAAAAAAGAAAGAATAAATGCATACGCAGAAAAAATGCCTTCTTGTCGTATATTAATTAACCAACCTTCTTCACAAGGCGGTATAGGTGATTTATATAACTTCAAGTTAGAACCGTCATTATCACTTGGTTGTGGTTCTTGGGGCGGTAACGCAGTTTCAGGAAACATTGGTGTTGAACACTTATTGAATTACAAAACCGTAGCCGAAAGGAGAGAAAATATGTTATGGTTCAAGGTTCCTCCGAAAGTTTATTTCAAACGTGGTGCAATTGATTTAGCACTTAAAGAACTTCAAGGTAAAAAACGTGCATTTATTGTTACGGATAGATTTTTATTCAATTCAGGAGCTGTTGATACAATTACAAAGACTCTCGATGAAATCGGAATTGATCATCAGGTATTCTTTGATGTTAAACCTGATCCTACTTTGGCTACAATCAAACAAGCTATGGAAATAGTAAAACCTTATGAACCGGATGTTATCATTGCACTTGGCGGTGGTTCTCCTATGGATGCAGGTAAGATTATATGGTTATTATATGAACAACCTGAAACAAACTTTGAAGATATCTCTATGAGATTTATGGATATCAGAAAGAGAATATGTCAAATTCCTGATTTGGGCAAGAAAGCAACAATGGTTTGTGTTCCTACGACATCAGGTACTGGTTCTGAAGTAACTCCGTTTGCAATTATTACTGATGAAAAAACACATTATAAATATGCAATCGCAGATTATGCACTAACACCTAATATGGCAGTAGTAGACCCCAATTATGTTGACGGAATGCCTAAAGGACTAACAGCTGCTTCAGGTATTGATGCATTAGTTCACTCATTAGAATCTTATGTTTCTTGTATGGCAACAAACTTCACTAATTCAAATGCTTTAGAAGCAACAAAATTAGTATTCAAATATCTTGAACGTTCATATACAGAAGGTGCAAATGACCCTATAGCAAGAGAAAAAATGCACTATGCAGCAACAATAGCAGGTATGGCATTTGCAAATGCATTCTTAGGTTTATGCCACTCAATGGCTCATAAACTTGGTGCTATGTATAACATTCCTCACGGTGTTGCAAATGCATTATTAATTCGTCAAATTATCAAATTCAATGCAGTTGATAAACCTACAAAACAGGCTATATTCCCTCAATATAAGTTCCCTTGTGCAAAGACTAAATATGGTCAAATCGCAGATGAACTTGGTCTGGGCGGTAAAAATGATGATGAAAAAGTCGAATTGTTGATAAAAGCTGTTGATGAGTTAATGACTAAAGTTAATTTGCCAAAATCAATTAAAGAATTTGGTGTAAAAGAAGATGAATTTATGAAAAATCTTGATGTATTAGTAGAACGTGCTTATGATGACCAATGCACCGGTGCAAATCCAAGATATCCGTTAATGTCTGAAATTAAGCAAATCTTTATTAATGCATATAACGGCATAGTATAATAAAATATATAAGAATTTCGGGGGTGAACCTCCTAATATAAAATATAAATCCCCCGATAATTCTTATAATATAAGAAAAAGGATTAACAAAATGAATATACCTGACAATGTATTGAACCGTTTAACTCTTTATCATTTTATCCTTGATGATTTGAGAGAAGACGAAGAAACCATTTCCAGTACAAAAATTGCACAATTGTTGAATATTGATTCTTCGCAGGTTAGAAAAGATATAAAATATCTAAACAGTTCGGGAAAATGTAAAGTCGGTTATAATTCAAAAGAACTAAAATCTTCAATTGAAAAGTGTCTTGGTTTTAAACAAACAAAGGATGCTTTTATTGTAGGTGCAGGAAATTTAGGTTCTGCATTAGCTAAATATACATCTTTTAAAGATTATGGCTTGAATATCCTTGCTATGTTTGACAATGATACAAAAAAAATAGGTACAACCATTAACGGTAAAGAAGTATTTGAATTTTCAAAAATTGCGAATCTGGTAAAACGCTTGAATGTTGAAATAGCAATTTTAACTGTACCCAAAGAAGCTGCACAGGCGATGGCAAATTACCTCGCAGGTGCAGGAATTAAATATATATGGAACTTTACTCCTTGTGTTCTGGAAGTTCCAAAAACTGTAAGAGTCTGGAACGAAAATTTAATAGGGAGTTTTTTACAATTTACAAATAATAATGAAATAGATAAGGTGGAAAATGACAACAGAAATTAAAATATGCATGGGAAGTGCATGTTTTGCAAAAGGTAATCAAGAAAATCTTGAATTTATACAAAATTATATAGAAGAAAATAATTTGGATACTAAAATATCAATAGGTGGGTCTTTATGCGAAAATAAATGCGAAATAGGACCGAGAATAATAGTTAATGATAAAGAATATACAAATGTTACAAAGGATGATATAAAAAAAATATTGAGTGAAATTGAATAAGGGGCGGTAATGGAAAAACAATATCCTGTATATACTTTGAAAAACGAATGTAATGACTGTTATAAATGTATAAGAGGATGTCATATAAAGGCAATTCGTATTCAAAGCGGTAGTGCATCGGTTATTAATGAAAAATGTATAGCATGCGGACATTGCGTTCAAGTATGTCCTGCCGGAGCAAAAAAAGTAAGAAGTGATATAGATATTGTAAAAACATTATTTCTCACCGGACGAAAGGTATATGTATCTTTAGCTCCGAGTTGGGCAGGTGTATATAATATTCCTCCCTCAAAAATGATAGCCATACTCAAAAAGCTCGGCTTTGCCGGAGTGTCGGAAACGGCATTGGGTGCACAAGAAGTTTCCATCCAAACTGCAAAAATGCTAAATCAGGCAAAGTCGGGGCTTTATATTTCTTCTGCGTGTCCTGTTATTGATGATTATGTTCGTTTATATAAACCTGAATTTGCACAATGTATTACGCCTGTTGCATCACCTGCACTTACTCATTGTGCGTTATTAAAAGAAAAATTGGGAGAAGATATTAAGGTTGTATTTATCGGACCTTGTATAGCTAAGAAAAATGAAGCGGATGAACATCCTGATTTAATGTCTGCTGCATTGACTTTTGATGAACTCAATTATTGGATAAAAGAAGAATTTATTGATATAGAAAATATAGAATTTGATGAAGATTGCAAATTTGTTCCGGAAAGTTCTTATGAAGGTTCTTTATATCCTATTGAAGGCGGGATGAATGAAACAATAAAACAAGTCGGCATTGATAAAAATGATGTTACTTTTATTGCAGTCAGTTCATTGGAAGATTTTGATAAATCATTACGTAATATTAATCCTGAAAAAATAGATAATAAAATTTTTGTGGAAGCGCTTGCGTGCTCCGGCGGATGTATTAACGGGCCTTGCTTATCAAGTGAAAAATCAAGAATATTAATAACTTCTGATATATATGCAAATACCCGTTATCGTGATAATGTTCCCAAAGAACCGCAAATGGTTGTGCCTGTCGAATATAATCCGAGTCCGGTTGAAAAAATAGAATATTCTATAGAACAGGTATCAAAAGCTCTAAAGAAAATCAGTAAACATTCTGTTGATGATGAATTGAACTGCTCAGGATGCGGATATACAAGTTGTCGAGAGTTTGTAAATGCACTTATTGCAGGAGATGCAGAACCTTCACAGTGCGTATCATATATGAGAAAAATTGCGGTTAGAAAGGCTGCTGCAATGTTAAGATGTATGCCTTCAGCCGTAGTTATTGTTGATTCAAATATGCAAATAGTAGAGGCAAATGATTCTTTTGAACACATGTTCTTGAGTGATGAAATGTATGAAGTATTTACATCTCGTAACGACGGATTAACCGGTGCTTGTATTGACAGAATAGTTCAATTCCCCGAATTATTTAAGTCTGCGCTTGACACAGGCAAAGAAATACATCAGGAACATTATGCAATAAAAGATAAAGTATATGATATAAGTATATTTACAATCGAAGATAATGAACTGGTTGGTGCAGTTATATCCGATGTTACAAAATCAGAAATGGACAGAAGCAAAATAGCACAAAAGGCTCGTGAAGTTATTACTAAAAATATTGCAACAGTTCAAGAAATAGCAAGTCTTTTAGGTGAACACATGGTTGAAACTGAGTTATTGTTAAGTTCGATAGCAGAAGGTTATGACCCTAACGCAAAAGAAGGTAATAAATAGATATGTTTATAGATATAGCTTGTTCACAAAAAAAGAAATATAATCAAAATGCTTATGGGGATTTCTTTGCCTCAAACAGGTTCCCTAATATGAATAGAGTTGTTGCTGTTTTATCAGACGGACTGGGTAGCGGAATAAAAGCGAATATATTGGCTTGTATGACAGCAACAATGCTTTTAAAATTTATGGAAAATCATTCTGATATAGAAAAATCTTGTGAAATAATTATGAACTCATTACCTGTTTGTAAAGTAAGAGGCATTAGTTATTCTACTTTTTCTGCAATAGACTGTTTTGAAAACGGGAAAGCTAAAATTGTAGAAGAAGGTAATCCCGATTTTATATGGATTAGAAACGGAGAAGTTTTAAGTCCTGAGTTTCAAACAATTCAATCAAAAGATTTTAAAAACAGAAAAATGAAAGTATATAATATAACTCTTGAAAAATTTGACAGAATTATATTTTGTTCGGATGGTGCAACTCAGGTAGCAATGGGGTCAAAACAGTATCCTTTGGGACTTGAAAGAAAAGGATTAATAAAAATTATTTTAAATAAATTGCAAGAAGATCCGGAAATTTCATCTAAGAAATTAAGTGAATATTTAGTACATCAAATAGAATTGATTGCTCCGAATAAAGAATTAAAAGATGACACTTCAATTTTATCAATATATTGTCGTAATCCGAGAGAATCTCTCATCTTTACAGGTCCTCCGTTCTATGGAGAAAAAGACAGTTACTATGCAAAAACTTTTATGGATTTTAAAGGTAAAAAAGCCATTTCAGGTGGTACAACCGCAAATATTATATCAAGGGAGTTAAATATTCCTGTTACTGCAGATATTTCAACAAATTCGGGTAAATTACCGGGGCTTTCAAAAATGGAAGGTGTTGACTTAGTTACTGAAGGAATATTAACATTAACTAAGACACTTGAATATCTTGAAAGCGGAAAAAGTGAAAATAATGCAGCCAAAACACTCATGAACTTTTTGTTAGATAGTGATGTTATCAATTTTCTTGTTGGAGCGCAAATGAATAAAGCTCATTATGATCCTAATTTGCCTATTGAAATAGAAATAAGAAAAAATGTTATCAAACAAATGTCTAAAGTGTTAGAGGAAAAATATCTAAAAAAAGTAAATGTACAGTTTATATAAGGAGTTGAACATGGAAAAGATTTCGGTTAAAGTATGTGTAGGAACAACCTGTTTTGTAATGGGTGGTGCTAATTTACAAGAATTAAACGATATTATTCCAAAAAAATACGGAGATAAGGTAGAAGTTACAGGCAGCAATTGTTTGGGATTATGCTCCATAAATTGGGAATATTCAAAAGCCCCCTATGTAAAGGTTGATGATGAAGTTGTATCTGAAGCTACAGTTGAAAAAGTATTGGAAGCTATAGATAAAAAAATAGGGAATAAATAATGAATAATGCAGGGCAAGCAATACATTTAAAAAAAGAGATATTAATAAGGATTATAAAAGCATTTCTTTCTGATAATTTTGAAGAACAAACAAGATTGATTCCTTATGCAATGCGTCCGAAAGGAATGGAAGTTCCATACAGATGCTGTATATATAAAGAAAGAGCAATAATAAAAGACAGAACAATAGCGGGACTTGGTTTTCCTATTGAAGAAGATGATGAAACTGTATCGCTTGCTACGTATGCAAAAAAAGCATTGGAAAGAACGGAAATCAGTGACAAAAATTTAACCGTTTTACAAGCTGCTTGTAAAGGTTGTGCAACAAATAGAATACATGTTACGGATTTGTGTCAGGGATGTGTGGCACGTCCTTGTGTTTCATCTTGCAGATTTGGTGCTATTTCAATTGTTAACGGTAAATCTGTTATTGATGATTCTAAATGCAAAAAATGTCAAATGTGTGTTAGTGCTTGTCCTTATAAGGCAATTGTTAAAATAACGGTTCCCTGTGAGGATTCTTGTCCTGTTAATGCTATCAAAAAAGATGAAACAGGCTTTGCAAGTATTGATTATGACAAATGTATAAATTGTGGAAGATGCACTTCTGCATGTCCTTTTGGTGCGGTTCATGAAAGAAGTCAAATAGTTGATATCTTAAAATTGTTAAAAAAATCAGATAAAAAAGTTATAGCAATGATGGCACCTTCTATTGCAGGACAATTCCCCGGAACAATTTATCAATTAAAAACAGCAATTATGCAAGCAGGTTTTGATGATGTATATGAAGTTGCATCCGGCGCTGATATTACTGCAAATACCGAAGCAAAAGAATTTATGAAAAGAATGGATGAAGGTCAAAAATTTATGACAACATCTTGTTGTGCCGGCTATAATCAATTAATAAAAAAACATTTAAGTGAAATAAAACCTTTTGTATCTGATACAAAAACGCCGTTGTATTATACGGCAGAGCTGGTAAAGAAAGAATATCCGGATAGTATAACTGTTTTCATAAGTCCTTGTGTTGCAAAACGTGCGGAAGGCTATGAAAATAAAAATATAGATTTTGTAATGAATTATCAAGAACTTGGTGCTATGTTTGTTGCTATGAAAATAGAAATAACACAACTGCCTGAAACTAAGTTTGCTACAGAAGCTTCTAAACAGGGTAGAAACTTTGGATGTTTAGGTGGAGTTGCCGAGTCTGTTAAAGCATCTTTGCAAAATGAAAATCAAGTTAATCCTTGTATTATTAATGGTTTAAATAAAGATAGCATAAGACAATTAAAAAAATATGCAACAAATGGTGAATGCGATAACGGTTGTAACCTTGTTGAAGTTATGTGTTGTGAGGGCGGTTGTATTGGCGGTAATGCTACTATAAGTAATTTAAAAACAGCTAAAAAACAGATTGATACATTAGCTAACAGTAGTGAAGATATTTCAAAAATATAAAGGAAGGAGTAGTATATGTTTGCTTGGGAAAAAGATTTAGATATTGATGAAGTAAAAGAAATAAGAACAAGAACAACTGTATATTTTGGTTGTGGAGCAATACATAAAATAGAAGATATTGCAAAAGCTTATGCTGCACGAGGAATAAATAAAGTAATAGTAATGTCAGGAAAAAATGCTTATAAATCAACAGGTGCTTGGGATGTTGTTGAAAAAGCATTAAAGGCAAATAATATCGGATATATCAATTATGATAAAGTTACACCAAATCCTACTACAGATGCAATTGATGAAGCTACAAAAATGGCAAGAGAATTTGGTGCAAAAGCCGTAATAACTATTGGTGGAGGTTCACCTACAGATGCAGGTAAATCAGTTGCAATACTTTTAAAATATCCGAACGAGACAGGAAGCAACTTGTATGAATTTAAGTTTACTCCGACAGAGGCAGTTCCTATTGTAGCTATTAATTTAACACACGGTACTGGTAGTGAAACAAACAGATTTGCGGTAGCTACAATATTAGATAAAAACTATAAACCTGCAATTGCTTATGATTGCATATATCCTGAATTTGCTATAGATGACCCTGCTTTAATGGCCGGTTTATCTCCAAAACAAACAAGATATGTTTCAATTGATGCTGTTAACCACGTTGTAGAAGCTGCAACATCAATTGTTGCTTCACCATATTCAATAACACTTGCAAGACAGGTTATTGAACTTGTTTCTAAATATTTACCATTAGCAATAAAAAATCCGCAGGATAAAGAATCAAGATATTATTTGTGCTATGCTGCAATGATTGCAGGTGTATGTTTCGATAACGGTTTATTGCATTATACACATGCGCTTGAACATCCTTTGAGTGCTATGAAACCTGATTTTTCACATGGTTTAGGACTTGCAATTTTATTGCCGGCTGTTATAAGAAATATATATCCTGCAAAAGCAGAAACATTGGCTTATATCTTAGAACCTATTGTTTCCGGATTAAAAGCAAATAAAGAAGATACAGAAAAAGCAGCAACGGGAGTATATGAATGGTTAAAATCCGTTGATGTTTCTAATAAGTTGAAAGATGAGGGATTTACTGAAGCTGATGTTGAAAAATTAACAAATTTGGCATTCACAACTCCATCATTAGACGGTTTGTTAGGCATTGCTCCGACAAAAGCAACAAAAGAAGCAGTTGCAACAATTTATAGAGAATCATTATAATATATAATTTACATACGAAAAGCCTGTCTAATAACATAAACAGGCTTTTTGAAATTTTTGCATTTTAACTTTTTGTGGTTGTTTTGTGCGTTTTTGAACCAATAACAGCACCTGCAACAGCACCGGTTGTTATTGCAATAGGTAGTGAAGGAATTGCAGCTCCTGCTGCTATACCTATGACAATACTTTTTCCTGTAGAAATTATATTATTTTTTATTTTTTGTTTTTTACAACTGTTGCAAACATTATCTTTTGTACTATTGGGAATTTCTTTATTGCAACATTTACAATATTTTAATTTTGTTTTCTTTGGTATTTGTTTAGAATTTTTTTGTAAATTTATATAAGAAAAATGTTTCATTTTCTCTACAATATTAATAATTTGCTGATTGTATTGAGCATTTATATTCATTTCCGAATTGATTTTTAAAAGAGAATTTCTATCGTTTATTTTTATTTTTTCAAGATAATTATTGTATTCATTAAGGGTATTAACGGTATTTTCATTATCATTTAAATTGTAATATGCTTTTGCTTTTATATAATAGCCGATAGTTATCGTTTTTATGCATTCAAAATATTCATAACCCAATTTGTTAAAATTTTTTATTTTCTTTTTGTTTATATCGGGTAATAAAATTTCTTCAAAATAACCTTGGATTTGCTTTATAGGCAGACCTATTTCGTCAGTAATTTTCTGTAGTTTACGTTTTTGGGTATCATTATTTTGTGTTATTTGGGCTTCATTTATTTGTTCAAAGAAGTGCTCAATTTCTTTTATTCTGTTAATTTGAAATTGTTTATTTACTTTTTCGATATTATGATTGATATTTTTAACTTCATTAACTAATTTATTGACTGAGAACAAAATGGCTATATATGGTATATTAAGTTGAGAAATATTTATATCTTTAAAAGATATTTGTTTAAAGATTTTGCCGTTTTTTAGCAATGCTCCGTAACATTTATTTCCGCTTGCTTTCATCCATTGTAATTCACCACTATCTATAAGTTTTTGAATTTTTGAATTTAATACTATTCCCTTAATTGTTTTTGGAAAAAATTTCTTAGATATAATTTCATATAAAGCAGGGGAAACATTTAATATATTTTCAGCTTTTGATAATGCTTCAATTTCATTAAAATTTATGGGTAAGTGTTTAGTGAATAATGATAAAATATCATCATCATTAATTTTTATGTTCTCTGAAATATTTGAAATTTCCGCTTTACTGTTATATTTATATCCGCAATACTTACAAACAGTTGATTTATTCGCAATTTTTTTACCGCAATTTTTGCAACAGAACATAATGAACCTCGTTGATGATTATTATATCATATTATTTTGTTTCAAATAATTCATCCTTTCTGATTCAACTTTTGTTTCAGGACCTTTTGCTGATAGAATTCTTGAATAATTTGCGATTTTTTTATACAAAGTTGGATTTGTTATATCCATATCTTTTGCCTTCATCGCAATTCTTAAAACTTCTGCGAGGTTAAATCCGTATCCCTTTTGAAGCATACGATGGTATTGTCTTTCGTAATCATGTCCGATTTTATATCTGTAATTTTGAGGGTCAATATTTTCTTGTGCTACACGTTTATCATTGCCTATTGCGTCATTAAAGAATATAAAGTGATTTTTTGCCTGAAACAATTCTGCAAATTTGGCATTTATAAAGTTTTTAGGTTTACTTATCCATTCAGGAGTAACTTTTAAAGATTTTCTTAAAGC
Source organism: bacterium (assembly GCA_017470245.1). Taxonomy (GTDB): domain Bacteria; phylum Cyanobacteriota; class Vampirovibrionia; order Gastranaerophilales; family Gastranaerophilaceae; genus Avigastranaerophilus. The sequence continues at coordinate 92,980 of JAFUEV010000060.1, read as the reverse complement.
CTTAACATTATCTTTTCTTATATTCGAAAGTGATATGTCCGCATCTCCTCTGTTATCAATATCTTGTTCTGCCAATACTCTTAACGGAGTACTATCGTGATTATTGGTTCCTATAATATATGAATTTAATCCTGAACGATTATAAAATTGCGGGTTTCCCCAACCAATCCAATTTGCATGTTCATATACAGAAGTAACAGCACAGGTTCTTCCCGAAAGCCCTTTATTTACAAGAGGAACTCCGTTATCCCATTTAAACATTGAAAAATCTTCAGGACTTGCATCACATTCATATATCAATTTTTTTGTATCGTATTTCTTTCCTTTTATTCTAAGTGCTGTTTTTTCTATATGGTTGATAATTTTATTCCCTACAGAAATTTTGTATCTTGATGGATTTCCGTTTTCGTCATATTTACTCAATTTCGGTTTAAAATATTGCCAACCAACGTCAAATCTTATTCCGTCAAAGTTTTCCAATAATCCTGAAATTTTTTCCGTAAATAGTCTGTTTGCTTCTGTTCCTTCTTTGGGAATATCTTCATATTTTATTGCTCTAAAGCCCCAACCCGGTGTTATATTTTCAGGGTAGAATGCATCGGGAAAACTAAATACTTCATCTTTTGTAAAACCGATTGGACAATCACCGTATAATTCTAGTTTATCTTTTTTTAGTTTTTCTTTTGCTTCTTGCAGGTTTTTTAATGCTAAAAATTTACCGAATTTAAAAACATCAATTTCTTCTGAATATTTATGTTTATAAGTTTCAAAGCGTTCTTTCTTTTCCAAAGATGAAGAAAAGCCTTTAAACAAGTCAGGGTCAGAGTCTTTTACATAAGGTGCTATTGCAAGTCTGTCATAAGTATCGGATTTTAAAGAATCCTTAAACTTGAAGAAATCTCTTTTCATTGCCAATGCAGTTAAATTAGGGGCTGACATCATATTGTTGTATGCTTTTTTTATTAGTTTGAAAGCTGCTCCTGTATCAGGATCAAGTTCATTTTCATAATCAACGCTATCTTTTTTATCGGAAATAAGATATGGTTTAATATCGGAATCAGTTAATAATCTTCCGTATTCAGGTTTAGTTAATTTATGGAAATTAATATTGTCTTCTCCTATAGCAGTGGAAGACCTTTCATAGGGACAATAATAATTATTAAACCTTAGTTTAGATGCAAATTGTCCTGTAGGGTATATTTTTATTGCATTTGAACCAGTGTATAATGCCATAAATTTTAAATAGTCAATAGCTTCTGTTGAATTAAGTTTACCAACGCCCAAATTTTGACCGTATTCTGTAGGTAGAGATGTTTGAAAGACTTTAAAAAGGCGAATCCCTTTATCAACACCTAATTCTTTCATTGCTTCATTTGTTGTCTTTTTAAAATCTATTTCTTCTTGTGATGTTAATGCACGTCCAAAAACAGTTTTATCTTTTGATGCATAAATTGATGAAACTCTCATGTTATATCCTCTAAAAATATACATTTAAATAAAATTTCTAAAAATTTTTTTTGATAAATTCTTTTAAAAGATATGATAAAATTGATAAGTAAATATTAACAAAGGTACATATATGAAATACAGAACATTGGGAAATACAGGAATAAAAGTAAGTGAAATAGGTATAGGTTGTGAGGGATTTGTCGATAAAACCGAAAAAGAAGTTAAAGCATTTGTTGAATTAATGTTAAAAGAAGGTGTAAATTGTATAGACTTATATACACCTAATCCCGATGTCAGAAAAAATTTGGCTAAAGCTATAAAAGGTTATAGAGATAAATTTATTTTGCAATCACATATATGCAGTATTTGGGAAAATGAGCAATATTTGAGAACAAGAGATATAAATAAAGTCAAAAACGGTTTTGAAATAATGCTTAAAGAGCTTGATACCGATTATATTGATATCGGTATGATTCATTATGTTGATTCACTAGCTGATTTAGATAATATTTTAAATGGAGAAATCGTTAAATATGCGATTGAATTGAAACAACAAGGAAGAATAAAATGTATAGGAATGAGTTCTCATAATCCTATTGTTGCTAAAAAAGCTGTTGAAACAGGGATAATACAGGTACTAATGTTTAGTGTAAATCCTTGTTATGATTTGCAGCCTGCTGATGAAGATGTAGAACAATTGTGGAACCCTGAAAAATACAAAGATAATTTGTTAAATATGGATAAAGACAGACAGGAATTGTATGAAGCATGTGAAAAATCAGGTGTCGGGATAACTGTTATGAAAGCCTTTGGAGGTGGTGACTTATTAAATGATAAATACTCACCTGCAAAAGTATCTTTAACCCCACTTCAATGTTTGCATTATGCTTTGACACGTCCTGCGGTAGCGTCTGTTATGTCAGGTGCCAGAACAATAGAAGAATTAAAAGAATCAATCAGATATGAAATAGCAGATGAAAAAGAAAAAGATTATGCTTCAACACTTGCATCATTCCCTAAAATAAGTTGGGAAGGACATTGCATGTATTGCGGACATTGTGCACCTTGTCCGAAAGGAATAGATATCGCATCTGTTACAAAATTTTTAAATTTAATAAAAGCACAGGGGATGATTCCTGAAACTGTAAGAGAACACTATAAATTATTACAACATAAAGCAGGAGAGTGTTTATCTTGCGGTGTTTGTGAAAAACGTTGCCCGTTTAAAGTTGAAATAAGAAATAATATGAAAGAAGCTGTAAAACTCTTTGGCGAATAGGATTATAGCTTCTTTCTTAATTTTTATAAACTATGTTAAATAATTTTATTTCATAATTGCTTTATGAAAATGTTTTTTGCCCTTTTTTATTTTTAAACCGTTTTGTACATCTGCCTTAGTATAAGATTTATCCATAGCAGAAATAACTTCATCATTTATACTTATACCGCCTTGTTGAATAAGACGTTTTGCTTCGCCTCTGCTTGCTGCAAATTTAACGGCAACTAAAAGACTTATAACATTAATTTTGTCATCTTCAAAATCAGAATCTGTTAATTCTGTTGTCGGCATGTTTTCACTGTCACCTGCTCCGGAAAATAGTGCGTATGCTGCATTTTTAGCTTTATCCGCTTCTTCTTTACCGTGAACAAGATTTGTTAACTCATAAGCAAGAATTTCTTTTTTCTCATTTATTCTGTTATCTTCCCATTTTTCCATTTCATCAATTTGTTCAAGAGGTATAAATGTCAACATTCTTATACATTTCATAACATCAGCATCGTCAACATTTCTCCAATATTGATAAAATTCAAACGGTGAAGTCTTATTCGGGTCAAGCCATACGGCACCTTTTGCCGTTTTACCCATTTTTTTACCTTCACTGTTCATCAACAGGGTAATAGTCATAGCATAAGCATCTTCACCTGTTTTCTTTCTTATAAGTTCCGTACCTGCAAGCATATTACTCCACTGATCATCACCGCCAAATTGCATATTGCATTTATAATTATTATGCAAATAATAAAAGTCAAAAGCTTGCATTATCATATAATTAAATTCTAAAAAGCTAAGTCCCTTTTCCATTCTTTGTTTGTAACATTCGGCTCTCAACATATTATTTACAGAAAAGCAAGCACCTACATCTCTTAAAAGTTCAATATAATTTAATTTTAAAAGCCAGTCCGCATTATTAACCATAATTGCTGCATCATCACCAAATGTGATAAATCTTTCCATTTGTTTTTTAAAACAGTCACAATTATGCTGAATCATTTCCGGTGTCATCATAGAACGCATATCTGTTCTACCTGACGGGTCGCCAATATATCCTGTACCGCCTCCAATTAAAACTACCGGTTTATTTCCTGCCATTTGCAAGCGTTTCATCAAACATAATGCCATAAAATGTCCGACATGTAATGAATCGGCTGTCGGGTCAAAGCCTATATAAAATCTTGCCCCACCATTGTTTACAAGTTCTCTTACTTCTTTTTCATTCGTTAATTGAGCTATAAGCCCACGTGCTTGTAATTCTTCAAATATTTTCATTTGTACTCTCTTTTTTTATATACAGTCCAAGACTATAAGAAAAACAAAGCATTGTCAATACAAACGCTCTGTTTTGCTACTGTTTGCAAGTACTTATTATATCTAATGCGTCACCAATAAACCCGATTTCTTCAAAATGTTTTTGTAATCGCATTGCAAGTGATGAGGAAATACGTTTACCCGATAAAATATTTTCAACAGCTTCTGTTACTTCGGAAAGAAAATGAAATTCGGGATTAGAATGATATTCTTTTATCATAGAATCTTGAACTTTATCATCTCCGTATAAAAATATATTTTCAGCAGATGACATAATGGAAGTTTTTTCAATAGATTGTTGTGAAAATCTGTTAGCGTTGTTCTTTCTGTCTTCATTTACTTTTGTATGAAAACCTTTTGTATCTCTATCTGATTCTTTTGAGTATATATATCCAAAATCGACATAAATATTTGCATCTTTTCCACCTACCGTCATGCCTTCATTTACGTCATTACAAACAAGATTATTTCTTTTTAAATAATTATTAAAAGAAATACCGTCTTTTCTTGATTTATAATCCGAAGTTATAAACTCTGATAACATCCAACCGTTATATGGATTTGCGCAATATAGCAAAGGAATATCTTTTACGTTATCTTCATTCATCTTTTTTGCCAGAGAAATTTCGGGGAAAGCCCCTTCTGATAAATTAGTATCAAATATGTTAATAAAATGTTTTAGGCATAATGGTTTACAATTAGGTATTTCTATTTTATATATTATTCCGGATAATCCCTGTGTAATTCTTGTAACTGTAGCAACAGTATTCCCAAGTTTCATTTTGAATTTCTGTTGGGTTCTATCTTCATCCTTATCATATCTGGGATAAATTATGTTTATAAATGAATTTATCTTATCTATAGATTTTATAAAGTCGTTATTACTTAATCCTGAAGCAATCATCACATCATTTGGAATATTAGAAACAACCGTATCTTTGTTAGTTTCTGATAATTCTTCTCTGAGTCTTAAAGGTAAATCATAAATTTTTTTTGTATATGTCTTACCGTTAAATATATCTTTCAATTTCCTTTTTCTTTCTTTATCAACAACGGTTGTGGAAAAGTCATCCTGTGTAACAATATTTTCTTTATTTAAATACCAAGAATATCCGTATAAAAAAGGAGAAAATGATTTAGAAAAAGATACGGTATCACGTTTTAACGGTGATAGAATATTGTTATTTTTATTATAATCTCTCTCAAAGTTAGGAGTTATAACAGGGGCACTTATTTTCATTATCCGTTCCTTTTCTCAATTAACATAAAAAACAAACATATTTTAATTTGCCGTTATTAAGTATTTTCAAAAATAAAAAAATATGTTATAAAAGTTTTAGTTTTGGGTATAAAAGTATAGTACAGTTATTTATTGAAAAGGTTAGTAATTATGAAGATGAAAAAGTTATTTGCACTTATTGCAGGCGCATTATGCTTATCATTCTTTATTGGAATTGATATGCAGGCACAAGCAGACTTTATAAATGTACTTAATAATATAAGCAGGACAGCTGAAACTGTTAATTCCGTTAATAGAGCAGGGCGTGGTACTATGAGTACAATAGAATCAGCTCAACGATTTACTGATAGACAGCAAGACAGAAAAGATGAAAAACGAGCTCAAAAAGAGTATAATGCTAATGCAGAGCAGGAGTATTACAGAACACTTCAAGAAACACAAGCATTAAGACAACAGTATCGTTTTAATGATTATAATAATTTATGAGGATAATCAATGAAAAAATATATTATATTGAGTTTATTTGTACTTGCTTTTATAGGTATAAGTGCAGATAGTGCAAAAGCAGAAAGTGTTATAGAACCTCAGTGGGCGGAATTTTGTCCTCCATTATATGAAAATGCGGTATTTAAGCCCGCAAAAGAAAACAGCAAACGTAATATGGAAAATAATTACTGGGCATTGAGAAAAGCTAAGTTTGAAAAGTCTATTACGGAATGCAAAGTTATTTCAAAAACACAAAGTGAACTTGGAATGTGCTATTCAAGAGTAGCGAATTTGGAAAGAAATAAAAATAATCAAAGAAAAGAAGCTCAATACGAAAAAAATGATAAAATAAATCAACAAATTCGTGACGGCGGATATTGGTGGTATTAGTTTAAATGCGCGGAATAAAAATATTTCTGACTGTACTTATTCTTATTGTTCCTCTTGCCTCGTTTGGCAATGAGGAACAAAGCGCTAATAAATTTCAGCAATATAAACAAGATACTGTTCTTTTGCAGCAATATGATAATGCTTTGGATGATTATTATAATATTTTCCCGTTTATGAATGCTTATAATTACGGTTATCCAATGTATTATCCTCGCCATAGCCACAGATACAGCCATCATAATTACGGTTATCATTATGCTAATCGACATCATGGTGGTTTCATAATGCCTGCACCGTTTGGATATAATGATGATTCTTCTAATTTTTATTTGAAGGATATTCCCAAAGATACTCTTGTTAATCCTAATGAATATATTTTCTTAAATGAAGAATAACGTAATTTCTTTAATTGTTGATATTTTTTATAGGGTAGCAAGGATTACCTACGGCAATTACATTGTCTGGGACGTCTTTTGTTACAACACTTCCTGCACCTATAACAGAACCATTGCCTATTTTTACTCCCGGTAGAACTGTTACATTTCCGCCAATCCAAACATTATCTCCGATTGTTATCGGTTTTGCGCATTCTAAACCTTTATTTCTTGTTTTAACATCAGTAGGGTGAATTGCTGTATAAAATCCGCAATTAGGTCCAACAAAAACATTTTTCCCGAATTTTACTTTTGCGCAATCTAAAATAACACAGTTATGATTTATATATAATTTATCACCTGCTTCTATGTTATAACCATAATCGCAGTAGAAATTTGATTCAACCCAAATTTCTTTGCCTGTTTTGCCGAATATCTTTTTTATTAATTTAGTACGTTCTTTTCCTTTTGATGGCGGTATATTATTATACTCATAGCATAAATCTTTGACTTTTGCTCTTTCTTTTGAAAGAGTTATTGATTTCATTGGTTCATACCAGTCACCATTTAACATTTTTATTTTATTAAACATATAATTTACTCATTAATCAGGTTTGTAAGCTCATTTATATCATTTGCCAGATTTCTGTCTTTAGCGATATTTGTTTTTACTTCTTTATGTGAATATATAACAGTTGTATGTTTTCTGTTAAAACATTTTCCGACATTAGGAAAACTTTCTCCGGTTAATTCTTTTGCCAAATAAATTGCAACCTGACGGGCATAAGCGGTTTTTGCACTCCTGTTTGTGCTTTTAATATCTTCAACCGAAATATTATAGTAACTTGCAACAATATCAATTATTCCATCTATTGTTAGGTTTTTTCTTTGTTCGTTATACCCTATAATCCTTTTTACGGAGTCAATTGTTATAGGCATATCGTTTATTGAAGCATAAGCACTGACTGTATTAAATGCACCTTCAAGTTCTCTTATGTTTTTGTTGTATACAGTAGCAAGAAATTCTATAACATTAATCGGAATTATTATGTTCCTGTCATTAGCCAATTTTGTTAAAATTGCCATTCTTGTTTCCAAATCAGGCACTTGAATATCTGCAAGTAATCCCTGTTTAAATCTTGTTTTTAATCTGTCGGGAGAATTTTCAAATTTATCGGGTGAACGGTCAGATGTAAATACAATTTGTTTACCTGCATTATGAAGTGTATCAAAAGTATTATAAAGTTCTTCTTCTGTTCTGGGCTTGCCTTCTATCAGTTGAATATCATCTATCAAAAGAACATCAGCATTTCTGTATTTATTTCTAAATTCATTCATTTTTTTATTTTTGTCACCTGATTTATCCATGCCTTTTGCAAGTGAATTAACCAAATCGTTTATAAATTCTTCTGCTTTGAAATATCTGACTGTTAGTTTTGTATTAAACAAAATATCATGACCGATAGCTTGTAGTAAATGAGTTTTGCCGAGTCCGGAGCCTCCGTATATAAACAAAGGATTATATTGTTTACCCGGGTCTTTTGCGACTGCCATAGAAACCGCATAAGCAAACTTGTTACTTGCTCCTACAACAAAATTATCAAATTTATATTTTAAGTTTAAATTGCAAGCTGATTGCATTTTCTTTAAGCCATCATATTTGGAAGGAAGTATTTTATTTTCAAGATTTTTTATAAATTCTTTTTCTTCTTCTTTTTTTACTTTTTGACGTTCTTTTTCCATCTGTTTGTGCAAATTTTCGTCATATATTATTTTAAAATATACTTCTTTCCCCGTTATTTCTGAAAGTGCTTTTGAAATATCTTTTTGATTTTTTTGTAATATTTGAACGGCAAGATTTTGTCCTGTTAAAGCACAAAAACAATTATCCTCAAAAGAATGAGGAACCAATGGTAGTACCCAAGTTTCATAAGTAGTTGCAACTATCTTGTCCTTTAATATTTTAAGGACTTTATCCCAAATTTCTCTAACGTCTTCCATTTACCTTCCCTGTATGCTCAAAATAAAGCAACTGTATAAAACATATTATAGAACATGACTGTTCTATAATATGTTTTTTATTAAAATTAATTAACTTTTGTTGTTAATCTTAAATGCAATTCTCGTAACTGTTCTTCAGTAGCCATTGCTGGTGCTTCTGTCATAAGACATTTTGCTGCAGAGTTTTTCGGGAATGCTATTACATCTCTTATAGAGTTTGTTTTAGCAAGTAAAGCAACAACTCTGTCTAAGCCTAATGCTAAGCCGGCATGCGGTGGTGTACCATACTTAAATGCGTTAATCATAAAGCCGAATTTTTCTTGAGTTTCTTCTTCTGATAAACCTAAAGCCTTAAATACACGTCTTTGTATTTCGCCGTCATGTATTCTTACGCTTCCGCCGCCGAGTTCATTACCGTTATAAACAATATCATAAGCTATAGAACGACAATGAGCGGGATCTGTTTCCATTTTATCAATATCTTCTAAGTTTGGCATTGTGAATGGGTGGTGAACAGAAACATATCTTCCGTCTTCTTCCGAGTATTCAAACATCGGGAAGTCAACAACCCATAACAAAGCATGCGCATTCGGGTCAATTAATCCTAATTTATCACCAAAGTATAATCTGAATCTGCCCATTACATCATAAGTAACTTTTGGTTTATCAGCAACGAAGAATACAACATCACCTGCTTTTGCATTTGCTCTTTGTTGTATTTGTTCAGCTTGCCCTTCTTTTAAGAATTTCAATACAGGTGATTTTGGTGTTCCGTCTTCTTGATAAATTATATTAGCTAATGCTTTAGCACCAAATGATATTGCAAGTTTAGTTAAATCGTCTATTTCTTTTCTTGAATAATTTGCAATACCCGGAATTTTTATAGCTCTAACTATACCGCCTTTTTTCAAAGTATCCTTGATAATTTCAAAGTCAGATTCCATTAAAATATCGCCGATATCAAATAATTCTAAACCAAATCTTACGTCAGGTCTGTCGCTTCCGTATTTATCCATTGCTTCTTGGTATGTCATAACCGGCAATTTTGCAGGAGTTTCATATCCTACAAGTTTAAATACTTCATGTAATAAACCTTCAACCATATTCATAATATCTTGTTGAGTTACAAAAGACATTTCCATATCTACTTGAGTGAATTCAGGTTGTCTGTCTGCTCTCAAGTCTTCATCTCTAAAGCATTTTGCTATTTGATAATATCTTTCTATACCGCCAACCATTAATAATTGTTTGAAAATTTGAGGTGATTGAGGAAGTGCATAGAATTTGCCGGGTTGAACACGGCTTGGAACAAGATAATCTCTTGCACCTTCAGGTGTTGTTTTAATTAATATAGGTGTTTCAACTTCCATAAAGTTTTGATTGTTCAAGTAATTACGCATTGTTTTAACAATTTCGTGTCTTAATTTTAAACAATTCAATACTTTTTCTTGTCTTAAATCCAAATAACGATATTTTAATCTTATATCTTCGCTTACGTCATCAGCATTTAAAGGGAACGGTAAAACAGCAGCTGTTGATAAAATTTCTATTTTGGTAGGATATACTTCTATATCACCTGTAGGAAGTTTTTCATTATATGTTTCAGCCGGACGTTCCGATACTATACCTGTTGCTTTAATAACGAATTCATCTCTAAGTTTTTGAAAAACATCATATACTTCAGGATTTTTCTGAGGGTCAGATACAAGTTGAAATAAACCTGATTTATCTCTTACTTCAACGAAAATAATTCCGCCCAAATCTCTAACTGCAGAAACCCATCCTGCTATTGTAATTTCTTTACCTAAGTCTTGTTTTGTAACTTCTCCGCAACCATGCGTTTTCATTGATGTTGTTGTTAACATATTATATTCCCTGTCATCTCTTTATTTAATATATTTAATTTAACTCAAAGATACTTTATTTACAAATAAGAAATTTTGAAATTGTTTAAATGTATTTGTTAACAAATGATACAAAATTTTCAATAATTGAAATTTGGTTATTAAAAACTTTTTATAAAATATAAGGTAGTTAATTTTTAAAGGTAATTAGTAATAAATATATAATGTTTTATCCTCTTTAATTATTGAAAGTGTAGAGGATACAGAAGATTTGCCCCCTATAAACAAACATTCTTCGGAATGTTTGTTTTCCCTTTTGTTTTGAAGTATTTGCGAATATATATAACCTGTAATAAAATAAGACGTATGGATATAATAAAAAATAAAGAGTCAAAACTTTCATTTATCGGTATATCACTTAGCGGACTCAGTACGACTGAATCTGCAGTTGCTGTTATAGATAGAAATATGCATATTATAATGCTTGATAAGCTTTTTTCTATGAGTGATGTAAAATATTTTCTTGATAATTATGCAGGCAAGCAAAATTCTGTAATACTTGTTTCCGTACCTGAAAATGAAATTATGCTTAGCAGTAAATGGAAATATAATTCCAGAACTTATGATTTGGTTAATTTTGATACAAAAATGATAAACAGAGAAGATTGGACAAACAGATTTTCTTCTCGTGGCAGTGAATATTTTAGAGAATTATATGTAAAAGGTATTGATATATATAGATTTGATATAGAAAATATGAAGCAAATTTACGGAAATTGCTATGCATACAGAGAGCGTACTCCAATAGATTGTAAAGCATTACAGGATACTTTAAGAATGAAATACGGAATGAGGGAATTGCCTGTTAATATGTTACCTGTTGCGCAATTGGAAGCACTTTTAGGAGCAATACTTGCCCAAATGATTTGTACAAATAATCAAAATTTTGAGTATAAGCAAATTGGTGAATTTGAAGGATTACCGGTTATAGGTATATAATTATTAAAAAAAGAGGAGAAAGTTATTTCTCCTCTTCCCTTTTGTAATAAGTTTTTATACTGTTGCCAATTTAGCAGCATTTTCCAGTCTTAATGTTTCCGTTGTTATATCGCAAACACTTGATGGTCCAAAGTATTGAATTGAACCGGGGAAAATGTACCTGTCATTTAATGCCCAGTCTTCTCTGTTTTGTTCAAGTACTTTAAATACTGGTCCGTTTAATTCAACAAGTGCTTTTTTAATAACCGGTTTAAATTGACCGTGACGTTTTTCCATATTCATCATCATTGTTAAAGGAACACCACCTGCTACCCATTCGCTTGCAGGAGCAGATAAATTTTTAACTGATGACAAATAACCTGTCAAACCGAATTTCATTAATGCATAAGCATTAAATCCTAATGAATAGCAATAATCAGCATCAAAGTTTGACGGGAATGCGCATCTGCCTTCATAACCGAAGAAATGACATTGTGCAGAGAATTTCCCGTTGTATGTTCCTGCTTTCTTCATTTCTGATAATTTAGCACTTACCATTTCAATTAATAATTTTTCTGTTTCTATTTTGGAAACTTGTACGTTACCGTGAGGATCTCTGTCCATTAATAATTGTTGTTTAATCATTACAGGCAGTGATTCATATACACTTGCATCCTGAGCATTTAGTTTGCTCTTAATGATTGCAAATTTTGTATTTTCATCAGCATTTTTATATGCTGCATCATTTTCTAATGTTGCTAAAATATCATTTAAGTTAGCAATCATTGCTTTAACTTCAGGAATAAATTCAATTAAACCTTCAGGAATTAATGCTATACCAAAATTTTTACCCATTTCCGCTCTTTTTGCGATTATATTTGACATATAATCAACAATTTGCTTTAAAGACATTTTCTTTTCTTCAACTTCTTCAGAAATTAAAGTAATATTGGGTTGAGTTTGAAGAGCAACTTCCAAACCTACGTGTGTAGCACTTCTTCCCATTAATTTGATAAAATGCCAGTATTTTTTTGCTGAATTTGCATCTCTTAAAATATTACCGATTAATTCTGCATAAGTTTTTGTTGCGGTATCAAAACCGAATGATATTTCAATCTGGTCATTTTTTAAGTCACCGTCTATTGTTTTAGGACAGCCGATAACTTGTATACCTGCATTATGTTTAACAAACCATTCAGCAAGCATTGCAGCATTAGTATTTGAATCATCACCACCGATAATTACAACACCTGTTATATTTAAGTTTTGGCATACTTTTAATGCTTTTTGGAATTGTTCTTCCGTTTCAAGTTTTGTTCTGCCTGAACCAATAATATCAAATCCGCCTGTATTTCTGTATGCATCAATTTTCTCAGGTGTAAATTCGATATATTGACCTTCTATAATGCCTGAAGGACCGCCTAAAAATCCATATAATTTACTGTTAGGATTAGATTGTTTTAATGCATCATATAAACCTGCAATAACATTGTGTCCACCGGGAGCTTGACCTCCTGATAAGATAACACCGATGTTTCTTGCTTCACCTGCTTGTGTTGCAGATGTTGTTGTAAATGTTACAACTGGTTTTCCGTATGTGTTTTTAAATAATTCTTGAATCTGTTCCATATCTTTAACAGATTGAGTTTTATTACCTTCTGTCATTGATAAATTATTAATACCGCCTGCTAATGATTTTGGTAATTTAGGTTGGTATTTTAATCTTTCAATTTGAAGTGCGGATAGTTCTTTCATGTTTTTACTCCGTTCTTTCTACCAATTACAGTTAAATTGTAACACAAAACTAAATAAGAAAAATATGTAAGAGTATAAAAATAATTAAACCCTCTTATATAGAGGGTTTAATTTTATATTTTTCTTTTCTTAACTCGAACGCCTTCGACTTCGTACACATTTTCTATTGCTATAAAGGCTCTTGGATCTGTTTCTTTAGCAATTTCTTTTAATTTTTGTACTTGTAAACGTGAAATTACACAATAAACAATTCTCTTTTTTGCACCCGAATATCCGCCTTCCGCATCAATGTATGTAACACTTACATCCATTTTTTCCATTATGTCTTTACCGATTTCCTCGGAATAATCGGTTATTACAAAAACAGATTTTGATTCGTTCAAACCTTCAATTACAACATCCATTGTTTTATAGGCAACAAAGTAAGTAACTATTGAATAAAGAGCATGCTGCCAATCATATACAAAGCCTGCGACTGTAAATATGAATAAGTTAATGAACATTATAATTTCACCGACGGAAAATGGTATTTTCTTTGTGGCATAGATAGCCATAATTTCTGTACCGTCAAGAGATGCACCGTTTCTTATAACAAGACCTACACCTGCTCCCAGTATTAAACCTCCGAATATAGAAACCAAAAACAATTCTAAATCAGGAATTATACAAGCACCGTGAAAAATACCGCTAAACCATGTAACACCCAATGCAAAAATTAATATTGCATAAAATGTTGAAAATACAAACCTTTTACCTAATTTTTGAAGAGCTAATATTATAAACGGTAAATTTATAGCTACGATAAAAATACCTAATTGCATTGAAGTTATTTTGCTTAATATCATTGATATACCTGTTATACCACCGTCAATAATGTGACTCGGTACAAAAAATGCTTCAATAGAAAATGCATAGATAAGCGCACCTATTGTAAGAAAGAAATAATCTTTTATATATGTTTTCATAACAAATCCTCTGATTAAAATTATACAATACAAGAGTAAATTTTTGGAATATTTAATTGATAAAAAATCTTAATTTTATTATCATTTTTATATGGAAATTTTTGGAAAACAGAAAAAAATAAATATAATACCTTTAGGACAAAACTGTATGCCAAGAACTATACTTTCAAGGCAAAAAGTAAAACCTACAAAAATTATGGGTGAAATAACTTATCCGTTTGATTTGGCTGTATTTGGTATGAAAGAAATAACGAAGTCATTACAAACTGATTTTAATGAATTTTTTGATGATTTGGAATATACAGGTAAATATTGGATAAAAGCACCTAATTGCATAGAGTTTTCGCATGACAAGTGTTTTGGCAAAGATGATAAAGATAAATTAATTGCTCTGTATAAAAAAAGAATCCAAAACTTTTGGCAGGCTATGTTTGATGAAACTCCGATATTGTTTGTGCAAATATTGGGTGAGGATGAAGATATAAATGCTCAATATGCACAAATTGTAAGATTGAGATATAACAGACCGTTTAAAATAGTGGTTATAGATACGCAGGATGTATTGCATCAAATTGTAGAATTTGAAGATATTCCTATCCTAAAATTACCTTATCCTAAACCTGATTATAAACAAAATTGGTGGAGAAAAGAGTATTATAATTCAAAAGAAGGTAAACTTTTTGAAAAACAAATTGCTGATTTCTGTAAAACAATATTGTTAACATTATAGAAAAATTGCCGAATAAACCTCGGGAACGATGACTTTTAAACTTACAAAATTAATTATAATAATGCGGTGAGAATGCCATAAACCGTATGATTTTGTAGTTTAGCAAAGTCTTATGATTGTACTAATAAAAATGCAACAGAAGAAATCATCAAATCACATAAAAATAAAACAGGCTTTAAAAGCCTGTTTTTGTATTATATAAAAAGCCTTATTTCAAAGGTACTGAAATTTTTAGTTTATGCCCGTCTTTTTCTTTTTTAATATTCATCATATCCGCATTATCAGGTAATATAAAATCTTGCGAAAAAGAAATGCTTTGTTCAAATTCTTTTCCTTTTGATTCAGAACTGCCGAATACGGTCAATTTTTTACCGGAAATATTATAGTTTATTTTACTTTCATCATCGTTAAAAGGTTTCAAACCAATGATAATTTCATATTCATCATCATCTATATCTGTTTTTATATTTACTCCATCATTAATGAATTTAGGCATTTCAAAAGAAGGCATATCAAAAATTTTATTATGTTCAAATGCACGTTCAAATTCTCTTAGATTTTTTTCGTATATTTTGTCATAGTCATTTAAAATTTTTCTTTCATACCTGTCGGGATTAAACGGTTGAACTGTCTTGTATCTTTTTATTTGTCTTTCTGCAATTTGATCTGCAACAAAATAAGTAGCAAGAAATCCGCCTAAAAATGCAGCAATAACCATTCCAAGACACATTTTCCAACAGTGATTTTCAAAGCATACATGCTTGTTTATCTCTGCTTTTTGTTCTTCAATATTTTGTGTGTTTTCATTATTCATATTTTCATTTTCATTTTGATTATTGTTCTCATCCATAGATTACTCCTTTCTTTTGTACTCAATTATAATACTCCAGTTTTAATTTACAATAAATTTTATATATTTCCAATACAATTATTTAGATATTCTATTGTATCTAGCTTATTGTTATATAGAAATTTCAAAAAATATAAATAATTTATGTCATGTGAAGATACGGTTATATTTATTTCAAATCCGTCAGAACAAAATGGTTCATAATCATATATTACATAGCTGTTATATTTACTTTTCCATTCTCTTTTATCAATTGTACAGTTATTTTCTTCAGCCGTTTTCTCCAAC
This sequence comes from bacterium, assembly GCA_017470245.1. GTDB lineage: Bacteria > Cyanobacteriota > Vampirovibrionia > Gastranaerophilales > Gastranaerophilaceae > Avigastranaerophilus. The sequence goes on along the minus strand of JAFUEV010000060.1, from coordinate 77,043 downwards.
CATGGAATTATTTCCTTTGATACATTTTTAAATTCTATTTGACTTCTCTGATTAAATCCGTTTATATATCTTTCAACTAACATTTCAAATACCCCTTAATAACGTCCTTTTTATAACATACTTCCATAGCCTTGTTTTCAGGCTATTTTTAGTTTACCCGTAATCAGACGTAAAAAAATTATGCCAAGGTATAATATTAAACCTATATATTCGGGCTATTTTTTAAGGATTAGAAAGAATAATTGATATAGTAATTGTAATTAAAATACTTATTATTATTGGGTTTGAACCTCGATATAAAGAATATATTAAAAAAACGGGATTTTCGATTTTTTACTCTATAATATAATTGGAAGATTTGAGAAATAATAAAGAGGCAAAAAGATGAACGCAGTATTAACACCGATAAATGAATACATTGATAAATTAGAAAATGCAGCAGATAATACTATAAAAAATGAAATTGAAAACGAATTGGTAAGCATCGGAAAAGATGCAGTTCCTTCTCTTGTAGATTCTTTACAGGTCGTAAAGGGTAGAACCAGAGGTATTGTCGCAATGGTTCTAATAAGAATAGGCGAATCATCAATTGACTACCTTAAAAAAGCAGCACAAACAAACAGTGATTTTGAATGGATTGCAAACTATTTGATTACTGAAATTAAAGGTGTTGCAGCTTAATAATTATATAATATTTAAATTTAAGAAACGACCGTTTCAGCGGTCGTTTTTTTATTGTAAATTTTGAGATTGTTTCATTTTCACAATGATTTCAAATGACTTTAAATTTATATTTAAAACAAATAATCAAACTCAAGGTGTCCGATTTTTACAACGTCACCCTCCTGAACACCTGCAGCTATAAGTGCATCAAATACGCCCATTGACTTTAATATATTCTGAAATCTGTATAGTTGTTCCGTGTTTCTGCCGTCTGTTACATTTGCAAGCCTGAATATTTTACCGCCCTCAACAACAAAAGTGTGTTTATCAACTTTATATATTTGGTAAGCACTATCATCATTGTCAGTAGCACCATCATCTTCCTCAACTTCAACTTCAATAATGGGTTTTGGAATTTCGTCTACTTTTTGTGCAACAAAATACATAAACTCTTTTAAATTTTCTCTTGTTGCAGCAGAAATTAAGAAAACATCATTTGCTAATTTTTTAAATTCATCATAATATTTTTGCTTTGCTTCCTCATCAACAGAATCAATCTTGTTCAATGCAATTATTTGATAAACTTTAGAAAGTTGTTCGGAGTGTTTTTTTAATTCTTCATTGATAATTTTGTAGTTTTCTATTGGATTTTCTTTTGTTAAATCAACAAGGTGAATTAAAAAACGGCATCTTTCAACGTGGCGCAAAAATTCGTGACCAAGTCCGATGCCTTCTGATGCACCTTCAATTAATCCGGGAATATCCGCTATTACGTAACCGTCACCACTATCTTTTCTTACTACACCTAAATTAGGAACAATCGTTGTAAAAGGATAATCTGCAATTTTAGGTTTTGCAGAACTTACTGCACTTATAAGTGTTGATTTACCTGCATTTGGCATACCAAGTAAACCGACATCGGCTATAAGTTTTAATTCTAATTCAAGAGTTCTTTCAATTCCGTTTTCACCTGGTTCACAAAACTGTGGTGCTCTTTTTTGTGCTGTTGCAAAACAAGCGTTACCTCTTCCGCCTCTGCCTCCTTTTGCAAGCATTACAGTTTTACCGTCAATATTTAAATCGGCGATAACTTTATCTGTTGATACGTCACGTATAATTGTTCCAACTGGAACTTTTACATATAAATCTTTACCGCATTTACCGTGTTGGGTTTTTATATACCCGTTTTCACCGTTTTCGGCTTTAAAAACGGATTGAAATTTAAAATCCATAAGAGTAGTCATATCTTCTGTTGCAACGAAATAAACGTCCCCGCCTTTTCCTCCATTACCGCCAGCGGGCCCGCCTTTATCAACATATTTTTCTCTTCTCCAGGCAACTATTCCGTTACCGCCTTTGCCTGAAAGAATTTTTACTCTCGCTTTATCTAAAAACATTCCATTTCTTTCCGTACCTATATTATAAAATAAACATAAAAATTTTTGCGGTTATATTGTATTATTCAAAAAATAAGTCAGGCAGTGCCTGACTTACAACTTTTTATTATTAACCAATAAATAATATTGTTATTGGGTTATATTGCATTCCATACAACCCGGAATTTTTATTAATATGAATAGAATTATGCCTTTACAAGATTTTCTTTTAATATTTCTTCTAAAATTATGCAACTGTCTTCTACCATTGAACAACAATGTTGTTTTCTTTCAGGTGAATGAAAATCTTTAAAACCTGCAGATAATACTTTACAACAATTAACTTTATATTTTAGAGAAAAATTTTCATTAAATTGTTTTGCCATTGCTCTTGCTTGCATACCGTCACGTTCTGTGTTTTTTCCGTATATTGAACCAATAACAAGCATAGCGCCTGCAACTGCACCGCATAAACATCTTACACCCATTCCGCCTGAAAACGGTGTAGCGGCACTTAACAATTCTTTTGGCGCATATCCTTTATCTATGGCTGCTTGTACAACTGATTCGGAACAAGAATATCCTTTTTTAAAATATTCGACTGCTATTTTTTTCATAATTCCCTCCAAAATAAAAAATATTATACTACAAATTTCTTTATAAAACTCTTATCAACACTTGAAAGTCAATAAAAAATATGTTACAATTGTAGTATAAGGAACATTAATAATGTACGCAGAAGCACTGGCACAACGTAGAATATTCTGTTCCGAGAAAATGGTCTTAAAGCTGGGTATTGTGTTAATGGCGTTAGCTGTTTTCTCCGGTCAGGGTATGCCCGATGTTGAATATACCGCAGAAGGTGCTTTAAAAGGCTATATCCAAAATAATAATATTTTTGAAAAAGAGCAGTCTGATGATGCTCTTTTTTTATTAAAAAATAAATGGGAACAGGACTTAAAAAGTAAATATGGCAATAATTCCGTAAAACACCTTGATAACGGTGTTGCATATATTTCTATGGTTAAATATATTAACTCTCATCGCACAAAAATAAATATTGCAGAAATAAACAGAAATATAAATCCAAATATAGAGATTATTCCTCAATTAAGTTCTTCTAAAATGCATTCAAAATCAAAAATATGGAAGATAGTTGAGGATGATGAAGTACTTATCGCCGTTAACGGAACATATTTTAAACAAGATACGGGAACTCCTTTAGGTGCTCTTGTTATAAATGGGGATATTATATCAGGTCCGATATATGAAAGAGCCGGATTTGCAATTACGGAAACCGGGTTTTCTACTTCAAAAATAGCTTTTACAGGCGAATTAAAAAGCAATAATGAAATAATAAAAATAGATAATATAAATCAACCAAGGATGATGGCATCAAATGTACTTATTTATACCTCAAAGTGGGGGAGTAAGACACCTGCAACAATAAAACCGTCAGCAAATATAGCAATAAGGAATAACCGAATAATCGAAAAATCAAATAATCCTGTATCAATACCGTATGATGGATTTGTTATTAATGCACCTATAGAAGTTTTGAAAAACTTAAAATCAGGCGATGATGTTGAGGTTCATTATTCACTAACACCAAATATGAATGCAGACAACATAATAAGCGGAGGTCCTTATTTGATAAAAGAAGGCAGTATATATGTCGATACCGCAATAGAAAAATTGAATGCAATATCGGGAAGAAACCCCAGAACCGCAATCGGATATACAAAAGATAATGTAATGATAATGGTAACTGTTGACGGAAGAAAAGAAGGCAGCAGCGGTCTGACTTTAAATGAACTTGCTCAATTAATGAAGTCTTTGGGGTGTTATGAAGCAATTAATCTTGATGGCGGAAGTTCAACCGTTATGTATGTTGGCGGAAAGATATATTCGGGAACAAATATAAAGAATGCTGTTTCCATAAGTAATGCTCTTGTTGTAAGAAAAAAAGCATAATTATTATGAAAATAACTCATACATTATGATTGAAGCAGTAACAGATAAATTTAATGATTCAACATCTTTTGCCATATCTAATTTTATATTTTTTTCTGATATATTTATTAATTCTTTTGATAAACCTTTTGCTTCACTACCAAACATAACGATATATTTATTTAGTTTTGAACATTCTTTAATACTTATATTATTTTCTTTTGAAAGAGCAGTTGCTATTTTTGTATAGTCTTTAAAAATTTCTTTTAATTCCGTTTCGTTTTTAATTTCTATAATAGGGGTTTTAAATAAATTACCTACTGCAGAACGAATAACTTTGGGTGAATATAATTCAACACAATTGCCGTAAAGTATAATAGCGTCAATGTTAAATGCTGCTGCACTTCTTATTATTGTTCCTAAATTACCCGGATCGCTTATAGAGTCTAAAAGTATTATATGTTTTCCGTTTAAAACATCATTTATATCTGTTTTTGGCTTTTTTACAACAGCCATAATCTCACAAGGGGAATCTGTTGTTGTAAGCTTTTTCATTATATTCTCATCAACAGAATACACTGTATATTTATTAAAATTATATTTGTATCCGTTTTTAATAAATATTTCTTGTATTTGAAGTCCTGAAGAAATTATTTCTTCAATGGATTTTATTCCTTCTGCTATAAATAATCCTAGAGAATCCCTATATTTCTTTTGGTGTAATTTTATAGTTTCTTTTATTTTATTATTGGAGGCTACAGAACACATGAAGCTGCCTGCCATTTCATATAGTAGAATTTCTCAAAGTCATTCATAACAGACAAATCTATCAGTTTTATTTCAAAAGGGAAATGTGAAAGAGTATGCATTGTTATTTTATCTTCTTCATATTTTGCATATACGGTGTTTTCAATACGTATTCCGCCCCAACCTTCCTTATAAGCACCGGGCTCAATTGAAAATACTGTATTTTCAATAATTTTTGTTTTTGAAGATTCGGCAGATGATACTCTTGGCGGATTTTCATGTACTGAAATTCCCACACCGTGACCGGTACCATGTGCAAACGGATAGTCGGGAGATATGTTTTTATCTATGATATCCCTTGCAACTTTATCAATACTAAAATATGATGCTTTTTTGTCATACTTTGTATAATAAGCATTTAAAAATGCTTTTAACACAGTCGTATATACTATTTTTTGTTCTGCCGAAGGTGTGCCTTTTATAAAAGTTCTTGTTGTGTCGGTTGCAATTCCTCCTTCATAATATCCGCCGTAATCCACCAAAAGAAAATCCCCGTCATTTACCATTTTTTCTTTTGACGGACTTGAATAATGAATTATAGATGTATTGCTTCCTGCTGCAACTATTGGTTTAAAACTTAATGATAATGCTCCGTTTTCCTTCATTGATTTTATTAATGCTTCATAATAATCATATTCCGAATATATTGTATTAGAATTTAGCATATCATATACTACTTTTAATGCTCTATCCGAGCGTTCAAAGCACTTTTTCATGTGTTCAAGTTCATTATCATTTTTAACTGTTTTAAATAAACTTAAATAACTTTTTAATATTTTGTTTGTAGGACTGATTAGGTTATAATCATATATGGACAGTTTTTCTTCATCTATATAAATTGTTGATTTTGTAATGCTTTTTAACTTTTGTTCCATATCTTTAAACGGATATATCTTAAAATTATCACCTATAAAAGGAAGTGAACAATCAGTATATATATTGATTCCGTCATTTGTTATAATTGCTTTAGCCGGAAAAATTGCACTGTAGTCAAAGTCATAAGAACGCAAATTAGTGATATAAGCAATATCTTCTAATGAAGTTACAAGTATATTAAAATTACCATCGATATGTTGTTTTATTTGTTCAAATTTTTCATCTGCAGTTAAGCCTGTTATATCTTTTGAAACTTGAAAAACATTATAGTTCACCGGAGTTATAGACTCTTTTTTAAATTCTATAACAGGGTCAATATTGATTAATTTAACTATGGAATTTTTCATTTTTAGATTTTTTACTAACAATTCATAAAATCTTTTTGATGTTTTAGTTGCAACAACCCCAACTTTATAGTAAGAAGGAATAATTTCGGTTAAGGCTGTAAAAGAAGATTTTGTTAAAGGAATCTTTACTACATCAACAAAATCGTGATCAACTTGATTATCAGCCTGTTCATGATATCTTGTATCAACAAATTGATATATCTTATCTGAAGTTAAAAAAACATCACCTGTTGACCCCGTAAAACCTGTAACATAATATCTTGCATTTAAATCTAAACGGTTATATTCAACAAGAAATTCATTTGTTGAATTAATAACTAAACCGTCTATATCGTTTTTTATAAGAAAATTTCTTAAATATTCTATTAATTGTGTATCCATTAGTCTTTTTTATCTGTTAAATATATTAAATGATATCCGAATTGAGTTTTTATAGGATTCGATACTTCTCCAACTTTCATAGAGAAACAAGCATCTTCAAATTCTTTAACCATTTGCCCTTTCGTAAAATATCCCAAATCACCGCCTTGTTGACCTGATGGGCATAATGAAACTTCTTTTGCAAGTTTTGCAAAATCTTGACCGTTATTAATTTGTTCTTTTAATTTTTTTGCTTCTTCTTCGGTTTTTACAAGTAAATGACTTGCTTTAACAAATGTGGTCATATATCCTCCTTTTGTACAAAATCAAATAAAGTATAACATGATTATTTCCGTAAAACAAAATCTTATGAATTGGATTTAAAAGAACTATATACCGAATAATGTGTTTATAGTATATTCAAAATATGAAGAAGTTGTATATTGAAACACTGGGCTGCCAGATGAATAAATCCGATAGCGAAAGAATAGCAGGTATTCTTTCACATTTCGGTTATGAAGAAACAGATAATGAAAAAGATGCAGAATTGTTAATAATTAATACTTGCAGTATCAGACAATTATCTGCAGATAAAGCATATAGTCAACTTGGAGTTTGGGGTAAACGAAAAAAAACAAATCCTAACATTAAAATCGCTATATGCGGATGTGTTGCGCAGCAAGATAAAGAAGGTATCAAAAAACGTGCACCTTATGTTGATTTGATTTTCGGAACTCACAATATTTATGAGCTTCCTTCTCTTATAAAAAGAATTGAAAATGATGAAAAAGTTTGTGCTATTACAAATACTCCCGTAGTATGCGACCAAAATGACTTTGAAATTAAAAGAAAAGATTCTGTAAATGCTTGGATACCTATTATAGAAGGATGTAATAACTTCTGTACATACTGTGTTGTACCGTTTACAAGAGGAAGAGAAAGAAGTCGCCGTCCGGAAGAAATTATAAAGGAAGCCCAAAATATTGTAAAAGAAGGTTTTAAAGAAATAACACTTTTAGGTCAAAATGTTGACAGTTACGGGAAAGATTTTGAAGATAAAAATATAACGCTTGCAAATCTTCTAAGACAGTTAAACAGTATTGACGGTGAATTTAGAGTGCGTTTTGTAACTTCTTACCCTTCTGATATAACGGATGACCTTATTAATGCAGTTGATGAATGTGATAAAGTATGCAAATATTTTCATATCCCTATGCAATCAGGAAATTCTCATATTTTAGAGGAAATGAACAGGCATTATACCAAAGCTCAATATTATGAAATTGTTGAAAAAATAAGAAAACGTTTTCCTGATGTAGCAATAACAAGTGATTTTATTGCTGGTTTCCCAGGAGAAACTGAAGAAGAATTTCAAGATACATTGGAGGCTATGGAAGAACTTGAACTGGATTATTCAAATACAGCGGCATATTCACCAAGAGTATTCACTAAAGCAGGTAAAATGACAGATAAATTTTTACCTGAAGATGTTAAATATGAACGTTTAAACAGATTAAATGAAAAAAACAGAGAAGTTTGCTTAAAGTCAAATGAAAAATTTATAGGCAGAATACTAAAAGTGCTTATTGAAAGTAAAACTGAAAAAGACGGTAAAACAATTTTAAACTCACGTGCTGATAACAATAAAATAGTACATTTTGAAGATTCGACAAAGAATATAGGTGATTTTGCTAATGTTAAGATAACAAAAGCTCAAACCTGGTGTCTGTACGGTGAACCTGTATAAACAATATATTTCAACTTAAAATCAGGTAACTATATAATATAGTAATGTAGTCCGCCATCGCGAGAAAATATCAGATTTTTGTGGCACCCTATAATTACTTGATTTTATATATAATTTTCAAAATTTTCTATGTAACACTAATAAAATAACATCCTCCGTTTGTTTATTTCGTTACAAAATGAAATAATAATTGAAATTACGGATGAACTTGAAAATCTTATAGAAATAAGAAAAAAGAAAAAATAACACATTTTAAATTTGAGGGGGAAATAGGTTTTTCATTTAATTTTGTTGAGATGATTGAACCGGTGGAGAGAAATGCTATTACTGAAAATATATAAGTTTGCAAGAACATTAAAAGTTAGTCCAAAAGATTTTTTTATTGATTAATTTTATAACTATATCAATTATTGTTTTAAATAAATTTAAACATCTGTTTAATTTCCTATTTTTAAGATAATGTGATAATCTTGAAATATGGATAAATTTAAAAAAATAGTTTATTTATTGGCAATAATACTTTTTGTAACTGTTTCTTGTTTTAGGATTGATAATCCTACCAAAGAAATGATTACGACGAATAACGGAATTTTAGGTCAACAAAAGGAAGTAACAACATATAAACCGTATTCAACACAGACATTTGACGGAATAGATTATAGAATGTCTCGTTCTCCAATAGGTAAATACGGAGGACAAATTGTTACATCAACAATTGGAGAAGGTCCAAAAACATTCAATCCATGGGTCTCAAAAGATGCAACATCTTCACAAATCGGAGATTTAATGTATGATTCTTTGTTTACGACCGACCCTGTGACAGGTGAAGTAATACCCAGTCTTGCAAAAGAGATGGCTGTGTCTAATGATTTAAAAACTTATACAATTAAATTAAGACAAGGTGTAAAATGGTCAGACGGTAAAGAAATTACAGCTGATGATGTTGTATTTACTTGGGAAGATATTATTCTTGCAGGTTTGGGAAATACATCAATCAGGGATTCTGTTTTAATAGACGGGGAGTATCCTCATGTTAGAAAAATTGATAAATATACAGTCGAATTTAAAATAAAAAAACCGTTTGCTCCGTTTCAAAGAATTGTAGGTACACAGATTGCACCTGAACATATATTTAAAGATGTTGTAAAAAAAGGTGCCAGATATTTTGATTCGTATCTTGGGACAACAATTAATCCTAAAGATATAGTAGCATCCGGCCCATTTATATTGGAAGAATATGTTCCTGCTCAAAGAGTAATTTTAAAACGCAATCCTAATTATTATGCAATGGATGAACAACATAATCTGTTGCCGTATATAGATAAATATGTAATTTTAATAGTCGGTGATTTGAATAATGAACTTTTAAAATTTGAAGCCGGTGAACTTGATGTTATCTCCGTAAGAGGTAAAGATTTAGCAAGATTTAAGTCAAAAGAAAAAAAATCCGGATTTAAAATATACAACCTTGGTCCGAATACAGGGACAATGTTTCTTGCATTTAATTTAAACACTAGAAAAAATAAAGAAGGTAAGGACTATGTGCCGCCCATAAAACAGAAATGGTTTAATAATCTTAATTTTAGAACCGCAATAGATTATGCTATTGATAGGAATGCAATGGTATACAATATTGCAAACGGTGCGGCAGAACCTTTGTTTACCGCTGAATCATTATCTTCTATATTCCTCAATGAAAAATTGGCATCAGGTCATGAACAAAACATTGAATATGCTAAACAACTGCTTAAAGATGCAGGGTTTTACACGGATAATAATGGTGTTTTACATGATAAAGACGGTAATATAGTAGAATTTGATTTGTATACAAATGCAGGACAAACAGAACGTGAAGCCTGCGGAGTTATGGTAAAAGAGGATTTAAAAGAATTAGGGATAAAAGTTAATTTTAAACCGATAGAATTTAATTCGCTCGTAAATAAAATGATGACTACATCAGATTGGGATATGGTTTTGATGGGATTAACAGGTAGTCCGTTAGAACCGCATAGCGGAAAAAATGTATGGTATTCAAAAGGACACTTGCATTTGTTTAACATGCGTTTTCAAGGTGATACAAATGATACCGTTTTGGATTGGGAAAAAGAACTTGATGATATTATAGAACAAGGTGCTCTTGAACTTGATTACAGTAAGAGAAAAGAAATATATGACAAGTATCAACAGATAATATATGATGAAAGACCCATTATATATTTGTATTCACCGTTAACAATGACTGCCGTAAGAAACAGAATTAAAAATCTTTATCCGACTCCGTTGGGTGGAACACTGCATAATTTGGATGAATTATATATAGATGATTCTATTTAGTAAAATTACTAAAAATATTTCTATGACTTTGTTTTACTTGCTTAAATTCAGGAAATATCTGTATCTCTTTGTCTGCAAATTGTGAGATTTCTTGCATATCCTTTAATGCAAGCATTACAGATGTTTTTTCAGCAAGTTTTTGTTGTTTTGTCAATTTCGCTTCAACAATTGCAGCAGGAATATATGCAATAACAGCACCTAATCCTGTCATAATACTTGCTAATTTTTTGTTCTTACATGTTTTTGACATTTTATTGCCTATGAAACCGCCTGTTGCGGTTGCTAAAATATCTAATGGACCTAATATTGTTTCAGAAAGTGCTTTTATACCTACTGATTGTTCGTAAAGTTTTTCTCTTTGATTATTTAAAACTCTTGAGGTATTTTTTTGCAATAATTTTGCTTCTTTTTCCTGTTTTGGGGTTAATTTTATTTGCTTTTTAGCCATTAATTTTTCTTCTATTTTTGGCAATTCCGTATCAGCAAATTTATCGTATTCTTTTATATCGTTATTAAGAGTTTTAATAAATTCTATAGGAGATTGTTTTTTCTCTTCTTGCGGATTAACATATTTTTCGGGATTTTCGGTAAATCGTTTTAAATGTTTATGTTTAGTAGCTAAAATGGCTCTATTCTCTATATCTGATATGTTTTTATTGAGAAGAAAATATGTTAATAACGGCACGCCAAATTTTATTCCTGCTGATAATACTTTATTCTTTACGCCAAGAACCTGTACGAATTTATCAGAAATCAGATACTCAAGGAACCCACCTGTAAATAAAGCAGAATAAGATATATTTGCAACTGTTTCAACTTTTCTTAACGGTTCAAGTACGTCATGTTCAACATTTTTTATAAGATTTTCAAATAATTGTTTATCTTCTTTAGCTTGATTAACAACTCCATTTGGCAGTTTTGCATTGCTTTTTATGTTTTGTTTTTGGTTATATTCATCTTTTTTATTTAAATACAATGCATAATTTTTTCTATAATCGCCTACTGATTGAAAAGAAGTAGAAAGATTAACCTTATCTTTTAATCGTTCAACGAATGCCGTTTTATGGGCTTCTTCATCTTTTACAATTTTATCAACCTGCTCTTGTTGTTCCGGGGTCAAAATTGCAAACATATTTGGATTATCAATAATATTTTGAGTTGCATCAAAACTCGCTTTTCTAATAAGACCGAGTTGTGATTGCATTGACCTTTTTATTCCTTTGGCATAAAAAATCCCACCCAGAACCGCAGCTGCTGCAGTTGCTGCTTTTGGCAGTCCAATATTCTTACCCAACAGAGTTATACTCTTATCTTTATATTTTTTTATTGCATTATAAGCAAATTGAGCAACAGAGTTTTTATCTGCATGCTTACCTAGGAACGGAAGTAATTTGGTAATAGTAAGAGGCAGAGAAGATAATGCAGTTGCTAATGACATTAATTCTATATTATATGTTAAGAAAAACGTTTCTGAATCTTCCGCTTTTTCATGTTCATAACTGTCTACCAATAATAGAGGCTCTGAAATTACTTTTGCTTTTTCTTTTAACTTTTCAATATCGCATGGCGAAATATCAGGATGTATTTTAATATTGTTTCTATCCTGATTCCATTTATTGTACTCACCGACATTTTCTCGGTACTTAGTATAATATGAAAAAATATTACTCATTTAAACATAAAATACCTTTCACTACCTTACAGTACAAAGATAAACATAAGAAAAAATTGTTATTATTTCCATATTTATTTATATATTTTTACAATATGAATTATTTTTTTAGTAAAATTATATTAAACAGACAAAGAGGGATATGTTATGTCTTTAAATTCATATTTGGGAATAGATGTAGGCTCAGTAACGACAAAAGCAGCAATAGTAGACGAAAACGGAAATTTTATAGACGGATATATGACAAGAACGGCAGGAAAACCTGTTGTTGCGGTACAAACATCTCTGAAAAATTTAATACAGCAAGCAAAACAAGAATATAATATTTTAGGTGTCGGAACAACCGGTTCAGGCAGAAATTTAGCAGGTGCATTGGTTGGTGCAGATGTAGTTAAAAATGAAATTACTGCCCATGCCGTTGCAGCAAGTACTTATGTCCCCGGAGTTCAAACAATCCTTGAAATAGGAGGACAGGACAGTAAAATTATTATTTTGAGAGATGGTATTGTTACAGATTTTGCTATGAATACTGTTTGTGCCGCAGGTACAGGGAGTTTCCTTGACCAACAGGCATCAAGACTAAATGTTCCTATACAAAACTTTGGTGAAATGGCATTAAAATCAAAGTCACCTGCAAGAATTGCAGGAAGATGCGGTGTGTTCGCAGAAAGTGACTTGATTCATAAGCAACAATTGGGCTATCCCGTAGAAGATTTATTATACGGATTGTGTCAGGCTCTTGTTAGAAATTATTTAAGTAACCTTGCGTTAGGAAAAGAAATTCTTCCGACGGTTACATTCCAAGGCGGAGTCGCTACAAATTCCGGCATGGTTAAAGCCTTTGAAGAAGCATTAAATACAAAAGTGGTAGTACCTGATAACCACCAAACAATGGGGGCAATCGGGGCTGCACTTCTTGCAATGGAAAATCATCAATTTAACAGTACGCCTACAAAATTTAAAGGATTTGCAGTAGGTGATATGTCGTTTAATTCATATACAAACCAATGCAGCGGATGTTCAAATAATTGTGAAGTCATTACAATTGTTGAAGGCGATATTACCTCAACTGAACTTAATAACAAGTCAGATAAAATAATTGCACGTTGGGGTGGTACATGTGGCAGATGGGATATAGGTTAATCCTGTTTGTAACGAAATATTAACAAATTTAAAATAGTTCCTCAAGATAATTGAAAATTCTGCCGATATACTTAATAGAAAATATATGTAAGGAGTACAAACTATGGGATTGGCAGCATCACAAGGACGTTATCTGTGTCTCACGGCAAGAAATAATGACCTTGTCTACGAGGGACAACAAATTTCACAACAGAGAGTTGCACTGGCAGAAAAAACACAGGAAGTTGCTCAAAAATACAGTGACGCTATGAACAAAAAAACAATGCAGGCAACTGTTTTAATTGACGGTCAAAATGTTCAACAACAATTAACTTATGATTTACTTATTAACAGAGATACATTCTCAGGACTTGGCATGCGTATTGTTGATACAAATGGTGATGTTGTAGTTCCGGGTGAATTTGTAGAAATTAAAAAAGAAGAAGCAAACAAAGAAGCTACATCAAAAAGAATGTATTCTGCTGAGGATTTTATTTCTGCATATATGTCAGACATTGATGAAGCAACACGCTTGGAAATCGGTTCTTCAATAACTAAAGCAAGCGAATATTTTATGAATACATATAAAAACAGTCATCCTGATACAACTGTCGGTTTGACAACAGTTGCAGCAAATTCGTCAAACAACTATAACGGTTTAGTTAAAGACGGAGAACATACTTTAACTGATGAAAACTGTCTTGATCCTGAATATATTCAAAAGATGTTAAATTCAGGTGAGTGGCTGTTAGAACAAGGTCAACTAAAAAATGCAGAAACTAATGAATATAGCTATAACAGTTTTGTTTGGCAAGGTTCTAATAATATTATTGAAGTATATGATGAAAAAGCAGCTGCCGCAGCTGAAGCTGAATATGAAGCAGACATGGCTGATTTAAACAAAAGAGATAAAGTTCTTGAACTTAGACTTGAACAAGTTGAAACAGAACAAGGCGCTGTAGAAAAAGAACTTGAATCTGTAAAACAGGTAATCGATAAAAATATTGAAGATTCATTCAAAACATTTGCTTAATTAATATTAAAACAACTGAAAATATCACCAAGAACAACCTTATCTTGGGTAATTATATCCTTACTATATATATTATTCATTTGGTCGGAAAACTTAACAGGATCCGACCATTTTAATTGCAATAATGTTTCATTTGTCACAATAGCACGTGCTTCTATATTAGAATCTGCAATTTTTACAACTATGCATTCTTTCTTATTAATATTAACTACTACACATAAACCGCAGGCACCCACTTTGGCAACTATATTATCTGTAGCATTTATTATTTCAGAATCTTGTCTGTTTTTCCCGCCTATCAAATAAGGATTATTCAAAAATGCATCTCTTATTCTTAAATATTTTTCGCTGCAAAATAAATTTAAAAAACCCTTGCCTAAATCTTCTAACTTAGTTGCAATAACAGGCAGTCCGCATCCGTCTTTGCTTATTACTATATCCTTTTTGGATACTTCACATAATTTGCAAACATGCTCTAAAATATAATCGGTTAAGGGATTTTCAAATGCATTATAATTAGAAATAGGAAACCCGAGTTCTTTTGCAATCATAAGCATGGCAGAGTGTTTACCTGAACAATTATTATGGAGTCGATTAGGCTGCTCGTTATTTAATATCAGTCTTTGTTGTTCTTCTATACTCAACGGTTGATGTGGTAAACAAAGTAAATCTTTTTCCGAAAATCCGGCTTTGTTTAATACTGATTTTACAAGATTCTGATGAATAATATCTCCGGTATGAGAAGCACAACATACCGCTATTTCTTCACTTGTAAGATTATATTTCTTATCCAATTCTAAATCGATAATAGGGGAAACTTGTAAAGGCTTCATACAAGAACGATGGTAAAATTTATAATTATTATCTTCTCCTATTTTTGAAATAATTCCGTTTTGCCCAATATGCATAATTATTCCGAAATGTACTTGCTCAACAAGTCCGTTTCTTCTATGTTTTAATAATTCCGCATACTTTGGTTCTTTATTCATATCAATATTGTATAACAAATATGAAAGAGGATAGAAATTCCATTGTGCGTATGATTTTTATAATACTAACAATATAGTATAATAATTTTGCATAAAGTATGTTCATCTAAAGTAAAAGAGGTAAAAAGTGCAACTTTTAGAGGTAAAGAGTAATATAGCAAAAATATTATATAATCCGTCGGATAATCATTTGCTTCCGTCTGACTTTTTACTTATTGATGATACAAATCAAAAATTAATTGCACAAATAATAAATATATCAACAACAGAAAATTCAAATAATAATCTTGCAGATGTACGACTAATACTTTCAATTGATAAGGAGGATAATCTTTCATATTATAACGGTTATATTCCTTTAAAAACATCTAATGTTGTATATATTAATCCTGATGAAATAGTTGAACTTATAAAAGGCAGTGATGAAAATATATATTTGGGTAATTTATCAAATCATGGCGAATGCTTTGTAAAAGTACCTATATCTTGTGTCGATGACAGATTATATATACAATCTGACAGATATGATAAAATAAAAACTTTAATTCAAAATATTTCTGCAGAACTTGTATCAAAACAAAAGAAAATAATTATTTTTGATTTTAACGGACAATACAGTATTGCAAACAATACCCCAAGATTGAAAATTTCAGAAAGCTTTAAATTACCGTTAAATATAGAAGCATTCAATAATATAATTGAATATGATACAACAGATTGTCCTATAGAAGATAAAGCTGTTATACAAAGTATTGTTCTGGAACTTAGAGAATATATAAAAACGGTTGACCATAAATTTTTACCGTTTACCTTGTTTAAAACAGTAATAGATAATGAATTTTCATCTAATCCTATATCGGGTTTGATGTTGTTAAGAAATAAACTGTGGTTATATGCGCAAGAAGGAATCTTTGCAGAAAGTAAGACTCAGTTTGAAATTATAAATAATATACTAGATAACCAAAATATATTGATAATTGATGCTTCAAAGCTTGAAGATAAATGGTATAAATTTGCAATACAAACAATACAAAATTTGGTTAAACACAAATGTTACTTTGTTATTTCATTAAACGATTTGGATGTTGATAAAAAAACAATTACAAGCTTTTATAATAATCCTGCTTTTACTCCTATTGTTTCAACATCTTATGACAGTAAATACAGACAAATATTAAAATCTATTTGTAAAAACCAGATATTGTTTAAGCCTTCCAAACAAATAAATGATGAAGAAGAGTATAGTTGCTATATAAACAGAATAAATTCAGGTGAATTTATCATATATGGCGAGTCTGAATTATATATCCCGTTAATACTTGATTTGCAGGCCTTTAATGCTTCAACACCCGAAGTTGTAACGCAAAATGATATCAAAAAAGATGTTGATAAATTCTTTACTGCAGGAAAGATAATTCCTTCAGGTGCGGAAATTAATAATTCCAATAAACAAAACGAACAAGAAACTACTATTGTAAGTGAAAATACACAGACTGAAGAGTCAGAAGAAAAAACAAATGCTGAAGATGTTGAAGTAGCTGAAATTGACGATGATATAAATGATAACGATTTAGATTTCCTTGATGAACAAAATAGGGAACAAATTTCAATTGATGATATCAGGAATAAGTTGAATGAAAAACCAAAAACTGAAAGTGAATATGATATATTTTCTCCCGTAAAAAATAAAGTTGATATTAAAGAACAGCAACCTGCCGATATAGAAACAAATGTCTCTGAAAATAGTCTTGATGTACAAAAAATTGAACTTGAAGAAGATATAGAGGTAACACCTTTGGAAATTCTTCCTGATGTATTGAAGTATAATGAAGAAACATCTGTTGATGAAACATCCGATATTATTCCAATACAAGATGAAACGGATAATATAGACGATATTACTAATATTATTCCTGATGAAAATAAAGCATTGGATGAAGAGAATATTCTTGTTGTTGCAAATGAAAAGCCTGAAAATATAACGGAAGAAAATAAATCCATAGATAAAAATGCAGAGGGTGATGAGCTTAATAATATAGTTAAAATTGAAGAAAATTCTGATGATATTGATTCAATTATAAATGAAGTTAAAGATGAAGAAAAATCAGAAGAAACAGTTCCCTCTAATACTCAAGAAAAAGAGCAAATAGTAATAGATAATACTAAAGATACAGAAAAAACTGAAAACAAAATAGCTGATGATATTGATGAAATTCTTCAGGATGAAGATGGAAATATAGAAACAATTTCAGATAATGAAGATATTACATCCGTTGATATTGATGAAATTGATGAGCTAAAAATAGATAACACGTATATTGATGAAAAAGAGCAAAATGAAAAAAATGATGAAAAAGTTCTTGTTCAAGCGGATGATAATGATGAAATAAATATACCTGAAGAAGATAATGATGAAATATCTTTAGATGAAGATGAAAATGTTGTCGAAATAGAAGAAACTGAAGAAAATACAGAAAAATCTGCAGAAAAACCGGAAGAAAAATCACCTGAAGTATTGGATGAAGAGCTTGATGATGAAATGGAAGATGACAAAGATGAAGAAACAGAAATTTCTGCAATAGATGACATTATTAATGATATTGAAGAAAAAGCATCACAAGAACAAAAAAATGATGTAGAATCGGAAGATAATGAATCCGATGTTATTGATGAAGAAAAATCTGTTGAAAAACAGGACATGCCACCTGCACCTCCATTAAACGGAAATATTCTTCCAAAAGAAATGAAACAGTTACCTAACTATGAAGCAGATATTTCTGCTGAAACAATGGAAGAAATAGTGCCTTTTAAGGTTGGTGACAGAGTTTATCATCCTAAACACGGAAACGGGAAAATTGTTGGTTTTGCGCAGTACAGTAATAAAATATTATTCTGTCGCATAGACTTTGAAAATGAAGGTATAAGAATTTTAGATCCGAGAGTTTCTGTCTTGGAAAAAATCTAAAATATTCAAACAAAGAAAAACGGAAGCTATTACAGCTTCCGTTTTTTGTATTTGGAAAAATTAAATTATTTGTTTAATGCATCTGCAGCTTTTGTTGCTGCTTCTTTAACTCTTGCATCTTCATCATTCTTTGCAAGTTCAAATATTGTTGATAAGTCAGCTTTGTATTCAGGTCTTGCGATATGAGATAATGAAGCGATAGCACCGATTCTTAACATTGGGTTAGGATTTGTTTTAGCGGTATCGATTACTTTTTCAATACAAGGTAAGTCTTTTAACTCAAGAGCCTTGCCGTTTCTTTCTTCTAATTCTTTATTTAAGCGTTCTTGCATATAAGAGATTGTGTATAAAGAATATAATTTATTGATTTCTGCATTTTCTAACGGAGTAGGAGTAGATGCTTTTGTTTTATCAGCTTCAGATAATTGGTCTTGAGGTTTTTGTCTTAATTCAAGAACTTCAGGGCTTGGACCTTCTAAAGATGATGTATCTTTATCAATGATATCAACTAAAGCATCAAATATTTGAGTATCTAATAAAACCGGTCCGGCAGTTTTATTATCTTTAACCATTTCAGCAACTTCTTCAATAGCAGCTTTTTGAGCTTCTACATCAGAACTTTTTAATCTGCCTGCAAATGCTTCAGGAGATACAGATGTATCAGGTGTTGCAGGTTGTTCAACTACAGGAACTGTTTGAGGAGCTACCTGAGGTTGAGCGGCATTGGGGTCAACCGGTTGAGCAGGAGCTTGTTGAACAGGTATTTGTTGAGGGGTTACAACCTGAGGTGCAGGTATTTGCGGTGTAACAACCTGTGGTGCTACTTGAGGAGCTGCTTGTGGAACTAATTGTGGCGCCATCGGTTGAGGTGCTTGATTTATAGCCTGTGAAACAGGTGCCGGCATTGTGTATTGAGGAACCATTACCGGTTGTTGTACAGGAACAAATTGTGCAGGCATCTGGCAACCTTGTTGAGGAACAACGCCTTGACCCTGCGGATTAATAATTTCTATATTTACTCCATTATATTGAGATTTATCGGTACAATAAGGTTGCGTATAGCAGCTTGTTGTTGGGTAGTTATAAAATACACCTGGCGTTTGATTATATTGTACAGGGGAATATGTTTGTTGAGGTTGATAGCCTGTTTGCATTGGCTGTTGCGCCGGTATATATTGCATTTGGGGTGCTTGTATCATTTTTAACTCCTTATTATACTATCTTTTTTTAACTTTAATGTATATAGCTAATGTACATAAACATGAATACTTGTGATTCAAAAAAATTGCTAAGTATTATTTCGTGAATCTTTATTAAACTAAAAAAATGCTTAAATTACAAGCATTTTCAAGGATAATCCATATTAACAAATCTTAATATTTCTCAAAAAGTAGTAAATTTTCAAGAAAGAATATTTTTTTTTAGCATGCCTGGTACAAAATAAATATATTTAATGTAAAATAATATTATATAGAAGTTATTCATTCGGGATATGACTACAGAAAATAAAACAGAAACAAAAACATATAAATTTAATATAAAAGATTATCAAGAATTAATTGATACTCTTGCAAAAGTCGAGTATAAAAAATTATCGTCTAAACATTTAATAGATTTTTCCGAATTAGTTAATATCGGAACCCAAGTAGTTCATAGATTGTGTGCTAATACACCTCCTGATAAATATAATAAATCATATTTATCAACTGCAATAAAATGGGCTATACGTAATGAAGTCAGAAGAAGATACAAATGGTATGTTCTGAAAAATCAGCAAGAAAGCGCAACTATTGATGAAGAAAATCAAGGTTATATAAGGGAAGCTGTATATAAGACGATTTTATCCGTTGATGAAATGGCAGAAGGTGATAATCCCACTCAAATAAGAGATAATAAAAGGAATCCCGAAGAAACTATTTTATTCTCGGAACTAAGTGAAAGCATAAAGGCTGCTATAAAAAATCTTCCTCCGAGAGAAAGGGAATTGATTGAATACAAGTTCTTTAACGATAAAAAATTGCGTGAAATTTCGGAAGAATTTAATCTTTCACCTTCAAGAATTTCAAGAATAATCCAATCAGGGTTAAATAAAATAAGAAAAGAACTAGTTAAACAAAATTTAGTATAAATATATTTATTATTATAAAATATTTTTATTCTATAATATAGTTTATAGAGAGAGGTTTTGTTGTGTCCATAGAATTAGAAAATAAACAAGGATTAATTGCAGGTAATGGTCAATTACCCGTTCATTTGGCGAAAAATGCGAAAGAAAACGGGTTTGAAGTTGTAGCAATATCGTTATCTTCAGATAACAGAAACGAATTAAAAAAATATTGTTCTAAAGTGTATGATTTTGCTCCTGGAGAATTATTAAAAATAAAAACTGCACTTGAAAAAGAAAAAATAAAGCAATTAACATTTATAGGAAAAGTTTCTAAGAGTTTGGTTGTAAAACGTCCTAAATTTGATTCTTTAGCAATAGAATTTTTAAAACAGGCAGAAAGATTAAATGATGATGCAATAATGTTGTTTCTAGTTAATGAACTTTCAAAAATTGGAATAACAGTTTTAGACCAAACGATATTTATTAAAAACTTAATGGTACCAAGAGGTGTTTTAGGAAAGGTACAACCAACAGAAGCCCAGTTATCAGATGTTGAATACGGTTATAAAATTGCAAAAGAGATGGGCGAACTTGATATTGGTCAATCTGTTGTAATAAAAGACAGAATGATTATGGCTATTGAAGCAATTGAAGGTACCGATAAGTGTATTAAACGTGGTTGTAAACTTGGCAAAAGAGATTCAGTTATTGTAAAAGTTGCTAAACCAAAACAGGATAAACGTTTTGATATTCCGGCATTTGGTCTTAATACTCTAAAAAATATGAAAAAATATAAGGCAAATTTGATTGCCGTAGAAGCAAATGAAACAATACTTGTTGATCAGCAAAAAACAATTGAATATGCTGATAAAAATAATATAGTTGTAATGGCAGTATGAAAAAATTATTTATTATAACAGGCGAATATTCAGGCGATAAGCATGCCGCAGATGTCGTTAAAGAGATAAAAAAGATTAATCCTGATATTGAGATAGAAGCAGTAGGCGGACAAAATTTGGCAGCACAGGGTGTAAAGTTGTATTGTGACCATTCTAAAATGTCAGCTATGGGATTTAATTTAAAAATTATAATGACTCATATTACATTGGGTGAAAAAATAGCAAAATATTTAAAAGAAGAATATAAACCTGATATGGTTTTAATGATTGATTATGGCGGTTTTAATCTTAATTTATCAAAAGTTCTTTCCAAATACGGTATAAAAATTTTTTATTATATACCTCCTCAGATATGGGCTTCAAGGAAATGGCGTATTCATACGGTGAAAAAAAATATAAACAAAGTGCTTACAATATTTCCATTTGAAAAGGATATGTATGAAAAAGAAGGTATAGATGTAGAATTTGTAGGTCATCCGTTAATAGATGAAATTCCTGCTGCAAAGGACAAAAATGAATTATTTGAAGAAAATAATTTTGATAAAAATAAAAAATTAATTTCTATTTTTCCTGGCTCAAGAAAGTTTGAAATAAAAAATTTACTTCAGCTATTTCTTGAAGCTGCGAAGGAAATAAAAACAAGTCATCCGAATGTTCAATTTGCACTTGCGCAAGCTCCAAATATAAAAGATGAATTAATAAATCCTATAATAGAGCAATATAAAGAATTAGATATAAAAATATTAAAGAATAAAAATTATGAATTGTTATCTGCTTCTGATGCATTAATTTTAGCATCCGGAACTGTAGCACTTGAAGCGGCATTATATCATACTCCTATGATAATCAGTTATAAAGGACCTATGTTTTTATATATGATATATTTGTTGGTAAGGTGTATAAAAAGAGTTTGTTTGCCAAATATAATAATGGATGAAGATATAGTTCCGGAAATATTGCAGCTAAAAGCAAATCCAAAAAATATTGCGGATAACATAATAAAAATTCTTGAGGATAATACTTATAGAGAAAAAATGATAAGTTCTCTCATAAATGTTAAGCAAAAATTACAATCCTCGGGAGCTGCATCGAAAGTGGCTGAAATAATAATAAATAATATATAATTTATTTCATAATTTTTGCAAAAATTATGAAATATGTTAATATAATTTTGTAAAACTTTTTTACAAATTGGCAATTTTTCAGATTGACGACTTTATATTAAATCGTATTTAGGATTGGTTAATGCAAAAAGAAAATAAATATACTGAAATATATAAACAAAATAATAATCTCTCTCCCAAAAATTCAATTACGACAAATCCAATAGATAAAAGCAGCGGATTAATTGCAAAAATAAATATAATGGCTAGTGGGATGGCTGCTATGAGTGCGCCTCATAGTATTACGAACCATCATACCGAAAAGTCTTTTGCAATGGTTGATTACTCAGGGTTCATAAAAGAAATAAATGAAATTGTTTCAAATTATAATGAACTAAAAGATTATTTAAACGCTTTTCATAATTTATTTATAAATAAACTTAATTGTGGATATACAGCTATTGGTTTTGTAAATGAACAATCAAATTCAATAAATATAAGATTACTTGATAAAAATTCAAATGTATATTCATTCAAAGTATTTATGAATGATAGTGAAAATGAAATTATAAAAGCCCTTGAAAGTGGTGAAATTTCTTGTTTCTCTGATTCAGGGTTTTTAAAATTACCTTCAATTGCAACATTGCCTTGTGCAATTATTCCTATAAGAATACAAGGTAAAAATATAGGTATATCTCTTGCAAGTGATTATAATATTCAAAACCATATAAGCCTATATCAGCTGGCTGCGGCAAACTTAGGACTTTTAGTTCAAAACACAAATTTAAATGAAAAAGTAGCACAAAGTTCTAATATGGATAGCCTTACTAATTTATATTCTCACAGAAGATTTCACGAATTATTATCACAGGAACTTAATCACGCTGAAACAACACAATCAAAAGTTTCCGTAATTATATTTGATATAAACGATATGGGACAAATAAACAGAGATTACGGACACTCAAAGGGTGATGAAGTCATAAAAATTGTTGCAAACAGAATTAATGCAAATATAAAAAAACAAGATATAGCAGCAAGATACGGCGGAGATAAAATTTCAGTTATTCTTAGAGATACAAATGCCGATGAAGCAAAATATATGGCTGAATATTTAACATATTCATTATCTTGTTGTCTTGTTGATGATATAGGTCCCGTAAATAAAGTATCCGTTGGTGTTGCTACATATCCTGATGATTCTATGGATAAAGAAAAACTATTAATTCTTGCAGAACAAGCTGTTCTTGTTTCAAAGACAAAAGGTTATAATAACGGAAGATCGACAATTGTTTCTGCTCAAGACTATGATTTCTGGGATGATGAAGCATTAAATTCATTTGCAACCGTCATGGCGAAAAGACACTCTCAACTGGGTATTAATTTTGAAGAAGCACTTGTTGAACAGTTCCAAAATGAAAATATTTTATCTCAAAATCACTTAATAGAAGTTGTAACATCACTTGCAAGTGCAATAGATGCTAAAGATGAATATACAAAAGACCATTCGTCTTCTGTTTCAAGATATTCCGTAGCTTTGGCGAAAGCGATAAATTTACCTGAAAAAGAAGTAGAAAGAATAAAACTCGGTGCTTTATTGCACGATGTAGGTAAAATCGGTATTCCTGAAGATGTACTTACAAAACCTTCAAAATTAACGGAAGAAGAGTTTAAAATTATTCAACAGCATCCTACTATCGGCGTTGAAAAAATTCTTGAACCGAATCCTTTATTGCATGATTTGATACCTATTGTAAAATATCACCATGAACAATGGAACGGAAAAGGCTATCCTTGCAAATTAAAAGGTGAAGAAATTCCATTAGCTGCCAGAATCGTTGCAATTGCTGATACATATCACGCTTTAATTAGCGACAGACCATACAGAAAAGGTATGAGCGTAGAGAAAGCATGCTCTATTCTTGAAGAAGGGGCAGGCATACAATGGGATAAAGAACTTGTAAGACAATTTATTGCTATTGCACCATCTCTTGCTACAAAGATATAATTAGTTTTCTGTTTTGTGATAATAGGGTAGTTCTGCATTAATATCCAATTTTTTTGCATCTTTTCTAAAAATTTTGGATTTATACAAGCCATAATATGCAAGGAAATATTTTATACTGACACCTAAAACACCAAAACCGTATTTGCAAGAACGTCTAAAGTTTATAGAAGATGCTTCCGGAAAATATTTCGTAGGGCAACTTACTTCACCGATTTTATAACCGTAATATGTAACAAGTGCAAGCATTTCGTTATCAAAAACAAAATCTTCATCACAATCAGCCAAAGGTAAATTTTCAAGTACATTGCGTTTAAAAGCTCTGTAACCTGTATGGTATTCGGATAAATGTTGTCTTAAAAAGAAGTTTTGGAATGCTGTTAAAAACTTATTTGCAATATATTTATATAACGGCATACCGCCTTCAAGTGCATTTGATAACATTCTTGAAGCGATAACCGCATCAAATTCTTCAAATGCAAGCATTGATGCTATTGCAGGTATTAATTTGGGTGTGTATTGATAATCAGGATGAAGCATTATTACAATATCAGCACCTGATTTTAATGCTGCAGTATAGCAGGATTTTTGATTGCCACCATAACCTCTGTTCTCTTTGTGAACAATAGTTGTTATGTTTAAATCTTTAGCCAAATCTTTTGTATTATCGCTTGATTTATCATCAGTTAAAATGATTTCATCAACAATATCCCGATAAATCTCATTATATGTTTTTTCTAATGTTTTTTCTGCATTATATGCAGGCATTACAACAACTACTTTTTTACCGTTTAACATGTGGAAATCTTTCTACTAACCTATATCAAAATTATAAAACAAGTACTAAAATCTGTCTAAACAAAAATATAATAATACTTGTTAAGAAATGTAAAATAATGATATAATATAATAAAGTTTTATCGCAGGTGAGTCGATAGTCGAGTTATTAGTAATAATTTGGTGATAGTTAATGAGTGCGTGTGAATTAAAAGAGAGTTTAGATGTTGTTCTAAATTTTGCTCAAGATGATAAATATACAGTATTGATAGTTGATGATGAAGAAAATAATCTTCAACTTTTAAAAAGAACTTTTAGGGGCAAATATAATCTATTAACGGCACATAATGGTGTTGAAGCGCTTGAAGTTGTTAAAGAACATGGTGATAAAATAGCACTTATTGTAAGTGACCAAAAAATGCCTGTTATGGAAGGTACTGAATTTTTGCAAAAAGTAAGAGAAACTCATCCTCAAATTGTAAAAATATTATTAACAGGTCACGTTGGTACTGATATTTTAGTTTCAGCAATCAATGATTGTGACTTATTTCAATATATTTTAAAACCATTTGAACCTGAAGAATTAAAAATTGCAGTTGAAAACGGTGTTGCAAAGTTTTCTATGGCAAGTAATAATAAGGTTTATTATAAAGAATTAAGAGAATTATTTTATAAGACGATAAGAGCAATTTCAAATGCTCTTGATACAAGAGATGCATATACAAACGGACATTCATTGCGTGTAACCTTATATTCTATGATTCTTTCAAAAGAACTCGGTTTGGATGCTACATTTATGGAAGATATTGAAATAGCCGGTTTGTTGCACGATATCGGAAAAATAGCAATGCCTAAGAGTATTCTTTGTAAAAACGGAAAATTAACGGATGAAGAATTTGTTGTTATGAAATCTCATCCTGTTTTAGGCGAAAAAATAGTTGTTAATATAAAAAAATTACAGATTATTTCGGAATGGGTAAAAGCTCACCACGAAAAATGGAACGGAACAGGATATCCTGACGGATTAAAAGGTGAACAAATTCCATTGGCAAGCCGTATTATCGCTCTTGCTGATACTTATGATGCAATGACTTCAACTCGTCCGTACAGAACAGCTTTGTCTCATGAAACTGCAATATCAGAAATTCAAAGATGTATAGGCAGTCAGTTTGATCCTGATTTGGCTACTAAATTTGTAAGTATTGCAAATATAATAGATGAAGCCAGAAAAAATCCCGAAGAATATTATCAAAAATATTCATTCTTAGTTAAGAATATTGATTTTAAAATTTCGTCAGAAGCTTCGAGGGCTACTCAAGCGAACTAATGTTTACGGATACATATTGTCCGAAATGTTTGTTTATTGCTTGAACCAAATCATTGTTTGCATTTAACCAGAAATTTGAAGATGCAAGTATTTTGGATGAACTTCCGCTTTCATCCTTTGTTTTAAATACAAGAGGGTCACTTCCTCTATGGTTTACAAGAGAATCTTTTATAGCAACAACAGTTTCGTATGGTATTTCTTGTTTAAATACGATTGTAACTATATTGCTATTTTCAATCGGTTTAACACTCTCTACAACAATTTGTGAGCTATTTTCATCACGTCTTTGGAATTTACCTGATAATATAACCCTTTTTTCCGGTTCTAAGAATGTATTACAGGTTTCTAATGTTTTGTGGAATGCAACAAAAGAAATTTCACCTGTTAAGTCTTCTATAACACCAACTTTTAAGAATTTTGTAGGATCTTTTTTTGTAGGTATGGTTCTAACTGAACTCAATAAACCGCATACAGTAACAAACGTGTCATTTGGAATATCTTCAAGTTCACTTATGTTATGAGTTGTTAAAAAGGGGAGTTTATCTCTTATGGACTCCAAAGGATGACTTGTTACGTAAAAGCCCAAGAATTCTTTTTCAAATTCCTGAATTTCTTTATCTGAAAATTCTTCATCACTTCCATATAATTCAAAAGATTGCATTTGGTAACTGCTGCCGGATGTGTTTCCGCCTAAACCGGCAAACAAGCTTACTTGTCCTAGTTCTTTTGCTTCATTTTCTTTTGCTGCTGCATTAAGAATATTATCTATATTGTTGAATAATTTTTTCCTGCAAGGTTCTAAACAACTAAAAGCACCTGCTTTTATAAAGTTTTCCATTGCTTTTCTGTTAACAACTCTTGGGTTAATTCTTTGAGTGAAATCAGCAATAGATTTAAATTCTCCGTTAGCTTTTCTTTCTTCTTCTATAGATTTTAATACTGCTTCTCCTATCCCTTTTATTGAATTTAATCCAAATCTTATATTATTTCCGTCAGGAGTAAATTCTGCATTAGACTTATTAATATCAGGAGGCAATACTTTTATTCCTGTTTTTTGAGCTTCAGTTATGTAAAGTTGGATTTTGTCCAAATCGTCTTTTGAGTTTGTAAGCATTGCACAAAGATATTCAACAGGATAATGTGCTTTCAAATAAGCGGTTTGGTACGCAACAAAAGCATAACAGGCAGAATGGGCTCTATTGAAGCAGTATGCAGCGAAACTTCCTATCTGGTCAAATAATTCTTTTGCTGCTTCTGCGCTCATTCCTTTTCCTACGCATTTTTCTATAAACTCAGGTTCAAGTTTAACCAAATCTTCAGGGTGCTTTTTTGCCATAATACGACGAACGCCATCTGCTCCACCGAGGGTATAATCTGCAAGAATTTGGAATATCTGCATGATTTGTTCTTGATAAACCATTGTACCGTATGTATCTTTCAATACATCTTCTAATAACGGATGAGCATAGGTAATAGGCAATTCTCCATGCTTTCTTTTTACGAACATATCAACCATACCTGAACCTAATGGCCCCGGACGGAATAATGCAACTAAAGCGCCAAGGTCTTCAAATACTGTAGGTCGCAAGTCCTTAACCAATTTTTTCATCCCTGCGGATTCTAACTGGAACACACCATCTGTGTTACCTGATGCAAGCATTTTAAAGGTTAGTTCATCATCCAGAGGAATACTGTTGATATTCAATTCTATTTTGTGTCGTTCTTGTATCATTTCAAGTGTTTGGGTAATAATGGTTAAGTTTTTTAACCCTAAAAAGTCCATTTTCAATAATCCGATTTTTTCACAATCTTCTTTCGGATATTCTGTAATGACATTTCCTTCTTTTGCGTATTGAACAGGAACAATTTCATCCAACGGTTGGTGAGCAATAATAACACCAGCAGCGTGCATGCCGGTATTTTGTTTTAGCCCTTCTATATCTCTGGCTTCATCTATTATTTTTCTTATTAAAGCATCTTCATCATAAACCTTTTTAAAATCCGGTGAAACCTCAAGTGCTTTATCAATTGTCATACCGACTTCCTGAGGAACATATTGACTGACTGTATTTGAAATTTCAAAAGGAAGGTCCATAACTCTTGCGACAGCTTTAATAGCAGCTTTAGCCGATAATGTACCAAATGTTATAATTTGACATACCTTATCTTTTCCGTATTTTTGTGTAACGTATTCTATAACTTTTTCACGTCCGTCACCAAAGTCAATATCGACATCAGGCATGCTTATACGTTCCGGATTTAAGAATCTTTCAAAGAATAAATGATGTTTGATAGGGTCTAAGTCTGTAATACCAAGTGCATAAGCAACTAAACTGCCGGCGGCTGAACCTCTACCGGGTCCAACAGGAACTCCGTGGGTTTTTGCATAGTTAATAAAATCCCATACAATTAAAAAGTACGCATCAAAACCCATTTTGTTGATTATGCCGAGTTCATACTTACATCGTTCCTGAATATCAGGGGTTATTTCTCCGTATCTTTCATTTAATCCTTTTCTTACAAGATATCCTAAATATGAAGGGATTGTATGCCCTTCCGGAACAGGAAAAGACGGGAGAATGTTTTCGCCCATTTTTATTATTACGTGGCATTTATCAGCAATTCTTGCCGTATTTTCTATTGCTTCTTCAAAGGTTTCGGTATCAAGCCATTTAAATGCTTCCCTTAATTCTTCAGGGGTTTTTACATAAAATTCGTTATTCGGAAATTTAAAACGATTTTCTTCTTCTTTTAGTGCGTTTGTTTGTATACAAAGCAGTGTATCATGCCAAGATGCATCTTCTTTACGCAAGTAATGGCTATCATTTGTAATAACAAGAGGAATATCCAACTGTTTAGCAATTTCTATTAATTGGGGATTGGAGCGTTTTTGTTCGTCTAATCCATGGTCTTGTAATTCTATATAATAATCTTCTCCAAAAAGATTTTTGTACCATTTAGCGGTGGCTATTGCATCTTCTTTTGAATTTTTTAGTACATCCTGCAATAATTCACCTGCAAGACAAGCAGAAAGACAAATAAGCCCTTCTGAATGCTTCTCAAGTATTTCTCTATTAATACGGGGTTTATAATAAAAACCGTCAATATGGGCGATACTGACTAATTTTACCAGATTTTGATATCCGGTATTATTTTTTGCAATCAAAACCAAATGGAATAATTCTCGGTTATTTGCATCTTTTTGGGTTATATCGCCATGCAGAACATAAAACTCGCAACCTATAAGAACTTTGAACTGTTTATCCTTCCCTAAACGATATAATTCCATAGCACCATACATAACACCATGGTCAGTAATTGCCACTGCTTCAAAATTATTTTCCTGCGCAAATTTGATATAATCTTTATTCCTTATTGCACCGTCCAGTAAACTGTATTCCGTATGCACATGTAAAGGTACATATCTCATTTAATATCCCTTTTCCCGACCCTGTTTATATAACTAATTTATCATATTGAAAAAAGTCATGTAAATAAAGATTTGATAATGTAACGGTTTTTAAATAAAATTAAAGTGAAAAATATATCTGTCGATTAAATTAATTATGTAAAGGCGCCTAAATGGATATCAATTCGGAATACGACAAATATAAACGACCTGTTGCTGCAAAAAAAACGGAAAAAACGGATAAAAAACGGAAGCCTGCAACTTCAAAAGAAGAGGCTTCTAAAATAACTTCTGCAACTGAAAAATATTATAGTATGATGGGCTCTGTTATAAAAGATATGGAGGTAAAAACAGAAAAATCCGTCAAACAGCAGAAGTATAGAGAACATCAAAAACTCAGAAAAGAAAGAATAGCACAACTGGAAAGAATTGGATATGCAAGAAAAGTAGCGTTAACACTTGTTGAAGATGATGCACAATTTAACAGATTAATGATGCTGATTAAAAATAATATTGATATTATTGCCTCCTTAAACATAGCGGTAACGGTACAAGATGAGAAAAAAATCCAAGAAATACTTGAACTTGTCGAAAAAGGAATAAGTCCAAATGCTGCACTGGGTATAATTAAAAATTATGATAGTGCACAAAAAGAACGATTTTTGGCATTGTATGAAGGCGGACACAATGCAATAGAAAGTATGGTTCTATCTTCAATAGAAGATAAAGAAAGACAGGAAAAAGCAATTTCCATACAAAGTAAAGGATTGTTTATCGGAGATGCTGCACATCTTGTGAAAATGTATGACGATGATGCCGATTTGGAAAGAGCCGTCGACTTGACAAAGAGAGGAATTTCTGTTGAAGATACCGTTTATGCTTCTAAAGATGAAAACAAATATTCAAAAATCATCAAATTAAAAGATAAAGGCAGTGAACAAAACGTAAAACATCTAATGACATTATTCAAATACAGTAATATTTCTGTCGTAACACTTCCGTATAGAGAAAAACGATTATTAATTTCAAGTATAGAAGAACTTTTAATAACTGAATCACAATCTGATTTATTTTCGGATGAAGAAAGAAAACAACTTCTTAAAACGCATGATAATATACAGGCAACAATGAAACAGTCTGTTATTCCGACAGAGGTTACACAAAGTGGGATAACAGAGATGATGAAGGGATTTTTTGCAAATAATAATCCTGATATAGAACAGACTATAAGCAATACGGATTTTTCAAAATTCGGAAAAGAAGGTATTCCTTTAATATATCCGAGAAAAGATTATATAAAAAATCTCAAGGAAATATTAGCTCCGCTTCCTCAGACAGAATGTAAAATTATCTTGAATAAATTAGGTATTACTTTAGCCAATAATAATAATGGATATGACGGTATAATTAACTTGGATAAGCTTGATAAAACAAATGAAACGGAAAAAGAAGTATATGATATTTCTCGTAAGTTTATAATGGAAAATAAAGCAGATACAGGCGATAAAGATTTAGACAATGCATTAAATTCCCTTTTTAAAGGAATGCCTGAATTTATTAATATTGTCGGAAAACAACAACATCCGGTACATGAATTATCATTAGATTCGCATATATTAAAAGTTATGCAAGAAGTTATAAAAAATGAAGATTATAATAAGCTATCTAATATTGATAAAACTGTGCTAAAATTTGCTGTTATAATGCATGATATTGCAAAAGAAGAAGCGAATTTAGATGGTGAACATCCTGAAATGTCGGCATTATATGCAAAAGATATTCTTACAAAGTATAAATTGCCTGTAAGAGTTAAAGATAGAATTTTTGAATTGATAAAAAATCATCATTGGCTTGAAAAATTTGATAAAGGAATTTATTCTCCATCATATACGGCTTCACTTTTTAGACATCAAAATGATTATATGATGGCAAAAATAATGGCTAATGCCGACTTAAAAGGAGTGAATGAAGCTTTTTACAAAAAATATGCAGGCTCTTTAGAAGATACAAGACAATATTTAATTGAAAGTGCAATTAACAGGATTAATACGACAGGACAAATTATGTTTTCAGACAAAGTTATTAAACCTGACTTGTTACCAACAGTTGATTATAATAATCAAACATATAAAGTTGTAGATTTTACAAAAATTCCTGAGAAAGCAGATATGAACCGATATGGATTTTGTGAAGGAACAACAAAAAACAATTTTAGATTGTTTTTACATATGACAGAAGCAAATAATCTGGATACTCTTGAACAATTGCAGGAAATATCTAACGGAGGATTTTTATGCACTTCTTTTGTTTCCATAGATAAATGCATAACCTATGGAGATAAAAGATTTGGGGTGAGCATGGAATCAGAAATGGTAAATATAGCAAATGCTTCCATTGAAAATCAAACGTCAGGTTTTGAGAAAGATTTTGAACAATTTAGAAAAATTATTACTAATCAATACGGTACGAATAGTTATAGAGGATTAATTCCCGAAAGAATTCAAATGTATCTGAGTATTTCAAGTGAAGAATATAAAGAATTATACAAACAAATGTCCTCTAAAAACTATATTTCACAAATAAAAGATGACGATATTATAAAATTAAAAAATAAGGAAATAAAAGGTTCAGACATAAAACAAGCGATAAGATATGCAAATGATGCTTTATTGATGGATAAACAAAATGAAGTTAATTTATATAATCCTAAAATTAATGCCGTAGTTGCAAAAGTTAATTCTTTAAAAGAAGTCCCGCAAAAATATCTTGATTTCGCTCAAAAACATGATTTGCCTATATATTTATTGGGTAGTAATATTTCTGAATAATTTTTGTATATCCTTGTAAATAATTCCCGTTAAAAATAGATTTCTTAGTATAATAAAGCTATGGAAACGGAAATAAAAGGGAATATACATTCTATAGAAAGTTTTGGCACAGTTGACGGTCCCGGTATAAGACTTGTTATATTTATGCAAGGGTGTCCTATGAGGTGTTTATACTGCCATAATCCCGATACTTGGTCTTTTGATAAAAATAAACATATTACTGTCGAAGAAATTTTAAATAAATATGACAGTATAAAAGAATTCTTAAAAAACGGAGGGATAACCGTTACAGGTGGAGAACCTCTTGTTCAAACAGATTTTGTTACTAAACTTTTTAAAAGAGCAAAAGAAAAAGGTATTCATACCGCTATTGATACATCAGGTATTTTGTTTGATAAAAACAATACAGAAAAAATTGATGAACTTATTAAATATACTGATTTGGTATTGCTTGATATCAAACATATTGATGATAACGAGCATAAGATGTTAACCGAACATTCAAATAAAAATGTTTTGGAATTTGCAAAATATTTGTCTGATAAAAAAGTTCCAATGTGGATAAGACACGTTATTGTTCCGACAATAAATGATAAAGAAGAATATTTGATTAAACTCGGTAAATTCTTAAAACAATTAAACAATGTACAAGCTCTTGATGTATTGCCATATCATAATATGGCTATACCAAAATATGAAAAGCTAGGTATAAATTATAAATTAAAGGATGTCCTTCCTGCAACAAAAGAAGAAACTATACGTGCAAGGGATATTATTTTAAATTCATATAAATCTTAATTGTATTACCCGAGTGTACAATGTATTTTTTATGAAAATGCATTATATTAACATTATGAGAAACATGGACTGGTACGATACTTTAAATAAACCGTTTTTAAATCCGCCTTCAGATATATTTACGCCCGTATGGACTATTTTATATATAATGATGGCGTTATCATTAATATTTTATTTAAAAGGCGGAAATATAAAAGAAAAGAAAACAGGCTTGTTTCTGTTTATCATACAATTATTACTTAATTTCGCATGGAGTGGTGTATTTTTCGGAATGCAAAATATATTTTTAGCATTAATAGTAATAATATTGATGTGGCTTTTTATTTTATTTACTGTTATAGCATTTTTCAAACATTCAAAATTGGCTGCAATTATGTTAATACCATATTTAGTGTGGGTTAGTTTTGCTTTCTATCTTAATTTGAGCTTTTGGATTTTAAATTAAATACATTTTTATTTTTTAATATATTTTTTAATAAAAAATAGTCATTTTGGACTATTATTTATGTAATATATATTCTTTTTATTAATATAAATAGAGTTATATTAAAAATATGCATGAGGGAAAGAGTAACATTTATTAAATCATTATATTAATTAGGAAAAACTGATTAATGTATTTGAAAAACAAATTAAAGATTTTTCACTTTATGCCGATTTTTATATAAGTGTTCTAAAATAGGTTAATGAAATAGGAATGCTTGATAATGGCATAGATAGGCTTCATAGACAAAATTATGAAGTACAAACTGAACAATCGACTCCCAAAAGTGATAAAACAGACAAAGGTTTTTTCTCCGGTTCTCAACAGTCACAAGGAAGTAATACACCAAGTGTTTCGGAATTGGCTTTCGGAAGTAATAATGATGATGAAAATATACAAGATTACGACTATGAAGACTATAATGCTTCGGTAAATTCCGGTAATTCAGCTTCATCTCCTCAAGGTTCGACAGGAAGTGCAACCAATAAATCAGCAGCTAGCCCGAATGCTTCTGCAAAATCTACGACTCCTTCAACATCTGCTGCAACTCCAAAAAGTTCTGCAAATAGTAACTTTTCTTCCGGAACACAATCTGTACAACCTGCAATAATATCAGACTCTGCATCAGTATCGGAACTTCGTGCAGGCAGAAGTGATACTTTGACTCAATTAAGAGAAGCCGAAAATCAAAAAACAAATAATGATGCCGTAAATGCGGCAAAAGAAAATGTAGAAACACAAAAAGAAGCTTATGATAATGCAGTATTAAACCTTGAATCTCAAGATGAACAGATACAAACACAAATTGATGATATACAATCCAGAAAAACTGAAAATGATTCTGCTATATCAGACCAACAGTCAACAATTGATGAAATTAACGGAAATATAGATTCAAAACAGTTAGAAATAAATGATGTTAATTCAAATATATCTTCAACCGAATCTCAAATTTCAGACATACAAGGGCAGTTGAGTTCATTATCTGCACCCAATAAGTCATCTTATGCTCAAACTGATGATAAGGGTAATACAACGTATCCGGGATATGATGCAGCGTATAATGCATATATTCAAAAGAAACAAGAATTAGAATCGGAACTTGAACAAGCTAAACAAGAATTATCATCTTTAGAAAATACTAAAAGCGGTTTAGAAAATGACGTAACTGGATTACAAAACAATCTGTCAGAAGCGGAAACGTCTTTATCTGATTTGCAATCTCAAAGCAGCAGTATTGATAGTGAATTATCAGCATTGTTAACGGAACAAGGCAGTAGTATTGAAGGTGCTCAACAAGTTCTGGAACTTTTACAGTCTTATAACGATGCACAGACAGCATTAACACAAACAGAACAAACAGAAACAGCTCAAATAGATGCAAATATTTCGCAATTGAGAGAAAATTTACAAATGTATGATGAAGCAGTTGATGAAAGAGAACAATCAACCGATTCATTATCTAATGCGATTGCAAATAATCCGGATAAGACATCTGAATTTTTATTTGCACATTGTGGCGGTGAACAAGAAGCTGTTGATGCATTGCAATCTTGGTTAGATGACAATAAATATCTTTTAAATGCTGATGGTACCGGATATACTGTTTCTGTTGATGAAAATCATGAAATAACTATAAAGTACGGTGATGATGAATATTCAACCCCACTTTCAAATTATTTTCAATACAATTTGGGGTCAATTACTCCGTATAATATTATTGCTCAAAATACAGCACTAAAAGATGCAAATGCGAAACAAAATAACCCTACTTTGGATGTTTTAACGTCGTTAAACAATATGGGAACAAAGGTAGAAGATGATGTAACAGGTAAAAACGAACTTGTTGATTCAATATATGAGTCACAAACATATCAAGATGCTTATGATGTTATCAGCGCATACTGTGGTGGAAATCAAGATTGTGCAAAGAAAATCTTTGACGTCATTTTCCCTGATTATGGCGATAAAAGCATGACGGATAAAAGCTCATTAAAAAATAAATCAGATATTGTTCAAAAATTATATGAAGTTAAGAACGGTAGATATGTTTTAAGTAAAGACGTTTTATCTGCTATGAATACCCAAACTGTAACTTCAACTCAAGATGTTCCTTCAAAAATTGGTGAGTTTAATTCTGAACTTGGAAAATATGGTGATTTTGAAGAGATAAAAGGTCAAAAAGAAACAGTAAACGGAACTGAATACTATACTGATGCGGACGGTAATATCTGTACTACACAATATACCTGTGAAACTACATCTTATGACGATGGAGATTATTCAATAAGTTATTCTTATACTCATACTAATAATCAAACAGGTGAAACTTATGAAGAAGCTGTTGATATTAAACCAAAAAGAAATGAAAATAATGAAATAGAAACTGATAAGTACGGTAGACCGATAAATGAATATACAGTAACAAAAGGATTTGAAAAACTGACTCTAAGTGCCGAAGAATATGCACACAGATATATAGTCGAAAAAAATTATTCAATAGATAATATACCTTTAAATGAAGAAGGTAATAAAAAAATAGAAGAATTATATCAATCAATATATTCTCAAGATAAAAATTTGGAAGGAAATATATCTGAATATTCAAAACAAGTTGATTCTGAAGGTATTATAGACAGAATACATAATTTAAATAAACAATTATTTGATGCAGGCATAACTCATTCGGATATAGAAAGTGAACTTATTGCCAGAAGCGGATTAACTCAGGTTCTTCTTGATATTGAAAATGGTAAAGATGTAACATCCCAATGTGAAGGAGAATTGGATAGAAGACTGGCTAAAGCCGAAAGCATTCAAGATACTTATGACGCATTAACATCATATTATGGTGCAGAAAAAGCACTTGAAATATTAAATAATGCGCCAATTGATAATGATAATATTAAAAGTCAATTTAGAGATTATGATCATGTTGTAGGAAGTTTGGAATTTTCTTCATATACTTTTGGTGTTGATGCAAACGGAAAAGTAGTAATTGAATCTTCTGACAGTAACGTAGGCAGCGCATGGTTAATGCAGGAAATTAGTAAAAACGGTAATATTAATAAATTGAATGTAGAAACAATACAAAAATTAGGAATTGAAGACTTAAAAGGTCCTACAGATGTTGAACAGACAGGTAGTTCTGAAGATAAAACTAAACTTTATAATCAAGTATACGGTTTTTGGACAAACGGTGGTCAAATAAATGATACAACAATATCCGAATATAAAAATGCAGCAGAAGTATATACAGATTTCAATCAGACTTTAATAAATGCAAATCGTGTTGAAGAAGCTCTTGCTTATGCACAAAATCCTCAAGATGCATTTGAAGTATTCTTAGAACTCTCAAAAGATACTAATGGTGAGGTAGATACAGATAGTGCAATAGCTCAATTTAACCAATATTATTCAACTCTGTTTTCTTCTGAGTATACAGATACTTCGGTTAATAACGGAAATATAACAGGTTTGTATGCATATAAAGATGATAATGATGAAATTTCTTATTACTATACAATGACACCGACAGATGCTGGTTTCGCTGAGTATGCAAAAGAAATGAATTATCAATATGATGAAGATAAAAATACCTGGTATGTTCCTTATACTTCTTATACGATAGATGACCAGTATGTAGACTATGCAAACAGGGAGTTGGATACTTGTTTATATAAATTAAATTATTCAACCGAAGAAAATAATACTTATCAAAAAATACAATATGATAAATTTAGTAGTGAAAATAAAGAGCAACTTACGAAATTTGCAGGAAATTATGCTGATTTTGTATTAAACAGCTATGAAAACAAAAAAGCATTTGTTGATAAATACAATAAATTATCAAAAGAAAAAATTAGTGTCGACGATTTAGACAGTAATTTTATAAATCAAACATTATTAAATAGTGATTATGCGTTTGAATTTTCTGCTGACAGTATAAATCATAGTTATACAGAGGCTTATAATAATATTTATGGTAAAGATGCAATATCTGAAATGATTCAAAATTATGAAACAGATATGAACACCTATGCAAGTAATTTAAGCAGAGTATTATCACTTGGTACGGTTGCTGCCAGCTTGGTTTGTCCTGCGCTTAGCCCTGTTGCAATATACCTTGGATATACTGATAATGCTATAGATTTATTCAATATGTGGTCAAATAATCAAAAGGATGATTATGCCCAATGGGGAGTAAATCTTGGAATGGAAATAGCAACAAAACAAGCATACAAATATATGAGTAATATATCCGGCGATTTAGCTATGAAAGGTGTCGGTGTAGGTGCTCAACACTGGCAGGCATTTGCTGATAGTGCAAAAGCACAACATTTCGCAGAGTATGTTCTTGAAGTAGGAATTGAAACAGGTTTAAACATAGGTGCTGCTTCAATAATTAATGGTGGCAATGTAGATTATATGGATGAACTTATTCAAAACGTAATATATGATTCCTTACCTTATGTTCGTGCAGGTTTCCTAAAAGAAGGCGGTGCAAATTGGCAGTATGATAATAACGGCACTATGTTCCATTATGATGCAGATAAAGGATTAAGATATTATAGTGATGAAGAGAATAGCGGTAAAATTTCAAAAGTAACGGATACAAACGGAAAGCTTCTTCAAACTTATGAATATGCGGATGACGGTTCTTATGTTGTAAAAGCATATAAAAATGGTAATATTGATGAACCTGCAACCTATGTATATAGAGATAAAAATGATAAATTAATATCTGTTCAGAAAATCGATACTAAAAATGGTAAACCTATTGTTTCACAAGAAAATTATGATTCAAACGGTCGTGTTAAACAAGAAATTATATTTGAAGATGAACAAGCATTTGGACAGAAAGATTATGATGTAAAACAAGGTTCTGTTATAGAATACGAATATGAAAATAATGGTAAAAATCCTGTTTCTTCTACCGAAACAAGATATGTAGACGGAAAACCAGGCATTCCGATTCAAAAATCCTATGAATATAATGAAAGTGGACAAAGAACCAAAGTTACAATAAATAATGTTGATGGAATTTTAAATAACAACAGAGTAACAATCCAAGACTATTTGCCAACCGGTGAAAATATAATGAGCACTATGTTAATTCAAGATGGTGATCAGTATTCATTTAAATCAACAAATCAATATACCGGATTCCCTGAATATAAATTTTATAGTTTAACAGAAGAAGAATATAATCTATTAAAAAATTCGAATTTAACGGCTACTCAACAAGATACATTTGTAAATTTAATAAAATCAGGTACTGATGTTGACACAGCTATGAAATATGCTGAATTAAATTTATGCATAGAAGATACACGTGATTATATGGATAAAGTAAATGATGGAGTATATACAGAAGAACAACAAGAAAAAATATTTAATTTGGTCAAAGAATATGGGCTTAAAACTAAAGATGCTATTTGTTTAACAGAGCAAAATATAGACTCTGCCGAACAAGAAAAAATCATAGGTTTAATTACAGAGTATAAATTAAGTGCAAAAAATGCCATAAAAATTTCAGAACTGGGAATTGAAGATAAGGGTGAAATATCCAAACTTTCTAATATATTGCTTGATTTTCATTTCCCTAATATTGACATTGAAAAAGCTGATGAAGTATTAAAGTTAGGACTTGATGCTGATGTAGAAAACGAGGTAATAATTACAATCAATTATAATAGTAATATATCGGTAGAAACAGCTGTTAATATTGTAAATGGTAAATACGAAGACGAAATACGGCTGAGTCTTTTAAATATATGTCAAAAATATCCTGATCTTGATTTTAGTATTGCTGAAGAAGTTGCAAATAAGAAATTAACTGAGAAAATGTGTGAAAAAACAATTGATGCCATAAATAAATACGGTATTAATGTAGATGCTGCAGTTAATTTGGCTAGTGAAAATCTGTCACCTGAAATGGAACAAGAAGTTGTTGATTTTTATCAAAAAAATTCAATTTCGATTGCAGATAGTACCAAAATAATTAAAAGTAATTTAACTGAAGAAGAACAACAAAAAGTTGTTGATATGATAAAGGAAGGTATTAATTCTACTTCTGCAATAGATATTCTTCACGGGAAAATAACGAAAGAAGAATACCTGCAAGCGTATGACTATTATAAAGATTTGACAGATGTTAACGGTAATAAAATATTTACATCTGAAGAGATATTATCTTATATGTCAAGAATTAATCCGGGTTCTGTTGAAGCAAGTAATATGGAAATGTTAACTGAGTTGGTTCAACAAGGTGTTGTCGGTAAACAGGTTTTTGATTCAATACCTCAAATGGGTAAATTAACTGATTCTGTAATTGATGATATAGACAGATTATATGCTGCATATAGTGAAGGTTATGCAGTAGAAGATGCAATGGTTCCGAAATTTACAGATAGCCAAGAAGCTTTGGATGCAATTTCTAAGGGTTGTTATTATTTGGGTGGCTCAAAAATACCGTTACAAACAGGTGATGTTCTTGAAATAGACGGAGAAGATAAGATATATGTTGTTAATGAAGATGGCTCAACATCTCAGCTAAATATGAGTAAAGAAGCATATATGAAGTTGTTCCCTCCTGTTGAAAGATTTGCTACAACACAAAACAGAATAGGTAATTGTTGGGAAATTACAGCATTAAATGCTTTAATGACAGATCCTCAAACAAGACATTATGTATATGATTGTTTCAGTCAGGAAGGAAATGACATAATAGTAACATTCCCGGAAAGCGGATTTTCTCAAAGATTTAAAAATGGTGCTTTACC
Organism: bacterium; assembly: GCA_017470245.1. Classification (GTDB taxonomy): domain Bacteria; phylum Cyanobacteriota; class Vampirovibrionia; order Gastranaerophilales; family Gastranaerophilaceae; genus Avigastranaerophilus. The sequence continues at coordinate 36,277 of JAFUEV010000060.1, read as the reverse complement.
TTCAGGTACAAATACTAAATTCCTTTCAAAAGGGGCGTTAGGAATACAAATGATGGAATATACCGATGGCAGAGTTATTCAGCAAGAAAAAATAAAAGAAGTTGTTGATGAATATACTAAAAGATTGTCAAGTCAAGCGTATAGTGATGAAGGTAAACAAGAAATTGCTCAAAAATTACAACAATTTACGGAAGATTTGGCAAGATTAGGAGATAAAGCCGAAATAGTTGATACGGGACTATTTTATATAGTAAGAGAGTATAATTCTGATGAATTTGATACTGTATATGAAGGCCTTAGAAATGGCGGTCACTCAAGCAATTTATTTAAACGATTAGGCATGGAAGAAGCCCAAACTTATTCCTTTAACAATTATGATAATGAGCAAGGAAAAGTAGAAAGTATATTACAAGATGTTGATTATTTTAAAACTCATGTTATTGCCTTTAACACAATGGGGTCTGACGAAGATGTATTAAATGAAGAACTTGGAATCGTATCTCGTCACGCATATTTGTTAATGCCCGGTAAAATAAATTCTGATGGTACTATTGCAACATATACTTTAAGAAACCCTTGGGGTAACTTCTATGTAGAATTAACATACGAACAACTTATCAAATATGGCGGAAGCCTGTCTGTAGCAAAAAAATAAGGAAAAAGAATATGGATAATATGCATTTTAGGACACAATTTAACGCTAATAAAACAAACATAACTAATAACAATACAAAAACTCCTTATGATAATTATAAGGATGTTTATAACGGCTATGTAAAGCAAATGGAAAATTCTGATTTTGCAAATTCATTAACAAGATATCAAATGGAATTGCAATTGCTTACAAATATGAAAAAACTTGCAGTTCAAGAGGCAAGGCAAGAAGAATTAAAATTTATTGAACAAAAATTTGAAACATTAAAATCTAAACTTGGCGAATTTGGTATTATTCCAAAAGATATATAATGTTTAAATGATTTCTGCAAACATTTTTTCTTTATTATCAGATATATCAATAATTTTAATTTTTTGGAGTGTATCTTTATAGCTGTCATTTGCATTAATTAGTACATTTATATAATTTTTTGTTACTCCTTTTAGCAGATTTGTTTTTGAATCCCGTTTTTTTTCAATAATAACTTCATTCTCGGTATTTATGTTCTTTTTGAAAAAATTAAATATTTTTTTATCTGATATTTGTTGAATTATTTCAACACGTCTTTTTTTCTCGTTATTATCAATTTGATTAGGCATAGTGTCTGCTACAGTACCTTTTCTTCTTGAATAAGGGAAAACATGTATCCTGCTTAATTCAAGATTTTCCAAATTATTGACTGTTATTTCAAAATCCTCTGTTGTTTCATTGGGGAAACCCGCAATTATATCACTGCCAAGAAATGCATTTTTAAATTTTAAGTTTATATAATCTATAAGTTGTTTTATTTGTTCTGCTGTATATTTCCTGTTCATTGCGGATAATGTTTTATCGCATACGGATTGAAGTGAAAGATGAAAATGCGGACAGAATTTATCTGAAGAAGCAAGAAAATCAATAAAATCAGGAGTTAATTCCAAGGGATTTAAAGAACCGAGTCTATATCTTTTTATATTTGTTTCTTCAATCTTTTCAAGTAAATTAATAAGCGATTTTTTAGGTGTAAAATCTTGTCCCCACTGACCTATGTGTATTCCGGTGAGAACTGTTTCAAAATAGCCTTCTTCTGCGAAAAGATTAATTTGCTCTATAACATTATTAATATTATTGGAACGATTTTTACCTCTTGCAAAAGGAATTGTGCAATAGGTGCATCTGTTATTACATCCGTCTTGTATTTTTATAGAAGCTCTTGTCCTTTTTGTTTGATGTAATTTTTCGTATCTGAAAGTATCATGAGAAAATATATCAGATACTTTTATTTGTTCATTTGCATTTAATATTTTTGCAATATCATTTTTTTCGTAATTACCTATAACAAAATCGGCTATATTTGATTTTATTAAATTTTCTTTTTCAAGTTGAGCCATACAACCTGTTACAACTATTTTTATATTTGGATTTTCACGTTTTGCACGTCTTATATAAGAAAGGTTTTTTGTATCAGCAATATGAGTTACTGAACAGGAATTGAGTATATAATAATCGGCATCAGTAATATCAGATACTTCATTATAGCCGTTATCCGAAAGAATTTCTGCTATTAATGCCGATTCAACCTGATTTGTTTTACAACCTAATGTTTTTATAAAAAACTTTTTCATAATACGTATATTATAAATAAAAAATTATTACTGTTCATCAAGTAAACTTTTTGTTGATGTTTTTCCTGCTAATTCGGCAACTTTGGCTATACTTCTGGGAAAATATCTGACAAGGAATTGAGAACGGGTTTTTAGATTATTTTTTGTAGCTCCGTAAACGGATAATATCATATTTGTTTCCGCAACAAATTCATCGGCTCCGTCACTGTCAGCTCCTCCTTCAATTTCACTTTTGGGTGTAAAATATAGCACAAATTCCTGCTCATTATTAGGTGCGCAATATAAAAAGTCATCCATTTCTTCGGTATAAATATTTAAAAAGTCTTCATCTCTTGATATTTTACCGTTAGCGAAATTTATGATGTGTCCGATTTCATGACTTATTATACTCATGTCTTGACCTGTTGATATTGTTTGCGAATAATTATTTGCAACAGAATCTTTTTCTTCACAATAATTCCAGTGTTTTATTCTTTTATCCAAAACCAATAAATTATCAACTTGTAGATTTTTTATATTTTGCCATATTTTATCAGCGTGATAAAATGGCAGTTTGTTTTTAAATTTAAGGTTTTTTGAATGTTCTCCGTCTGTAATGGTAATGTTTCTGTTTTTATCGTCATAATTAATATGATATTCAATACCGTTAATAATATTTGTAGTACTTCCGTCTTTATTTCTTGCAAAACTTCTTTCTATATTCATTAATGTTTTTTTATCTTCGTCAAAAATTTTATATGAATAAAAAGTGTAAACGGGATTTCCTTCAGAATCATTTAATTCTTTATATTCTCTTATACTGGTAGCATTTCTTAAACTAAAACTTTCTTTGTAAGTGATTGTACCGTCTTTGTCAATTTCTACACGAGAAATAGGTATTCCTTTTGAACAAACACTCGTTTGTATATCATCATCAATATGTTCATCCGTTCCATCGGTTTTAAAATCCTTAATATCATAAAAAGTTGAATCAAATACACCAGGCATTATTGGGGACTCTTGTAAGTGTTCAACTCCGATAATTCCTTTCTTTTCGGGAGATACAATAAAACGTTTCATTTCTCTTATGTCACCTAATTTATTATATTTTACTCTATAAATATCGGATTTTTCAGGTTGGAATGAAAATGTTTCGTGATTTATTGTTTCTTCTGTCCTACTTTGAGTTGTATCACCATTTTCATTGAATGTTTGTACCAGTGTTATTTTGGTTCCGTTATCAAGATGCATTTCTTTGGTTAATATACCTTCAACTTCATCCGTATTTTGGAAATGAACAATTTCTATTCTGTATTCATCTTTAAAAAGTTCTTTTATCTGAGGATGGATTTCAATTAAATAATCTAAATCATCAAATTCACAATCGGATAACATTGCTATAGAATAAGATGATGTTCTGCTATAGTCTTTACTTCTGTACTCATTATATTCAGGAACAGGATTTAATCCATTTTCTATTCCGATAATATCAGTAATGTATTCAGGATATACACAGTCTTTAATCATTGATTGAGCACTCATATAATCATCATCCGATAATTCTGCAATATCTATCGATGCACAATCACTTATATTCATTGACATTAATCTGTCTGCACGTGCTTTTTCTTTGTCTGAGAGTTCATTATAATGAACAACTTCACAAGCATCAATACCTTGTTCAAGATATTTTAGTGTATTATTCATATTATCATCATCCTGAAAAACTATATCGTAAGCATCTTCAGGAGAAATGCCACTATCTAATAATTTAATAAATTCGGCTTTATGAGATTGAGGCAGTCTTGAAAGATAAACGGCCCGTATGGGAGAATGACCGTTTTGCATTAACGAAACGGAATTTTTATATTCTTTTTCGTTTAATCGTGAATATAATTCAAGACAATCAGAATCAATACCCTTTTTTACCAAATCAAGAATCCTATTAAATTTATTGTCTTTTAATTTTACTAATGAAGTTAAAGACAAATCAAAAATATTGTTTTTTAGGAGAGTAAGTGCTTTGTTGAAATTTTTTTTACGGTATCTGCTTGCTTTTTCTATATTTTCTTCATAACAACCTTTTTTTAACAGGTTCAATGCCTGAGCGTATCTTTTGTCGCTGTATTTTGAAATTCTTTCTATACCTTCATCAGAGACTCCAAGTCGGTCAAGCTGTCTTTTCCTTTTTGTATAATTATCATTTTCTTTTCCTGAAAATGATATAAAATCACTATTTTGCTCATAGTTAAACAATACTTTTTGTGTAGAAAAAGCGTGATTTAAATTTAACAATGTTTTGTTTTTATTATATAAAAATGGTGAAATATTACTTACTCTCATACTCACTAAAAAACTATGAAAAAATATTTTGCTCAAAAAACGCAAAAAAAATGTTTGCAGTTATGCAAACATCAAATAAACACGAGGATATTAAGAGAGAGAGTAAAAAATTTTTTTGTAATCATTATGCCTAAAATGGCTGATTGTTTTTTCCCTTAACAGCGCCTCTAGTTTTTTTGTTTTTTTAGATTTCCTTTCGTTTAATCTCTACTTCTATATAAAGTATTTTTATAAAAAAAAATTGCCTTTTTTCATAAAAAATTTTTATAGGAATTTGCAAAGGTTTGGAATTATTGGCTTTATAAGAAAAAATAAAAAACATAAAATTATAAAAAAAAATAAAAATTAGATACAAATATGAATTTTTGTAAAAAAATGTAAATTTAATTTCCTTAAATAACTTTATTAATAAAGAGGATAAATTTTTGTGTCGATATAAGACACTAAAATACGAAAAGGAAGAGATAATATGGATACAGGCAAAGTTGGTATAGATTCAATTGTCAGTTTTTTGCAAAAAATGGGTAAAAATGTCAGTGCTGCTGATGTTCAGAAACAATTAAAAGGTAAAAAACTTACTGATTTTGACAGTGATAAAAACGGGCAGGTTGAAACTAAAGAATTTGCTAAGTCTTTAGCTGAATTATTTGAATGTTCGGATACAGAAGAAAAAACGCTTGAGCAACAAGTAGAAGACCTCTATAAGGAATTGAACGGAGTTTCAGGTAATGATAATGATGATAAAACAGTATCAGAAGATGACTTTAAGGCTTTAGGTTTGGATTCGGCAGAAAGTGCAGATACTGCGGTAGGTGCTGATTCTGCTGCCTCGGCAGATTCGGGACAACCGGCAGGTTCAAATTCACCAAGCGGTACTGGTGATAGTGGTACAGGTACTGTTCCTCAAGTTAATAAATCAGATTTGGAAAACAAATCAGTGCCGGAACTTCAATCAGATAGAGCTGATGCTCTTGCCGGATTAAGAGAAGCACAACAAGAAAAACAGAATAATGAAAAAGTAAAAGCTGCTGAAGAAGCTGTTGCTGAGAAGAAAGATGCTTATGACCAAGCTTTGGAAACTGTAGCTGAACAAGATAGCGAATATCAAGAACAAATACAATCTCTAAAAGCTGAAAAAGATGCAAATGATGAAGCGGTTAATAATCAAAAATCCGCTATTGATAATATAAATTCAAATATAGATTCTAAACAAAGCGAATTAGATAGTGTAAATTCGCAATTAGGCAGTTTAAAAGAACCTTCTCAATCAGAGTATACGAAAATCGAAACAGACCCCGAAACGGGAGAAAGTCATGAAGTTCCTGATACAGAAGCATATCAGGCAGCTCATGATGAATATGAAGCTGAAAAAGCGGCGTTAGAAGAACAAAAGACACAATTAGAAGAAGAACTTACAAATCTTCAACAAGAATTAGCAGATGCTGAAACACAGCTTACAACTTTAGAAGCTAACGGAACCGAAATAGACGGAAAATTAAATGATGTATTAACCGAAGCTGCTCAAAATGATGTTCAAGGCGCACAAGAAGCCCTTGATGCATTAAATGATTATACGGCAGCTCAAACTACACTTCAAGAAACAAAAACAACAGAAACTCAAGCATTAGATGCAGCTATTGCTCAATATAGAGAAAATTTAGATACCATTGACGGTACGATTAATGAAAAACGTGCCGAAGAATTAAAGAGCGCAAAAGAAGGTGATGAGAATAATCCTTGGGAAACAACCGATTTTAGCAAATATCCTCCTGAAACAGTTGCAAAAATTGCAGAAGCATATAATAAAGACTTAAAAGAAGGTGAACCTGATTTCTTAACAAAAGCAGCAGAAATGCTTAAATCAGATAATGAAACACAGGCAAAACAATATGAATCTATAGTAGGTTCTCTTGTATCAGAAGCTGCTAAAGATGAATCTGTAGCAGATATGCTTCAAAGCAGTTTGCATACAGCAATAACAAGTAATCCTGCAGATACAAGATTGTTAGATTCTATTTTTAATGCTGCAGATACAAATAAAGTTGCATTAAGTAATATTATTGATAAATATAATCAAGCAAATTCACGCTTAGACGGAATTAATGCTTTTGAAACAGATTTAAGTTCAATTCCAAATTTGGATGTATCTAAGTATACAGCTAAAATTGATGAAGCAAATAGAATGCAACAAACTATAAAAGGGCTTGAACAAAAAGAAAATGAATCGGAATCAGATAAAAATGCAAGAAGAGAGGCTTTTGATGCAGCGTTCAATTTGGCGCATCATGATGCTACGGCTTCAGAACTTGCTCAGATAGCTGCAGAATATGATTCGGTTCATGGTGAAGGTGCATTTTTAGCAGCTGCTAAAGAGGTGTATGCTGCTGATGATGAACAATTTGCAGAACTTGAAAATACATTAAAAGAATCTAAATATGAATATGCATTGGAACAACTTCAAGTTCAAAATGATAGTAAAGAGATATGGGATGAATACATCTTAAATGGTGATTCAGCTATGATAAATGCAGCTATGAATCCAACTAATGAATTAATATTTATAGGAGACAATTTAAATCATTTCCTTGACAGAGCTGCTGAAATATACGGAAAAGATTCCGAAGAATACAATAAAATTAAGAACATGGGTATTGCTGAACAATTAAAAACAGATGAAGGTACTGCTCAAGAAAAAGAAAATTGGGATGAATTAGTTCTAAACGCACAACCTGAGGATTTGGCTCAAATTGCTCAACAGTATGGAGAAGCTGAATTTCGTACAAAGATTGAAGAATTATACGGACCTACTCAGGCAGAAACGCTGTTAAACAGGTTGGAAGAAGGCAAAAATCCAAAACCGGAAGAAGAAGTAAAACCTGAAGATAAACCTCATCATGCTGTAAGTGTTTCGGATTTACCTGAAGGTACAAAAATTCAAGACGGTAAAATTATTGATAAAGACGGAAAAGAAATAGGTTATGTATCAGAAGAGTACACGGATGCTTCAGGTGATCAGTTTGCAGATAAAGTAAAATACTATAATTTATATGATGCGGATGAAGAAACTTTACCTACTGTTGGTGCTGCGAATACTGATGAAGCATCGGAAACATCAACAGAAGAAGTTAATACAGAATCCAATTTAACTGATGAAGGTGCAAAAATATATGCAGGTGAATTGGAAGAAGCCTTTAACAGGGGTGATGTTGATTATATAAACGAATTCTTTGACAGTATGTCTGATGCTGATATAGTAAAAGTATTTGCAAGCAGTCCGGATACTGATTGGGCAAGCTTAATAACAAGTCCGAATCATAAAGCTTCAGAATTATCGACTGAAAAGAAACAGGAATTGATGCAGCACGTTGTAACTGCCTGTATAAATCAAGCTAAAGCCGGAAATAAAGAAGCACTGGATGTTTTAACAAATCAGGCGTATGATTCTGTTTCCAACGGACAGTTAAATACTTTATTCTTTGATACATTATTTGAAAATGCAGATAATGAAACAATAAAAGCATTGTCAGAAAATTATGCTTCTTCACTACCTGAAAATAGTGACAGTACCGGAAGTTTAATAGGTGATATTGATAGGTATAAGAATACCGGAAAATATGACAGTGATAAAATCAACGAATATCATAATAAGATTAGAGATGCGGTTGCGTGGAAATCTTCGCCCGAACAAGTTGATGATGAACCTACGGAAGTTGTAGGTGCTGGTAGAAGTTCTGAAACAGACAGTGCTCAAGAACCTGCTGATACTACATCCGATCCTGATTCTTCTACAACGGTAAAACAAGAAGATTTACAAGCCGGTTGGCATACTGATGGTACAAATATAACTGATGAACACGGATTACCTGTTACAACATCTTCTAAATCTGAAATAGAAGAAAAAGGGTATAAAGTTAATGATAACGGAAATATCGTTGATGCAGACGGTAATGTAGTAGGTCGCTATATTGCACCAGCAGTGGCTGACAGTACTGCAGAAACATCAACAGATGCTGCTACGGATACAACGACAGAAACAACTACTGCTGCAGACGGACAATATTTCTTGTACGACACAAGTAAAATACCAGAAGGATATAGTATTTCGGCTGACGGATATTTGCAACACGAAGTTGACGGAAAAATGCAAGAAGTCCATGCCGTTAATGGTGCGGATGGTAAATATACTCTTGAAGCAAGAGAAGGTGAATCAGGTGTATGGAATATCGTTGATGCCGATGGTAATGTAATCGGAGAAGCAATTGAACAGCAAGTTGATGCTAATGGTGATGGTGTTCTTGATACTTCTATGTCGTTCTATATTAATAGAGTGGAAGATGAAGATATTCCACAAGAATGGTTTGCCGGAGCAGATGGAACATTCTTTGATGAAGTAGGTGCGGAACTCACAAAAGTTGAAGGAGCTTCTGTTTTTGGTACTGAAAATACAGATTATAAAGTAGATGGTGACAGAATTTTTGATGCAGCAGGAAATCTCATAGGAAGAGTTGAAACAGCAAAAGATGGTACAAAAGAGTACTATATGTATGTTAATCCTGATTTGTCAAAAACAGTAGATGCTGCAACAGAATCGACAGAATCAACAGAATCCACCGATGATTCATCAACACCGGAAGTTAATTCAGGTAATGGTGTAGATGGAGTTGGCGGCGGAGGCGGCAGCGGCGGAGGCGGAGTTGGTGGTGTTGATGGTGCTCAAGAACCAACACAAGCAACAACTCCTGCGGATGAAACAGGTATTCCTCATCAGGAACTATGGACAAAACCGCTACAGGAAGGAACTCCTGCTTATGATGCGCTGCAAGAAATTTTAGCTCTTCTTAAGAGCGGTAAAGATCCAAAAGTTATCATGGAAAAATTAAAGGAAATATTGAACAATCCTGATTTATCCTTAGATGACAAAATAAGAATTATGAATGCAATTCATGAGCAATATCCTGATGCATTAAAAACACTTGCTGAAGATGAAGGTTTAAATGATGAATTTGCAAACATATTCTCTCAAATGGTAGATTCAGGTGACTATACTGTTGAGGATATGTTAAAACTGGATGAATTGTACTCAAATATAACAGGTCAAACAGATTCAGACGGATTTAAACTTAGTAACAAAGCAGAGGATGGTAAAAAATCACCGGAAGAAAACTTTGTAAGAGCTATGGCAAAGTTGTTTGAAAAAGCAACTCCGGAAGAATTGGAAAAATTAAATAACAGTAAACATTTTAACTTTGAAAGCTATTTGCCTCAATTGATGGATTACAAAGATGAAAAAGGTAATTCTTTGTTGTCAGGAGTATTAAAACAAGTTGATGGTGATACAAAAGTTACAGATTATAAAAAACAAAATCCTGATAAAGAGGACGAATGGAAATCAAAATATATAAATGAAGATTCAAGTGTAAATTTTGATAAATTCTTTGATGATATGTACGGTGGTTCCGAAAAATGGGATTCTGAACTTGAATTAAAGGCTGCATTTTCATTTATTTCCTCACAAGGTGATATAGAAAAATTTTTGTCGGAACAAATAAAAAATAACAAAGATTTTGATTCCGCAAAAGCATTAAATGCGATATTAAGATTATTAAGTAATGAATATCCTATGCTGACCAAAATGTAAATTTTTTGTAACAAAACACTTGAAACTTTCATCATGCATTAAAGATAAATTCCGAAAATGCCGATGAAAGTTTCAAGTGTAAGAACAAGGAGTATGGAAATATGGCTGATGAAATCAATATTAGGATTGCTAATTATGCTCAAAATAAAGGACTTGATGCCGCAGAAGTAGCTGAACAGGTAGATAATATTGCTCAAGAAATAAATAGAGGTTGTGACACAATCTTTGATTATGGAGATGATGAGAAAGCCAGTTTTGATGAATTATACAGTTATTTACAAATTGCTTCCGGCGGTTCTATTTCTGAAGATGAAGCACGAATGATATTTGACATACTTAACATAGAAGGAACAGATGATAGAGAACAATATTTATCAAAAGAAGAACTCAGTATTATAACTTCAAAAGGGATTGATAAATCTCAAATTCAAGGTTATTCTTTTTGGAATGCATTGTTAAATGCTGATTCGGCAGAAGCAGCTGCATATTCTACAGCTCTTTCTTCAACAGATGATTCAGGTGAAGCAGAAGAAGAAAGTGAAGCAACAGGAAGTGATGCAGCAGGAAGTGATGCTGAATCAAACCTCCATAATGTAGGTGCAAGTCCAAGCGGTACGGTAAAAGTATCTATATCTGATTTACCCCAAGGATACACAATAGAGGATAATAAAATTATGTATGGTGATGTTCAAATAGGTGAAGTTACCATAGAAGAAAAAGATACAAATGGTGATGGTATTGAAGATGAAGCTATGCTTTATCATTTGTATGCAAACCCTGAATCACTTCCTGACAATTGTTATCAAACGGATGACGGGAAAATATATAAATTTAATAAAAAAGGAGAAAAAGAAAAACAACTTGTTAATTATACAAACAATGATGAAATACAATCATTAATTAACAATAAAGAAATAAAAATTGATACAGAAACCGGTACATTAAAGGATAAAAAAGGAAATGTAATTGGTTCTTGTAAATATGATAAAGAAACGGAATCCATATCTGATGTATATTTAAATATAGATTATTATAAACATCAATTTAATAATGTTCCTTCTGATTGGGCTATAGATAGTGTGTCAGGAGAAATTTCCGACAAAAAAGGTAATCCATTAAAAGCAATTAAGCCCTCTGATTTTGGAGCAACATATGAGGGCTATACAATCAAAAGTGGTAAAACTGAAGTAACAACACCAGAAGCAGGTAAAACATACGATTTGTATGATGGTGAAACGTTAGTTGGACATTTAGTTGTAGATGATGCAGGTAATAAACAGTATTATGTAATAAGTGAATCATCTGTTGATGAAACGGATGATGCTGCCACAGATGATGCAGAAGCTGCTGTTGAAGGACAGGATGAAGCTGAAGTGGTGGCTGAACCGGATAACGCTGAAGCTGCAGCAGATACAGAAGATGATGAGGCAACTGTTGAAGAATCAGAAGATGCAGAAGCTACGGTTGAAGGAATAGACGATACTGATACTGTAAGCGCTGCTGAACAAACAGTTGAAGAGGCTGCTGCCACAGGAGAAGCAGAAGCTACAGTCGAAGGAACAGAAGATGTTGATGCTGCCTTAGAAGCAGAAGAAGTAGTAGAAAGGGCAACTATTTCTACTGAAGATGCAGAAAATGTTGCTAGTGAACTTATGACAGGGCTATTCTCTGGAAATAATGCTCAAATAGAAGGGTACTTATTTAGTGATGAATTGTCAGACGCTGATTTGGTCAAAATATTCGCAGCCGGAGGAGATGCAAAATGGAGCACAATTATTAGTCAGGCAGATTATCTGTCTTCAACCGAAAAAAAAGAATATATGCAAAAATTTATGGAAGCATGCATAAATGAAGCTAAAGCAGGAAATGAAGATGCCATAAAAATATTATGTCAAAGCCTTTCAAATGCTACTGATCAAATGATAGGCGGTACTGATTACCTAACATTAGATACTTTCTTTGATACTGCAGATAATGAAACAATAGAACTTGTAAAATCAAATTATGGTCAATATAATGACGGACATGAACTGTATGAAGATATAAACAATGAATGGATGTTATTCCATGATGGAAAAAAAGCAAAATATAAACAAAAAATAAATTTGTCAGGACAGTAGAATAATATTTTTAGAATCTTATACCTGTATCAAATTTCGTTTGATTATAATAATCATCATTCGGGGTTGGGTACAGGTATTTTTCTTTTAAATTTTCAGAAGGAACAAAAACGCCTGATAAATTATTTTCAAAAACTAAAGTCCACTCCGGATGATTGACAATCTTTTCATATACAGGATATTTTTTCTCTAACACCATTACATCTGTTTTGTAGTCTCTTATTATCTTGTACCAGTCATTTTCAAGCAGATGAAAATTATATAATTCATCTAACAGGTTTGGATTATATACTTCTTCATATCTTCCGTCCATAACGATTAAATTGTTTGGATACAGTTTATATGCAGCATAGCTGCCCCAGTCAAAATTGATAAACAAATTTCCTGTTATATTGTTTATTTTAATAAACTCTATTGCATATCGAGGATAAGCTGTCTCTGTTATTCTTATTGTTTTTTCTTTTGTTAATAATGGCGGTAGAGTAATAAGTAAAATAATTGCATAAATAATTATATCCTTGACCATACAAAAATTATTTATCAATTCCGGATTTTCTATTTTTAAAAATTTTCTTATTTTGTATATGAAAGTATTGAACAGACCGTAAAATTCATCATATAAAAATACACCTGCAGTAATTACAAAAAATAATTGATGTCTTACGTGTGTTATGGATAAGTATGCCATAACAATATAAAGTAAAATCTTAGTTTTGTCAGCTTTTTCATAATTTATTTTTTGTTTGATAATATCGATAAAAAGAATCAATGTCATAAAAATAAGATAAAATTTATATTTTAAATATGAGTATACAAATTTGGGATGGAAGGAACTTAACCATTCTGCAATGGTACTTCTATCCATAGTTGCCGCATAAAAAAGAAATTTAACATATTCAAAACCGTATGGATTAATAAATAATGCTACAATTGTACCAAATCCTGTATAAATATATTCTTTAAATGATTTTTTGTTTAAAAATTCCCCAAAACAATAAATTGCAATTAGTCCTAACCCGCTGATGCATCCTCCATGGATATTACTCCAAAAAACCATTATTACAGGTAATAAAATAAGTAATTTTTTATTCCCTGTGTGTCTTGTTTTTTCAAGAATGTATAAAAATAATGAAAAGAAAACACAGGTAAACATTAAACATCTTACGACATTTCCAATGGAATTTTGCATTGCCAAGTACATAATAACAAAATATAAGAGGTTATAAGCATTTGAGTTCTTGGGTTCTCTTATTTCAACTGTTTTATAGCAAATAAAAATAGTGATTGCTGATAAAATACCTTTTAATAGTATTAAACCGCTATCTCCAAAATATTTTAATGCCGAATATATAAATATACTTGCACCCCATTCATGGTCATACCAAGGGTGGGTCGGTGTATATGATAAAAAATCATTTTTCAAGATACTGAAATTTTCTACTATATGAGCACCAACTATTAATCTTGCCCATATATCATTATCTGGTAGAGCATTAATACAACACATTCCACAACAAAAAATCATTAAAGTTATTATAAAAAAGAATTTTTTCATTATTTCCCCAAATGTTTATAAAATAATTATAGCATTAATTTTCTATGGTTGTTTTAATGAAAAAAAGAAGCATAAAATGCTTCTTTTAAGGTTTACTACACTTTGGGAAATTTTTTCAAGAGGAACTTTATTTTATCATTTCGGAAATAATATTTATCTTTTTTAATGAACCTTCGTGTTTGAATACCTTTACAGGACTAATTCTGCCAAAATTTTTGTGCCATTCTTTTTTAAATAATGGATTTTCGGATATTTTTTTAACATAATTCAAATTATTTTTAAAGACATAGGCTTTGTTGAAAATATCTGATATAAAGCCTTCATCGTTTTCTTTTTTTGCTTCCCAATATAATCCATACAGATATTCTTGATATTCTCCCGAATTTTTTGATAAACCTTGATTTGTCGCACCAACTATTTCAAAAAATACTTTTTCTGTTATTACTTTTGCAAAAGGAGAAAAAACATTTGAATCAACTGAAATAAATTCCAAATTTCCATTGACATTATTAACGGAAAGTGTCGATTTTACTGGCTTGTGAAATGAACAATTTTTTATATAGTTTAAATTATTAAAACTATCATCAAATAAAACACCGGAAATTAAGTTCTTTACTGAGCTGATTTCATTTAAATCTAATTCTATGTTACTAATGTTTAACGAGTCATTGTTTGCCATTATTTTCTCCTACAGCGTAAATATATTCGTTCTTATAGAAAATATCGACTTTTTTAATCCTTACTTTAGTTTTTTTTACTTTGTATAAAGGATAATTAACATTACTTAATAAAGATAAAAAATAAATCAATAAAACCACTTTTATATACTTTATATATATAGAGGTAATAAAATGAAAAAAGTATTATTCAAATTCGTAAACAGAAAAAAGAAATTTAATACATTCGTATTGTTAAATGTTTAATTGTACGGATAAATAATAAAGAAAATTAAAGATATAACAAACATTGTCCAAACAACAATGTTTGTTTCGTGTTTATGACCACTAAACAATTTGATTAAAGGGTATGTAATAAAAGCGGAAATAATTCCTGCACCGATATTATAAGTGAAAATCATTATTGCAATTGTAAAAATAGATGTTGCATATTCAGAAATGTCAGTAAAATCAATTTTTGTTATTGCAGAAGTCATTAAAATACCGACATATAATAGTGCAGGAGCATAAGCATAAGCAGGTATAATCATTATAAGTGGAGAAAATAATAAGCCTAAAAGAAACATACACCCAACAGTAAATGCTGTTAAACCTGTTCTTCCTCCGGAACTTATTCCTGTCATAGAATCAAGGTAAGCTCCGGGAGTTGTTGTTCCAAATATTGGGGCTATAATAACGGCAAGAGAATCAGCAATCATTGCTTTTTTGTAATTTGGTTTTTCATTTTTTAAGTTATACTCTAAGCCAATTATTGAACCTGCTGTATCAATATTAACAAGCATAAATATTACAAATAGAATTGCTGCAAAATTTTTATTTAGTATTTTCGAAAAATCTAATTGCATAAAGGATGAAGAAATACCCGTTGGCATTGATATCACTTGTTTTGGCATCTCAACATCACCTGAAATTAAACCAAGTATTGTTGTTATTACTATCGATATTAATACTGCTGCTTTAACTCCTCGTTTGGAAAGAATTACTATCAGAAGAAAACAAAAAAAACCTAATAATACGGATAATGATGTAAAATTACCTATTTGAAGGGGAATCCCTTTTGTTGTAAAATTAACAATTCCTATGTCTTTTAATGAAATAAATATAAAAAACAATCCCAATCCAACACAAAATGAAAGCTTTATATTCTCAGGTATTTGCGAAACAATATATGTTCGTATATTAGTTAATGTCATTATTAATAATATAATTCCGGATATTAATATTGCAGTTAAGGCGGTTTTTATAGAAAAACCTAATAATCCTGTTATTGTATAAGCAATAAATGCAGTTTCCCCCAAAAATGGAGCAACTGCAAAAGGTTTATTAGCAATAAACGCCATTAATAAGCTGCAAATAAAGGTAACTAAAACGGTTACAGTAATAGATACTGAAAAATTTAAACCTGCAATTTCCAATAGCTTAGGACTTAATACAAGAAGATAAGACATTGTAAAAAAGGTAGTTAAACCTGCAGTTATTTCTGTTTTTATATCTGTATTGTTTTCTTTTAAATTAAATATTCTGTTCAAAATATCCATTATAATAGTCTTTCAAGTCTATTTACAACATTTTCATCAAATATTTCTTCAGCCTGTTTTTTTCCGTCAAAAACTTTTTGAGCTTCTTCTTTTAGTATATCATTAACCGAATTATAATTTTTTATAACAGGTGTAGGTTTTGCATATTCAAGCATATTAAGAAAAATGATTGAGTTATGTGGTTTTTCAGTCGAATTTAAAAATATTTGACTGTAGGCACTATCTTTTCTTGCCGGTATAATCAATCCACTTTTAGTAAATTTGTCAATTGTATTTTTTGAAGAAAGATATTTTATAAAAAGAATTGCAGCTTTTTTGTTTTTTGATTTTTTTGAAATAGCCCATCCTGATGAATCAATATAAACCTTATTGTTAGAAGAAGCCGGAAAATCAATAATATCCCAATCAAAATTAATGGTTTCTCTAAATTTTGGCACCATCCATCTGCCACCTAAATACATAGCAAGTTTCCCGTTAATAAACATTTGTGCCGGAGTCATACTTCCTATTTGTGCTTTTGTTGGAGCTATATGATATTTATTTATAAAATCCGAATACAGATTAATTGCATTTATACTCTGTGTTTTATTAATTATTATCGACTTTTTATCATCTGCAATTACACCACCACCATTAGATGCCAAATAATATAACCAATATAAGGAATTATCTTCATAATTTATACCAAAATGGTTTTCATTTGTTAATTTTAATAAAATATCCCTAAGCTCATATATATCATTTATTTTTTTTGGTAAAACAATTTTTGATTCTTTTAAAATATCCTTGTTGTAATAAATTACAAGGTTTGATAAATCTCTTGGTATTGCATACAATTTTTCGTTTTCTTTAAAACAATTAATAGCTTGATTGAAAAAAATATTTTCTATTTCTGGAAATTCTGATGATAAATCTTCTAATAATCCTGCATTTATATATAATGGGATATTTTGATTGTTTATAAATATAACATCGGGTTGCAGTCCTGATGCAAATAAAAGGTGTATTTTTTGATAATAATTTTGCGGAATATGTATAAAATCAATATGAATATTTGGATTTTCCTTTTCAAATTCATTAATGACTGATTTTAATACTTCTACTTCACTTTGAGAACCCCAAGAAGAAAACTTAACAACTGTTCCTTTTATATTCTGAGATTGTGAAAAATAGTGTAAAAAGAATGCACAAAGTAAACAGACTAAAAAAAATACAGTAAGAAGTTTTATTCTCATTTTTTATAAAACAGCCAGTTCTCTCATTCCATTATCGGAAATTTCAATCATTGCTTTGTATGAATCCAATCTAACAATATATAAATCACCTTTTTGTTGACGATCATAAAAACGAGCTTGTAAATTTATTTGAGATAAATCATTAAATCTCTTTAATAAGAATACATTTGAATCTACAAAACCAAATAAAGCAAAGGTATTATCATCAGTAGCCGTTAAATAAAAACCTTTTCTTGGAGTAATTCTAAGCTCTGACAATAATTCAGGTTCATTCTTTTTTATTTCTTTTGGTTGCTCTTGTTTCTTTTGTACTATTTCTTCAACCATCGGTAAAGAAAATTCGGATTCTGTTTCTTTTCTGTTTGAAATAGGATTTGTTGTCTTTGATAATTTATCCATCTTCAATGCATCAAGTTGTTTTTTAATTTCCATTGCAGGACTTGTATATTCTGCTTCGTTAACAAACGGAATATCAAAACAACTGAATGCTTCACCTTCTGAAGATTTCATTGATTTTTTCATATTAACTTTAGGCAATACATGGCTATCGTCAATTAGATTGTCATTTGCCATAGGAATTGACATACCTTGTTGTGGTTCACTACTTGTTGTATATTGAGTTTCTGTATTAATATTGTTATTAACTAAATTGTTTCTGGACATAATTGAAGAAATATTAGATATATATTTGTTTGGTTTATTTTTGAAGTTATATCCGTTTCTTTTTGCAACAGATAATAATTTCCATATAAATAAGCCTGCAAGAACCAATAAACAAATCATAGCTATATCATATTTATCAAATGAATGAATTGGTGGTTCCAGTGCCTGTTCTTCTACAGTTTTTGAATATAGTTGAATTGAATGACTACCTATAACATCTACGTAAAGTTTAATATAATTTGAGTCTTGGTTCTGTCTTTGATAAACGGATTCTTCTATGCTGAGCTTAATGATTCCTTTATCTTTAGAGTTACGGTATAAAACTTTAACACCTTTTTTATTAGCCGAAGTATCAGGAATGTAAACATAAAATGAACCGTTTTCACGTTTTTGAATAAATGCATTTCCTGTATATTTTTCATCAAAAACAAGATTTAATTTGAAATTATTGTCTGTTCCTTCTTCAATAACGACTTGAGAAATTGTGTTTTGATATAACGTTTCAGCTAAAGAAACTAAAACACTTGCAAAAAATAAAAACAATGCTAATGCAAATAATTTAAAAATTCTATTAAAACTCATACCTTATTAACTTTCTTAAGTATTAAATACTAATATACACATGCCCAACAATTACATTAAAACATTAAAATATATTTTTTGTCACTTATTTATGCAAAAAACAACTTACAAATGATACATTACTTAATTAATAATAATGAAAAAATATATTAATAAACGTAATCATTTAATCTTGCATATTTTGCTAAAAGATAAAATAAAGACTTAATTGTCATATTAAAAAAATAATGTTAGAATTTTTTATATAGAAAATAAGTGAAGAGAACTATGGAAATTAATACAGAACAACTTAATAAATTATTTGAATTGGCGTCAATGAATCAGAAAATAGGCGCAGAAGGTCTTACTTCAGGTGATATATCGGAGGCATTAATAGAAATAGAACGAAAAATATATTCATTTGCTTCTGAAATTAGGATTGATTCACTGGAAGATAAAAAAATCTTAATTGCTGATGATTTAGAGTTGTCTATATATCAATTGAGTACTGTATTAAAAAGGATAGGTATTATTCCAAGAGTTGCAAGACATAAGGAAGAAGCTTTATCTGAACTTCATAAGGCTCAATTTGACTGTGTAATAATTGATTTATTTATTCCTGATAGCAGTGATGGTTTAGAACTAATTAAAGCAGCTGTTAAAAGAATAGAAGAAACGGGTGTCAGCAGTAAAATTGTTGTTATTTCGGGTACTGATGATTCAGAGTTGATAGATAAATGCTATGAATACGGTGCTGATTTTTATATTCAAAAAGATAAAGATTGGCATACAAAACTGTTAAAATATTTAAGTTCTTCATTCCAGTCTGATAAAAATATAGCGTATACCAGATATGTAATAAATAATAATATTGTGGCATATAGTATTAATAGATTTAATGAAGCAAAAGTATTTGATTCTATTATAAAAAATATTAATTCATCAGTATATACAGGAATAAAACATGTCTTATTTGATTTGAAAAAAATTACAAATTTTGACATTGATAACGCATACGTATTTGCAGAAATATATAAAACATGTGCAGAAAACGGCGGTAAATTTGTCTTGGTTAATCCTTCAGCAGAAATAAAAGAAGCATTAACTTCCGCATTTCTAGAAGGTATAATTCCATACGCAACATCAATTGAAAATGCTGTATCAACAATATTAGCAGACAATAATGTTACTCAATAAGATTGACTCTTCTAAGATGTCTGTCTTTCATAAATTCTGTTTCGAGCCATATTTTGCAAATATCTTTAGCAAGGTATTCGCCTATTATTCTTTCTCCGAAACATAAAATATTGGTATCATTATGTTGACGTGATAACTTTGCAGAGGTAGTATCGGAACAAACAACCGCACGAATACCTTTAATTTTGTTTGCGGTAATGCTCATGCCTATTCCTGTGCCGCAGATTAAAATTCCTTTATTGTATTCCCCCGTTGCAACTTTATTTGCGACATCTTTTGCTATATAAGGGTAATCTACGGGCTCTTGAGAATTAACTCCAAAATCAAAAACATCATAACCTAATTCAAGTAAATAAAGTTTAATTTTAGATTTTAAATTAACTCCGGCATGATCTGAACCTATAATTATTTTTTCTTTTTGCATAGTTATCTCCATATTCAGTATAAGCATAATACAATTTTCGATTTGTTACAATTTTTAAAAATTTATTTATAAAATAGCATGTTTTTTGAATTTCATGAGTTTATAGATATGTGTAAGGAATAGGTGTATTTATGCCGGAAATTCAGCCAGTAAATTATCAAACTCAAAATTATACAACAGGCACTCCGTTGTACAATTATCCTGCGCAGCCTCAGCAGCAAGGAACGGTTTCAATTTCTACACCTAACGGTAATCAAATATATAATTATCCTCAAGCTTCTGTATATGGTGATAAAAATAAGCAAGCAGCATCAGGGGTAAACATATATATATATAATCCATCGGCGATTGGTGGTCCAACATCTAATTCGACGGCAAATGCAACTTATACAATGCCGGGGCAAGAACAGGCACAACCAATAGCACAAACAGGAATAAGTGGTGAAAATACAAATCCTGCATATACGAATATGGGTAGTCCAACAACAAATATAACGGCACCTATAGCACAAACGCCTATAAATAGTGATAAAGCTGATGTACAACCGGCTGCAAACAAAACGAAAAATATTGTAGAATTGACTGATGATTATATAAAAACATTGGAAAGTTATTTAAAAAGTGCAGATTCCAAAATTAGACAAAGTGGTATAAAAGAGCTTGTTAACAGATTTGAGGAAGATGATTCGAGATATGAAGATCCTGCATTGACAGCATTATTGAATATTGCATTGCTTGATCCTCAGCCTTCAAACAGATTAATGGCAATCAGTGTAATTGCCGGCGGAAGAGCACACGGTGACGAAAATACAATTGCATTATTAAAACAATGTGAACAATCAGATGCATTATACGGACAGGAAGCTACTTTGGCAAATAAAGCGTTATTAAAAACGGCAGAAATAAGACAGGTAGTTCCTGATTACAGTTCAGATAATAATAATGGAAACAAAGAACAAACAAAAATATAAATTAAAATGTAAGAGAAAAAGGATGTAAAAGGTAAGTAAAATGGCAATATCATTATCAGGAATAGGTAATACAGCAGTAAAAGCAGTAAAAACAATTTCAGGTAAACCGCTGGGTCTTGCAACAAAGGTACTTGGCGCAGCAACTGTTGCATCCATAATTTATGATTCTCATATAAACGGCAGAGAAACAGCATTTAGAAGAGATGAAGTTAATTCTGCAGATAGAGTTTTTAATTTACACAAACAATATATGACATCCCCATCAAATAGCGCAACAATAGCGCAATTGAAAAAAGGGTGGTTTTATTCCCAATTAACTTCTGATTGTTTCCATTTTTGGACAAAAGCAAAGGGTTATGGAGAAGGATTATTTAATACAATTGGCGGGAATTTGCCAAGATTGGCATTATCAGCAGTTACTTTGTTGAGTTTAAGAAATAAAAATAAGGCGATAGCGACAGCAGGTAAAATTGCAGGATGTGTTTTAGGGCTTTCCTGGGGTAGGCAAATATTTACCGATGTAATGGGAAAAACGGCAAAAAATCCCGAACGTGGTTATTAAAAATTATATTTAATAGATAATACAGCTGGCTAATTTCAAATTAGACAGTCGATTAATTACGTTTACTTTTTGATTGACTTAATATAAATTTGTTGAAAAAAGCACAAAATATCAGAGAGAAGGGCCGAACAATGGTAGAAACAATGACGAATAATGATGTCGTAAGTGTTGTAATTATTGAGGACTATAAACTCACAAGAGTGGGCTTACGATCAACATTAAACGAATACGAACACATAAACGTAATAGGAGAGGCAGAAGATGCCGATGAAGGATTAAAAATAATAGAAAAATTGAAACCTGATGTAGTTCTGATGGACTTAGGACTCCCTGGAATAAATGGTTTAGAAGCAACTATGAAAATAAAAGAAAAAGGATTATCCTCTAAAGTTATTATTTTAACATCTCATGAAAGGGGCGAGGAAGTTATAGCTGCATTAGGGGCAGGTGCAAATGCATATTGTCTTAAAGATATTGCACCTGAAACATTATCTGAGGTAATAAGAAATGTTGCAGAAGGGGCTTGTTGGGTAGATGCAGGTGTAGCGCAGGCGGCATTGAACTTCTTTCCTAAACCTGAAAATGTTTCTTTGATGCAATCAAATAATGTACAAGATGCAAGGGCTCAATTGACGGAAAGAGAGCTTGAAGTATTGAAACATCTTGTTAACGGTAAGAGTAATACAGAAATTGCAAAAGAATTAATTGTAAGTGTACATACCGCAAAAGCCCATGTATGCAGTATTTTGCAAAAATTGTGTGTTGATGACCGTGTTCAAGCTGCAGTAAAGGCTATAAAAGAAAATATAATATAGATGGATTTTGAAAAAGCATTTATCGCAAAAAAAATTATTTTGAGATTTTCATTGTATTGGTGATACTATGAAAATCTCTTTCTCAAATAATTTATATAAGCCGAATTTTAATGCAAGGTACAACACAGAAGATGTGTTAAGGCTAGTCACTGCATATAATTATAGAGGTAAGAGCAGTGAAAAATTGGTTAAAAGTTTAACGGGGATAGATTTACTTTCTGATGAATTTAAAAAGACCGTTCCCGAAGATGCAAATCTTGCGATTTATTCATATACAGTACAAGATATTTGCGCTAAAAAAGCAGTCAGCCAATATCCTATATTGGAGGAAATTCGTGATAAATCAACAAAAGAACTTTTATCTGCAAGGACAAGAGAAGATGAAGATAATTGGTTTATAGCAAAAATACAACAAATAGGAAAAACAATTAATATAAAACCGTTTAAAATAAGTCAGGACGAGATAAAAAGCGGTTATGAAGAAATGCTTGAAGTTTTGAGATACGGGCGGGAATATTTATCTAAAAATTTTTGATATAATAGAAGCGGAGAAAAAAAATGCCGCCTTTAATATCAGTAGTAATGAGTACATATAACAGAGCTAATTTATTACCGCAAGCAATAGAATCAGTTCTTAATCAATCTTTTGACGATTTTGAATTTATAATTGTCAATGATAATTCAACCGACAATACTGATGAAATATTAAAAAGCTATAAGGATAATAGGGTAAAAATATTTACAAACAAGACAAATTGCGGATGTACATTTAATTATCACAATGAAAATACTTTATCAAAAGGCAAATATATTGCACATATAGATGATGATGATATTTGGCTTGATAAAAAACTGGAACGCCAATATGAATATATGGAAAATAATCAGTGGATAGCGATAACAGGAACTTATATAGAAACATTTGGGGATAATGTACGTCCTTCTTGGATTTTTTATACAGAGCCAAAAGAGATTGATTTTTCAATGAATTTTTATAATCCGATTTGTCATTCTTCTGTGATGTACAGAAAAGATTATATAGAAAAGAATGGAATAAATTATGATATAACAAAGCGTTGTGCTCAGGATTTTGATTTTTATAAACAAATAATACTTTCTGGCGGAAATATTGTGAATATACCGGAAGTTCTTGTTAAATACAGAATGCATCCTATAAGACTAACTGACATAATTGAAACACAACAAATACAAATAGATGTGGCAGAAAAGACAAAAGCGGAGCTAAGGGCAAGATATTTGAATAAGGAAGAAGAAGAACGATTTAAATATTTAACGGAAGGTTTCCCGTTTAATGAATATAATAAATATAATGTTTTGGGTGCCGTACAAATGTTAGAAAATAAAATAAATAAAACGGATATAAATTTTATAAAAGCAATAGACAAGATAAAAACGGACATATTAAATAATTTATATAAGTTTTAGTACTTTACAATTAAAATTTTTTTTATTAATATAGAGATACGTTAGAGAAACGTGACGGAGGAGTGCCGGAGCGGTTGATCGGAGCGGTCTTGAAAACCGTCGTACGTGCGAGCGTACCGTGGGTTCGAATCCCACCTCCTCCTATTTTTTGAGCCACCATTAGGGTGGTTTTTTGTGGGAAGAGAACCCCACAAAACGAAGTTTTGTAAAAATGTACTTTTTCAGGACAGTGTATCTGTACGGTTAAAAATACTATTTTTGCCATTTTCCCCTACGTGTAAAGGTTTTAGCGGTTGGAAGTAACCAATAAATTCTCATTTCGCAAGTCCCGAAAGTCCATTTTTTGAGCCAACGAGTCCGATAAGTTATAAATTGTGTCCTAATTCTGTCTATAAAAGAGTTCTGGCGTTTTTGCACCTTTGTAACTTTTGTGTTCTTGAAATTATTATTTGTTAGTTTTGTTTAAAAAAATATAAAATTTAAATCTTTTTTGAATATTTAACACCATAATCTTTTGCATGCTCTATCCAGTATTTGTCCAATCTAGCATACACATCTGTATAATCCGCATTGTTGTTTTCATCCCCATACAAAGCCAACATTCCTATTTCTGTTGCAATTTCGCCTCTTTCTTCATCAGAATTTGCACTATTTGCTTTTTCTATTAATTCCTGCAATCTAGCTCCGCCTTTAATAGCCCAAATTTCCTGATTAAATTCTTGTTCTTTTGTTGATAATTCTTTCAATAGTTCTTTTTTATTTTTAGGCCTGCGCTCTTTTTCAAATATATATTCTTCTCCGTTTTCGCCTATAGCATACATTGTTTTTATACCGGGGTTTAACAGAAACATCCTCATATCGCCAAATGAAAAAGTAGGTGTAATATTATTCCTTGATGGATGCCCATGAAGATAGGTTATGTCAGAAAAAGGATTTAATGTTAACAGAAGATATTTAGGGGGAATTTTGACAAAGTTAGACTCTCCAGAAAGTTGACATATAGTTTTATTTTTTTTGTTATCAATCAAAACAGCACATTCTATGGGATTGTCTGATTGTAAGCCATTAATTACAAACAATTTCGCATTTCTTATTGTAGAATCTCCTGATAAAGCTATACTATCTTTATTTATTGAGTTACCCTTAAAAGATATTTTTTTATTTTCTATGATCGAAGTATTTATTTTATTTGATAAGCTAACTTTCATTTTACTTTCCTTCTATTTTTTATATGGGTATTTTTATAAATTATAAAACTTGTAAATAAAAAAACTTGTCATTATCAAAACAAAGCAGATAAATGTTTTAAAATTTAAATAAAAAATTGCCGATTAATTTTCTACAAATAATCATATCAAGTGACAGAAACAATCATTTGAAGTGAAAGTTTACAAAAAATGTTTGTATTTTTTCTGGACAGTTGTTCATTCGGTTGAAATGATTATTTTTGCCTCAATCGGCTGTATGTAAAGGGTTTGGCGGTAGGAAGTTTCCTACGAATAATCATTTCACAAGTCCTGAAAGTTCATATTTTGAACCAATGAGTCTGATTAGTGAGAAATTGTGTCCTAGTTCTGTTGTAAAGAAACAGGACAATACAGAAAAGGGGAACTAGCCTTAAAGCCCCTAAACTCAAAGGTTTTTTATAGTAAATTAGGGTTACAGAAAAGTCCGGTATGTCCTATTTCCGTCTAAATTAAGTCCGGTAAAAGTCAAAATTTATATGCTGATATGCCGTAAAGTCTTATTTCCGTAAGACAATAGTCAATGACAAACATCGGACTTTTTGTATAAAATAGTAACACAGGTTCCAGAAAGAATTATTTTTCTGTTGTGTCACCTAAAAAATTAAAGGATAGATATAAAAACTATTTGAAAGAGATAATAGTTAATTTAAATTAATCTACTTCTTATTTTTTCCCTCAACATGCTCTTTTATTACTTTATAAATATATCTATCAGTTGTATCACATTCATGTGCCAGTCTGTTATAACTTGGCTTATATAAATTTTAGAGGAAATTTTAATCAAATTTTTGTTTAGGTAGGAAGAAAAATTTTAAGGTCGGAAAAAATTAACGTTGGGTTTAGGAAAAAATATTCAGACACATAACTATACAATGCGATGGATACTGTGTTCCAATACTTTAACTTTATTGATTTAATATTTGTAATTGTAATATAAATAAAAACGGCAGAGAAGTTCCGCCGTTTTAAATTAGTACAAAAATAATAAATCAGTTTGTATTGCAATAGTTCTTAGACACTTTGCCAATTTGTTTGTTCTGCAATGTATGTAATTAATGTATCTTTATCAGAACTTGCAAGAGCAGCACTAACATCATCATAATTTCTTCCGCCTGAAGTCAGCCAGCTTGCAACTGATGATATTAACTCGGAAATATTTGTTACTTTATGTCCTTCACCGTTTGAATAAGCTGTTTGAATAGAGTTAAAAGTATTCACACCGCTAACAACCTTAACCCCTGTTATATTTTCATCATTACAATTGTTTTGCCAAGTATTATAATTTTCCGTATTTAATACCCTCAAACCGTTTTCATCAAGAACGCCATTCTTGCTTACATTGAATACAATGTGCAGATTTGTGTAATAATTATCGGTTGTATTGGCTGTATTGTATATAACAATATCATTAGTTCCTTCGGTGTCGGAAATTATATTATTTTGATCTACAAACATATAATAAGTGTCATTTCCGTCACCGCCATCCATATATGTGGTTTCGGAAGCACCATATAAATAGTCATTTCCTGCTCCGCCATATAATCTATCTACAATACCCGTTGATGTATCTTTGCCTGAACTACCCCAGAAATTTCCATATCCTTGTATTTGGTCATCTCCACCGCCGCCATATATAGTGTCGCTTCCTAAACCACCATTTAGATTGTCATTAACTCCGGTGGTTTGGGTTGCATCTTGTTCCAATGTGTAATCACCATAAATTATATCATTGCCATTACTGCCATATATGTTGTCTGTTCCTAATCCGCCAACGATGGTATCTGAGTATTCTGCTTTATTGCATCCGAAAATATTATCATCTCCATCGCCGCCATCAATGTATTTATTGCCTGTACTTTGAGTTGCAGTTATTTCATCATCTCCTTCTTCGCCATATACATAATCACTGCCTGCATTACTAATGGTGATTGTATCGTTTCCTTTTCCTGCATGTATAATATCATCAGAATTTGAATCGTAAATTCTATCTTTTAATCTTGTTCCTGTTATTGTGCCTGATTGGTTTGTAATAACATTATTTACATAATTATCTAAGAATAAATCATAATCATAAGACCTATCATGAACTTTGTTTTCGTTTTTATCCAACAAATAATCTTTAACGGTAATTGAATCAAGATAATTGTTATTTGTATCTTTATTGTATTTTACTATTACATCATTTCCGCTGACTTCAAAACCGCATGATATAATGGCAGTTGAGCTGAAATTAAAATCGGTTTGAGTATTATCGTCTGATATAATAACTGTATCGTGTCCGTCACCGTTACTAAAGTTCAGTGTATCGTGTCCTCCGCCCGTTATGATAGTATCATTGTTTTTGCCTGCGGTTATTGTATCATTACCGTCTGTTCCTGTTATATTATCTCTTAAAGAAGTTCCTGTAAGTGTTGCACCGTTCCCTTCGCCAACCATATAATGAACGGCATTGTTTAAGATATTAAATTCTTCTTCGTTGCTATCTACAATAGTTGTATTAGTATTACCTTCTTTAAAGAAATTCTTTAATGTTACTAAAATTGAACTTAGGACTTGTTTTTTGGCTATTTATATCATAACAACACACAAAAAAATTTCATCTTTGCAGTTGGCAAAAGATTTGAATGTAACTCAAACAACGGCTTGGTTTCTATTACATAGAATCAGAAATTGCTTTAAGCTGGAGAATAATATTGTTTTGGATAATGATGTAGAAATTGACGAAACTTATGTCGGTGGAAAAAACAAAAACCGTCATAAGAATAAAAAGGTTAAAAATTCACAGGGAAGAAGTACCAAAGATAAAGTTGCTGTAATAGGTATGGTAGAAAGAACTGGGAAAGTAAATGCAAGAATAGTAGCAGATGTTCAAGCAGATACATTAACAAGAGAGATAAAGAAAAATGTAAAAGATTCAGCAACTATATTTACTGATGAATGGTTAGGATATAAAGATATATCTAAACATTATTCTCATTTTATTGTTAATCATAATAAGAAAGAATTTGTAAATGGAGAAAAATATACAAACAATATAGAATGTTTCTGGGGTATTTTAAAAAGAGGTATATTAGGAATATATCATTTTACAAGTAAGAAACATTTACAAATCTATCTTGATGAATTTGTTTTTAGGTATAATACAAGGTATAAAACAGAACAAAGCAGGTTTGAAACCTTATTATGTAATATGACAGTAAGAACGAAGTATAAGGAACTTGTATATGCCTAAAAAGAAAAAGAGTAAAAAAGATAATCTGAAGAAAACAGTAGAATCCTTTAATAATGCTACAAAAGAACAAAAAGAAGAATTTTTTAATGCATTAGAAAAAGCATTGAACTTTAATCCTAAAAAGAAATAATGAAATTGTTTATAATAAGTTTAAAAGCACCTATTATTTAGGTGCTTTTTATTTTAAGTTAAATTTTTTGTGTAAAATTGTATATAATTACCTAAATTTATTATATATTTATTCCGACTTCGAGATAATATTTTTTACCCATATTAAAAGCTTTTTGTTTATCTGAATCATTGATATTACTATTTGTTGTAGCGACGGAATTTTTTCTTTCCACGTAATGATAAAAAACATCAGGAACGGAGATTAATTTTTCTGCTTTTGTTATTACAAATGGGGTAAAAATCAAATCTTCAAAATAAATATTTTCTACATATTTTATTCCGTAACTAACGATAAATTCTCTTTTATATATCTTATTCCAAGGGTATGGATAAGGGAGTGATTTTGAAACTTTTAGGTTGTCATTCGGGTTGTCAGATACCCTTATTTCATTAAATTTAAGTTGTATTTTTTGTTCATTTCCTCGTTCTTTTTTAACACCTGAACAAGCAACGTCTGCATCATATTCTTTTGCAGTTTCATACATTTTTTGGAGATAATCTTTTTCTATATAATCGTCAGAATCAATAAAACTTATGTATTCTCCTTTTGCATTTTCAATACCTCTGTTTCTTGCTGAGCCCGCTCCGTTTCCGGTATTAGTCTGCGAAATGACTTTTATCCTTTTATCTTTTAGAGCGTATTCATTTAAAATATCAAGGCTGGCATCTGTTGAACCATCGTTTACACAAATTATTTCCATATCTTTTAAAGATTGATTTAGGATACTATCCAAACATTGGGCAATATATTTTTCTGAATTATAAACAGGAATAATAACTGAAATTTTATATAAATTTTCAAGTTTAACCCTTTCAATTTTTTCTGTTTTTTCAGGTTTCGGTTCTTCGATTACTTTATCTTTAACTATTTTATATGTTTCTAAAAGCGGAGGAATTTTATTAAAATCAATCCCTGCATTTTTATAATATTCACACATAAATTTTAAAGAAAACAGCTTATCTTTTTGCAAATCAATGTTTTCTGTATCCTGAAAAATTGATTTTTCTCTTTTGATATAGTGGTAAAAAGTATTCGGAACAGTAACAAGAACATTAGATTTAAGCATAATTTGAGGAGTGTATACTAAATCCTCAAAATTTACATCCGGCATAAATTTAAGTTCGTTTTCCTTCAAAAAAGAATGCTTATAAATTTTATTCCAAACAAAAGAAAACTGAGTCGCTTTAGATACATTGATTTTTTGATAAACATCATCTGTTATTACGGTTTGAGAATAGTTTATTAAAAAATGCGTTTTGCCGTCGTTTTCTCGTTTTATACCACCGCAAGCAACATCGGCATCATTTTCGGTTGCTTCAGTGTATAGTAATTCTAAAAAATTTTCATCTATGTAATCATCAGAATCAATAAAGCTTATGTACTCTCCTTTTGCTTCCTCCAGTCCTGTGTTTCTTGCGTTACCCAGTCCTGCATTTTGCTTATTTATAATTTTTATTCTGTTATCTTTGGATTTAAAATCCTCTAAGATTTTTAAACAATTATCGGTTGAGCCGTCATTAACGCAGATTATTTCAATATCTTTTAATGTCTGTTGAACAACACTTGCCAAGCATTTTGGCAAGTATTGTTCAACATTATATACAGGCAATATTACCGATACTTTTACATGATTATCCATTTTGTTCCTTTTTATAGGTTATTCATATATTCTTT
Source organism: bacterium (assembly GCA_017470245.1). Lineage (GTDB taxonomy): Bacteria > Cyanobacteriota > Vampirovibrionia > Gastranaerophilales > Gastranaerophilaceae > Avigastranaerophilus. The sequence goes on along the minus strand of JAFUEV010000060.1, from coordinate 5,969 downwards.
TATTACAGCATTATCAGGATTATATTTAGAAAGCATTGTTATCAATGCGTCACTGTTTCCGCTTGCATATACTGCAGCAGTGCTATCGTATCCTGCGCCATTATTAGCGGTAGAAAGCCAATTTGCAACATCTTGAGCTATTGTTTTGATATTAGCCAAAGTAATGTTCTTTTTGTCTGATGTAGTAATTTTTTCAAGACCTGTCGCAAAAATACCGTGTTCCATTTTTACTTTCTCGGAAATTATTTCAACGTCATCAAGTGAACTAAAGTTAGTAACTATCATCCATTGATTATCCATTAAATAATGTATTGCATCATTTCCCGAACCAACAACGATATCATTATCTGTATAAGCATTTGGATTGGTAATTTTACTAATATTAAACAAAAGTCCCAAATCTTTCTTTTTAATATCGAGTTTTAACGTATCAACATCTTTTGCGCCGTTTCCTGAGTCATTTATGGTAATTGTATCATATAGGTAATATTTAGAACCGCTGTTGTAATTAACAACATAAGTATCTGAACCGTTTTTACCGTCTATTACGTCATTACCGCCGCAGCCGTTTATGGTATCATTTGCTGAACCGCCCGTTATTATGTTGGCAAACATATTTCCGTTGATTTTTTGAGCTTTTTTACCGCTTGATTTATCAATTTCCTTGTTATCAAAGTATTCAGACGGATCAAATAATGAATTATTGATATAGATGTTTCTTGCCAAAGCACTTTTGTAATCAACATTGAAATAATCTTTCAGGGTTGTTGTTGCAGCAGCAGTTTTTGTACCATTAGCGTAACTCCTGTTTATAACAAGGTCTTTACCTTTCATACTATAGGTTAGCTCAGCATCGTCATCAAAATTCAAATATAACATTTTTGATGTTGTATAATCATACGTTGTCTTTTTATTGTTATCGGTAAAGATAATTGTGTCGTTTCCGTCCTTATTGGCTATATTTATTGTTTTATTTCCGTTACCGTTAATGGTAATGGTATCATTACCTTTCCCCGGAGTAATTATATCGCCTCTGTTCCAAGAATTTGATGCACCTGTTGTAATTTTATCTTTTCCCGAACCGCCATAGATATTATCGTTCAAGTTGCTTCCCGTTAGCTTTTGAGCTTTTTTAGAATTAGCATTTCCTATATTTACACCAATGTCATACAGCATACTGCTTAGCCATCTTGCAGAAGAAGTGTTATCCGAGTTTGTTATAAGAACACTTTGCCCTTTTGTTAAATAATCTTTTATGATAACGGAAGTTGATGAGATATCTTCTTTAAAGTTTTCGGGTTTATCGAGAGAAAGTGCAACCTTACCCTCGTCATCCGTTGTCTTATAGATATTATCTATTTTCTTATAGCTGTTTTCGGTTAATGCACCTGTTACCGCCATACCTCTATCCGTACTGTAGTAGTGTGGGTCAGGCAGTTCTAAATAATAAGAACTTGAAATATCAAATTCTTTATATATTGGAGTTGTATTATTGTTATCAATATCCGCTATATAGGTATGATTTTTATCTATATAATATATTGAATCAAATTTGTCATTAGTTATTTCTTCGTATGTGTCAGATGTGCTTTCAAGTTTAACTGAATCGTACCAGTGATAAATTTTATCCAGTGAACTAACTTGAATACAATCATCATTTTCTTTTTCTGTTGTAAATACATAATAATTGCTGTCGCTATAAGGCTTCTTTAACCATAAATCAGAATATTTTATAGCTATATCGTTTTTTGTACTATATACATATTCATAAATTCCCGTATAAGTTTTACTCTTATAAGCATAAAGCTTTGTTATTGCTTCATTAGATAAATCGGTTACTATATAATCTTCGGTGGAAGCACTATAATTGCTTGAATCAGTCAAAAATCCGACTGAATCAGTAATTTCTGTGTATCGGTTTCTGGTTTGAACCAGTTTTGCCGTATTTAATTTTACAGTTTCATTCTTTTCTGTTGTGTATCTCGTTTCACCATCTGTTTCATAAGAATATAACCCTGTATCTTCCGTTATTTTAGTATAATAACTTCCTGAAGCACAAGAATAATAATAAGATATTTTATCGGTATCTATACCAGTATTTGAAATATAACCTGTTGGAGCAATAATAGCGCTTGCTTCAACAGTGCTTGTGATTTTAATATCATTTTTACCGGATTTTTCGTAAGTTAGATTAGTTTTTGCGGTAGAGTCATTTGTTATACCAGCTCCTTTAAATTGTAAATATATGTAGTCATTTGCTTTAGTACTAACGGTATCAACTCCGTCCCCTGTATTCATAACAATATATTTGCTGCCGTTACCGTCTATTGTAATTTTATCGTTACCTTTTCCTCCGGTAATAGTATCAGTACCTATACCCGTTGTTATCTTATCAGCTTTCTTCGTGCCTGTTAGAATATCATTTAAGTGAGTTCCCTTTGTCCCAGCATTAAATCCGTTTAAAACACTATATAAAGAAACCTGGGTATTTATATCTCCAAGATAAACATTTGGAGTTAATGTTGAACTCTTAAAATAATCTTTTATTGTTGTAGTAGATGTTTTTTCTTTACCGTCAACCGTATAAGTTCTTTTTATAACAAGGTTGTTTTTACTTCTTGTATATTCAAGATTATTTTTAGCATCAGAAACAGAATCAACATCAATATCCGTAAAGTTAAGAAGTGTGCCTGAACCTGGAACAGACGTTCCCGTAATTGTATCATTACCGTCATCATTTGCAATTGTGATAATTTTTGTACCTGCAACTTTGATATTGATTGTGTCATTACCTTTACCTGCATTAACAATATCATTTCCGCTGGCAAGGTTAATGGTATCGTTGCCTTGACCTCCGGTTATTACATCATTTAAGAAACTCCCTTTAATTGTTTGTTTCTTTGTTTGAGCACTTCTATCAATATTAACAAGGTCAGTCTTATTAAGCACCTCAAGAAGTTGAACATTCTTTAAACCTATTTCAACATAAGGTGCGACTAAGTTTTTAAAATAGTCTTTTATGATTGTAGTTGAACTTGCAGGGGCTGTTGCTCCCTCTACATAATTAGCTGTTTGTGCATCAAAGGAATATGCCATAGAACCGTCTTTAACGTATGAATAGATTGTATCAACCGTTGTATAGACAGGTGCTTGAGTATCAACTATTGTACAATTACCTGCAATTTCATTCGGTGCTCGATTTTCGGTATAACTATAATCTTGCTCATTATATTTATAATAAGTTTCATTTACATCATATTCTATATAATCCCTAACACAAAGAATATCAGAACTTAAATAATAAACCTTGTCAAAATCATCTTTACTTATACTAGTATATCTGTGACCGGACGGAAATGTTGTGCTAAATTTATTTTCATCATTGAGATATAAAATATCAGTACTTAATTCGGATAATTTTATATCTCCGTCTTGTTTTTGTTCTTCCGTAACCAATATACCGTTATTTCGTAAATACATATCACTATATTTTATAAAGCTTTTACTTTCGGAATATGTTAAAGTACTGTCACCATGACCGTCGCACACATAGTATTTACATAAAATTTTCTTACCCTCGGCATTTGGAGTTAAATCTGAAAGTTTTTTAATTTCACAGATATCAGAACTTTCATCATAATAACCGCCCGTTTGATAGTAGCTATCCTTGAATGCATTTGCAGCTTCCAGATTTGTAAATATTTTATAAATGTCTCCGTCAGGAGTACTTTGATTCCCGTCATAAGCGTTATAGCCGACAAGCAAATACGCATCAGCTAATGTATGGGTAATATCTCTGTATTCGGTATACTTTGTTTCTCCGCCTTCTTCATAAGAATATAGAGGAGTTTCAAATGAGTGCGGATTATATTCATAGTAATTATATGTCGGGTTATCAGATGTACTTACACCGTATTGATAAATAGATTTCCCTGTTGTGCTGTCATAGCCCATATATTGCTTGTACCAAATATAATTGTTTAAGTTTTCTATTTTAGAAGGAGTGGTTTCAGATGCGGTTATTTTTAAATCATTGCCTACCTTTTCATATGTCGCATTAGCCGCTGCATTTGTCGCATTATCAAGAACGGTATTTGAAAGATTTAGAATAAGAGCAGCATTTTTAGTGTTTATTCCTTTTATAGTGTCATCTCCGTCATCTGCACCTATATTAATTGTTTTAGTGCCTGAACCTGTTATATTAAAAGTATCTTTATAACTTGAACCTGTGATTTCATCGTTACCGTTGCCTGTTTTAATTGTAACGCCTGTATCTTTATTTTTACCTGTCGGTTTATTAAAACCTGCTGCAGAGATTGTATCAGCAAACGGTGTACCTGTTATTACTCCTTTTTTTATGTCAAAAGATTCAACACCTGATTCTATATGATTCAAAAGACCGCTTGTTGTAAGATTGTAATCTTTATATCTTTTTTTTGCGGAACTGTCATACCCTCTTATTGTTTTGACAGTGGAAACAACTGCACCTTTTGAATTAAAATAGTCTTTTATTGTAACTGTTCTGCCTGAATATTTTACTAATAAATCCTTATCACTTCTTGAAAAAGATAAACTGCTTGCATAGGCATATTTGCTAAAATCTATGGTTTTTACCTTATCAACATTTGATAGAGTAAAACTATCACCTTCAAAATACGCTACACCTTTTTTAACGGTTGCTGTTGTTTTTTCTTGCAATACTGCCATACCTTTATTCTCCTATATTAGTAAATTGTCTTATTTTTATTTCTATTCTGTCATTGCGAGCCAACTTGTTGGCGTGGCAATCCAGTATATTATTATCAATTATTTCATTAAAGACATCTTCCCAGCCGTTCATCTCACGAGCCACAATCGGTTTAACTGATTTATACCAGCCGATATCTTCGCCATCAAGTTTATACCAACGGTATTCACTATAAGCGTTCATAAGAGCATAAGTCTTTTTACCTAACGCCCCTGCTAAATTTAGAAGAACATTATCCGTTGTTACTATTAAATCCATAGAATTCACAGCAACGGCTGTATCGTAAAAATCTTTAAAATATTCGCTTAAATTAATTATTCCCATTTTATTTTCAAGCGTTTTAAATTCGCCTTTTAATTTGTCGCCGTATTGAAAAGAATATAATTGAACATTTTTAAGATTATTTATAGGTTCAAACTCTTGTAAATCAATATTTCTATACTTAAAAGCTTTCTTTTCCGTTCCATAATATGAAATTCCTATGTTTAATTTTTTACTATCCAAAAACTTATTTTTAAATTCTTCAACATCTTTATCTTCAACTTTTAAATATTGGTTAAGCGTATTATTCTCAAAATTCCATAGTTGAATTAATGACATTAATGGGATATGGAAATTAAAATCAAGTGTGTTTAAATCAATATCATCAGGATAGATTTCAATTTCAGGGAAACTATTCTTGATTAGTTTAAAAGTATTTTTTTGAGTTACAAAAATAACTTTTTTCGCTTTGTCTTTTACTTTGTTAAGAAATCGGCAGAACATAAAAGTGTCGCCAAAACCTTGTTCACAATGAACAAGCAGGGTTTTATCAGAAATATTATCTTCAAAATTCCATAACGGCTTATTTATTTTAGGATAATATATAGGATTTTCTTTGATAAACCTATAATCAATGTATTTAAGGCTTTCTTCAAAATCTCCATATCGGAAATTTGAACACGAATAATCCCACAAATCTTCTGCATTTGGATTGCAAGAAAGAAGTCTTTTAAAGAGTTCTCTATGGGTTTTAGTATCACCGATTTTCCCAAAACAAATAACCAAATTTTTTAAATACATTCTGTTATTATCGAGATTAAAGGCATTTGCGAAATATTGAATAGCAATTTGTAAATACGTTTTATCAAAGGTATCGTCATATTTCATCTCATAAATGTTACCCATCCGATTTAACAAAAGCGGATTTTTATCATTTTTATTTAAATATATTTCATATTCT
>JAFUEV010000059.1 GCA_017470245.1 bacterium | reverse complement strand
TGAGACTTACATCGTATCAAAATAAAACCCTTAACAGGGAAGCATTTACGAGACATTTTTAGCAGATTAACAGATTATCAAAATTTTTAACTCTAATTATTTAAGAATGTAATTGAAAATCAAAAAAATATGTAATTGAAACTCTTAAAATTTTGTTATTTTAAGACACATAACAACACACTTCCCTCGAAATGAGTTCCAATTTGATAGCAAACGATTTAAGATACAGAAGCTTCAAAGGAGAATTCTATGGAAAACAGCATTTTAGAAAATATTCAAACCGAAAACACATGGCTCGATGTTGAGACCGTTGCTAAACTAAAAGGCATTTCAAAACGAGGTGTTAGATTAGCAATTAATAATTATGAACATAAGGTTGAAAATACTCGTGGAGGGAAAACTTATAAAATCAGATTAAGTAGTTTAGAAGAGGAACTTCAGATTAAATACATTCAAGAATATTACAATGATTTTAAATCAGATGGGAACGAGATTATTGAATTAAACAATCTTAAGATAAAACAAGAGAAATTAATATCTGAAGAACAGAAAAAACAAGCACTTGCAAAATATGACATTATAAAATTATGGTTGGAATTTAGAAAAAATTTAAGAGCAGATAAAAAGAAAAATATTATTGATCCATCATTTAAGAATGTAAGGTCAGACAAGCAATTTGAAATACTATTTAATACAGGAACTTTATATCCTGAATTATTTAATACGGTTGGTAAAATCTCAGTCGGTTCATTATATAGATGGCACAGGCTGTTAGGTTACAATGGCGATTGGACTTGCTTGGTAGGTCAATATAAATATTCAACAAGAAAAGAGTATAGAACAACTTTAAACGAAGAACAGATTAAAATATTTATACAGATTTTATTATCCCCAAGTGCATTTTCAATCGGTAAATCAATTTCATTAACAAAACATATATTAAAAGAGCGAGGCTATGAAATACTTCCGAAAGATGTAACTTTTAGAAGATATGCCTATTGGTTCAGAGATAATAATTTTGATAAATGGACACTCGCTCGTGATGGTGAAAAAGCACTTAAAGATAAAGTAAGTCCTTATATAGTAAGAAATGCAAGCCTATTAAAAGCAGGGCAAGTTTTAATCGCTGACGGTCATACACTAAACTTTCAGGTATTAAATCCATTCACAGGGAAACCCTGCCGAGCGACTCTGCTTGGTTTTTTAGATTGGAAATCCGGCGGACTTGTCGGATACGATATTATGCTCGAAGAATGCACACAAAATATTGCATCGGCACTCCGTAATGCAATATTAAAGATGGACCACATTCCTGATTTTGTATATCAGGATAACGGTCGAGCATTTGAAAAGGAATTAATGAATAATATTAGAATTCCTCAACAAGAAACAATAAAAACAATAACGGTAAAACCTGAACCTGAAAAAGAGCAGAAATTTGAGCCAAAAGTAAAAACCTCAATAGTTGCAAGACCTTTATTTATAGACGATTACGAACGATACGAATGGCATATGCAAAATGGATGCATAACACCTGCCGATCGGGAATGGCTTGCAAATTATATTAAATCAGATGAATACAAAGAAATATATAAATAGAAAGAGAATCTTCTAAAATTCAGAACCAAAGAACACTATTGGGGAGAAGAATTACCTCCTAAAAAGTTCTTATGTCCTCAAAATAATCCAAGTTACGACAACCCTTATGGAGAAAGAGTTCTATCTCGTGTTTTTTGGCCGGTAACATTTAAGAAAGGTGGTCTTAAATTTTGGGTAGTATTTACTGAAAAATACGGAATCCCTCATCTTATAGGCAAGCACCCTCGTGGCGCAACAAAAGAAGAGACTGACAATCTTGCTGATTTGTTAGAAGAGATGATACAAGATGCAATTGCGGTTATTCCAGACGATTCATCAGTTGAAATTCAGGAGGCAAATAAATCATCATCTGCTGAGATTTTTGAAAAACTCATAGACAAGATGAATTCAGAAATATCAAAGGCTGTTCTTGGGCAGACATTGACTACTGAGATAGGTTCTGCCGGTAGTTATGCGGCATCAAACACACATATGTCTGTTCGCCAAGATATTATTGATGCAGATAAAAAACTGGTTGAAAAGACTGTAAATCAGTTAATTCAATGGATTTATGAAATCAATTTTGCAAACGCAGAAGTCCCTGTTTTTGAACTTTACGAGCCTGAAGATGTTGATTTAACTTTGGCTCAAAGAGATAAAATCCTTTCTGACACAGGTGTCAAATTCACAAAGGAATATTTTATTAAAACCTATGGCTTGGAAGAAGAGGACTTTGATATTAGAGAAGATATTATACCTGTAAACCCTAATTTTAAACAATTCAGTGAACAAGAAGAACATCTTCTCCCCGGACAAGCACAGATTGAGAATTTATATAAATTCATAACAGAGGGCGAATTGAATAAACAATCTCAAAATATGCTTGCGCCACTTATAGATTTATTTGAAAGTTGTGAGAATTACGAGGAAGCCTTTGAATTACTCACAGATAAGAACCTGCAAAGTAAAAAATTTGAAGAGACGATACAAAAGGCTTTATTCCTGTGCGAATTACAGGGTAGAGCAGATGGACTTGATGAGGATTAATTATGGCATCCATTTCCCCTGAAGAATACGCAATGAAGAGAAACTTTCTAAAACAACGGCAGAGTTTGCCTTTACATTTAAAAATTGAGCTTTCAAAAAACAGAATTAAGCAATTTTATGAGCATTTTGACGGCAAAGTTTATGTATCTTTTTCCGGCGGAAAAGATTCAACCGTTTTGTTGCATCTTGTCCGTTCTCTTTATCCTGAAGTTCCTGCGGTTTTTGTGGACACAGGACTTGAATATCCTGAAGTCCGTCAGTTTGTTAAACAAACCGAAAATACAATTACAATCAGACCTAAAATTACATTCAAACAAGTATTAGAACAATACGGCTATCCTGTAATTAGTAAAGAGGTCGCAAAAGTTATCGAAGAAAGCCGTAGGAATCCTGACGGATACACAAAAAAGAAGTTTGATCCCAATAGCGATTATGTAAAAAGATATGGCACTCATTATTGTATGGCAAAATGGCAATTCCTTCGAGACAGCGACATTCCAATCTCTGCTAAATGCTGTCAAATTATGAAAAAGACACCTGCAAAGAAGTTTGAGAAAGAGTCAGGACTTAAACCATTTATTGCAACAATGGCGGCAGAAAGTAACTTAAGAAAAACGGAATATCTTAAAAAAGGATGCAATTCTTTTAATTCCGATCGTCCTGCTTCCACTCCGCTTGGTTTTTGGACTGAACAGGATATTTATCTGTACATAAAAGAGTTTGATGTTCCTTACTGTTCGGTTTATGGCGATATCCTGCAAGATAGTAAAGGGAAATATTACACGACAAAAGTTGATCGCACAGGATGTATGTTCTGTATGTTTGGTGTCCATCGTGAAAAATCCCCGAATAAATTTGAAAAAATGAGAGAAACACATCCAAAGTTACACGATTATTGTATAAACCAATTAGGCTGTGGCAAAGTTTTACACGTATTAACATTGAGTGTATTCAAAATATCGTCAATTTAACATCAGAAAATACTGAAACAGTGAAGCAAATTGCAAAAATGACTGAAGAAAATCAAAAGTCATCCAAAAGGCAATTTATAGCATCAATTATTGTATCAACTGTAGCATTATTAATAGCAGGAGTATCCTTGTTTGTAAGTATTGTTCAAATGTACAAGTAACATATATAATGAGGATTTTAAATGTACGAAAATTATAGCAGACAAGCACTACCATCAAAATATTATAGAGAACTTTTAGGGAGTGCTTTGTGTGTATTTAATAGCAATAATTCATTTGTAATTGAAAATATACTTCAAAATCCTGAAAATAATGAAAATTGGTATAAACTATTAGATAAAACATCCGGTAGGCTATGTAATAAACTAAAATTCATAAAAAAGGAGTATAGACAAGTTATTACAGAGAAATTTACCAAAATAGTATCTATGCGAGATAGAATAGTCCATAGTTTCCAAATAACTGACTCTGAGGGGAATCAAGTTTTAGCAACTAAAGATAAAGAAAACCAGCAATATATAATTACAGAAGAGTATTTATTAGATTTCATAAAGAAAAACGAAGAACTATCTTTGCTACTTTATAAACATAGAGGGTATTAATATTTTATTAAATTGACTTGATTTGTATATGACTTTGAGTGATGAATACGACACGTTAAAGGAGGTCGTATGGAAAAAGCCGGATTGAATATTACTCCAAAAGAGTTTAAACAATTAAGCAAGTGGTCGGAGAATATTTATAATACTGCCGTAGTTATTGATTATTTTGTTGCCAATCAACCTGAGATTGAAGAATGCTATAATCTTGCACCAGTAGTTAAGCATCTGCGAAAGGATGCAGATGTGCTAAACGCATTCTTTATTGACCACGAAAAAGAAGTTGAAAATTTAAATAAAGTTTAAATGATGTTTAATCGGCGTTCAAATCATGTTCAAAAATTATTATGTCGGAATGATACTGTTTCAGACACATATGCTTAATGTTTTGTTAATGAAATAAATAATTGTATAAATTATAAATATTTCATTAAGTTTTCATTAATAAGCTTAATCACATGTTAATATAATAGTTGTAATATAAAAGGAGTTGCTATGGCTACAAATCCTAAAATAAAAAATGCAATTGAAAAGATTTCAGATTATTTAGATTTTAAGTATCCAGTTAACATAGTTTCAATATGTGACAAGCTAAATATTCAGGTAAGAGAAAGTTTAGATTTGGATGATAATGTGTCAGGACTTATATATAAGGATAAAGAAGATTTTCATATCTTGATTAATGCATGCCAATCTGCTGGTAGAAAATCTTTTACTATAGCACATGAATTAGGGCATTATTTAATGCATAAAGATATTTTAGAAAAAGATGCGGAAATAATTTCAGGAGCAAAAGGTATTGATTTGGATTCTCCTGCGTGTATAGCAAGACAAGATATAACAGCCGCTACATCGCAAGAATACAGAAAATTAGAGACAGAAGCTAATAATTTTGCTGCAGAAATATTGATGCCCGAAAAAGAATTTTTAAAACAATGTATTTGTCAAAATTCTATTGATGATATTGCTAATTATTTTGGGGTATCAATTTCAGCTGCGACAATAAGAGCAGATAGGTTGGGTGGACTTTACTTTTTATGATTGAAGATAACGATGAAATTAAAAATTTATTAAAAGCTTTTGATGATTTAGGAAGTCATTTTGAGAAAAAAGGGAATCGTGTATCATCACCTTCTACAAAAAAAATAAATTCAAAAGATTTAGAGAAACAGTTAAAAGATGAAGCCGCCAAAAATTCTCATAAAAGACTACAAAAAATATGGGATTTTTTAACTGATGCCATTATTAATGTGATAAAAGCCGCCGCATTTATAATCCCGATAATTCTAGTTTTTTGCGCTTGGGCTTGGTGTAAGCATAATAATTTAGCAGATGTAGCTAATGAAATTATTGTGTTTTCAAAAAGATTTTTTGATATGTTTATTGGTTTTTTATTAGGAAATTTTTTAAATTCTATATTTAAAAAAGATAATTAAAAATGATAAAATTTTTCAAACCATACAACAATTATAAATACTTCTTTGTAGTATTGTGTCAGAATGATACAATATGAACTTTCAGTATTGATATTTTTCAGACTATAAGCAATGAATGTCTTAGCCGAAGGGAGTTTTGCTATGACAGAAAAAGATTATATGTTATATGGAACAAAGATTTTAAACTTGAAAACGCAAGAAATTGGACTGTTGATTTGCTTGTGAGAAAACAAATTTGCCGATAAAACAGTTGATTTTGCAACTTGTGTTGATAAAACCGGCAAACGCTACAACATTGAACTCGATAATATAAGAGGGTTTGAAGATGATTTTGAAAAATAAATTAACAAAAGAAACATTGGACATTCCGTATTCTGAATTCAGGAAGAAGTTTGCAAAAGAAATTCAGGACGCGTTTGAAAGTTATCGAAAAACACAATTAAATAAATATTCTTGGAACTTCAAAGATGACAACTCTTTGGAGTTTAATTTTTATTTTGAACTCTATTGGAATTTTAATCATTTTGGAAATAGTAACTGGTATATAGAACGATTATAAATCCCCAAAAAATTGAATATATTAGTTCTTCTTAAGAGCATTATAATCAAACATAAACTGTATATCTATGTCTTCATCTTTATAATTAGTGGGTAACGGCTCAAAAGGAGCGGTTTTATTTACAGCATCTATTGCTGACTGATCCAAATTTGTTGAGCCGGAAGATTTATACACTTCACAAGATACTAATTCACCTTTTTTATTTATTTTAAATAATATAATAACCTTTTTATCCTTTGAGTCATTTGGTGGATTCCAATTAGATTTTAATTTTTGATGTAAGCCTTTCATATAAGGACCAAAATCTACTTCGCCCTGAAAAACATCATTCCCAGTTGCTTTATTATAATATTTTTCATATTGCTCTTTATTATTTAGTGCTTTCATTATAGCTGCAATTTTGAATAAAGCTTCTCTTTTATATTTTTCATTATCAATTATTTGTTCATATTCATATGCAGCAGCAGAGTAATTTTTATTTTTATATAATTTTTCCGCCATTAAATAATGATTATCTGAATTATTCTTTACCCTTGCTCTTTTTTCACACAAATTTAAATTTTTCTCGACAGCATCAATAGATGTAGATGATTTTTCAACTATATCATCATTAACGTAATACTTTAAATAAAACATCGCAGATTTAAAATCTTCAGTTGCAATTTTATACTTATGTCGATTATTAGCAAGAGCAGTCCCTCTTGCAAGGTATGAATTAATCAACCCAATTCTAGCAGAATTATCATACGGGTTTGTTTTTAATGCCTTTTGAAATTCTGAAATTGCACCAGAATACTTATATTGAGCAAGATAATTTTGACCAAGATTAAAATGCTCATTAAAATCTGCATACGCTGGCGTAATAGTTTCTAAGGCAATCATGCAAAATAAAAATATAATAAACTTAAATTTCTTCTTCATCTTATGTACTCCTTTTATTAAGTTATCACAAACATGGATTTGAACATATTTTGAACGGTTATAAAACGGGGTTTGAATTATTTTGTCGGTTTATCCATTCCATGATTACTGAAACAAGGTATTCTTGTTCGGATAGGGTTAGTTCTCTATGTTGAGGGAATTTGTGCCATTTTTCTAAACAACTGCGGCAGCATGTGGCGGTTGCGTGTTGAGCGATAAACACAGGATGACCGCGCATTGGGGTTTGTTTGCCGTCGTTTACAGGTTCAGCCGGAGCAACTCTATTTCTGATAAAATCACAGGCATGAGAATATATTTTATCAAGTCCTTTGTCCTTAATATATTCAAGCTCTTTTATCCGGAGTTTAAACCTGCTCCTGAATTTGGATTTTGCTAATTTATCTAAAATATCCATATATTGCTAATCTCTTAAAATGCAATCTCTACGTTTTTCTCTCCATTCGCCATTATATTGAATGCATGTGTCTTTATTTATTATGATTTCTTTACCATCATTCATTCTTAAAGTCAGTCCTTCATTACAAACACCACTATCTAGACATGCATCTTTGTCATCATAAATATAATTAAATAGCAAAACAAAACTTATTCCTGCAATAACTGCGATTAAAATTACTAAAGATAATATAATATTTTTCATATACACCTCTTTTTAATCTTATCATAAATTATGGTTATGTCAGAAATGGACATAGGGAAGGGTTAATTTTAAAACAAAAGCCTGTGGCTATTCGTCGTTAGACAAAATGTTCTCAAACTGGGAGTCATTTAGGGGGAAATGTATTTTTTTGTGTCTAAATATGTTCAATTATTACAAATTTCAATTACATATTTTTGAGATTTTCGATTACATTTTTTATTTTTTTATTAAATTTTTATGATATTTTAAAAAATCACTAAAAATGTGTCATAAATGCTTCCGACTAAAGGGTTTTAATACAATCCGTTGTAATTTACAGTTAGTATTGAAATTTTGAAATATGTAATTGAAAATGAGAGGGAAGATACTTCCCACTAAAATGGGGGAAGTCATCTATTTTAGAAGATTTGGACCACTTCCGGGTTAAAGTCGGAAGTGGAAAAATATGTAATTGAAATGTCCGATTCTAATCATAGGCTAAAACCATTGAAAACTCGCTAATAATCGGTATTTTGCAAGATTTTAATCCGGACATCCATGTAATCGAAACCGGACAAAACGGACTTCAATTACATATTGGTTATCATTATGGGGGAAGTGCCTCAAATGTAAATATACCGGGGTTTAACAACTAAAAATTTTCAATTACATATTTTCAATTTGTCCTGTCTAACTATAACATACAAAATTTTTTCTTTCAAAAATTTGTCAAAAGTTGATAAAAATACATCATAATAAAATTTTGATGCGTTTTGTTATTAGATAATATATTATCTATATATTGACTTTTTTTGATAAAATCGGTTAATATATTATCTATGAATAACCGATTTTTAAATCAAAAAACTCCTAATGAAATTGCAAAAAATTTAGCGGATAAAATCAAAGAGCACCGAAAAAAGTTAAAGATTTCACAAGAAACATTAGCACAAAAATCAGGTGTTAGTTTAGGCAGTATTAAAAGATTTGAAACAAAATACGAAATTTCTTTGCAGTCATTTATAAAAATTGCTATTGTTCTTGGTTTAGATAGTGACTTTGAAAATTTATTTACACAAAAAATTTATGCTTCGATAGACGAGGTTATAAATGGATAACTACAAGTATTTAAAAGTTTTTTATAATGATAAATTAGTCGGGACATTGGCTAAAACTCCCGACAGACTTGTTGCTTTTGAATATGATAGTGAATGGATAGCAACAGGGTTTAGTATTTCACCGTTTTCGCTTCCGCTTCAAAAAAAAGTATTTTTGCCTAAATATGAACAGTTTGAGGGATTATTTGGTGTATTTAATGATAGTTTGCCTGACGGTTGGGGAAGATTATTGGTTGACAGGCTTTTACTTAAAAACAAAATTAACCCGAGTGATATTGATAATTTAAACCGACTTGCAGTTGTGCAAGAAAGTGGTATGGGTGCTTTAACTTATAAGCCTGAACACAGATTTGAAATACAAGAACAAGAATCTGACTATGACATACTTGCGCAAGAATGTTCAAAAATATTAGAATCGCAAAATTCCGATAATTTAGATGAGCTTTTTAAGTTAGGCGGTTCATCAGGCGGAGCAAGACCTAAAATATTGACAAAAATCAATGGTGAAGATTGGATAATAAAATTCCCGTCTTCACTTGACCCTAAAAATACCGGAGAACAGGAATACAAATATTCGCTTGTAGCAAAAGATTGCGGAATAAAGATGAGCGAAACGAAATTATTCCCATCTAAAATATGCTCGGGATATTTTGGGATAAAGCGATTTGACAGGGCGAATGGAAAAAAAGTTCATATGGTATCGGTTAGCGGATTATTAGAAACAAGCCACCGTTTGCCAAATCTTGATTATAATATTTTGATGAAATTGACGTTAGAATTAACGAAGAATTATCAAGATATTGAGCAATTGTATAGGTTAATGTGTTTTAATGTTTTTGCGCATAATCGAGATGATCACTCTAAGAATTTCTCGTTTTTGTATAATGAAAATAAAAAAGAATGGCACCTGTCGCCTGCGTATGATTTGACTTACAGTTCATCTTTTAACGGAGAACACTCAACAACAATCAACGGAGAAGGAAAAAATCCAAGTTTAGATGATATTTTAACTGTCGCAAAAAAGATCGGAATAAAAGAGAAACAAGCCAAAAATATTGCCATTGATATTAAGGATAAATGTTTGTCATTAGTTGATTAAAAATTGTCATAATTCAAGAATAAGACAAATGTAGAAGGTAGTTATAAATATTTTAGGTCAAGGATTGTAATGTCGTCGAATTGTGTTGAGCCACTTGAAAAATCGTTAATATCAATTTCTATATTTTCAATTATTTCTTTTGTATTTTTGGCATTTTCAGTTTTACTATTTAAAACTTTTAGCAGTCGTTCTTCTCCATAAAATTCATCTTTTGTATTTTGAGCTTCTGTTACTCCATCTGTGTATATTAAAATATTATTTTCAGGTTTTAAAAATATTTTTTCAGATTTATATTCAAAATTTTCCATTGCAGATAGAACTAAGTTAACTTCTGACTTTAAATATTCAAATTCGTTATCTAATTTAACGGCAGGAGGATTATGACCCGCATTAACATATTCAAGTTCACCTGTTGTAAGATTTAATATTGCAATGAATGCTGTTAGAAACATTCCTGCCTTATTTGTCGCACAAAGCTCCTTATTTGTTTTATTTATAGCAATATCTAACGGATAACCGCTTAATAAATTACTTTTTAACAATGATTTTGCATTCATCATAAATAGTGCAGCAGGAATACCTTTGCCGGAAACATCAGCAATTAAAAATGCAAAACGATTTTCATCAATAAAAAAGAAATCGTAAAAATCTCCGCCTACTTCTTTAGCAGGCTTCATTGAAGCATATATCTCAAAGTTACTCGTTTGCGGGAAATTAACCGGCAGTACTGAGGCTTGAATTTTGGTCGCAATTTCCATTTCAGATGATCTTTTTTGCTCTTCTCGAGCATTTTCTTTTTGGATTTTTAACAAATTTAAAAGATTATCCCTCATAGTATAAAATGCCTGAGTAAGTACCCCAACCTCATCATTTGTTTCTACAGGAGGAAGTTCAGTCTCAAATTCACCTTTACCATATTTTTCTGCTATTTGTGATAATTTAACAATTGGATTGGTTGTATATTTACATATCCAATTTATAAATATAATTAGTAATAAAATCCCCAATATAGTTACTGACAACAAAATCAACTGAAAATGTTTAACAGGTTCATAAAAATTTGATGATGAATATACCAAATATGAACTCCAGTTTGTTTTTGGAATTGGAGAATAAACAAAAACAACTTCTCCATTGTGAACAGAAGATTTTGGCATTGTTACGAAACCGCTTTTCCCAAGTTTGACCTGTTGTGCTACATATTTTAATTGTTTTGAATTAATCTCATTTGCAAGTTCAGATATCGTTTTTTTGAATTCAATATTTTTATCAGGATGTATTAAATACAAGCCTTTCGCCGAAGTTAAAAGGTACTTTCCATTCGCTTCAAACTTATAGCTGTTAAGCCAACCACGCATTGCATCTAAATCTCCTGATGTTCCAACTACACCATTCCAGTTTGTACTATTTTTGAATTTGAAAGGAATAGATACACTCGATGATAGGATTTTCTCGCCATTTTGATCTTCTGCCATATAAGGTTCCGTCCAATGAATTTTACCTGTTTTTAGGGCATAGTTTAGCCATTCTCGATTTTTTGCAAACCCTGTATCCTTCCAATTTAGAGTCTGCATTTTACCATTTTTTATGGAACTGTAATAAAAAATGCCATTAGCCAATTCTCCAGACTTGGGGGGAATATATATAAAAAATTCATAAAAATGTCCATACTGTTCCGTTATTGCTTCCAATCCTGCTTGAGCCAGCACTTCTAAATCCTTATCACTAACGTTATTCTTTAATTCTAAAATTCTTGCTGTATTTACAAGAGTTTGTTCTGCTATATCTGCCCCCTGCGCAATATTATGATTTACTTCACCTAAAGATTTATAGGCTTCAGAGATAACCTGTTCTTTTAATAACGGCTTAGAATAGTTTGATATAAAAACACTTAATAAAAAAGAGCCTATCAAAATTGTCAAAAGTATACTGGTACTGAGTTTAAATACCAATGATCTGTTTTTTATAAAACTAATAAACTTGAAAAACATGAATAAAAAGATTAACTCCTATATATAATATCATCCGCTATGTTATCATAGCTTTTTATCAATTATGATGCAATAAGATAAAATATTTGTTATTAGTTGATTAAAATTTATCAATTTACCGGACAATTATCATTTGCTATTGAGTGTTGGGCGATAAAAACAGTATGACATTACATTGGGGGTTTGTTTTCCAGCATTTATAGATTCTGCCGGAGGCACTCTGTTCCTAATGAAATTGCAGGCATAAAAATGGCTCGTATCAAAACCTTTTTCCTTGATATATTCAAGTTATTTTGCTCGGAGTTAAAATCTGCTCCTGAATTTTCATTTTGCTAATCTGTCTAAAATATCCATATATTTAAACTTCTACCATGTCATCACAAATGTAATCATATCCATCAATATTCGCATACAATTTTGAAATTTTGTTTGTTTTCAAATCACGAATATATAAAATTGTGCCAAATCCGTCTTCAGTAAGGTATAATCGATGAGTATGATTCCAAGATTCATCTGATAGATTTTTAAAATATACAACAAGTTGTTCAAAACCATCTTCTTCCCTTAGTTGTATTTTATTCTTGTTATAATATTAAGAAATAGGATTGTTATATGCATGATACACAAATAAATAAAATTTTTAAAAATGAAGTAAGTTGCGTGTTTGCAACTGATAATTTTTATGCACCATATCTTGCAGTAGCTATAGAATCTATTATCGAAAACTCTTCTTCTAAAAATGATTATGGTATATATGTTTTAGAGGAAGATTTATCTTATGAAAATAAATATAAATTAAAATTATTAGAAAAAGACAACATTAAAATAGAATTTGTAAATGTAAAAGATTTCATTTGCCAATATAGTTCCATTTTACATTTACATACATATAATATTACGATAGCTACATATTTTAGATTTTTCATTTCAGAGTTATTCAAAAATTTTGATAAATTAGTATATTTAGATTGCGATATAGTTGTAAATTGTGATATAGCAGATCTGTACAATATAAATTTGAAGGGGAATATTGTTGCTTGTGTAAGAGATCTTCAAATTGCCTCATGGAATTTTCAAAATTTAATTAAGAATAAAGAATACTATTTAAAAGTTCTCAAATTAGATAAAATCGATAATTATTTTAATGCGGGAGTAATGGTTTTTAATGTTAGAAAGTTAACAGAATTCAAGTGTAAAGAAAAATGCATTAAACTTTTACAGGAAATAAAACATCCCAAATATTCCGACCAGTGTATATTGAATTCTGTTTTAAAAGATAATGTTTTATTAATTAATATCGAATGGAATTTTCAGAATAATATAACTAAACCAATAAATATTCAAAATAATTATAAAAATCTTTTTAATGAATATTTAAGACAAGAAGTTATAAATGCACAAAAAAATCCCCAAATAATACATTACATATACGAGAAACCTTGGGTGAATTTAGATATTATAAATAGTGAAAAGTTTTGGGAATACGCAAGAAAAACCCCATTTTACGAATCAATTATTTATTCTAATTTAATAAAAAAAATACAAAAGACATTAATAAACAACTCTAATAAAAAGTTTTATAAAAATTTTTTTGAACGAATTTTTTCTGTAAAAAATTTAACCCAAAAGAATAAAAAACATAAAATAATAACTATATTAGGAATAAAAATCAAGTTTTTGATTTCGAAGATTTATAAATAGTTAAGCGACAAATATTGAAAGTAGGTGACACTTTAGAAATAAAAGTGACCCTTGCGTGTAAAAATGCATTTGATATAAAAAATATTCGTCATTAATTAATCAGAATTTGTCTTTTCGCAAGAAAATTTATATTAATTTTGCGAGTCGCTAGTCAGAAATTATTTATAATTTGTCTGTTAGACAGTTCAAATTAATCAGATAATTTGTTCAAAACTCTCTGATGCTCAATCAGTTTTTATTTCAGATATAATTAAGCCTAAAATAGTCAATATAACTCCCATAATTAAATATATTGAAATCGGTTCTTTTAAAATTATTGAAGATAATATAACCGTTACAACGGGAATTAAATATAAATATACTCCGCTTTTAACAGTTCCTATTATTTTTATAGACTTATTCCACATTAAAAAACAAATTCCTGAAGCAATAAAACCTAAAAATAAGAGATTTAACAAATTTGTTAAGTTAAAAAATAGAGTTAAATCAAATTTAAAATCAAATAAAAATAGAAATGGAATCATAAAAATTATGCCATAGAGGAATGTTTTTCTTGTGACTAATAATGTCGGAATATTATAGTCTGCAATTTTTTTAATCAAAATAGAATAAATAGCCCAAGAGATAGCAGCACACATTGCTAATATATCTCCTATTGAATTGAGATTGATTTTGTTTCCGTTAAATAGTATAAACCAGATACCTATTATTGATACGACAAAACCGATAAAAAAGGTTCTGTTTATTTTTTCTTTATTTTTCAAAAACAAAAAAGTGAAAATTGCCGTTAAAAACGGAGCGCAACAATTAATTATACTGACATTTGCAGCAAGAGTATAATTTAAAGCAATATTTTCTAAAAGGTAATATAAAGTAACACCTGTTATTCCTGCTAAAATTATTATAATTTTTTGTTTTTTAGTTGTATGAGGAGCTTTTTTAGGACATATAATATAGAACATTAATAATGCCATAAGAAATCTGAAAAATAATATTTCAACGGGCTGAAAATTTTTCAATAAAATTTTTGTCGAAACAAGTGTCGTTCCCCAAATTAACGATGAAAAAAATGCCAATAAATGACCTAATATATTATTACTTTTAGTCATAAGGATATGCTACTATAAAATTTTATAATTGTTAAGTTTTGTTTTGGTAGGTTTATACTAACTAAATTAAAAGAGAGTTATTTAATAAATTAAATGCTCTATTTTTTATCAATATAAATATACTAATCACTTTCGCAGAGAAATTTTCAGCCATTTTGTATTTTCTGTATAAAAAGACAGTTTTAATTGAAAAGTCATAATATAAAATTAAAAGTTTTTAATTTTATAAGTAGCTAAGTCGAAAAACTTCAAAACTTTCTGATAATCCACTCTCGAAGTTACTGATAAAATTTATATTAACATCTAAAACAATTTTAGGTTTCTATCTTCAATAAGAAAGCTTTTTTGATTACCCTGTTGAATAATATCTGTTTCTTTTATTTCACCAAGTAATATTGGAGAATTTTGGTTATGCAATTTATAATTTTCTATTGCTTTTTGCGGAGTGGAATTAGCATAACAATACTTGCAGCCGTTTGGACAAGTATCGTACCAGCCAATATCCCTTGTTTCTATACAGTTACAATTTTTCCTCATCCCCTTATGTTTCAAGTTTTTGAAATTTATATTATTTGCTCTGCCTAAAATATCCAATGTCATACAACCTGACGGGTAAATGCCGAATTTTTTATAATCACCGTTCGTTGCACAAGTCTGAAGATGAATATTGTATTTTTTAGCAATTTCTCCCAAGCATTGAGCAATAGTCAATTTATCAACTTCTGTTATTGCTTTCAATTCAGGCATATTAACGGAAAGTTTTTTATACATTTCAACAAAACTAAAGATACATCGGTCAATGTGTCCGTTTAATTTTTCTGCCATAAAATCAAATGTTTTTAAATGATAATCAATAGTATATTTTTCTGTTAATAATATAGGGTCGTATCGCCAGGCTATTCTTTGTTTACCGACAATACTTTCTAACTTTAAAAGTGTTTCAATACTTTTATCACAGGAGGGAACTCTCGGTTCAATATCAGCATCGTAAGCGGTAATTGTATAGTGAAAATAAGTGTTAAATCTGTCCGTTATCTCGTGCAGCCTATCTAAAATCGGTTCATAATTTTTGGAACAAAAAATAACGCAATCAACCTTGTCGGGGGTCAATTCATAGCGGGTAACTTTAGACGGGTAAAAAGGATTTCTTGAATATACAAAACCTTCTTTGAACCTGTTTAAAAGCCACTCACTATAATATTGAACCGTATCCGTTCTTCCGCCTGTATTTATTATCATTTTAAATCCCAAACAGTTATTCTTGTTAATTCGTCTTGTTTTCTTCTTATAACACCTTCTTCAACAGGTCTGATTTCAATTTCTGCTGTATAAGATATAACTGCTTTGGTCAGATGACCGCCTAAAAACTTTACTTCCCCGTTTTCTATATATGAAAACATAGCGTGAGTATGTTCAAAGATTTCATTATTATCATCAGCTGAAATATTTCCGTTTATGGAAATCATTTCCAGAAGACCTGTTTTATTATGCGGAATAAAATAATTTTTTTCAGGTATATAAGTTGAAACAGTGACATCTCCGCAGCCACCGATTCCTGAAAATGTTGCAGATAAAATATTCTCTTTTCTACAAATATTCAAAATACACTCGAGAACTTCATCACCTTTATCAAATCTAGCATATACAGTTTCACCAAGTTTTTTATATTCCATTATTTTTCCCTCTTACTTATATTTTTCACCCCAATCGCACATAGCATATAAAATCGGAATAAACGATTTTCCTTTATCCGATAAACTATATTCAACTTTTGGAGGTATTTCTTTGTAATCTTTTTTTATTATTAAATCATCTTTTTCGAGTTCTTTCAAAGTGTTGCTTAAAGTCTTATGTGAAATCATATTTAAGTATCGTTGAAGTTCATTAAAGCGTATAATTTCGTGTCTGTATATTGCATATAAAACAGTCAATTTATATTTTCCGTTTATTTTAGACATTGTATAGTTAAACCCTGTTTTATCAAAACTTTCAACACTTTTTAAGCAATCTCTGTTATCGTCTGACATATTTCCCCTTCCTCATCAATCTTGTAATTTATTCTAAAAAACAAAATATGAAAAGTCTTTTTGCCTTGTTTTTCTTCAGAAAAACAAGGTTACCTTTATTACCGTAATAATAAAATATATAGCACTCCGTTTAAAGGAAGAACGGAGGTATATGCGTTAACTGATGTGCACCAAAATGCAAATAAATATTGCCATCTTGTAAATGAAATTATACAAAGAGCATATCAACAAGATAATATTATTTTATTAGATGGTGGTGATATGTTTAAAGGGATTTATCCAAAAGAATCATTACTCGGAGTGTATAAAACTGCAAAAAAGCGATGTCCGAATTTAGAAATAGTATACAACGTCGGGAATAACGATCCTGGGTTTAGAAGTGAAGATAGACAATGTTTTAGAGATTATCTGAAAATATTAAATCAATCAGGAATAAAAGTAATTTCAGCGAATCTTACAGATGAAACAACAGGGAAAATTCCCGAAGGCATAAAACCGTATACTATAGTGAACAGAGATGGCGATAACATATTATATGTTGGATTTGTTATTGATAAAATCAAACAATCTTATCAGGGAATGTCATCTTTCAATCCTATATCAGCATTAGAAAAACTTGCACCTGAGCTAAAAAAGCAAATGAAGGAAAATAATTGCAAAGGTATAGCTATGTTGGTACATGATAGGGAAAATAATACTTTTAAATTAAAGAACAAGGCACTTGAATTAGGATTAAACCCCGAATTTATAATAGGTGGACATATACACCGTTCTTATTTCGATGATAAAGAACATATCTATTACCCCGAAGCTTTTGGACTGTCAATGCTACATTTTACTTTAGATATTAATAAAACAAAACATAGTATAGGAAATTTTGAACGTATATTGCCTGAATACTGTAATTTGGGAATTTATGAACAAGATATCAAAGAAGTTGAACTTACAGAAGATTTTGACAAACCAATTGCAAAATCCGTAATTGAATTAGATTATCAATATAAACCTAAAGATAAAATGTTGTTTACTGAATTAGGAACTTTTTATGCTGATGCAATTAAAAATATTACAAATAGTGAGATAGGGTTAGTTCCAAAATCATATATATATAAAACATTACCAAAAAAGCAAGAAGGTTATATTACTAAAAGAGATATTTTAAAAACTTTTCTTCAACCCTCTAGCAATATTATGATAATTGATGTAACTCCTGAAGAGTTAAGAAACATATATCAAAATCATATAATGAAAAAATCAAAAATTTATGAATCATCGCAAAACATATCTGTAGGCATAAGTTCTGATAATATCGTTAAACAAATTAAAATTAACGGGAAAGAATTGTTTAAAAATGATGGTTCTCCGGTAGAGCCTAACCGAAAAATAAAATTAGCTATTGATTATTTTTCTGTTTGGGAAAGTTTAGAAAAAGATTATAACAAAAAGGAAAGCCAATTTTCTATGTATGATGCGATTGTAAAACAACTTGGGCTTGTTGCAGAAACTTTTTCAGGCGCAGAAAGATACCCTGTAGCAGTACAATATGTTGAAAATTAATTCGCATAGGTAACTGTGTAGATTTGGCATACCCACACAACAGAATTGCAGGCATAAGAATATATAGTATCTATTCTTTTTTCTTTGATATATTCAAGTTCTTTTGCACGTAACTTAAACTTGCTCCTGAATTTTGATTTTGCTAATCTGTCTAAAATATCCATAATTATTTATTCAAAACCATATTATAAATACCAACAATAGCATTCCAAGTCGTCATTTTTACTCCTTTCTTGTAATTGTTGTTCTAATATAACATAATAATACATTATATTGAAACTATGTTTTTAGTATAAATCTTTTTTAAAACTTTTAAAGTATATCATTTTAAAATTAACAAACCGGAATCATAAAAACCATAACGAATATAATATTACAATATATTATAAATATTTATTAATTTACATATATCGCATAAAGCAGGTAGGGCTGTTGGTAAATAAAATATCGGCTTTTCCTATTGCATTATGAAAATTTCTATCAGTATATTGTACGCTAGTTTTTTACAGAATTACCTGCTTCCATTGACTTTTTTGCTTGTGCAACATTTTTATAAATTCTTGATTATCAACTAGCACGTTTGCTAAATCTTTAGATGATTGGTGCTCTGCATTGATGTATATTCCACCTGTACTTTTTAATTTATCTGCACAAATTTGTGATGTAATCTTTTCTTTGAAATAATCTCTCAAATCGGGACTTAATTCTTTATAGTTTTTAAATATTAAATGTTCTTTTGCATAATCAGTATTTAAGTATGTGTCTTTTTTTGACATTAATAAATTTTCGACTGTCTCTTTTCCGAATTTCCGATTTGCAATTTTTTGTAAATTAGGATTATCAATATGGGCAACAGCAATTTAACTTAAAAGAGAAATTTGAGGCACGATACATTAAGGTACAGAAATATTATTTTTATTGTATTATAATAACATGAAAAAATATATTTTTTTATTAATAATAGTTATTATAACATCTGTTGCATATTTCTGTTTAGGCAGTTTTATTCAATCTAAAAAAACCGACAGAATTATTGCTGAATTAAAAGTTGAAAATCAATCTATAAAAGAACAAATTGAAAATTATAATATGGTTTTAGATAATAATGAAGATATAGTTGAAGCAAAACATCCTATTGATATTGAGGAAGAAAAATGTATTAAAAAAACTCATGTGTATGACTATCCTATATGTTCTCAAAATGCTGAAAAATCTTGGGACGAGGAAATAAAAAATAATTTGAATTTATTACAAAAAATAATGCCGGAAGATGAATATAAATCTATAGTTAATATGCATGAGCAATGGGAAAAATCTGTTTATAACGAAATAGATGTTATAAACAGATTTATTTCTTCTAAAGATGGTATTATATATAAAACAGAAGGTAGTAATGATATCGTTCAATTAAAAAAGCAATATGCTCTTCTTTTAAAATCTATTTATTCAAATTATTATGAAGAAAAAGAAGGGATGTTTTAATTGTAACTTTCCTCATATTCTTTTAGTTTTTTAGTAAGGTTATCGGCTCTATTATTCCAACCTTTTAAAAATTTTTGCTGAGTTGGATTGTCTTTAACTCTTTTAATATAATAATCTTTTCTTAACTGTATCATTTTATTAAAATCACCATTTGCTTGTTTATAGAACTGTTTTGCTCTACCTGGTCCACGCAAAACTGCTGTGTCAAATACAATTAAAGCACCAACAGGATTATCAATTTTATCAGCACCTGATGCTTCCCAATAATCATTTTTGTCTTCCATTGATGAATATAATATATTCGCTATTTCATGCATTTTATCTTCATTACTTTTTTGCGTTGATGAACCACCACCTTTATATGTGAATTTTCCCTCATCATCTCTCGGATGGTCTGCTTCGTTCCAAGTCGTCATTTTTACTCCTTTCTCGTAATTACCGTTTCTAACATAATGTAACTGATACATAATATTGAAACTATTTTTAGTATAAATCTTTTTAATACTTTTCAAGTATATCATTTTAAAATTAACAAACCGGAATCATAAAAACCATAACGAATATAATATTACAATATATTATAAATATTTATTAATTTACATAAAATAGCATAAAAAAGAGTTTGTAGCTGGAGAACAGTTTGCAGATATGTTTCTTGATTAATGCAAGAGATATCTATGCGTTAGGAATTAATTTGCCCGTTTAGCCATTCCATAATTATAGAAACAAGATATTCTTGTTCGGTTTGTGTTAGTTCTCTATGTTTCGGAATTTTATACCATTTTTCTATACACCCTCGGCAGCAAGTGGCGGTTGCATGTTGAGCAATAAAAACAGGATGTCCTCTCATTGGAGTTTGTTTACCATCGTTTATTGGTTCAGCCGGCGCAACTCTATCCCGAATAAAATCACTGGCATGAGAATGAATCGTATCTAGTCCTTTTTCTTTGATGTATTCAAGCTCTTTTACCCGAAGTTTAAATCTGCCCCTGAATTTTGATTTCGCTAATCTGTCTAAAATATTCATAATTATTAATTCAAAATCCTATTATAAATTTCCACAATAGCATCATTAATATCAATAAAAAGAACCTTTTCGACAGCATCGTTATTTTTCGCAATAAATTCTTTTACAGTATCTGACGCAATTTTACAAGCATCTTCAATCGGAAAGCGATACACTCCACAGGATATAGCAGGAAAAGCTATTGATTTAATTCCGTTTTCTTTTGCAAGACTTAAAGCAGTACTATAACAAGATTTTAAAAGTTCTTTTTCATTTTTATTTCCGCCTTGCCAGACAGGACCTACTGTATGAATTACATACTTAGCAGGCAATTTATATCCTTTTGTAATTTTTGATTGTCCCGTTTTACAACCGTTTAATGTTCTGCATTCTTCTAAAAGTTCTTTACCTGCAGCACGATGAATAGCCCCATCAACTCCACCGCCACCAAGCAAGGAAGTATTTGCAGCATTCACGATTGCATCAACTTCCAGTTTAGTAATATCACCTTTTTTTATTTCAATTTTAGACATAAGCTATATCCCATATTTCTTTATTAATTAACATTATAATACATTCTCTATTATTATAGTTTTTTAATATTAAGACATTTTTTATTGTTCAAAATATATTATGAAATATTTTTATGACGTAAACAGACATGGCAAAAATTATTTTTTTTATTTTTAAAAAAGGAAATAGAGAGGGGTTACTACTTATGAAAATTAATTCTATTAATTTTAAAGTTTCTGCAAGTTTTAAAGGAATGCCAAATAAAGCACCTAAAAGAAAAATTGATGATGCAACCGATGCAATAAAGCAATGGGAAGTATTAAGGCATCCTCAATATACAGAAATTATACAGGAAGAAGAAGTTGCCACTCCTGATGAAATAAAAAAAGCAAAACAAATAAGAGAGGATAACTATTCTTTTTTAGATGAAGTAAAAACAGATAGAGAAAAAGAAAAATTTATAAGTCATTTTAGACAAGTAACAGGTTTCCCTATTTTAAAAGATTCAACAAAGAAAATATTGGATGAATATGAACGTGTTTTACGATTAGCAAGCAAAGAAATGGATTATGCAAGAGGCACAAATCCGTCTAAAAATTCAACTGACGGCATTCTAATGGCAGGCTATGATGAATTTTGTTCCGTAGGACAAGGTAGTGCTCTACCCGGTAGTGATTTAGATAAAGCATTTGCGATAGTAGAAGGTCCGGCATCCGGTTATATGGAGGATAAAACATTTTCAGACAGAGTAAAAGGACATATTTGGAATAATATTGATAACAGGATTATGAGCGTTAATCACTTGTCTGCATTCCCTAATATTATGACTTTTAACGAACTAAAAGATACTATAGACAAAGCTGATTATTATGCAAGTAAATTTATGGAGCCAAAAGACGTTGGTTATTTCGGATATCAAAGATTATACAACCCATATCCTGTTCCTGCATCAAGATTTAATATTTGGTTGAGTCAAAGAATCCCTTCTAAAGAAGAAAGATATGAGATGAAAAATCTAGCTTATGTTGTTGAATCTATGAGAGACGGTGAGAAAATGGATTTTGCACCATATTATAACAATCAAGATATATACAACCTAATGGCTAATTCTATGTTTTGTAACTGTTCTAACATTATACAAAGCAGACCTATGCAAGATAGCTATGATATGCATACAGAAGATTCTACGAAATCAAAATTAAAAGCAAGAAAGCAGTTGGAGAAAGAATTTGACGGACTTCCGACAAAAGAGCAGTATGAAATCGTTAATGATGTTATACGTTCAATGTCTGGTGATTCTAAAAATCCCGAATTAAGAAAGTTATTTGCATCTAAGACAGACAAACACAGACTCCTAATAAATGATATTTTAAGAGGATTTGTAATTTGTGATATAGTTACAATGCCGGATGGCGGAGAACAAACATTCTTATCTTTCAACACACCTGAAGCAATCGAAAAATATTCTAATGTAAACGTATACGATATATAATTCAAGATAAAATCAATAAAATAACCACCTAATAATCTTAATATTAACAGGTTTCAAAATGAGAAATATTAGAGCTTTTATTTTCAATAAAAGCTCTTTCAATATAATTTTCAATTTTACGTTTCCAATAAGGCAATTTTTCAATGATTAATTCATAATAAATAAGTTGCAAGCACTAAATATAAGGCAATGTCAGCGTATTTTTTTAGCTATTCATCTTTTTTAAAACAAATTCAATGTCTTTATCGCCTCTGCCGGATACATTAACCAATATTTGCTTATATTTATGAGCCTTAGCAAGTTTAATACCATAAGCAACAGCGTGTGAACTTTCAAGTGCAGGAATTATACCTTCATAACGTGAAAGTTCAAAAAAGGCGTTAATAGCTTCATCATCATTTATAACATCATATTTAACACGTCCAATTTCATTTAAATAACAATGTTTGGGACCGACACCGGGATAATCAAGTCCGCTTGCAACAGAATATGCATTTGACGGATTTCCGTCACTATCTTGAAGAACCTTGCATTTAAAGCCGTGAATAATACCGTCTTTTCCATAAGTCATACTTGCTGCATTATCGCCAACGGCACTACCTTTTCCCAAAGGTTCTACACCATATATATCAACTTGATTGTCTTCAAGAAATCCGTTAAACAAACCTATAGCATTTGAACCACCGCCAACACAGGCAACAATACAATCAGGAAGTTTTCCTGTCTGTTCAAGAAACTGTTGTCTTGCTTCTCTTCCAATTACAGATTGAAAATGTTCTATTATCATCGGAAACGGATGAGGACCTACAGCTGAACCAATTGCATACATAGCAGTTTTATATTCTTTTGAATATGCAATAAAAGCTTCATCAACAGCTTCTTTTAAAGTTTTTGTACCTGACGTAACAGAAATTACATTGGCTCCGAGTATTTTCATTCTATCAACATTGGGTTTTTCTTTTATAGTATCTATTTCACCCATATAAATATCACATTCAAGCCCCATAAGAGCAGCCGCCGTAGCAATGGCAACACCGTGTTGTCCTGCACCTGTTTCAGCTATCAGCTTTGTTTTACACATTTTTTTTGCAAGCAGAGCTTCACCAAGAGAATGATTAATTTTATGTGCACCTGTATGGTTTAAATCTTCCCTTTTTAAATATATTTCGCAACCGTATTTTTGCGATAAATTTTTAGCAAAAAATACTGGAGATGGGCGTCCTGCATAATTTTTTAGCAAATAATTCAATTCATTATTAAATTCAACATCATCTTTAAAAAATAAAAAAGCATCATAAATTCGCTTAAATTCTGCTTTTAATTCATCCGGTAAAAACTGACCGCCATAATTTCCGTAAAACCCTTCTTCTGTAGGTAATATGTTTATTTTATTGTTATTCATTATCATTCTCCTTTGTTAAATACTTTGCCGATATTGATTTTTTATTTTTTAAAATTTTAGAACCTCGTGTAACCTTACATAAACTGACATTTAACTGTTGAGCAATTTCACGCTGGGTTCTGCCTTCCTTTAACATTTTCAATATTCGCCATCGTTTAGACAAAGTTTCCAACTCGGCTTCCGTTAATATTTCAACAATAAAATTTTGAATTTCATTATTATCTTTTTCAGAAGCGAGAATATTTGCTATTTCTATTATTTCACTATTTTTGTTTCTATTCATAGTAACATTATATCAGTATAAAAAATGATTGTCAATCGTTCAAAATAAATTTTGTAAAGATTTCTATTTTAAGTAAGTTATACTATAATAAAAGTTATGTATTTAATAATAAAAATAAATTTTTAAAATGGATATTACAACAAAGAAAAAATTTGCAGCAAAATTATCGATTATTTCAAATATTTTTCTTACCTTATTAAAAATAATTGCAGGAATTATGTCTGGCAGTTTGAGTATAATTTCTGAAGCAATTCACTCTTTAAGCGATTTTTTTGCATCTGCAATAACATACTTTTCAGTTATTAAATCTTCAGAACCTGCGGATAATGACCATCCATACGGACACGGTAAATATGAAGATATGGCAGGTTTTATTGAAGGCGGATTAATAATTTTTGCAGCAGCCTATATTATTTATGAATCATCAAAAAAAATTATTTTGGGACATTCCGGTTCTGCAGAAAACAATTTAGGTATAATAGTAATGTTAATTGCCATAGTTATGAATTTTATTGTAAGTTCAGTATTATTTAAAACGGCAAAAGAAACTAATTCTATATCATTATTCGCAGACGGTGAACATTTAAGAACTGATATATATTCATCACTGGGAGTTTTGCTCGGATTAATACTTATAAAAGTTACAGGATATACAATTATAGATTCAATTGTTGCAATTTTAGTTGCTGTAATTATTTATAAAACAGGTTTATCAATATCAAAGAAAGCTTCAATGCATCTTCTTGACCATTCAATGCCATCTGAAGACATAGAAAAAATAAAAGCAATTATATACAATTATTCAAAGCATACAAAATTAAAAGAAAACAGTTTAAAAGCAAGACAAACAGGACCATCTACAGATATAGATATAATATTACAATTTCCTGAAAATACCTCTATTTGTGAATGCCATAAAATATGTGATGAAATAGAAAAACAAATTCAAAATCTTTATGTAAATTGCTCAATATCTATACACGCAGAACCGATTTGTTACAAAAGCAATTGTCAAAACTGTCCAAAGCTGCTTATAAAAAAATAAATAATATTAAAATAATCTTTCTTCGGGTGTATATGTGATAACATTATGTTTTTTAAAGTAATCATTAAACAGTTCATGTATTTCACAATGTAATGATTGTGATTTAGATTTCATTTCTTTTATTTGTTCAATTTGTGCTTTTTCAAAATATTTTAAAGGATTTGCTATTCTGTATTTTTTTTCGGGATTAATATCAAAACCTGTGTATGTTGATGATATGTATTTACATAAATCCTTAAAATCACTCCCGTTATGGTAAGCTGCAAGTAATCCTGTTCTGTCAACTGCTATACCTGAATAATGAATCATTGGATTTTTTTCTCTGTCTATCATATTAAACAGGAAATTATCCGTTAACATCATTGCAAGTTCTTCCCCTGTTACATCAGTTACAAAGATTTCACCATGAGAAGATGTTATACCATCCAAGCAATTAAGTACCTGAACATTAGTTGTATTAGGTTCATTACCACCAACATTAAAACCTCCGCGTATAGCAGATGCGTTTAAGGCAAAAATATCAATATTAGGGTCATGCTCTTTAGCTTCTTCAAGAAGTATATCTGTAACAAAATTAGCTAATAAACTGGGGCCTTTTCTGATACCTTCAGTTCCAAATTCTGTAATATTGGGGTCAGAACATTTTATAGTATATATTTTTTTGGAATCTTCTTTGAAAAGGTCTTCATAGAATTTTCCTATTTCACTTTCAGTTTTAAAACATTCCTTTTTGGGATATAAATCTTTGCATTTTATATCACTTATTTTACCGTCATCATTAATATTTATTTTAGTATTAACTACTTTTGCAAAATTTTGTGATAAATTTATAATCGGAACACCATTAACATTTTCCACTTCATTTTTATGCTCATGAGCGTTAAATATTATATCTATACCACCTTGTTGAGCAATTGTTTGAGCAAAATCAACACCTGTATGGCTGGTTAAAACAACTATACCGTTATCATATTTATTCCTAAAATCTTTAACCATATCGTGTATTTTTGATGTTGTAGAAGAATATTGAGAAGGATGAACCTTTTTTTGCGCAAGCGGAATATTATTAATAAAGTCTATACCGCTGATATCGCTTTTATAATAACGCATATTAACAGGAGATATGCCAATATTTAAAACCGGATAATATACATCATTTTTCTTGTCATCTTGAACAAAATCTATTGTAGATTTTACTATATGTCCGTCAGTAATTTCCTTTTCCAGCGCCGATGACGTTTCCGTCTCAATATTACTCATAATTACAGTTGAATCTATTTTATCAACTGTCGACTTAAATGTTTCCATGCCACCATCAAACTCATGGTTACCCGGAATAAACAAAGCCTTTAATTTAGGAAAATTCTTTTTAATTGTTCCGACAAACTTGTTATACATATCTGTTTGAAAATCAACTAAAGGCTTATCAGGTGCGGATTTGTATCCTTTTTTATCTCCAGACATAAACCAATCACCGCCGGTTATCAAATAATTAGCCGTTCCTCTTCTTTCTTTTTCAAAGGCATCTTCTTTCATTAACGTTTGATATGCAGCGTCTGCATACTCTATATGACCATGCGTATCAGCCAGCGCATTAATGTTAATTGTTGCACCTTTGAAATTATATTGAGAATTTATATTACTGATTTTCATACTAAATACAAAAACAGTAAATTTAAAATTTGTTATTAGTGTTTTTTATACAAACAAAAATTAACATCTTATAAATTTTCATTATTTTGTTCAGGTAAAGAAGCAGAATATTCTGCCAATATTCTTGCAATATCGGAACCTTTTATTACAACTTCTAAAATAAGCTGCACATTAATTAACAATTTATCAGTGTATTCAAGTTCATCAGTATCAAAGATTTCAAATTCAACAAAATCGGAACCGACATAATTTAGTCTGCCGTATCCTTCACTTGAACCCCATTTCATAAAGACAAGTTGTCTTTCAAACAGTTTTAATTTATCCGCTAATCTCATTTCTGTCTCCGCTATAACAATATAATAATGATTTTATTGATTTAAGTCAAATTAACCTTGTGTATAAACTAATGTAAAAATTTTAGTTTCAAATTTAGATTATAAACAATCAAGTTTCTTTAAATGTTTTATAAAAACAGGTAAGATTAATGAATATAAAATTATTTACAACAAATAATATACAAAAAACAAATAATATCGGGCATTATAGCAATTCTCCGATATCTTTCGGACGAATTAATGAGTGTGATACTTTTATAAAATCAGTAGATAATGATGGGAGTTCTGAATGCTTATCTAAAGATGAAATTTTATCAATTATAAATGATAAAACTAACGAAATCGGCAGAGGATACTGTCATATAGCCTATAACATGCCTGCTCACGCAAGTTGTGTATTAAGGGTTGAGTCTGATTTTAATCCACTTAAATTTAAAAATGCAAAAATTAAAATTACAAAAGAAGAAGATAAAAATTTAAAAGTTAACATAGGGCAAAAAGTTGCACAAATTGAATTAACAACAGAAAACGGAGAAAAATCTCAAACAATAGAAGTTTTAAAAAAACAAGAAGGAAAACCCGTTGGTGTAACTCCTTATGAAGTTTTATTGAAAAATAAAGATATAAAAGGAATAAATGAATATTCATCAAAAGAAATGAAAGAATTACACAAAAAAGCAATTGATACTATTTCAAAATTTCCTTTAAGTTCTTATGAAAAATTAGTTGATACACTTCAACAAGCAAGTAAATGTAACTATTGCTTCGATTATTTTAATTCAAACAATTTATTATACGACGAGAAAAAACAAGATATTAATGTCATAGATATGGTATATGGCGCAAGTGATATAAACTACGGGTCTGTTTTGTTTGCATTAACAAACGGTGCATATTCAAAAACATACTATAATGAAGGATATCAATTAAGTAATGAAGAAAAAAGACAAACACAAAAAAATACGGAAATCATTATAGAAAAATTTATGCAAGCACTTGTAAATCAAGGATTAGAAAAAGAAAAAGACAATTGTTTAACTTCTTATTTAGCCCTTTTTATGGGTTCTTTTTTGAAACCGTAATTTAATATTTTGTAAATTTTATAAATAATCTTGTTACAAATCGGATAAAAATATTTTGTTTTTACTTTTGTTTTGATATAGTCAGAAAAAGAAACTAAGTAGAAAAAAGGAACATATCGTGACAGATACACTTAGTCGTAACATTGAAACAGAAAATCAATTTTACAATAAATATACTTCTTCCCCGTTTAATGATTTACATAGTATAGAGCTTCAGCTTTTCAAAATTTTTGAAGAAGAATTAAATTCGGAAAACCCTGTAATATTGAATTATAAGCCGCAAGCAATCCATAAACTTGCAAAATTTTTAACAGGTGAAATTAAACGCTCTGCATCAGTAGGTATAGCAGGGGAAACGGCCAGCGGTAAATCAACAATTACACTTGATATTATTGATACTATTGAGCTTTTTGCAAAAGTATTTAATGCAGGAAGAGTTATAACAAGAGTAAATACAGATGATTATTACTATGACAGAAGTGAAGAAGTAAAAAAAGCAGGCGGAATGGCAGAATTTGCAAAACATTATGATTTTGATGTTCCTGAAGCACTTGAGCTTGATTTAATGTGCAACCATATTCAATCACTTCTCAGCGGAAAATCCGTTATGCTTCCTAAATATGACATGTCAGGAACCACAATCAGATATGATAATTATACATTAGCTAAACCTTCTAAAATTATTATTTCGGAAGGTTTATTTACACTTACTGACAAAATAAAAGATGCATTTGATTTTAAAATATATGTCGATATAGATAACGACATTCAAAAAGAAAGATTTTTCATAAGAGCAAAAGAAAGAGGCTTAGGTGACAGTGCTCACGCTATCTATGAAAACGCATCGAATAAAGCTAATATATACATAAGACCTTGCAGACATATAGCAGACATTGTTCTTTCCGGTGAAGCACAAAGAAGCGGTTATAAAATATTCCTAAACAAAATTCTTTCAATAGTTGAGCAATTACATTTTTCTAAATAGGTATAATAATGACAGAATGCGTATATCAAGGTAGTTTTAATCCTATTCATAATGCTCATATTGAAGTTGCAAAATATGTTCATGAAAAATTAAATTTTGAAAAAATTATTTTCATACCTGCATTCAAACCACCGCATAAAGATTTAAAGTATTTTGATTCTGAAAATGCAATGCACAGACTAAATATGGTACAGCTTGCAGTAGAAGAATATCCATATATGGATGTTTCTGCAATTGAATATATGAGAAACGAACCTTCATATACATATAATACGATAAAGCAAATATATGAAATTGTTAAACCATCAGAAAAAATTAACTTTATTATCGGTACTGATGCTTTCATACAAATTGAAACCTGGTATAAAGCGCAAGAATTAAAGAAATTGATTACTTTTATTCTTTTTAAACGTGAAAATAATTTTGATGAAACACCTTTCCTTAAACTAAAAGAAAAAGGGTATAATTACATACTTATGAAAAAACCTTTTCTTGATATTTCAGCAACCGAAATAAGAGAACGATTGAAGCAAAATAAAGAAATTTATGATATAGTACCAATAAAGGTAGCAAAATATATAAAACAGAACAATGTATACAAAATATAGTATTGAAGAAATAAAAGAAAAACTTAAAAATTGTCTTAGTTATGAAAGATATATACATTCATTAGGAACAATGGAACGGGCAATGGAATTGGCTAAAGAATTTGGTTTGAATGAAGAAAAAGCCGAAGTTGCAGGTTTGCTCCATGATTGCGCAAAATGTTTACCAACGGAAGAACTTGAAAAATATAAAGAGTCTTTTGATGAATGCGAAAAACTAAGTACAAAGACATGGCATGCACCTGTTGGAGTTATAGTTGCACATCGTGATTTCGGTGTAGAAGATGAAGAAATCCTTTCTGCCATCAGATGGCATACGATTGGTAAAAAAGGAATGTCTGATTTTGAAAAGATAATATTCCTTGCGGATAAAATCGAAAGAAGAACAAGAGAAACCGATTTTAGAGAAAAAATAGAAAATGCTTTAAATGAAAGACATAATCTTGATGATGCAATGCTAAAAAGTTTTTCTATTACTATAAAAAGTCTTATAAAACGAAAACTTCCAATATGTTTTCAAACAGTAGATGTCTATAATAATTTACTTGAACAAGTACAGGTAAAAGCAAATGAAAACTGTCCTTCTTGATATTGATGACACAATATTTGATTTTACTCTTAGCGCAAAAGCTGCCATTTTAAGTGCTGCTAAAGAATTTAAAATAGCTTTTACAGAGGAAATGTTTTCATATTATATGCAATTAAATGAACTTCTATGGGAAGACTATGAAAATTGTATTATTGAACGTGAGGACATATTCAAAATACGTTTTCCGAAGTTATTTGAACATTTTAATATTCCTTCAAACGGCATAGATTTTGAAGCAGCATTTCAAGAACATTTTAAAACCGAATACATCTTTATGGATGGTGCAAAAAACACAATCGAATACCTTGCCAAGAAGTATGAATTATATGTTGTTTCAAATTCAATGTATGAAACACAGTATTGCAGATTAACAAAAGCCGGAATCTGCAAATATTTTAAAGAAATATTTGTATCGGATAAAATAGGACATCAAAAGCCAACAAAAGACTTTTTTGACTGTTGTTTTAAAAATATACCGAACTTTAATCCTAAAGATACCATTATTATAGGAGACTCGTTAACATCTGATATAGCCGGCGGTAACAATGCAGGAATAAAGACTTGCTGGTTTAATTATAAAAAAATTCCAAATACAAAACACGAAAAATCAGATTATGAGATAACAAACTGGGAAGAAATAAAAAGCGTATTGTAAGTCTATCTTAATTCAACATAATTAACATATTTTTTCATCATAGCAATAATTTCTTTAAATTGTGCATCACTATAATTTTGTTCATTTACCAATGAATTGTCATTTATCTCTGATTGAACTTCAAATTTTTGAAGGAAATACTTTTTTGCCCCGTTTATAAGCAAACCTATTTTATCAAAATCTTCTAAAGTCACAAATTTTGGCAATACAGTAGTTCTAAATTCGTATGCGACATTGGATTTCATTATAAGATGAATACTTTCTTTTATATTATCAGTATTTATATTTATACCGACAACTTCGCTATATCTTGCTAAAGATGATTTAATATCCATAGCAACATAATCTAATAATTTTTCATAAAACAATTCTCTTAAAACAAACGGATTTGACCCGTTAGTATCAAGTTTTACAAGAAAGCCGAGTGCTTTTATTTCTCTTATAAAAGGTTTTAATTCTTTTTGAATAGTTGGCTCTCCGCCTGTTATAACAACTCCATCAAGTTTTCCTTGTCTTTTCTTCAAAAAATCAAAGAAGACATCCGTTGAGATGTCATTCTTTGATTTAAAATTTATTAATGAAGGATTATGGCAATATCCGCAATTAAAATTACAACCTTGAGTAAAAACTATTGTACTTATTTTATCGGGATAATCCAATAATGAAGTTTTTTGTATTCCTCCTATTGTAAATTGCATTCACATCCTGCTTCACTAGTATTTTCATCGTGTTCAACAAACTTAAAGGTTTTTCTGGTTCCAAACTCAGCTTGTTTTCCTTTATTCCATTGTTGAACAGGACGTATATATCCTACTATTCTTGAATATACTTCACATTCACTTCCGCATTCCGGACAGGTAAAATGTTCACCTTTAATATATCCGTGATTTTCACAAACACTAAATGTCGGCGAGAATGTAAAATAAGGTAATCTGTATTTGGTGCAAACTTTCTTTACCAAATTTTTAAGAGTAGATGTATTCTTTAATCTTTCACCTGCAAAAATATGTACTACAGTACCAC
Source organism: bacterium (assembly GCA_017470245.1). GTDB lineage: Bacteria > Cyanobacteriota > Vampirovibrionia > Gastranaerophilales > Gastranaerophilaceae > Avigastranaerophilus. The sequence goes on along the minus strand of JAFUEV010000059.1, from coordinate 144,558 downwards.
CTGTATATTTGATTTGAAGCTCATCTTGTAAATCCAATAGTTCAAAGATGTCATCAGTATAATTAACAGGTAAATGCGTTGAATTTGAATAATAAGGGTCAGCACCTTTTTCGTATTGTTCTTCATTAGCACAAATTATTTTTGGCATATTTCTTTTATCTAATTTTGCCAAACGATAACTTGTCCCTTCTGCAGGAGTTGCTTCTAAGTTATAGTTATGCCCCGTTTCAACCTGATATTCTTTAATTTTATCACGCATAAAGTCCATAACACCTATAGCAAATTCTTGCCCTTCTTCAGAATCAAGCCCTTTACCAAAAAGATTTATACAAGCTTCATTCATACCGATTAAACCGATTGTTGAGAAGTGGTTTTTCCAATATACACCAAATCTTGCTTTTATATCCCTCAAATAGAATTTTGTATACGGATATAAACCGTTATCGGTTAATTTTTCTAATAGTTTTCTCTTGATTTCCAATGAATTTTTTGCAATTTCCATTCTGTCAGCAAGCAGAGTTAAAAAGTCATTTTTATCCTTAGCCAAATAAGCTATTCTTGGTAAATTCATTGTAACAACGCCTATAGAACCTGTTAAAGGATTTGAACCGAATAAACCGCCACCTCTATATTCCAATTCTCTATTATCAATTCTTAAACGACAACACATAGAACGTGCATCTTCAGGATTCATATCAGAATTGATAAAGTTAGAGAAATAAGGAATACCATATTTAGCACTCATTTCCCATAGCCCTTCAATATTTGGATTATCCCAGTCAAAATCTTTTGTAATGTTATATGTAGGAATAGGGAATGTAAATACTCTGCCCGAACTGTCACCTGCCATCATAACTTCAAAGAAGGCCTTGTTTATCATATCCATTTCTCTTTGGAACTGGGAATATGTTTCTTCCATATATTCACCACCAATTATTACAGGTTGGTCAGCATAATAAGAAGGAACATTCAAATCCATTGTAATATTTGAAAACGGAGTTTGAAAACCGACACGAGTCGGAACATTCATATTAAATACAAATTCTTGAAGGCATTGTTTTACCTGTTCATAATTCAAACCGTCATATCTTACAAAAGGAGCAAGTAATGTATCAAAGTTAGAGAATGCCTGAGCGCCTGCACTTTCTCCCTGCATAGTGTATAAGAAATTAACCATTTGTCCTAAAGCAGTTCTAAAATGTCTTGGCGGAGCACTTGAAACTTTTCCTTTTACCCCTTTAAAACCTTCCATCAATAAGTCTTTTAAATCCCATCCGACACAATATACCGAGATTATATTTAAATCATGTATATGTATATCACCATTTAGATGAGCATTTTTTATTTCTTCAGGATAGATTTTATTTAACCAGTAATTTTTACTTATATTTGAAGCTATATAATTATTTAATCCTTGAATAGAATATGACATATTTGAATTTTCATTTACTTGCCAATCCAATTGAGATAAATAATCATCAACCATATCAATATTCAAACCTGATGCAAAATCTCTGATTCTTTTTCTTTGTTCACGATATAAGATATAACATTTTGCAGTTGCAGTGTATCCAAAAGAATATAAAGAAACCTCAACTGCATCCTGTACTTCTTCAACAGTCGGTGCTTTTAAGTTTGATTCTTTTTTGTCTGCAATTTCTTTTGCCATTAAAACAACTTTTTGTGTCACCTTTTTAGCTTCTTCTTCACCAAATTCTTTAGTGACTTTTGCTGCCTTCAAAATCGCCTTCTCTATTTTTTCGGAATCAAAAGGTACTATTGCACCATCTCTTTTTACAATTTTGTCCATAAAACCTCCTCAGATTACAGTTATACTTTACACATACCCCTAATGTTTCGGATTCTAAAGTCATGTTTTCATGCAATTTACTTTATATTCGAAAGTCTATTTATAATATTCTTTTTTTATAATCATGTAAATATATCATAGGTATATAATTGAAAAATTTTACTAGATACAAAGGTTTAGATAAGAATATTTAATAATTATTATCAATTTTTATATTTAATATTTTGTTATATTTATTTATATATCTTCTGATACATGTGATATGAACGGAAAACCTTTTTTACATAGTTTCTGGTTTCTTCAAAAGGAATATTTTCAACAAATTCATCCAAATCTTCTGTGCTATATGTTCTCATCCATTTATTTACAGAACCTTCACCTCCGTTATATGCGGCAACTACCATTAAATCATTATCAAATCTGTCTTTTAAATATTTAACATAATTACACCCTAAATATAAATTCGTTCTGGGATCTTCAAGGTCAGCAAATTCATTTACATTATCCGACAACTTTGAAATCATATAATTGGCAGTTAAAGGCATTAACTGCATTAATCCTGTCGCACCGGTTCTGCTTTTTGCATGTTCATTATAATAACTTTCTTCTCTAATAATTGCAGCAACTAAATATGGATCAATATTTAATTTCTGTCCTGCAATATTAATTTCACTTATCCAATATCTTGGATATGCCAATTTATATGCAGCACTTAAAAAAGACGGTTTCACTTCCATTTTTTCTATTTCATCACGAGCAAGAACAATGGAACGAGATTTTTTATTGTTTTTATACTCAAACCAACTTTCAACTATAGGGCTGCTATAATCGGCATCCTTGAATATTTCATAATCTCCCATATCAAACAAGGTATTTATAACTTTCAAGTCTTTAATTTCAATTTGGGATAATGATATAGGAAATTCAATTTGTTCTTTTTGTTCGGGTATTGAGTTAGCAATATTTGTTGTCCAAAAATCATCTTTTTTATTAATAATACTCTCTGCTCTTAATCCGTAATAATTATCAGGATATCTGCTTATTAGTTTTGAGAAATAGCTGTGAGCTTCAGAAACTTTATTTTGTTTTAAAGCTATTTTAGCAAGCCAAAAAGCTACTTTAGGTGTTGATTTTGCATTTTTAAATGTTTTTAGATGTTGTATTGCCATCAACTCAGCAGTCTTATAATCTTGTTTTTTATATGCATTCCATATCATTTCCCACATAGATTCAGGCGCATAATTACTATCGGGATATTGAGATGTAATAGCATTATAATATTCTATGGCTTTTTCGTGAGAAGAACACTCGGCTAATTTATATAAAATATAATCTGTACCTTTTAAGGAATTATCAGTTACCAACTTATATATTTGTTCCCAGCTTTTTAGTTTATTACCGTATAAGTAAGAAGAATAAACATTATATATTTCATGTAAATTGTCTTCATTTGCACTTTCAGCATAAAAAGTTAAACCGGTTTCTATCAGTTTTTTTGTAATGGTTTTATGTCCTGAATAATGGTTTGCAAGAACAAGATAATCCCAACTGTCACCTGTTGGAAGTTTTGAAAGATAGTTTAGAGCTTCGGAATACTGTTTATTTTTAAAATATGCAATACCTATCAACTTATAATCAGTATCTGTTAAATTAATACCCAGCGAGGACAACTCTACAGCAGATGCCGTTATATAATTATTATTTAGTGCTTCTCCTTTTAATGCAGTATCAAGATATCGTCTAAAATAATCAGCAGCTTTTTCCTTATCAAAATTCTTTTCTATAAGCCCCAAAAAATAAACTTCTTCTGTTCCGTCATTATCTGTTTTATCAGCGAGTTCAAGAAACGGAACTTTTGCTTCTTCATACTGTTTTAAATAAAAATAACTCTTTCCTAAATTTAATTTTGCTTTCAAATCAAAAACAGTATCAGGGAGTTTTTCAAGAAATATTTTGTATTTTATTGCAGCAGTTCTGTAATCCCCTGCTAATTGAGCACTTTTAGCCTGTTTGTATACTGCCATCGGGTATAGAGGACTAATCCACTTTATTTGAGAGAAATTATAATACGCATTTTGGTAATCACCCTTATCATAAAATTCTACACCTTGTTTATAATACTGCGGAGAATTTTGAGTAATTTTATCGTTATATATTAATACCGTTATAATACACGGAACAATAATTACCAAAGAAATTAATATATATTTTAAATACTTCATAAACTATTCTTCAAATCCCTCTACTAAAACATACCACACTAGAAACAGTATTGTAAACTAGCTTACAATAACTCTGTTTCTTCCGGTAGTTTTAGCCTCATATAAAGCCTTATCTACAGCCTGTGCAAATGTATCTGCTGTCATCGAATTATTATATTCACAAACACCTAAACTCGCAGTTATTTTAAGATAAGTAACGCCATCAACTCCTGCTTCTCTTATATCCATTCTTGTTTCTTCTATTACTTTTCTTAAACGCTGAGCAACAGACGTTGCTTCAGGCAACTTAGTTTGAGGAAGAATTATAAAAAATTCTTCTCCTCCGTATCTGCAAGCTATATCATATTCACGCAGTTCTTTTTTTATAACTTCTGCGACATCTTTTAACACACAATCACCTGCGGCATGTCCATAGGTATCATTTACTTTTTTAAAATAATCAACATCTATCATGATGCTGCACAATGGAACTTCATTTCTTTTACTGTTTGAAACTTCCTGCTTTAATCTTAATTCAAACTGTCTGCGATTATTCAACCCGGTAAGAGCGTCTAAAGTTGCATATTTTAATACTTCCGCATAGACATTTGCCCTATGTATTGTTAATCCTGACTGTCTTGTTAATTGCAAGAGATAATCTATATCTTTTTGAAGAAGTTTTTCATAGTTACTGTATGCAACTATTGCACCAAGGATATTTTCCTCATTAATTATAGGGAAAACACCAATTTGCTGATTGAATGATAATATAACATCTTTTTGTGTATCAAGATTTTCAAGTATTTTATAGACGTGTTCATCCTTGCAGGCACCTGGCCAAACAAGTTGATACTTATTATCCTTATATATAAAGATGTATATAAGATGGGAAGACATAAACCTATCAATCATTTCACCAATTAAAGGAATAATATATGACAGTTCATACTGGCTTTCAATTATTTTAGCAATATCTTTCATTGCCTTATAGAAATTAAGGCTTATTTCCATTTGCTCATTTAGAATATAATTATTTATTGCACCGGATATTATTCTTGATGAAATATTCAACAACGTAAAAAAATCTTTCGTAAATGCTATTTTTTCGGAAGTTATATTTATAAGCCCAAACACATCACCATTAGAAACAAGCGGAAAAACGATATTATTAATATCTGATTTAAGTTCTAATATTCGATATTGTGTTTCTTCATCTATATCACAGTCAAATTCTTCATCATTAAAATAAAACTTTTTACCGTCAGACATAGAAAGGTTATTAAATATATAATTTATTTCCTGCGGTGAATTACCGTTATCGAAAATTCTCCAATCTTGTGCAAAATCCTTTAACAACATACTATTGTTATCCCAAATAATAAACTCCGCTTTTTCAATATTTAAATAATTCTTAAAGAGTTTATTAATCTCACTTGCAGTACTGATTGGTGAAATTTTTTTCGTCAGTATATTAGCAAGATTATTTAAAAATTCTATATTTTCTTCTTTATTTATCATAGGCTTCATTATAATTCTTCAAATTTATCTCCGTAGGTACATTTCATAAGTTCATTCATATTAAATGTTTTTTGCTTATCAGCCAAGATTTTACCGTTTGAATAAGTTATATCACTGTCATTTAATGAAGTAATTTCCCGTCTTTCTTTTAAATAGTCATAATCACCTTCATTTAATATTCTTCTTTTTATTTCGTTAATAATACCGAAAATATATTTATTTCTGGCAGCACCGCCAGTAGTGTCATCAATAAGCATTGTAGTTTTTTCAAATTCAGACAGAGCTTCTTTGTTCATATTCATTGTTCGCAAAAGGAGAGCAAAATTATAATGAGCTTCAAAGCTGTCAGGTCTTATATTAATAGCTTTGCAATATTCACTTGCAGCAGAATTATAATCACCCAGCAAATGATTTGTTAATGCAAGATTGTAAGTATTATCATAATCATTTTTTAAATATTTAGCTGCATTCTGATATGCTTCTTTTGCCTTTTTTAAATATTTTACGGAAGTACTGGAATTATCCCCCATATATACAGCTTTTCCACGATATGCAATACCCATATTATAATAAGCTAAACCCTTATTTGCATTCGTAGTTTTTTTATTATTGTAAACAAGAGGAATATTTATTGTAAAAGGATTAGAATTAACAACCCTTCCGTATTCTTGTATCGCTTTGTCATAATTAGCTAATTTTTCAGACAATATTATACCTAAATCCATTCGACAAACCATAAAATTAGGACTAAATTTTAAAGCATTTTCGTAAGCATTAACCGCCTCATAATAATTTTCAAAGCTGACATATATGTTACCCAGGTTACAGCTTGCACGTGAATGTCCCGGATAGTTCCTCAATGCTACTTTATAATAATCAATAGCCTGTTGATATTTTTGGTTTTTAAATGCTTTATCACCTTTATTTACATAATAAAAACCTTTACATTTATGATATTGAACAAAATACCAATCCTTGCATAAGAACAATGATGCAAGGAATGCTATAAAAAGAAGGAACAAAATCAATTTTGTTATTCTTAATTTAAGTATTTTGATTATCAGATTCACTGATTATACACCTCAATTTATAAGGTTATGTATCAATATTAGTTGCGTATACCGCATTATTTTCAATAAATTCACGTCTTGGTTCTACATTGTCACCCATCAAAACATCAAACAACTGCGAAGCATGTTCTGCATCTTCAATTGTTACCTTTAATAATGTTCTGTTTGCAGGATCCATTGTTGTTTCCCATAATTGTTGCGGCATCATTTCTCCTAAACCTTTGAAACGTTGGATACCTACACCTTTTTTACCTCTTTCTTCTATTATTCTTTGAAGTTCAGTAAATGATGTAATTGTTAAATCTTCTGTTCCTGTATTTAAGTTTAATGATTTTTCTTCCTCAAACAAGAAATTTCTAATTAAAGGATAAGTTGTTTTAATTTTGTTATATTCGGAAGATTTTATCATATTAGCAGTAATTGCAATAGGATCAATACCTTCACCAAGTTCAACTTTTATTGAGAATTTACCTGTTTCTGTATTTTCTTTTAAAGAAACAGAATAATCTTTAGCCTCAACTATACCGTAATTTTCAGCATGGTCTTTTACATAGTGTTGAAGGTAAGAAGTTATTTCTTCCATTCGTTCTTTATCATCAAAGTCTTCAGGTTTGATTTCTGCACGAACCAAACCTCTTATTACAACTGATGGAACTGCATTTATAATCGGACTGTTAAATGAATTATAATATCCTGACATATTACCTATTAAAGTTACAAGTTCAGAATTTGCAACAACCTTATCCTTTGAATTATCACAAAGAGTAACACCTGATGTTCCACGTTCTCTCAAAGTCTTATCCAATGCTCTATCATCATAAAGATATTCTGACTGTTTTCCAATTGTAAGTTTATACAAAGGCGGTTGTGCAATATAAACATAACCATTATCAATTAATGGTTTTGCATATCTAAAGAAGAAAGTTAACAATAATGTTCTGATATGAGCACCGTCAACATCAGCATCTGTCATAAATATAATTTTATGATATCTGAGTTTTTCAATATTAACTTCTTCTTCATTTCTGCTGATATTTATACCGCAAGCTTGAATTAAAGACTGTATTTCATTATTACCGTAAATCTTATCAAGTCTTGCACGTTCAACATTAAGAATTTTACCACGCAATGGTAATATAGCCTGAAACATTCTGTTTCTGCCTTGTTTTGCACTACCACCTGCGGAATCACCCTCAACTATATACAATTCACATTTTTCAGGTTCTCTGTTTGAACAATCTGCAAGTTTACCGGGGAGAGTTGAGTTTTCAAGAGCAGTTTTTCTTCTTGTTAAATCTCTGGCTCTTCTTGCTGCTTCTCTTGCCCTTTGTGCTTGTAATATTTTTTCAATAATTAATTTTGCTGATTTCGGATTAAACTCAAGCCATTCTTGGAATTTTTCTCTTACTACATCATTAACGGCACTTTGAGCTTCTGTATTACCCAACTTTTCCTTAGTCTGACCTTCAAACTGAGGTTCACCTAATTTTACACTGACAATAGCTGTCAAACCTTCCCTTACATCATCACCTGTAACATTTGGGTCAGAATCTTTTAGCAAATTGTTTTTTCTTGCATAGTCATTTAAAACACGAGTAATGGCATTTCTAAAACCTGTTAAGTGAGTACCGCCCTGATGAGTATTAATATTATTTGCAAAACTTAATACTGATTCATTATAAGCATCTGTATATTGAAGTGCTATTTCAACAGCAATACCATCAACTGTTTTATCAATATATACAGGTTTTTCAAACATTACATTTTTATTTTTGTTTAAAAATTCAACATAACTTCCGATACCGCCTTCATAGTGGAAAACTTCCTCTTTTTCAGCTTTTGCATCAATGAAAGTAATTTTTAATCCTTTATTTAAGAAAGCCATTTCTCTCAAACGATTTGAAATAACATCTCTGTCCATAACAGTTGTTTCTTTAAATATTTCAGGATCAGGCCAAAAAGTAGATTTTGTACCTGTTTTTTCTGTTTCACGAATTTTTTCAACAGGTCCTGTAGGTTCACCTCTCATATATTCTTGACGATATACATGACCTTGTCTTGAAACTTCAACAACCATTTTTTCAGAAAGTGCGTTAACTACAGATGCACCAACACCATGAAGTCCTCCTGACACTTTGTATCCGCCATCACCGAATTTACCGCCTGCGTGAAGAACCGTATGTACGATTTCCAATGCCGATTTACCTGTTTCAGGTTTTATATCAACCGGAATACCACGTCCGTCATCTTCTACGGTAACACTTTCATCTTTATTTATTGTTACTTTAATATGCTTACAGTATCCTGCCAAAGACTCATCAATAGAGTTATCTACGATTTCATATACACAGTGGTGCAAGCCTCTTTGGCTTGTAGAACCGATATACATACCGGGTCTCATTCTAACTGCTTCTAACCCTTCCAATACTCTTATATTACTGGCATCATAACTTGAATTTGTTTGTGTATCTGTTGTCATGTTCTAAACCCCAATCTACTTCTCATACAATATTGTACTACAAAAATACACACAGTACCAATTTATTACTATTATTATTTAATCCAATGTCACTTTTAATGTTGCAAATATGTTTAACGGACATTATCGTTATATAACGTTTTGAAAATAATAAAAAAAGGGTATTAATAGAATAAGAAGTTAAGGATTTAAAATGCTGTTTAAAAGGAAATGCAAAATTACTTTTATCAGACACGGTTCTACGATAAATACTGAAGAGAACCGTTTATTTGATGATGAATCTTATCCTGCAATTAACTCTAACGGAAAAGAAGAAATAGAAAAAATTTCCGAATGGGTAAAAGAAAAAGGATTAAAAATTGATAAAATATATGCAAGTCCCGCACTAAGAACTGTCCAAAGTGCAAGAATTTTATCTGAAATTTGTAACTTGGAATTTGAAATTTTAAATGACCTCAATAGTAGAAAAGTAGGATTATGGAGCGGACTGTCATTTGATGAAATTGAAAAAAAGTTTCCGAACATGCTGGAAGCTTACCATGAGAATCCCGAAAATTATTGTCCTGAAGGCGGCGAAACAGCAATTGATTATAACCAAAAAATAAATAATATAATAAATAATATTATAGAAAATAATTTACATAAAAGACTTATAATCATAACGCATGGAGAAGTTATTCAAGCAGCAATTGCAAATGCATTAAATATTCCTTTATGTAACCAATTTAAAGTATATATACCTACCGGAAGCGCTACACAAATAAGCTATTTTGAAGACTTTGCAAGCCTGGTATATTCTGCATACATACCTATTTGATTATAGACAAAGAGATAATGATTTTTCATAACTAAGCCTGTTAAACTTATAAAAAAAAGGTGGATTATGAAAAAAATACTGTTATTGATATTATGTGTATTCTTATCAAATAATATTTCTTTTGCATATAATTATTCGGAAGAAGATAAAAACATGTTCTATGATTCATTTATTGAAGGTTATATAGAACAAATGACAAATTCCATAAACAATCTTGCTATAGACCAAAATAAAAAAGATACTTTTATAAAAGAATTTGTAAAACTGATTAATAGAAATGAACTTATAGATTCGTCATGGTCATGTATTCAAAAATATCCGGTAAACGATATAGTTTCTGCATCAATAACCTGTACAAGTAATTGGACAACTCAACAAACAGAAAAAAATAAAAAACTTTTCGAGTCCATAAAATAGAATTTTACAAAAAATTTGCTATAATAAAGGTATGAAAAAGTTTCTATTATTATTAATATTTTTTATAATCCAAATTACTATAATACCTGTTAAAGCTGATATTATACCACTAAGTTCAAAAAGTATAAGATACTACGGTATCGGCGTTATAAATATGCCTCAGAATTACACTGTATACCAATATCCTATGGCAGATGCCAAAATATTAAGAGAAGTTAATTATGAGAATATAAAAAAATCTGCAATTGTAAATACAATAGATATGAGAAAAATATCTTATGTAGCCTACGTTCCATCCAATAATGTTGCTTTACTAACCGTAGAACTTAATCCGGGTAATGACTGGTATTGCGTATACATCGATCAAAAGACAGGTGAAACCGGCTGGATATATAATGATAACCCGAATAATTTTATGACATATAAAGATTTATTTTACAGATATGGTAAACCATACGGAATAAGAGTATTTAATGATTTACCAAATGATGAGAAAGTTTTATATTCGTCAGAAGATGAAAATTCAAAAGTTTTAGACAAATTTACATATCCGAAACATGTAAGTTTTACTGTTATTAGGGGAAACTGGCTATTGGCATCAGTTACTGATTTAACGTCAAAACAAGCTAAAATAGGTTGGTTCCCTTGGAGAAATGAAGACGGAACTTTAAAAATGTTCCCTAACTTTAAAGAACAATAATGTTAAGATTGTAAATTTAAAGCGCACATTTTGTCAAAAACACATTTTGACATCTTTTATATGTGTACAAATAGGAGAATGGAAAATTATGAATATAAATCCTGTGAATTTTACAAGGATAACTATTGGTGCACAAAAACCACAAATACAACGACAACAAAATATACCGTCAGATACATTTGTTCGTACAACGAATACAGAAAAACAAGAAACAAATGCTTTTATTAAATGGGTTGAAGATAATGACTTTATTCAATCACAATTGCCTATGCTTTTACTTGATAAAGAAAATATTATAGGTAGTGGTTTTTCTCATAAGACATACGCAATTCCAAATAATGACGATTATATATTAAGAACTGCAAACTATAATACATTTAATGATGTTGATTACAGAAGTGCGGAAATAATTGATACAGAAGATAAAAATTTAAAAATAAATATAGGTCAACAGGTTGCGAGAATAGAATTAAAAACACATAGCGGCTATCCGCTTTCTATTGAAGTTTTAAAGAAACAAACAGGAAAACCAATAGGAGAACCACCTGCTCAAGCATTATATAATGAATCAACGGGCACTCTCAGAGATGATGTAGAATCTTATGAATCATTAAACAGAAAACAAAACTATGCTAAATCACTTGAAAAATTGGCACAATTACCGGTAGAATCTTATGAAAAACTTATATCAGATATAAAATCTGCAGGTGATGCAGGATATTCCTTTGACCACCTAAATTCAAACAATTTATTGCTTGATGAAGAAAAACAATCAATTAATTTAATAGACATGGATAAAAATAAGATTGGAATTAACTACGGCAACATTTTATATGCTCTGACAAATATAAATTATTTCAGTACATTTTCTTCTCGTACCGGAGACAATCCTATGCCGCAAAATGAAATAGAACAAGCAATTGATAATACCGTAACAATAACTCAAAAATACATACTTGCAATGAGAGCACAAGGAGTTAAATTTGATAAAAAGAATGTAAGCATGGAATTTCATGACTTATTAAGAAGTTTTCCTCTTTCAATTATGTGCGGCTCTTTTGATAATGAAACTAAATGGAAATACTTTGAACAGAACGGTGTAGCATAATTAAAAAAGCAAATAAAAAGACCGCTTAACTATAAGCGGTCTTTGCTATATAAATAAAACTTATTTTACAGCATCTTTGAATTTCTTACCAGCTGAGAAAGCAGGAACTGTTTTTGCAGCAATTTTAATTGCAGCGCCAGTTTGTGGGTTACGTCCTGTTCTAGCTTTTCTTTTACGAGCTTCGAATGTACCAAAACCAACTAAAGTAACTTTTTTACCTTTAGCTACTGTTTTTTGTACTGTTTCGATTGTTGCACTTAAAACATCAGCTGCAGCTTTTTGTGAAACTTTTGCTTTTTTAGCAACTTCTTTTACTAATTCTTCTTTGTTCATAAGAACCTCCTCTTGTATTACAAAATTTATTATACCTATATTTTAAGTTTTGGCAAGACTTTTAATAAATTTTTTTTTTTAAATTACCATGATAAGTATAAAAACTAGTTTTGAAGAGTAAAAATAATTATCTCTGCTGGTTTTAGTTTCTTTGAAAACGTTGTTTTTTCGAGGTTATCTGGGTTACTATCCTTTACAAACGTAATTTTAGTCCTTTTTTTAATATTTTTTATTTTAAGTTTTGTATCTTCTGAGCTTACTAAATTTTTATTAAAAATTACAACGATGGAATTTTTATTATAGGTACGAATGAAAGCAAATACATTTTCATTATCAGTTTTTAAGGGTATAAAATCACCTTTAGTGATGACATCTTTATAATTATTACGTAAAGTCATGGCTTTTTGTTGTTCTTTTATTAATTTATCCGTATAACCAATTGGTTTTCTGGATAAATTAAATATATCAATTTGTCCTTGATGAACATAATAATATTCATCATCAGTATATGTTTCAGAGGCTTTTTTATTAGAATAATCATACATGTAATCATCTGCCTGTAAAAAACCGTCAATATAATAAGGATTCAAAGGTAAAGTAGCATTTAACCATATAATAATTTTAGAAAAATTTTCACCACCCGTAAGTAAAGGGCTCACAGTATCATGTGTTTCAAAACTTCCTATTACTGATTTTTTATCATTGTACTTTTTAAATAATTTTTGTTGTTTTTTGATAGAAGAAGCCATTTCATCCATTGTTTTCCAGTTTTTTAGTTCAAAATAACTTCCGTAATATCCGTCAAAACCGGCTTCCAATAGTTTTTTATAGTCAGTAAAATATGCTTTATCAGATGCTGGTTTAGTCCAACTTTCAGAAGCTTCCGCAAGAAACATAAAATCGGGTTTCTTTTCTCTCGCATATTTTATAAGTTCTTTCCAAAAAATATATGGTTTTATTGTTGCAACATCGGCTCTTATACCATCAGCTCCAAGTTGAATCATGTTATTTACAAAAATTTTATGAAGAACAAAAATATCAGAATGGTACAATTGATTATTATCAGGAACATTAAATAATCTTACGTCAAGCCAATCAGCAGGGGTATCAGGCATGCCGTCTTTATCCAACAAAAACAAATCCGGACGATTAATATACAAATCGTATGCCCCGCAGCTTGGCATGTCTATAATAACTTTTATACCTCTTTTGTGACATTCATCAATAAAATACTTTGCCTGTTCTTTTACTGATAATTCACTTTGAGAATCCACAAGTTGAAGATTTAAAGTTGTAAAATCGCTCAAAGCATACAAAGAACCGGCTGTTCCTAACGCCTTTATTTTGCCTACCGGCGTAATGGGTAAAACATGTAAAGTATTAATACCCAATTCTTTTAATTCATCCAGTCTGTCAACTGCATTAATAAAAGAGCCGGGATTTTCTCCCTTTGATATTTCAATGATTCCGTTACCGTTTATATCATTTGCATTAAAAGTTCTTAAATTTACTCCATATATAACCGCTTCATTATTTTGAAACATTTCACGCAGGCTTGGTTCTGCAGCTAAAGAATTATTATTAATAAACAACAATAATAATAACAAACCTAAAAATTTTTTCATAAAAAATCCCCTTATTTCTTTTAAATTATAGCATAAAGCACCATGCCCGCTTTTAGTGACATACAATTTTCTTTGTCATATAATTTTTTTAGTTATTACACTAACAAGAGGCGGTTATGAAAGAGAAACTTGAACTTATATTAAAAGCTGCAATGGAAGAAATCAATAAAGCATCTACTATACAAGAGTTAGAAGATGCTAAACTTAAATATTTAAGCAGAAAAGGTGAATTAAATTCAATCAAGAAAAATTTAAAAGATTTATCTGATGAAGATAAAAGGATTGTAGGTTCACTTGCTAATGAAGTATATAACAAGCTCGACAGCCTTATTTCTGAACGAAATAATGAATTTTATAAAATAGAGCTTGATAAAAAACTAAAAAGCGAAAAAATAGACATAACATTGCCTTCAGATTTTAGACCTCAAGGAAAAATCCATCCTTTAACTCAAACTGTTAACGAAATAGTAGAAATATTTCAAGGCTTGGGTTTTTCGGTCATGCCATCAGAATACAGTCCGGAAGTAGAAACAGAATATATAAATTTTGACATGTTGAACTTTCCGCCAGATCATCCTGCAAAAGATATGCAAGACACATTCTATACAAAAGTTGCACCAAATGTTATTTTAAGAAGTCAAACCTCAGGTGCGCAAATAAGACAAATGTTAAATCAAAAACCACCTGTCAGAGTTATTTCTCCGGGTAGAGTATACAGATGCGAATCGGTTAGTGCAAGAAAAAATAACTTATTCCACCAAATAGAAGGACTTCTTGTAGATAAAGATATCACGTTTGCGGATTTAAAAGGTATATTAAACGAGTTTGTAAGAATATATTTTGGTTCATCTCGTCCTACGAGATTCAGAGCAAGCTACTTCCCGTTTACAGAACCTAGTGCGGAAGTTGATGTTCAATGCATAATGTGTGAAGGTAAAGGTTGCAGAACCTGCTCAGGAACAGGTTGGCTTGAAGTTTTAGGTGCCGGCATGGTTCATCCAAATGTATTAAGAAATGTCGGAATTGACCCTGAAGTATATTCAGGCTTTGCTTTCGGAATGGGTGTTGAACGTCTTACAATGTTAAAATACGCAATCAATGACATAAGATTGTTCTTCAATAATGATACAAGATTTTTAAAGCAATTCTAACCATGCCTGCGAAGAGAATAATACCTTGTCTTGATGTAAAAGACGGAATGACAGTAAAAGGTGTAAATTTTGAAAATTTACGCTATGCCGGTGATGCAATCGAACTTGCAAAAAAATACTCTAATGACGGTGCTGATGAACTTGTTTTTCTTGACATAACCGCAACTAATGAAAAGAGAAAAACAACAATAAAAATGGTAAAGAAAGTAGCACGTCAGGTATTTATACCATTTACTGTAGGTGGAGGTATAAAAACCATAGATGATATAAAAGATTTATTATCAGCAGGAGCAGATAAAGTTGCAATTAATTCCGCAGCTGTAAAAAATCCTGACATAATAAATGAAGCAGCAAATTATTTCGGTTCACAATGTATTGTTGTTGCAATAGATGCGAAACGAAAGGATAATGATTTCTATGTATATATCCATGCCGGCAAAACAAATACGAATATAAAACTATCAGATTGGGTAAAAGATGTTCAAAAAAGAGGAGCAGGTGAAATATTATTAACATCTATGGATGCAGACGGAACACAAAACGGGTTTGATATAGAAATGACACGTCTTGCTGCAGAATATTCATCAATTCCTGTTATAGCATCAGGTGGAGCAGGTCCAAATACAGAACATTTTATAAAAGTTTTTAATGAAGGATACGCAGATGCTGCACTAGCTGCATCCATTTTCCATTTTGATACATTAAGTATTCCGACTTTAAAAGCCCAATTAAATAAGAGTAATATAGAGGTACGAATATAATGGCAGAAACAGTTAAATTTGATCCGGGCATGGGCGAATTTGTTATAGACTTTAATAACTATGTAAATGATGTATACTCAAATCTTTTAAATTTACATTCACCCCATCAGAAACGTGCCCAATTTAAGTTATATTCATCAAAAATATATAGTTATATACAAAATAATATAGCATTTTATTTCGGTTGCCTACTCTGGGGCTACTATTTATATTTTTCTAATCAAAAAGAACCAAAAGAGATTGTTGGAAATTCTTTCCTTTATATGACGAAAGAAGAACAACAAGAATATGATTTTCTTTTACAAGTTAATTTTATGATGAATTACTTTGATTCTTTTGAAAGAGATACCGGATACTATCTTGGTAAAAAGATTATAATTTCCGAACAATGGAAAAAAATATTAACTTTTTATACGGATTTTCTAAATTTAAATAACGGCTTTTTAAATACAAAATTAACTTCTGATATTATTATTCCAAATGAAATAAAAGCTAAAGATATTGATTTAACATATATTCACTCTTTAATAGAAGATTCAATTAAAAATAAGGATTTGTCTTTGTTATTAAAACAGGAAAAAATAGTTATATAACCTTGATATACTTTCATTTTTAATTTATTCTATATATGTACACTTAGGGTAACATGTTGGATATGGAAGATAGTGTAAATATACCGTTTGAACAATTATCTGAAGAATGTAATATTTATAATCCGTCATCTCCAAAAGATGCTATAAATAAGATTATGGCATTATCGGATAATTATCCTAATGAACACCTTGTTTTAATCTATAATTATTTTTTTGAACATTCAAATAATTATGAAATACTAATGTATCTTTTAAATAAAATCGATAAGTTTAAAGACAAAGCAAGTTTACCTTTACTTATCGATTCTTTGTTGATGAAGGATAAATTAGCATTAAGAATACCTGATTCTGATAATTTAACGAGAATAAGAGTAAACATAACAAAAGCACTTGCTAATACGAAAGATTCACAAGCAGTATACCCTCTATTATATTGTCTTAATAACAAAGATGAAAACTATAAAGTAAAATTATCTTGCGCTGAAGCACTCGGTAAAATCGGAGACAGATATGCAGTTTTACCATTAATGAATATTTTAAAAGATGAAAATGAATCTTCCGTTTATGTTAAAGAATCTGCGGTATCAGCACTCGGAATGATTGGTGATGAAAAAGCAGTTGATTCTATTATTTCTATTTTAGAAACAAAAAAGGGAATTATTGATAAGTTTACATTTTTAAAAGAAAGAGCATTGGAAGCTCTTAACAAATTAAACTTCAAAAAAAGCGACAGAGTTTTTAACGCATTAATAAAATCATTGAGTGATGAATCCCCGCAAGTCAGAATAAATGCTATAGAAGTATTAATGAATTCTGATGACGAAAGGGCAATTCCTCTCATTAGAAAAATGCTTGATGACCGTTCAAGAGAAGTAGTTCAAAATGCTGTTATAGCTTTATATAATCTTTTAGATGAAGATATTTTAAATGAAATTATAAACTCCGAAAATTATTCTGACACTGCTAAAGAAGAAGCTATAAAGTTAAAAGATGACTTATTAAATAATGATGACGAGGACGAACATTAATGAGTAAAGCGGTTGTCCTATTATCCGGCGGACTTGATTCTGTTGTAAGTTTAGCATTGATTAAAGAATATTGCACTGACATATTAGCATTAACTTTTAACTACAAACAAAAGTCATTTGAAAAAGAAGCTGCTGCTGCTAAGAAAATTGCGGAATTTTATAATGCAGAACATATAATTATTGATATAAGCTGGTTGGGACGTTTCTCAATGTCAGCATTAACATCATCAAAAGATATTCCTGATATAAACTCAAATGATTTGGATAATAAAGAAATTGCGGAGCAAACAGCTAAATCAGTATGGATTCCTAACCGAAACGGTCTTTTTGTTAATATTGCAGCTTGTTATGCAGAAGCACTTAAATACGATTTAATTGTAATAGGAGCAAATAAAGAAGAAAGTGCAACTTTTAA
The DNA here is from genome assembly GCA_017470245.1 of bacterium. GTDB lineage: Bacteria > Cyanobacteriota > Vampirovibrionia > Gastranaerophilales > Gastranaerophilaceae > Avigastranaerophilus. The sequence continues at coordinate 126,532 of JAFUEV010000059.1, read as the reverse complement.
AGATAATTCAATAAATTTTATTAATTCAATTAACAATGCCCTTTCAAATTCTACAGATTTCAATGTAAAAGTAATATCACCGATAATAAACAAAACAAAAAAGGAAATAGTTGCAGACGGAATAAGACTTAACATTCCGTTTAATTTAGTTTATAGTTGTTATAATTCAGGTGAATTACATTGCGGACATTGTGAATCTTGCAAAAGGTTTATAAGAGCTCTGAAAGAAAACAACAGGCAAGACATAATAGATAAGATATTTAATAAAGGTTAATAAAAATGGAAACATTATTTATAGATAAAGAAATAAAATACACAGGCGCTGAACTTGCACCGCATTGGATATACAAAAATTTCAATATAATGGGAAATGCAATCGTTGCATTTATCGGTGAATGTGAAGTCAATCTTAACCACATGGTGGATATTGAAGATGTTATTAACAATGAGCCAATTTATAGCAAAAAAATGCTTAATATTATAGAAGAAAACTTTAATTCTTCACTTGTTGAAATGGTATACAAACAAAGATTACTTGTAACAATAACCAAAGAACTGATAGAAAAAAACTATCCGTCTGTTAAAATAACAAGAAGCGGTGATGATTTATTTATTAACAATAAAAAGCTATCTGTATCAATAGCAACAAAATCAATAACATCAACATTAATTCATTTTGGATTAAATATAGAAGCAGATGGCGCACCTGTAAAAGCGGCTGATTTAACTCACGATGCAGGGATAAAAAATATTAAGCAATTTGCAACCGATTTGCTTTCTGCATACAAAAATGAAATACTTGATATAAATCTTGCCACATCAAAAGTTAGAGGAGTTATTTAATGTCTGATACAGAAAACATATCTGTTCCAAAAGGTAAAAAACGCAGAAAAAGATTCCACTTCGGATTTGTATATCTTTTCCTCTTCGTTTTTATGTCTGCACTTGCAGGAATTTCATATTTAGTAAAATCATATTCTCCTGATATAGATGTAGAAATAGGAAAAAATGAATCACTAATGCTTAATGAATCAGAAGCGGAAGTAGAAATAAAATCCATTGATGAAAGATTAAAATGGATTCAAATGGAAGATGAACTTCCAACAGTTGCACTAAGAAGTGCGGAAGAAAAAAAAGCAAAATCAAAAGAATTAACATTTGAAGAAAAAGAAGACAAAACATTAAAAGAAGATAGCAAAGCAGAAAAAGAAGATTCAGAAAAAGAGAGTCAAAAAGAATCAAAGAAAGAAGATAAAAAAGAGCAAAAAACACCACCTGTACCTACAGTTGAAGATATAAAGAAAGCTCATTCTGATTTTAGGGAGATACCTGCTGCAACCCCTGTTGTACCTGAACCATCGCCAACAATTACTAAAGTATATTTAGGAAAGTATTCTACGATTGAAGAAGCAATGCAAGTACAAAACGAAGTAGCAGCTTCAGAATCTTCAGTTACACCATTCGTAAAATCGGTTAACAATGAATATATAGTTCAACTCGGTTCTTTTTCGGAAAAAGACCGTGCAAAAGCTTTAATAGAAAAAATGCGTTCTAAAGGGTACAGTCCAAAAATAAAATATGAACACTAAAAAAACGACCGATATTGTATCGGTCGTTTTTTATTACTTATTTTGTTTTTCTTATTAGCCCACACCGGCATATTTAGGAGTTGCATTTTGTATTGCCTGTGCTTCAGCTTGTTCGACGGATTGAAGTTCTTGTTGAGTTGCTGAAATCTTTGTTTCTAATTTCTTTTGCATTTGATCTAACTGATTTTCAATAGCTGCTAATCTTTTTGTTTCAACTTCTTTTACATAATTCTGACGAAGTGCTTTTCTTGCAGCTTCTTCATATTGTTGTTGTGCTTTTGCAGCTTCTTCTTCAGTAGCTTGCGGATTGTTATCATAATAACTGGTCATTGCGCCACCAACTTCTCTGGTCATAACGTCTGTCCATTCGCCATCCATACCGTTAGAACCTTCTTTTGCTACCCATATAGATTCTATTTGATCAAAATGACCTGAGAGTATAACATTACTGCATCTTTCATCTACAGTAACTTCACCATCTGCAATTGCAGCTTCATAATCTAATAAATTTTGTTTTTGTCTTGCAACTGAATCTAATTCAACTTGCAAATCACTTAATCTGGAAGTTAACATTAACTTACGATTACAAAAAAGTGCATAACCCATAACTAACCTACCTTTTCTTAAATTGTTTTGAACTAACCCACACTTATATAAAAACATTTCATTTATCAAAATTGCAGAACAAAGTGTTAATCATATAAAAAAACAGGTTAAAAGACTCATAACACTTATAATACTTATGTTTAAGGCATTTTTAACGCCCAATTTTTATATATTTTTTATAATTCTTTTATATTTTTGTTATTTATATGATATATAATCTATATATAAAAAACTCGTTTTATAATATTTACAAAACTTAACATTATACTTTCGTAGCCTTTTTCCAATAAAGGAATAAACCTACCAAACCTATAATAATATTGGGTAAATTAGCAGCCAATACAGGCAAAATTACGTAATTATATCCTAAAGAGAACGAGAAAGCTCTTATTACGTAGTATAGAAACAGTATTCCTATACAAAACAGAAATCCCCTGTTATGACGAACTCTTGGTGGAGTTATAGCCAACGGAATACCTATAATAACAAATATAAATGTAGTAAATGGAAGCGCTATTTTTTCCCAAAATCTTACTTGATACTTAGCAAGTATCTTAGGCTGCATATCAAATGCACCAGTTTTTAAATAAGGATACAATTGAACAATATTATATTCGCTGCCATCATTCTTTTTATCAAGCTGTTTTTGAATGTCACTGCCAAAATCAACAATTGTCTTTTCTATCCAAGAAGTATTGAGTGTTTTTCCTTCTTTAGAAATCGTATAAACAGAAGCATTATCAAACTGCCAGCCTTCAAGAACAGATGTTCCTGTTTTAGCTTCCAATATTTGAATTTTATTATCTTTTGACATATCTAAAATTGAAACATTAGAGAACTGTTTATCCTCACATTTTTCGACATAGAATAGTCTTTTCAGGTAGTTACCGTCTTTTAATTCTTTAATAGAAAAATTACGTTTACCTTCAGGGATATTCCTTTGAACAATTGAATAAAGAGCTAATGTTTTAGATTGCGCCATTGTAACAGGTACTATTGTTTCGTTTATGACAAAAGTAACAATTGCCATAACTGCAGCAAAAAGGAATATAGATTTTGAAATTCTGACTATACTTATACCGCAAGCCTTCATAATTGTAATTTCAGATTGAAGACACATTTTATTTATAGTCATAACCGTAGCAAATAAAACACTCATAGGAATTGTCATAACAATTACAGCAGGTAAATTTAATAAAATTATCATAAATGCAATTTTTACGGACATTCCATAAGCAGATATTTGTTTAATCAAGGAAATAAAAGTATCCGAAGCAAATATTATTGAAGTAAAAATGATAACCCCCAAAATAAAAACTTCAATAATTTGTTTTAATATAAATTTATCCAGTATAGTAAATTTAAGAAGTGACTTCATAGTTTAATTTTAAAACAAAAAACAACTTTTTCCAATTAAAGTTTTTTCCAATCATCGGAAAATTTTATAAGAGTTTCTTTTATATCTGTATTATTAATCAATATTTCCTGTGTTGAATTAGAAGATAAAGTATTCAGTTCTTTTTTATTCTTAACATTTTTTATTGGTGGCTGCGGATTAGATAATTGTTTAGCACTTATAATTCTGGCTTCAGTTTGCAGATCGTTATCATTATTTAAGGTAAAGTATTCATCATTTAAAGCTTCATTATTTACCGGCAATATTGAAGTTAACTTAGCGAACTCAAGCTGATTTTCTTTATTTGTAAGGAACAGTGCAAATTTTAATGCAGCTTCTTTGTTATGAGCCTTTTTAGGAATAACAAAGTTCATTAAAGAAAAGTCATATAAGCCAGTTTCACCTGTTAATTGAGGGAGAACAACAGTATTTTGATATACAGAGGGTGCATTTTCTTTTATCATATTCAAGAAATTAGCACCGGTAACAACAAATGCCAATTGATTAGACATATATTTTTCGAGAGAATCCCTATGTGATTGAGTAACGCTCTCTTTTGGTATTATATTGCTATCATATAAATATTTTAATGTTTGAAAAAATTTTATACTTTTATCACTTGTTAATGTTTCAGGTGAATTTATATTATATTTATTTAATATTTTCAACAATGTATCATTTTCACAAACGCTAATCATTGTTAAAAAGCCGCTATCATTATTCGTCAAACGGGTATTAAAAAGCTCGGTATATGTGCTGGGAATAATATCTGTTTTGTAACTTTTATTATAAAGAGTAACGGCAGAAGTAGCATAAAACGGTATGCCAAAATAATCATCATTATATTTTAATAATTCAGTTATACCTTTATTATATATATTAAGATTTTCTTTTTTAATTGGGAAAAGAGCACCTTTCTGTGCTAATAACATAGAAAAATCAGGAGTTAAATTAACCAAATCAGGAGGATTATCTGTTAAAACAGAAGCTAACGTTCTTTTTTCTCCTTCCGAATATGGAACATCAATCCATTTTATTTTTATGTCAGGATTATTTTGTTCAAATTCATAAATAATTTTATTAATATACTTATCAAAAGTACCGAGTTGTAATGTCCAAAAAACAACCTCATTTGAAGAATTTTGAGACTTTTTTGTACAAAAAAGAAATCCAAATATAATAACTAAAATTATAAATATATATAATAGCAATTTTTTCATAATATCTTTATATCATAAAACAGTAAGAAGAAGCTGGCTATTTTTTTACAAATAATATATTATTGGATTATTAAAAGGAGGTTGTTATGAATAATAATGTATTTAGAAATTTATCTTACGGAGTATATATAGTATCTTGTTTTGACGGGGATAAATTTACGGGTTGCACTGTAAACAGTATTATGCAAATAACTTCCGAACCTGCGACTATAGCATTAAGCGTTAATCATAGCAATTATACAAATGAATGTTTAGAAAAGACAAAGAAATTTGCGATATCAATTCTTTCAGAAAAATCAAATCCAATGAGTATCGGTACTTTTGGTTTCAGAAGCGGACGAGATTTTTTCAAATTTTCAAACATTCCTTTTTTAATGAAAGATAATTTCCCGATTATAAAAGATGCTTGCGGATATTTGGTAGGAGAAATAATAAATAAAGTTGAAACTTCAACACATACAGTATTTATAGCCAAAATAACCGATGGCGATATATTAAATAATGAAACGCCTATGACATATTCCTATTATCACAATGTAGTAAAGGGGAAGAGCCCCAAAACTGCACCTACATATATTCAAGAATAAATTAATATTTTTTAATATTTTAATAAAAAAAGGCAATTTTTTTCATTCATAATCTTAAAAAAGAAAAGTAGTAAGAAAGAATGGAAAAGGAGTTTATTATGCCAATTGGATTAGTTTCATCACCTGCACATGTATTAACAAACAAGAAAGTTGAAGACAAAATTGGTTGTTTAACAGACATAGCGAAACAAAACCTTAAAGACACCGCAAAAGTTGCAGGATTATCCGCAGCTGCAGCAGGTTCAGCAGCACTTGCAACAGCCGTTACACCTCAAGGTGCAAAATTTGTAAAAACTGCACAAAAAGGAATAGAAGGTTTAATCAGAAAAGTTAAAATTAACGATAAAAGTTTAATGGCAAAAATTCAAAACTCAGATATATACGGGCAATTCAATTCATTACCTGCACCTGCTAAAGCAGCAATAGCAGCCGGAGTAGCAGCACTTGCAGTAATTTTACCTATTGCAAGTTTAAATGCAGCAGGAAATGCCGGTAAAATCGAAGGCAATTACGAAGTTAATGCTTAATAGAAGATATTAAATAAAAAAACTCTGAGAATTAATAATCTCAGAGTTTTTATTTTTATAATGTTATTATGCATTTAATTTTATTTGTTGTGCATTTTGAATACCATCTATTTTATTCATAGTAGCCAATGTTTCATCATCAACATCTTTATCTATCGTAATTAACATGATCGATACATTATCTTTTTGATTAGATTTTTGAGCTACCTGCATTCTGTTAATATTGATATTATGTTCACCAATAACAGCAGCAACCTTAGCTACCATAGACGGTTTATTTTCGTGAGGAACAATAAGCATGTGTTTTTCTGCTTCTATACTCATATTATAATCATTAATTTTAACAATTCTTGGCATATTTTTTGCAATTAATGCGCCTGTTACAGTATTTTCATCAGAATCTGTTGTTAAAGTAACAGAAATTGAACCCAAGAAAGTACAATCTTTTTGAGTTTTTGATGTAACAATATTTATTCCACGTTTTTGAGCAATAATAGGAGCATTTACAAAATTTACACCTTCAACAAGTGATGAAAATATACCTTTTTGAACTGCAACTTCTAAAGGCGCAACATTTAGCTCTGCCAAATTTCCGCTAACACTTATATTTATATTTTTTAAGTTTCCTTTAGAAATTTGTTGAACTAATTGTCCGAGATTTTCTGCTAATTGCATATAATCTTTAACCGGCTCAATTATAGCTTTTTTAAGAGCAGGAATATTTATTGCAGCTTTAGCACTTCCGCCCGATAAAACTTCCTTAATTTGTTCTGCAACATCTATTGCAACATTAAATTGAGCTTCTTTTGTACTTGCACCAAGATGAGGCGTCATTACTATATTGCCTTCACATTTATATAATGGAGATGCCGTAATATCAGGTTCTGTTTCAAATACATCAATTGCTGCAGATTGAACCTGTCCTGATTCTATAGCTTCTTTTAATGCTGCTTCATCAATGATTCCGCCTCTTGCACAATTGATTATTCTTACACCTTTTTTCATTCTGTTTAAAGTATTTCTGTTTATTAAAGATGTTGTTTCCTTTGTTTTAGGCGTATGAATTGTAATATAATCACACATACCCCAAAATTCATCCAAAGAAGTTACATAAACTGCACCGATTTTTTCTACAGCTTCTTTTGTTGTATAAGGATCCGATACAACAACCTTCATACCTAATGCAAGTGCAACATCAGCAACATGTTGACCAATTTTACCGAAGCCAATAATACCAAGTGTTTTACCAAATACTTCAACACCGGTGAATTTTGAACGTTCCCATTTCCCTTCTTTTGCAGACATTGCAGCAACAGGAATATTCCTTGACATTGCAAGCATCAAAGCTAATGTATGTTCAGCTGCGGCATGAGTATTACCGTCAGGAGAATTTACAACAATTATCCCATTTTGAGTAGCAGCTTCAATATCAACGTTATCAACGCCGACACCTGCTCTTCCTACTATTTTTAAATTCTTACCGGCTTCTAAAATTTTTCTTGTAACCTTAGTTTGGCTTCTTATCATTAAAGCATCATAATCTTTAATTTTTTCAGCCAATTCATCTTCGGGAAGTGTAGGAATAAATTCAACTTCAGCCACTCCTTCAAGAATTTTACCTGCCGCTTCATTAATTTTATCTGTTATTAATACCTTCATTTTTACCTCTATTTATTCAAATTTTCGATAAGTGTTGCAACACCCTTTCCGAGTGTAAATTTATGACCTAATTTGTATAAAGTAGCTTCTAAAGCACCAATTGCAGTAATTGCATCTCTTTCAGAAACGAAACCAAGTGTTCCCATTCTGAATATTTTATCTTTAAGTGCGTTTTGACCATTTGCAACAACTATATCATAATCATTTTTCATTACTTTTCTGATATCAGGAACGCTGATTCCTTCAGGAGGAAGAATTGCGGTAATAGAATTACTTGCAAATTTTTCATCCTTAACAAACAATTCCAAACCAATTGCTTTTATTGCTGCTCTTAAAGCGGAAGCTATCTTTGTATGACGAGCTATAACATTTTCAAGACCTTCCTCTTTCATCATTTCAAGAGCAACTTTTAAACCGCAGAAGAGACTGACTGCAGGGGTAAATGCCGTAGAATTATCTCTTACGGACTTTCTGTTAGTAGTCCAGTTGAAATAGAAGTCAGGATGTTTACATTGTTCATGTACTTTCCATGCTTTTTCGCTTGCAGCTAAGAAAGATAATCCTGGAGGAATCATTAAACCTTTTTGAGAGCCGGTTATAAGGACATCAATACCCCATTCATCCATTTTACATTCTATTGCACCAACACTTGTAACACCATCAACGACTGATAACGCACCGTGTTCTTTTATGATTGAAACAAGTGTTTTTACATCATTTGTAACACCTGTTGAGGTTTCATTTTGGATTAGAGTAACAATTTTTATTTCTTTATTAACATCTTTATCTAATCTTGCTTTTAAAACTGCAGGATCAATAGCATTACCCGGTTCTACTTCAATAGTTTCAACATCAGCACCTAAGCCTTTTGCAATTTTAGCAAGTCTTTGGCTAAAGTTACCGATTACTAATGACAGAACCTTATCACCTTCATTTATTAAGTTTGATAATGCAGCATCCATTGCACCTGTACCGCTTGCGGTATATACAATAACATCATTCTTTGTTTGAAAAACATATTTTAAATCGGTGTATACAGACTCTAATATTTTGGAAAATTCAGTACTTCTATGTCCCATTGGATGTTTTGCTATTTCTAGAAGCACTCTTTCCGGAACAGGTGTAGGTCCTGGTATCATTAAAAAACTTTTATCTTTCATTTATTTTCTCCCCTCTCGTATAAATATTTTCTCACAAACCCCCAGGAAATTTAATCGAATGTTACATTTGTAAATTATTTGGGCGATTTTGTAAATAACGAGCAAACAAATGTTTTTATATATATAAGTAAGTTATAGAAAAGGTGTGGTTAAATAATGCCAAACGGTATTTCATGTGCATTTTTTGCAGCAAGAAATCATATATATGGTCATAACGAACACAATGTTTTTAAAGAAGGCATTGCGGGATGTCAGACAATCAGAACAGCGGATGCAGTTGCAGATGCAGTAGCTCATACAGGAACTGTTGCAAAATCCGTTGCAAAACCGGTTTCGGGATTTCTTGGCAAGGCAGCAAAATATGCAAGAAAGATTGTTTATCCATTAATTATTGCATCAGGTATTTATAATACCGTAAAATCTGATGATAAAGTTAAAACAGGTGCAATGCAAGTTGGCGGCATAGGAACAATGTATGCTGTAGAACAAATTGCAGAAAAAGGTTTAAAAATTGCAAATGATAAATTGAAAGCTACATCTTTTGTTCAAGGAAACAAATACGCAAAATACGGATTATATATAGCAAAAGGAATGGCATTCGTAGCTGCTTCAATATTAGGTTATAATACAGGAAGTTCTACTGCAGAAAAAATTGTAAACAACATTAGAGCTAAAAAAGCAAAAAATAAACCTATAGAAACAGATAGTCAAACTATTACGAACAATAATATCATTAATGATAATGTATTTGAAGATATGAAACTAGAGTAAAATAGCCAATATCATTAACAGAATACCGCCTAATTGTGACATTGTCGCCATATTTTGCATTTTTCTGTTATTTTCATACTTATAGCTGTTTTGCTTAGCATCATAAGCAACCTTTATTCTTTGCATTCTGGTTGCATCACTATCATTTGGAAAAGTTCTGTTAAATAATTTTTGTTCTAATCTGCCTAATCTGTTTGAATTATTATCATTACTATATGATTTCTTTAATAATTCTTCTTCTAAAGCGAGTAATTGAAAAGGAATTGTTTGATTATTAACCTGTTCAAAACCATTATCATTATAATATCTATCCATTTGCTCAGCGGTATAGTTACTGGTATATGTATTTTGATTTGTCATTTTCGGTTTTAAAACAGTCGCTAGCTTATCTACTCTTGTATTCAAATCAGCATTACTTGTTTTTGTGAATACTTTTTCTTCCAATCTGTTCAAGCGATTGTATATATTTTCATTTTTATATGTTGTATGGAAAATTTCTTTTTCCATCTCATCCACAATCGGATAATCAACAGTTGCATCTTCTTTTAGGTTTTGTGTTCTTTCTTTATTATCCGCAACATTATCCTTTTGAACATTAACAGGCTTTTGTTCAACAACAACAATACCTGAATCTGTTTGAATACTTTCAAGTCTTTTTTGTACAGTACCCGTTCTTTTTTCGCCGTACAAATGTTCTTCCAATCTGTCTAATCTTTTTGAATCAGATTCATTTTTATATTCATAACCAAATAAACTGTTTTCAACAGTGCTCAATATCTCTTTTGTATTTGCAGCAAAAGCAGACATTGTTCCGGTTATTAATATTAAAAGTATTACTAAATATTTTTTCATTATAATTTTATTTACTTATCTATACAGAAAATATATACCATAACTTACTGACAAAACCTACAATCCAGTATATTGCAAAAAAGCTACTTATAAAAGGTATTAAAATCATCATACAAGCTCTTGCATTTGATATATTATATACTGATTTTAAAGACAATATATACAGGTATATTATCCATATATATATTAAAAATTCAACAACAGCCGAAATAATATACCCAAATTCTCCGGCATTTTTTAATAAATCTAAAGGTGCAAAAAATATATACGGGATTGGTGCAAAAGCTGTAAAAAATAATAATTCTTTTAGTTTACCGCTTCGGTCAAAAATTTTTGCAATATATTCAAAGAATAATGCCGTTAAAAACCACAAAAAGACAATTGAAATGATGTTCCAAATTAACAGGAAAATAAAAGTCCAATGTAGTACGGAACCATCAAAAATTCCCATTGTTGTTTTAGTCATTATGGCTATAAATACAATCGTTGCAATTGCAAGTCTTAATGAAATATTTAAATCTTTTCTTTCAAAAAATTGTTTTGGTGAAAAAATTACACTATATATGTTTTCAAAAAAATTATCTGTTGTTATTCCCATAGATATAAAGGCCTTCTGCTTAATATAACACTTGTCGGAACAATATCCGTTATTTTAAATATATTTCTTGATTTATATTCGGTAAAACTTGAAAAATATTCACTGAAAGAACTTTTTTGATTGTATTTAATGAGTTTTGCAACATGATTATTATTATATTTTTGCTGCATCATTGTTTCAATCATTGTTTTAGCGGTATCAATATCACCGGTAACATCAACAAAACCCAGTTTTTGAGCTTGTCTACCGGTAAATACACGACCATCAGCATAAGAAGTTAATGTATTTTCGGTTAACTCGGTTTTTTGAACATTATAGGTATCATTTCTTTTTATTCTGCCCATTCTTATAGCATCAAGGAACTGTGCATAAGAGTCATCAATAATAGTTTGCATTAAATTACGTTCATCATCAGTCATTGGTCTTGTGGAAGAGCCTATATCTTTATATTTTCCGCTTTTTATAACGACATTATCGATATTAAGTTTATTTGCCATAAGATTATGCAAATCCATAAACGAAAATATAACACCAATACTTCCGGTTAATGTCCCTTCTTGTGCAACAATTCTGTCTGATGCGGATGCAATATAGTAACCTCCGCTTGCAGCTACATCATCAAATACAGAAATAACCGGTTTATTTTTCCTGATTGTCATTATTTGATTATAGATATTTTGTGACATACCAACGGTACCACCCGGAGAATTAATTTTTAATATAACTCCTTTTATATCTTTGTCATCTTTTGCCTGTTTTAAAGACTTTAGCATATTTGTTGCATCTGTTTCACTTGCAAAAAGATTGCTTTCAGAATCAGATGCAATTTCCCCATTAAGTTCTATTACAGCAACTTTATTTGCATTGGACATAATTTTTGTATTATTTTGTCCTTCTACCTCTGTATATGCTTTATTCTTGTCTATTGAGAAAATTCCTGCAATTAAACAAACAATACATAACAGAATAATTATTTTAGATGTTTTTGCTTCGTTCATTTTTCCTCACTGTCAGATACTTTTTCTATACATTCTTTTAGAAGTGAAATCATTACATTTTTATAATGAGTTGCACTTTTTTTTGTCTTTGCTTCAAAACGCAAAGTAAATACAGGTTCCGTATTACTTTGTCTAATTAAAGCAAAACCATCGGGGAAAAGAATCCTCATTCCGTCGATAGTCACTATATCATTTATTTTAGTACCAAAAATTTCATTATCATTTTTTATAATTTGGGTCAATTCTTCAAGTACAGGTTTTTTCAATTCGTTTTTACACTCATGACGTACTTCATCAAGAGTGCAAACTTTATTAAAAGGAGTTAATAAATCAGAAATTTTGAAATTAGGATTATTTCTTTTATATTTAGCAACAATTTCAATTATTCTGCAACCTGCATAAACAGCATCATCGAAGCCGTAATATCTGTCTTTAAAGAACATGTGTCCTGACATTTCACCTGCTAAAATTGCATTTGTTTCTTTCATTTTGGCTTTTATAAAACCGTGTCCTGTTTTTGCCATAACAGCATTTCCGCCCAGATTGTTAATTTCATCATATAAAACCTGTGAACATTTAACTTCTGAAACAATGACGGGTTTTTCTCCACGTACTGCCAAATCTTTAATTAAATCCAAAGAATATATATATAATAATTTATCACCTGTTAAAGAATTTCCTTCAGAGTCAATAACTCCAAGCCTGTCAGAATCACCGTCAAACGCAATACCTAAATCAGCACCAGTTTCAACAACTTTATTTTTAATATCTTTAAGTGTAGATGTATCACTCGGATTTGGATGATGATTTGGGAAATTACCGTCAGGTTGAGAATATAATTCAACAACATCACAGCCCATATCGGAATATAATTTGGGAGCCACAACCCCTGCCGTACCGTTTGCACTATCCACAACAACCTTTATATTTTCACCTATTCTGCCAAATTTAGCAGTTAAAGCATCAACATATTGAGGAATTATATTAAATAATCTTGCTTCACCATGCTTAACGGACGTAAGGTCACAACCCATTTGTTCTATTGTATATTCTTTTATTTTCTTTATTTCGGATTCTCCCAAAGTAGCTTTGTTAAAAGTCATTTTTAAACCGTTATATTCCGGAGGATTATGACTTGCAGTAACAATCAGTGCACCAGCAATTTTTACGTCTTTTGAAATGGTTTCAGGATATGAAGCAAACTCAGAATAATATCCTATAGGAGTTGGTACAACATCTAAATTTATAGCATTTGCCCCCATGTGAGTAATACCTTTTATTAATACTTTAGCAAGTGACTCAGAATGCAATCTTGCATCTCTTGATACAGTAATCCATATATCTTTAGGTTCAAGTCCGGTATTATCTTGAATATATTTTACATATCCCTTTCCCACATAATAAAAGAGTTCTTCCGTAACATTTTGCCCATATATTCCACGAATATCATTTTTACCAAATGCACTATAGTCCAATGTATTTACCATGTTATTTTCAATCCTTGTTTATAATAAAAAAAAATACTATACTTTTAATTATATGTGATATTGATTATAAAATCAAAAAATGGAAATTATGTAATATAGTTATGAATTTTTTAGACAAGAAAATATTATATTTATTTATATTACCGTCATTACTTGGATGTGCATTATTTATTTTTGTACCGTCATTGTTTTCATTTATTTTAAGTTTCTTTAGTTGGGATTTAATATCTGATATAAAATTTGAAGGTATATATAATTATATTGAACTTTTTCGTTCAAATGAATTTAAAATAGTATTTTTGAACACAATTATTTATGCTTTGTTTGTAACAATTTTTGCAACGATAATACCGTTAATTTTAGCAGCTGTGCTTAATTGTAAAATAAGAGGAAAAGAATTTTTTAAAACATCGTACTTTTTGCCTTTTATCACACCAATGATAGTGATAGCAATGGTTTGGCAATGGTTCTTTGACCCCAATATAGGCTTTATAAATATGTTATTCAAATCTCATTTGCAATGGTTATTTGATGCAACACTTGCCATGCCGGTATTAATCTTTGTATCTGTTTGGAAGCTTGCTGGATATAACATGATTATTTTTCTATCTGGGTTTGCATCATTAAGCGACAATGTATATGAAGCTGCAAAAATAGACGGAGCAAGTAATATAAAAACATTTTTTAAAATAACTCTGCCACTAATGAGTCCTACAATATTTTTTGTAGTTTTAATAACAACAATAAGTTCTTTTCAAGTTTTTGATTTGATTTATCTAATGACACAAGGCGGGCCTGAAAACTCAACAAATATCCTTGTATACTGGTTATATAAAAACGCTTTTGAATTTTTCAATATAGGGAAAGCATCAGCAATAGCTTATATTCTATTCGTATTTATATTGATTTTAACGATAATACAGTGGAAACTGAGAAAAAAATGGGTAATAAACGAATAAAAAAGCTCAACTATGCCAATACTGATAATAGTTGAGCTTTAGGTTCTTTTGAACTGTTATCAGTATAAATACTGTTTATACTTGATTTGATTTTTTCAGATTCTTTGCTTACTGATGGTGAAAATAACTCAGAAACTTTCTTTATAACGTTTGTAACCTGTTTTTCAAATTCAGGTTGATGTTGTTCATAACCATATTCATATTCAGGATATGGAACAGCCGTTCTTTTGAAGTTAACATTATTTGAGTTATAGTTAAATGAACTAACCGAATTAATTTTCATTTTTTATTCCTCTTTCTCTCTTAAAGTGTTTCTCATACACTTTATTTTTATATAATCATTATGTATTAGAAAAATTGTTTTGTCAATAGATATTATTTAGAATTGTTAAGAACGTTAAATCCTTTTGTCAAAAGGGTTTTAGAATAAGTGCATTATATACACTTAATGGATGATTTTAAACTAGACTTTAGATTAATTTTTTAATTATCCATGTGTCGAATTGAAGAAAGAATAATTATTTTGTTATATAAAAGTATCTTTTTCATACTTCCAACTATTCTTAATTCCAGACAGTAGGGCTAATCAGCCCTCTTTTTTTTGCATAAAAAGGTGACGAAGTAAACCGGTTTTAGGTATACAACCCGATTGCCACGCCTTCGGCTCGCAATGACAATATCAAATTAAACACAGTCATTACGAGTACTGGAGAATTAATTATGACTATATTGACTAACGTCGTTTTTTTAGCAAGCAAAAAGCAGCAAATATTAATAATATTCCTATTAAAATTGTAGAATATAATTTTACAAAGAAAACTGATGTATGATTACAACAATACCATCTTCTAGGGCTTCTTCGTGAACTTGTAGAAAATGTCAGTTTATCACATTTATATTGTGGTTCAATAATTATTTCTTCTTTACTGTTCTTAAAACCATATAACCCATTTTCGTCTTCAAAAGGAAATAAAGCAGTTGTTTCTTTTATTTCAGAACATACATACTTAGCAGAAACCACTGGTGGTGGAGGAACCGCTACATCTGCATATACTATTTGAAATAAAAATATAAAAATAATAAATATTATAATTTTCATAAATTTCTATTAGTTATATTTATTTTGTGTTTTGGGAATATCGTTATCACAATAGAATAAAAATGCTTCAACACTTCTGGTTAAGGCTTCTTTTAATAACACAAATTGTTCTGAAGAAAAATTTTGCAAAACATAATCTTCTGATTTCATGAATGGAGGTTGCGGTCCAATCCCTATTTTCAATCGTGGATATTCAGTCGTACCGGCATGATTTGTTATTGATTTTATACCGTTATGTCCACCATCAGAGCCTTTAGCTCGAAATCTTATTTTTCCCACCTCTAAAGCAATATCATCATATACAACAAATAAGGTATTTATATCTATTTTATAGAAATTTTTAAGTAAAGCAAGAGATTCACCGGATAAATTCATAAAGGTTTGAGGTTTTACAATCCATATAGCTTCGTTATTATATACACCTTTAGCAATTTCTGCCTTGAATTTGGGTTCTGAATTGAAATTACACCCCAGTTTCTCTGATAGCATGTCTGCAAACATAAAGCCTGTATTATGCCTTGTCTGTGCATATTTACTTCCAGGGTTTCCTAAACATATTACAAGTTTCATACTTGATACCTCTTTATAAATTATCCGATATTTTATTCTACTTACCAATTAAAAACATTTTATTATGTCTAATTATAATAAAAAAACAGGAGAAAATATTATGACAAATAAAAAAGCTTCAGTGATTTCAATGAAAAGCAGCGAAATGCTATATAACTTTTTAGAAAGCACTCAACTCCATAAAAAAGATTTTGCCCAAATGATAGGGGTTACTCTTTCTTATGTTTACAATTTAATAGATGAAACTATTCCTTTTTCAACAAGAAGTACAACATTAGAAAGAATTGCAACAGTTATGGACATTTCACCGGAAGAATTTTCGGAATATAAAATACCTCAAGACCCAATTTTAGTCGATGAAACAACTGAATTTATAAAAGAAAAATTAAAAGAAAAGAAACTATCAACGGTTCAGTTTTTAAAATCATTTCCAAGGAAACAACGATTAGAAATCGTAGATATACTGAGAGGAGCACGTCCGTTACCGTTAGATTGGGAAGAAGTAAGTGTTATTGCACAGATTTTAGATATTGATAAAGAAGAGATGTATCAATATTGGGAAATGCGACTTAAACAACTTTTAAAGATATCAGGATTTAATTTTGACAGTAATAGTGAACTTGCTAATACAATGTTCAATTGCGCAAGAGATTACGTCCATAAAAATAAATAATGGTGATATTTAGACTTTTACCTTTGTAACTATTACTTCAATATCTTTAGGGGACTTTAAAGTCTTTTCATCATAAATAATTTTAATCATTTGATAGGAGTGAGGTATATCCTTAAATGCCGGAGCAGATATATGCCTTACTCCTCGTTCATCAGTTTGAGTCGCTTCCTGATGATAATGCCCTGATGATATTAAAAGCACATTATCATGCTTTTGTAGCATTGCACTATACTTTTCAGTATTAATCATTGATAATTTATACTCAACTCTCGGAGGCACCAACGGACTATGATGAAAAATTAAAAATAATTTATTAGGATACTTTGTTAATAATTTATCAAGCCATTCTATTTGTTCATCAGGTATTTCCCCATGTTTAGATGGCGCAAAATCAGGATTATCATCTAATACTACACATATAAATTTGCTATTCGGCTTAAAATAATAATATTTATCTTTTTCTCTTTGGTTTCTGTTAAATGTAGTAACAATATCTAAATAGATATCTTTTTCTATACCGCTTAATTTATGAGCATCATTTTTACCCAAAACAATATAATAAGGAGTATTTATGGAATGAATAGCCCTCATAAAGCCGATAACATTTTCTTCTTTTGATTTATCAACATTATCACCAAGGAATACAACAAAATCAGGATTTTGTTTCTTTAGCGAAAGCGATAAGAAATACAAATATCGGTCTAAAACTGTATTTTCTAGGGTGTAATGTGTATCACTAACCTGTGCAAACTCCAATACATCCGCATTTGCGCAAGAATAAAATAACATTAATGAAACTATTGAAAAAACTATCCTTTTTATAAATTTATGCATGTTTGCATCTTTTCTGTATAGATTTCTGTACTAATAAAGCCTGATTTAAATCTTTCTTACTGATAACTTTCATAGCAAGAAAAATTTCCCCCATAGGCATTTTTTGAAAACGTTGGATATCCAAAACCATAGATAAATGAAACAAATTAATCTTGCCGGCCTCGATTAGAATTTCACCGAGTCTGCGGCAAGATACATCTGTCCAATCTTCTATGTCATAAAGATTTCTCATAAGAAGATTATATTAGAAAATTTAATTTTTATCAAATATTAAGCCATTGTATAAAAATGTTGACCGTGTTGTGCATCACGTCCTTCCGGTCCAAGCGAATTTATTCTGTCTAATCTGGCAATTAGTCCCACATCAACAACAGGTCTTGTAATTTCTGAAGTTGTGCCTTTCGTAAAAAGTCCGTTATCAATGCCTTTTACGCTACCTGTTAAACGACCAAATTCACCTAAATTGAAATCTTTTTTGTCAAAGTTTTCAGGCTGTTTGTAGCCAGCCCAGTTAACTGCATTTGCACTTGCACTTGCGGCTTGCATATTTTGATACTGTAAAGGATTTATACTTAAACTCATGTATAGTACTCCTATATACTTATATATATAAAATTATTTTCTATAAAGAAATTGCCATAGGGTCCAAATAAATTTACATTTGTAACAATAGAAATAAAATTTAAATAAAATTTCTCTTGAAAATAAAAATTTATATGTTTTAATTTATACATAAGCCTCGGTAGCTCAGCTGCTAGTCATATATTTTACGAAGTAAAATTATGACAAACGATAGATTGAAGCTCTATCCAGCTGAAGCAAATGAGAAAACAAAACATCAAGCCTCGGTAGCTCAGCTGGATAGAGCAACTGCCTTCTAAGCAGTGGGTCAGGCGTTCGAATCGCCTCCGGGGTATTTTTTATTGCTATTTTTTCACAGGGCGATTTCGTCCGCATTAATATTTTGCAAAAATATGCAAAATATTTGGCGTTCAGCACTAGGCATACTTGACTGCTATGACTCGTATTTCATATACTCGTCGAGCATTCAAGCAGAATCGCCTCCGGGGTATTTTTTATTACTATTTTTTTCACAGGGCGATTTTGCCCGCATAAATATTTTGCAAAAATATGCAAAATTATATAATAAATTTTCTAACCGTAAAAAATCTATTTACAACATTATTTACACTAATAACTAACACCCATTCGCATAAACTCTATAATCGACAAATATCTATTTCGTTTTGAAGTTCTTTGTTTATATAAACATAGAAAGCTTCATCCTCATATTTACCTTTTTTTAAATTTAAATTTTGCAGTTTTCCTGGTACTTCATAGCATTTATAGTATGTTTTTTCTATTTTTTTTAGTATTTTATTATCTCTATATAAATCAAAATTTGAAACTATTATTATTGGGGTAAGCCTCTTACTTTTTTTTGCATAATTATCATAAAAATTTTGACGCCATGAAAAATGAGTTGCATTTATATAATTTTCATATAGATTTCTTTTAAAATAGGGTTGAATAGCAACCGTTTTAAAACCAATACCGTTTATTTTATATGATTGTAGGCTATGTGATTTCAAGAAATTAGCAACATCTTTAGAACCTGAATAATTATTATTTATATCATATAAACAAATCTGAATATTCCCTACTATATAGTAACCAAGAACACACAAAATAAAAACATAAAAGAATGCATTTCCTTTAATAGGAATATCATAAATATGATTTTTATCTGTTAATATCCAACAAGTAAATATCAATATAACAAGGGCATATCCATAATGCCAAGATGAAGAATATAAATATGTACATATAATGAAAAAAGGTATATTTAAAGATAAGAAAAATATAATTTGCTTAATATTTTTACAATATACTTTCATTGTACAAAAATACAAACTTATTGTTAGGACAAAATAAAAAATTAATGTAAAAAAGAAAGATATGCCATCTTCTATATCAATATCATTTTGAGGGAAATAAATATTAGAAATTCCTTTCAATTCTTCATATAAATGTTCGGGACTATAATCTATCCCTCTCCAAAAATAACAATCTGTTGGATTATACATCTGAAAAGCGAGCAATAAAAGACAAAATAACCCCATTATATTGAAATAAAGGTATTTCATTTTTTCTCTTTTATCTTCATATTGAAAAGATTCATAGATAAAAAAGATTATTAATACTAACGAAATCGGATATAGATATGCACTTATATTAGCATTGATAATTAAAAGTAAAATATAAATAAAAGGATGTTCAAATTTTTTGGAATAGAATGCAGCAATTATTGCAAGCATCGGAAAACAAAGACAATGGTTTCTTGCAATAACTCCATATTGGTAAAAAATGTAAAAAGTAAAAGGAACTAATATTTTAAGACATAGAGGGAATTTAGATTTGAATAGAAATAAGTAAACACCAACAGAAGAAAAAAACAAAGGGAGCAGAAAAACCCAATTGTATAGATTTGAAGAATCAGTAAATGAAGAGAAAATATTTATAAAAGTTTTCTCTATAAAAAACCAAACAAAAGGATGTCCTTCGTATTTAGTTTCCGTAAAAAATATATTAAAATAAGATATATCTCTGGAAATCAACCAACTTTGAGCCTCATCTGCCCATTGTTCATGGTGTATACCTACAATAAAAACCAAAACTATATATAATAAGAATAAACCCCAGTATATGAATCTCGTATCAACTTTTTTCATGTAAAAAATACTATATAAAATATAACTTATTTTATTATATCATTAATACAATAGATTTAATAATACTTAATTTGTGTAATAAACATAATATCCCAAATTATGGAATAAATACGATTTATTTACTATAGGTTACAATAAAACAATACAAAATTTTTTTACAAAAACTATGTTAATTCATCCTATATGAAAAAATGTCTATATATAAACTTGCAGGAACAATGTATATGATTTAATATATGCATGTGTTATCAAAGGTGATATTAATTCACACAACACAAATAAAAATAGTAATCAAAATCAAATAATCCTATATATAGTATAATCAATAACATACTTCATCTAAACTAGAAATTAATATTATGATAAAAAAGCAAGAAAAAATAATTATAATTGGAGCAGGTCCTGCAGGGTTAGCTGCAGCATACTATTTATTAAAAAATTCAGACATAAAGCCAATAATTATTGAAGAATCTTCTAATATTGGAGGAATTTCAAGAACTGTAGACCATAACGGTAATAAGATGGATATCGGTGGTCACAGGTTTTTTACGAAAAGCAAAGAAGTATCTGATTTTTGGAATGAAATTTTTAAATTTGATTCACAAATCAACACTAATGAAACAGGCAGAGAAAACTATAAAATTTTTCTAAAAAGACATAGAATTTCAAGCATATTTTTTAACAATAAATTTTTTGATTATCCAGTCAAAATTAATATTAAAACAATAAAAAACATGGGATTTACAAATATTGTTTCATCTGGATTTGGATATTGTATTTCAAATATAATTAAAAGAAAAGAAAATTCACTGGAAGATTTTTACATAAACAGATTTGGGAAACCATTATACAGTATGTTTTTTGAAAACTATACAAAAAAAGTATGGGGGAAGCATCCTTCTGAAATTGCACCTGATTGGGGGAATCAAAGAGTTAAAAAATTATCTTTACTTGGCGTAGTAAAAAATTATATTTTAACAGGACTAAACTTAAAGCACGAAAAAGAAACATCACTAATTGAAGAATTTTTATATCCGCCACAAGGTCCCGGGCAGTTTTTTGAAGAAATTGCAAATGAAATTATCAACTTGGGCGGAGAAATACACAAAAACCGAAAAGTAGTTCAAATTGATTTTAGCGATAATAAAATCGATACAGTAAAAGCAATTGATAAAGAGAATAATGAATATATTTATCAATGTAATACAGTATTTTCATCTATGCCTATAAAAGATTTAATCAAAAGTTTTAACACCCAACTTGACTCTCAAATATATAACATATCTCAAGACTTGCCATACAGAGATTTTATGATTATCGGTCTGCTTGTAAATGAATTAAATATAAAACAAAATAATAAAATATTAAAAATGATTCCGGATTGTTGGATATATATTCAAGATAAAAATGTTAATATAGGACGTTTACAGATATACAATAACTGGTCTCCTTATATGGTAAGAAACAAAGATAAAGTTTATTTGGGTCTTGAATATTTTTGTAATGAAAATGATAATTTGTGGACAAAATCCGATAAAGAATTGATTAATTTAGCAACAGATGAATTAAATAAAATCGGAATTATTAATAAAAAAGATGTAATTGACTCCGTTGTTGTAAAAGTTAAGAAAGCTTATCCTGCATATTGGGGAAGTTATAAAGATTTTGACAAAATAAGAGAATTTTTAAATTCAATAAGCAACTTATATTGCATAGGCAGAAACGGTCAGCACAGATATAACAATATGGATCATTCAATATTAACAGGTTTTGAAGCGGCTAAAGCATTTTTAAATAATACAGATAAAAATAAAATTTGGGAAGTAAATACAGAAGATAGATACCACGAAACAAAATAGTCTTTATTTGTCAATTGGTGTTAATTCCCATATTACAGTACTTGTAGGTTGTTCATAACCTCTGTCTATATTTTTATATGTTTCAATCTTATATGTATCTTGATACTCGTTAGGAATATCCCTGCAATATAAATATGACGAAATTAAATATACCTTTTTCCTCAAATATTTCTGTAATTCTTCTTTTAATAGTATCCCTTCATCAAGACCATAACTTTCTCTGGTAGCATGATCCCAAAAAAACTTATTCTTATCATTATAACAGGTTTTAACATCAATTCCTTTTGCTTTTAAATAAGGAATAACCGATAATGAAAACATATCACAGACAAATATATCACTGTTTCTAAGATTTTCGTCTTGTTCGATAATTTCCATAACTTTTTTATCATTTGAAAAATCATAATTAATATCTTCATTATAGTAAAAATCAAAATTCACATATACAAGTTGAGCTGAAACAACAATAAAGAAAGTAATTAAAAGATAATAGAAAACATCCTTCTTCTCTTGATATAAATTATAAATGCAAACAGAAATGATAAAATAAATATAGTAAAAATGATGATGAAAGATTGAACCATTGTACAAAAATATAAACAAAACAAACAAACCAAAGAATGTAAATAAAAATATAAATAAAGAATTTTTAGACTTTTTATAACCTAAGATTGATAGAATAATATATAAAGAACCAATGAGTAAAGGTATATCAAAAGCCTCTTTATCTTCTATATTAAACAAACCTTCAACTATAGCCCAAAATACAACTATGACAGAAGTATTACGACCTTCTAAATTATCTAAAACAGGCAGGTAAGAAAG
Organism: bacterium; assembly: GCA_017470245.1. Lineage (GTDB taxonomy): Bacteria > Cyanobacteriota > Vampirovibrionia > Gastranaerophilales > Gastranaerophilaceae > Avigastranaerophilus. The sequence continues at coordinate 103,531 of JAFUEV010000059.1, read as the reverse complement.
AGTTCCATGCCACTGGTACAATATTGAGAAAATAGTGATAAATGCAATAGCAGCAAGATTCCAAAATTCTTTTGTCTTGAAAAATGTTTTATTATTTCTGATATATTCAACAAAAAAAGCAATTCCAAAAGCCGTAGCACCTATTAAAGCCAATGAACTGGTATTAGCACAAAGAAATATTAAAGCAGAATATAAATATGGCTTATTCAATTTTTCTTTATAATATGCTGTTAGTAGGAAAAGTAAAAAAATTCCAATAGAATAACATCTTGCAACTACAGCATACTGATAGCAAATAGGAGCAGAAAAAGTTATTAATACTTTAAAAAAAGGATTTAAGGGCAATTTTTTCCACATAACATAAACAGCAAACCAAATAAATAATAGATTAACAATTTGCATTGATATGGGATAAGGACAATTTAACTTTGCTAAAGGCATTAAAAGAAGATACCAAAGAAACAAGTGTCCTTCATAACGCATTTGCTTTAATATTTCAAAGAAATTTAAATCTTGAGCTATTAACCATGACTGGGCTTCATCATACCAAGGTTCATGAACAATTACCCCTATTATTGTAACTGTCACAAAGAAGAGCATACTTATGATAAAAAATACTTTTTGATTTTTTTTAAAGAAGCCTGAAATTTTATCAAATATATTAATCATTATAAAACCTGTTTTTTATTATTTGGCACTTCCTAATAATTATAATATAACAAATTTTAGATTAATATTATTTTGAAAAAGATAATTTTTGTATTTCTTTTATTATTGCTGAAACAGATGTATTCCAAGCATTATAAGATTTGTTTACAAATGGTTTTACACTGGTAAACCAAACCATATTTTTACCTGATAAATCAAACCACCTAAAATGTGAAGGATTATTAAATAATGCATAAGTTCTTTTTCCCATTGCACCTGCAAGATTTAAAATACAATTGTCCGTTGTTAAAACCAAATCACAATTTTCTATAGCCGCAGCGGTTTCATTAAAATCAGCAAAATTATTTCCGATATTATTAACTCTGTTATTTTTAAATTTTAATAACAAATCATCATCAATTCCCTTCGTAAGCATATACAGTTCAACATTTTTCAATTTATCTAATGGCAATAAATAATCAATAGGTATATCTCGTGTTTTATCCCCAAGAGTATTTCCGCTTACGGAAAGTCCTATTTTTAATTTTTTATTATTAAAAAATCTTTGTTTAAAATTTTTAGAAAGTAACTTATCAGCTTTTATGTACCCTTCACCGACTGAAATATTATTTCTGTTAATTTTTAATGCTTTAAACAATGACATTGATGGAATATAGTAATCAAAATTTATGTCATTTATATATTCTTCTTCCATTTCGGGTAAGATTTCTATTCCAAATTCATTATTTTTTAATAAAGGATAAACTGCATTTTGAACAACAAATATTACTTTTTTTGCCAAATTAAGAAGTTGAGGCATATATCCAAACATAAGAAAAGTATCCCCATATCCCTGCTCAAAATATATTAATAAGGTTTTGTCTGAAATATCAGAATTACCATCCCAACATGGTTTTTTAATAAAAGGAAATTCGGTTTTATTATTTTCTTTTTGAAATCTTGCTTCAAAATATTCATAAAAAGTTTCAAAATCAGCCATTTTCATACAAAAAGATGCATAATCAAACTTATCATCGTTTGTAAGGTTTCCTATCTTTAAACATCTGTCCCAGTATTTTCTGCAAGCGACCATATTACCGGTTTTACCTGCCATAACTGTAGCATTCTTTGAAAATAATTTATTTGTTACAACCATATCACTTGCAAGTTCAAAATATTTTAAACTTTTTTCCGCATCTGCCATGTTATCTGAAACGTCAGAAAATAAGGAATTATAATAGCAGCCCAATAAATTATAATCATCTGCAGAAACACAATTGCTCTTTTCTTTTATATATTGTTCCATACATTTTATAGCTTTATTGTAGTCAGCATTATCTGCATATAGCTCTGATAATAATTTATTTTTAGAAGAAATATTTGCAATATTATTAAGCAAATCTACGGCAATATCAATTTGCTTTAACGATTTTAGCGTTTCTATATATTTTTTTATCAAACAAGTATTTTCTGTTTCTTGTGAATGTTTAAAATAAAAAGTATAACATATTGCAGCATTTGCCATATCTGAATTGTTATAAAATTCTTCTGCAAGTTCAAATATCTTTTCATAAAAGATATTTTCAGAAAAAGTTAACTCTTCTTCTATGTACTTTTTATATTTTTTATATTTCAACAATTTTTTTAGTTTATTAATATATAATTCAAAATATTGCACGGCTTCTACAATTTTATTTTGTTCAAGCAATGCGAAACAAATAACTCTATCAGACTTTAACAATAAAATTTTCTTTTCCACAAAAATATTATAATCATTCAAAATCTAAGTGTCTGTAATTTGTTTAAATGATTTTAATATATATTGACCAAAAAACAAATATTTTATACACTTAGTTAGAGAGGTAACTATATGGCAATTAGAGTTTTATTGATATTATTGGCATTATTTATAATGGTAAACTTTGTTATATCTCTTGTTAGTTTGATATGTAATGTCAATTTATATAAAAAATACGGGAACAGAATACTTAAAGGATTTGGAGTATTCATATTACTAATAGTTATAACATATATTGTAATGGCTATTTTAGGTTTAACATAAGAGAAGGGAAATAAGATGATGTTTAACAAAACACAGGCAGCAATGCCATTGGTAATAGTTATATTGCTTATAGTATTTATCCTAATGTGCAATCCGATTGCAATGGTAGGCGTAGGTGAACGAGGAGTAAAAGTTACGCTTGGTGCAGTTTCGGAAGAAAGTTTTAAAGAAGGTATTCATCTGGTAACACCTTTTATATCCAAAATTGTAACAATGGATGTTAAAACGCAGAAAAAAGATTTTACGACATCTGTATACACAAAAGATATCCAACAGGCAAAAATATCTTATGTAATAAACTATAATTTACAGCCTGAAAATGCATATAAAATGTTCAGAGAAGTCGGCAATGACTATGTTGATAAAATATTAATGCCGGTAGTTGAAGGTACAATAAAAGACGTAATAGGTAAATGGAATGCGCAAGATTTAGTTGCAAACAGAGAAAAGGCAACCAGTGAAATATTAAGTAAACTCCAAATCCACTTAAAAGATAATTATATAAATGTGAGTGATTTTCAAATTACATCAATAAATTATTCTGATGTTTTTGAAAGAGCTATTGAAAGTAAAGTAACAGCTGAGCAAGATGCACTAAAAGCAAAAAATAAGACAGTCCAAATTGAAGAAGAAGCAAAACAGAAATTAATTTCAGCAGAAGCAGAAGCTAAATCTATGTCAATCAGAGCAGATGCTTTATCTCAAAACAAAGCACTTGTTGAATATGAAGCAGTACAAAAATGGGACGGGAAATTACCTGATTATATGATGGGGGATGCAGTACCATTTATAAATATGACTGCCACACATAAGAAATAGAAAAATAAAAAGGAAAGTAGCCGTGTTAAACATTGAAACAATATATGATGCCTCAAAGGTATTAAGTGAAGTAGCAAGAAAAACAGATTTAATCCTTTCAAAAACATTATTGGAAGGACACGAAATATATTTAAAATCTGAAAATTTACAATTAACAGGTTCTTTTAAACTTAGAGGTGCATATTATAAAATATCTAAGTTGACAGAAGAGCAAAAGAAACGTGGAATTATAGCTTGTTCAGCAGGAAATCACGCACAAGGCGTAGCACTGGCTGCACAAAAGAACAATATTAAAGCTACAATATTTATACCTGCTACCGCACCTATTTCAAAAGTGGAAGCGACCAGAAAATACGGTGCTGAAATCAGGTTAATAGATGGTGTATATGATGATGCATATAAAGCAGCGTGCGAATTTCAAAAAGAAACAAACGGGGAATTTATACATCCGTTTGATGATGAAGATGTTATAGCAGGACAAGGCACCATCGGACTTGAATTAATTCAACAATTACCTGATGTTGATGCTGTCATTGTTCCTATTGGAGGAGGAGGGTTAATTTCAGGTGTTGCATACGCAATAAAACACTTAAAGCCTTCTTGTAAAGTGTACGGAGTACAGGCACAAGGAGCGGGAAGTATGTACAAATCCTATAAAGAAAGTAAAATTCTTGAACTTCCTACGGTTAATACATTTGCAGACGGTACAGCAGTTAAAAAACCCGGACAAATAACATTTGATATGTGCAATAAATATGTAGATGATATAGTAACAGTTACAGATGATGAAGTAGCCTCAGCAATTCTTGCACTAATGGAAAGACAAAAGCTTGTTGCTGAAGGTGCCGGTGCATTAAGCGTAGCTGCTGCAATGTTTGGTAAACTCCCTATCGAAAATAAAAAGACAGCCTGTGTTGTATCAGGCGGTAATATAGATGTTAATATCTTATCAAGAGTTATAAACAGAGGTCTTTTAAAATCAGGAAGAATATGTCATTTAACAATTGAACTTTTGGATAAACCCGGACAATTGCGAGATGTTTCATCAATTATTGCCGAATACGGTGCTAATGTAATTAGGGTAAGACATAACCAAGGTGGCGAAAATACTGATATAAACGATTGTTTCCTGAAAATATCAATGGAAACAAGAAATGCAGAACATTTTGAACAAATAAAACAAGCATTAATTGACAGAGGCTATAAAATTGCCTCCAGCGTACAATAAAAAGCTTTATATCAAATTGTTAAGTAAAGTTTTAAAATAAAGTAAATTTTCATGAGCAAATTGTTTTTATATAAATAAAGAGAGATTTGCCATGGAAATTAAGGGATTATTTAACAATAGATTTCAAACCAACGATAATACAGTATTTGGAGATAAAACAAATACAACTAATCCTATTTCCGTATTTTCAGTTTTAAATAAATGCATAGAAAAAGCAGATACAAACGCCGACGGAAAATTATCTGAAGAAGAAATTTCTATATTTACATCTAAAAGTCAAGTTTCTATCCTTAGTGATTTAGGTGAAGAAATTGGCGATAAACTTAATGAAATCGATCCGAACATATTAAAAGACATAATTAATGTAGTTAAAAGTTATGTATCAAAAGATGCAGAATTTTCTCAAGATGCAACCGAATTAAACGGAATGTCAAAAGAAGACTTTATACAAAATGCAACTAATGCACAAGAAGATGAAAACGCATCTGATTTCTGGAAATTAATTGGAACCGATGATGCTGAAAATATATTTAACACAATAGATTCTGACGGTGACGGAAACCTTTCGGAAGAAGAAATTGCGGCACTTGCAGGTAAAGACGGCGATGTTGATAGCATATCTCTATCTGATTTGAGTAATTTCTTCAAAACTGATGCTGAAGGGCTTGGTGCAACAACACCATCAGAAACACCTGTACAACAAGCAGAAGAACCATCAGGAACGGATAGCGGAGCTCCGTCAGGTAGTTATAACGGTGGCGGTGACTATCAACCATCTGTTGATAGCGTTCCTGAGCAAAAAAGAACTGTTGAACAAATAGATACAGAAATACAAGAACAAGAAACAAAAAGAACAGAAGCGAAAGAAACTGCAAATCAAGCAATAGCAGAACAACAGGCTTTAATAGACCAAGCAGTCAAAGATAGTGAATTAAGCGACGAATTTAAATCGGAATACGAATCTGAAAACACAAGATTATCAGGATTAATTACAGAAAAAGATAACGCTATCAATGAACAAAATAAACTCGTTCAAGACTATACTGCAGAAGCTCAATCTTATACTTCTTCAATTTCTGATATAGCTTCACAAATTACAACAATGCAAGGTGAAAAAGCACAACTTGACCCTTCTAAAGATGCAGAAAAGATTGCTGATTACGAAACAAAAATCCGTAACCTTGAAACTAAAAAAGCAGAATTTGAAGCAGCAAAAACTGCCGCAGAAGAAAAAGCAAACGAAGCTAAGCAACAAGCAGAAACATTAACAGTTGAAAAAGATAAATTAGTAGAAGAAAAAGACAAAATTTTAGATACTTTAGCAGAAAAATATACTGATGACAAAGAAAAAGTTGCCGAATTAAAAACTCAAATAGCTGAATATCAATCAAAAATAAGCGAAATCAGAACTAATTTAGACAGAGATTTAGCAACTATAGATTCAAACATACAAACACTTAAAAACGAAAAAGCTCAATTAGCTCAATCAGAAAAAACACAAGCTATATTAAATGAAAACAGAGTTAAACCTGACACTTCATTATTTAATGTATCTGCAAGTGATTTAGCAAACATGACACAGGAAGAATTACAAAACTACTGGAAATCTTTAGGTTATGATGCCGAAATGGGCATAAAATTAGCAAATATGACAATCGAAGAAACGAAACACGTAAATGGTGCACACCAATGCTTAAGAGCAGTCAGAATTGCATTTGAAAAATATTACGGTGAAAAAGTTTTAGATCCAGAAATAACACAAAGCAGAGCAGGTAATTGTTTAGGAATAATGCAAAAACGTGAAGATTACAGAGAAATTACAGGTTTAACACCTGAACAAGCAGCAAAATATTTACCGGCAGGAACAGTAGTTGTTTGGGAAGGGACTAATAATAACAATGATGATGTTGTAAAAAAATGCGGTCATATATGTGTCCTTGACGGTAAAGGAAACGAGGCTGCCGGTAACAGATATGCAAGTATGTATAAACATGTCGGTATTAACAAACCACACTACTTCATACCTGTAGGCTAATAAAGAATTTTATTCAATAACCCATTTTTCAAGGATATCTTGTTCAATATCGTCAAAAAACCTTGATGGTTTTGAAAGAACCATACCTGTTGAATAATCAAACATATCAATAGGATAGGTAATAGAAAGATGTGTTTTTGCCCTCGTTATAGCCACATACATAAGCCTTAATTCTTCATCCAATTCTTCAGGTGAATTGAATGAATATAAAGACGGAAATCTTCCGTCGACGGCACCAATTATAAATACCGCTTTATATTCCAATCCTTTTGCACTATGTATTGTAGATAGAGTTAAATACTCATCTTTATGCGCACCTTCTTCAACATCAGTCATTGAAGTATCGGGAGGTTCCAATGCAAGGTCGCTTAAAAAATCTTCCAAACTTGTATATTTTTCACTCAATGCAATAAAATGTTCCAAGTCTTTTTCACGCTTTGTATAATCATCATACTTATCTTTTAACAAAGGTTCATAATATTTTATTACATTTTGCACAACCTTAGAAGGCGCAAAAATATTCTTTTGATTTTCATTTATTAATTTGGTTAAACTTATTACAGCTTCAGGATTTTTCACCGGTAATTTTTTATCTTTGATATCATTACTTTCTATTAATACGGGCAATAATTTATTTGCAGTCTGATTTCCAACCCCATCAAGCAATAGCAATATTCTTGTATAGCTTATAATATCATTAGGATTCAATATTACTCTTAAATGAGCTATAACATCTTTTACATGTGCTGCCTCTATAAATTTCATTCCGCCAAACTTTTTATACGGAATACTTTTTTTAGCAAGCTCAATTTCAAGTTCATAAGTCATTCTTGCACTCCTTGCAAGAACACATATATCATTTAACGGAATATTTTCTTCTTCGGAGAGTTCCAAAACCCTTTGAGCTATAAATTCAGCTTCTGTTTTAGAGTCAGCTGCACTGATTAATGCAGGCATTATTGGACTTGCAATAGTAGAGAATAATTTTTTTGTATATTTTTCCTTTGCTTTATTCAATATTTCATTTGCAAGTCTAAGAATATTTTGAGAACTTCTGTAATTTTGTTCAAGTTTGATAATTTTAGTATTAGGAAAAACATCAGGGAAATCTAATATATTCTTAAAATTAGCACCTCTAAATGAATATATACTTTGAGAATCATCGCCAACTGCCATTACATTATTATGTTCTGATGCCAAAAGGCTTATTATTTGAGCTTGTATCGTATTTGTATCCTGATATTCATCAACCATTATATATTTATACTGATTTGAAAGTTTTTTTCTTATTTCAGGCTTTGCTTCCAATAATGTACGCAAATACAAAAGCAAATCATCATAATCCAGTATAGAATTTTTTCTTTTGTAATTATTATATTCAATAATTATTTCATTAATTTTATCGGTACAATGTTCAAATTGAGCATATTCAGACGAAATAACTTCATCAGAGGGAATATTTTTATTTACCGATTTTGAATATATATCAAGAATTGTACCTTTTTTAGGAAAACGTTTTTCTTGCTTTCCAATTAAATTAGCTCTTATATGATTAACAATATCTTCACTGTCAGCCCTATCTGTAATTGTAAAATTATTTTGCAATTCAAGTAAAGCAGAGTATTTTCTTAGAATAATATTTGCAAAAGAATGAAACGTACCGCCTGCGACTTTTTCACATCGTGAATCAAGTACAATAGATGCTCTTGATAACATTTCCGCTGCAGCTTTTTTTGTAAAAGTTAATAATAAAATATTTGCAGGATTAACCCCATCTTCTATGAGTCTGGCGACTCGATATGTCAATGTTTTTGTTTTTCCTGAACCGGCACCTGCAATAACAAGTATTGCACCTTCTTTTTGTATAACTGCTTCAAGTTGTTGAGGATTAAGCTCTTTTTCATAATCAACTTTATAAACAGCTTTGGTTTCAACTCTTTTAAGCGTATATTTTTTTACTGTGAGATTATCCATAAAAACATTATACGATTGAAACACCATAGAGAAAAGAAATACACAAATTTTAAATATTTTATTATGTGAAGAAATATCAACGAAGATAAAATATAATATCAAACTATTCTTTTAGGAGTTTTAAAATTTTCGGAAAGGCTATTAATATGAATATTCAATATACTCCGAGTTTTACCGGTAAGTACATCGTAAAGGGAAGAACAGAAGATGTTAATAATACGGAAGAACTTTTAAAAGGTAAAAGAAGTAAAGTCTATGCACTCTCTACATATAAAATAAAATACAGAGGAAACAAAACAACTGCAATTTTTGCAACAAATAAAGATGCTCAATTATTGGAAAAAGCGAAACACATTAAAGAAAATCCATTGGTAATAGATAAAGAACAAAGTACAAAAACTAATTTAATAAACATACTATCTTCTGTTTTTGGACAATCAACAGATATTTTAAAAACACGAGTTTTACGTACCGAAGATATTTTAGAAAATACACAAGATACAAGAAAACCCAAATTCATAATGGATGAAGGGATAATTACAAATATTCCAAATAAGCACTTGGATGGCTCGGTTTCAACTTACTACGAAAAAGGTCAAATAATGAGTATAAAGTCTCCCGACGGAAGCCAAAAAGTATTTTATCCTGACGGGAAAATAAGTTTGGAAGACCGACCGGACGGAAGCAGAACTATATACTTTGAAGACGGAAACACACAAGCAGAATATAATGCAGACGGAAGTGGAATAGAATATTACAGTAACGGAAACACAAAAAGGAAAATAACATCTGACGGACATATTGTTTCATACTACCCGAACAAACAAATTGAATCAATTACTTTAAGCAACGGCAAAAAGAAAGAATACTATCAAAACGGCAACTTAAAAACATTACCGCTTGAAGATGGCGGCTACAAAAGTTTTTATGAAAACGGCAGCTTATCTGCAGATATAAAAGCTGACGGAAGTGGTTTAGAATATTACGAAAACGGAAGAATTGCCGTTAAACAATATAGTGACGGAAGAAGAATAGAATTATACCCGAACGGAATAAAAAAAAGCGAAATAAAAAGGGATGGAACAATTCAACTCTTTTACGAAGACGGTAAAATTCAAGGAGAAAGAAAACCTGACGGAACAACTAAACAATATAATAAAAAGGGCTTTCTTGTAAGCAGAGATGACATTAACGGTTTAACCTACTTCTATATATACGGAAGAAACAATATGTTATCACACGAAAAAATTTCAGACGGTACAATAAGAGACTTTAACAGGGGGCAACTCGTTAGAGAAAGACTTTCTGACGGAACAATAAGAGAATTTGCTCCTTATACAGGAAAAGTTTTCAATTCATTAGACAGTATGCCGGGATATACAAAATTACACGGATACATAAGAGTTATAAAATCACCGGACGGTTCATTCAGAAGATATAACGAAAATGGAGAATTAACCGCACAAAAAACCGCAAACGGAAAGTTAATTGTATACAAAGAAGATGATGATAATTAACATCTTATTTTAAAGGCAGAATAATTTTAAAAATCGTTTCTTCTTCGGATGAAGATATCAATTGTATGTCACCATTCAACAATTGCATTTGTTTTTTACAAATAGCAAGTCCCAAACCATTACCGGTTTTTTTCGTCGTAAAATCAACTTCAAAGATTTTTTCTCTTAGATTTTCGGGAATGATATCACCATTATTCTTTATATATATTTCCACATCAGAGGTGTTTTTATTGACAGAAATACTTACTTTATCATTAGGCTGACAAGCCTCTATCGCATTAAAAATTATATTTGTTAAAGCACATTGCAACTTTATTTTATCTGTATGAATAATTATATCTTCCGGTTGTTCTGTATTAATTTTCACTTTAGAATTATTTGCTTTCTCTGTGCATAACATTATAGTATTATCTATAAATTCATTTAAATTAATTTCTGTAATATAAGGAGCTGATAAACACCTTAAATCATTAATTAACGAAGAAATATTTTCGGATGCAGTTGTAACATTTTTGATAGCATTGTATACAGAGTCAGAAACGTCTTTATCCATATTAATATTTTCCAACCTTTTTTCGGTTATCTTTGAGTATAAATTTATTATAGAAAGATTGTTTTTTATTTCATGTGCAATATATTTTGCTTTTTCTGCAACTATTTGAGCTGTCTGATACGTATCATCAGAGGTCATTAATGATGTTTTTTCTTTTTCTGAAAATACAAGTTCTTCATTTTTTTCATTTAATAGTAAAGATATAGAATTAACAGCATAATTTAAGGACATATTTTCACGTCTGTCAGGATTATATTTTATAAGTAAATCTTTAAAATCATAAGTTGAATTTGAAAGTATGTTTTTAGCAATATCTGAAATAATTTTAGAATTAAACAGTAAACAAATATTAGATAAATTGCTGACGGAAGAAGATGAATAGTCCCAAATTAATGCAGCAGAATATCTTTGTGATAATACAACAACAAATTCCGTTGTTCCCCAAAGATTTTCATTAGAATAATTTTTTTCAAAAACATCACTATATCCGATAATTTTTGCCCCTGAAAAATTTAAACGCTTAATCAAAGAATCAAAAGAATTGATTTCATTTAAACGTAATAAAACACAAGCTTCAATTTTTTGATTTGATACAATCGGTTCTAAAATCGAGCGAAAGAGAGCGTCAATGCTCTCTTTTCGGTATTCTCTCTCTGAATTTTCAAAAATGTATTTACTTAAAGTATTATATTTATTTCTCATTTTTAATTAGATAGCCATTTTCAATTTTTTTCTGTTTAGAAATCCGTTATTAATTGCATAAAGAACAGCTTGAGTTCTGTCATTTACCTGCAATTTTTGGAATATATTATTTACGTGAGTTTTAACTGTAGTTTCACTTATAAATAATTGTTGTGCAACGCCCTTATATGTTACACCTTGAGTTAATAATTCAAGGACTTCTTCTTCTCTTTGAGTCAGATATTGAAGTAAGTTTTCTTCATTAGCAGCATTGTTGTTTTCTTCTCTGAACGTTTTTTGGAAATATTCAAAGAATCTTGAAGATAATCCTGACGGCAAATATATTTTACCTTGCATTACTTCTTCAATAGCATATATCAATTGTGCAGATGCCATAGTTTTTAGAATATAACCTTTAGCACCTATTTTCATAGCTCTAAAAATCAAATCCGGATCATCATATCCTGTTAAAGCTATAACTTTTGTATTCAAATTCAGTCTTTCAATTTCACTTATGGCAGTTAAGCCGTCTTTCTCCGGCATATTAACGTCCATAAGAACAACATCAGGCTGATATTTTTTCACGAGGTTGATTGCTATATTTGCATTTGTAGCCGTTGCAATAACCTCAAAATTTGTTTCCATATTAACGAGTTCACGTATCCCCAACAGATGATCAAAATTATCATCTACTAAAATTATTTTTACTTTTTTCGTAAATTCCATTGTTCTTTTCATATACACACCGTCGCTCCCTGTAACTTATCCTTATATTTACATATTACATGTACGGGCATGGCTGCTCATCCATAAGAAGATGAATTTTTATCAACGGAAAGGTTTATATTAAGGTCTAAACCTTTAGATTAATAAAAAGTGAATTTAACTGTTAGCAAAGGGGTTTAAACATACAACACAAAATCAATATTTTATATTAGTAATGATTCTTACATCATTTAATTAAATGAATGTAACAAAAATTACGTAAAGTATATGAATAATAGCAAAAAAGGATTATTATTTATTTGTGTTTATTAGGAGAATAGAATAATGAGAATAAGTGCATTAAAAGGTTTTAATTATTTCCCTTCTTTAAAGAATGTTCAAAAGACAAGCAATTATACTGTTAATACAAATTATCAGCCTAAATTAAATGCAGATACGGTAACTTTTTCAGGGAAATACGAAGTAAAACCGGTTAATGTAGAAACTGAAATGGCAGATAAAATAGCCCATAGTTATGAAACATCAACAGCCGGTCACAGGGCGGAATATATGGGTGAAACGTTTACTCCGCCGATTGTCAATTTAATAACTCTCGGTATGGCTGATTATGTTAAAGAAAAAGCAGAACAAGAGGGTCATAAGCCTACTATTCTTATAGGCGGCGACACAAGACAAGCGACCAGAGAATCTCTTCCTTTAATAAGAGATACATTAGCAGGACAAGGTATCGACGTTATACATATAACAGAGCCTGTTCCTTCCCCATTACTTGCTTATGCAGCAGAACAAAACGATATTGATTTGGCTGTATTAATGACGGCAAGCCATAATCCTTGGAAAGACGGGGGATATAATTTTGTAACAGATGATGGTGCAATAGCAGGAACAGATATTACTCAAAAAATAGCACAAAACATCAGAGATATTGCAGAACGTGGTGTATATACTGAATTAAAAACAGAGAAGGGGAACATTAAAGAAATTGACCCGTTCGATATGTACTATAAAAGAATCAGCAAAGGTATTATAGACTGGGATAAAATAAGAGATTCCGGACTCACCGTATATTATGACGGATTAGAAGGAACAGGAAATTATGTTGTACCCAAATTATTAAAAAAGAAAGGTATTCCTTTTATTCCTGTAAAATCATCAGGACAAGAAGGACCAAACCCAACAGAAGAAAATTTGTCGTTGCTTAAAGATACAGTATCTCACAGTGATAAAACAGGGCTTGTTGTTGGATTTGCGAATGACGGAGATGCAGACAGATTTGGAGTTATAGACGAAAAAGGCAATTTTATAAGCACAAATGATGTACTTTTGTTGGTTGCACACCATTTAGCAGATAATAAAGGGGTTGAAGGAGCAATAGTAAGAAGTCAATCTACATCAGAACAAATTGATAAGATTGCGGAAAAACATAATTTGGATGTATATGAAACACCTGTAGGTTTTAAATATCTGGGTAGTGATATATTAAAATTAAGAGAACAAGGTAGTGATATTCTTATCGCAGGTGAAGAATCCGGAGGGTTAACCGTAAACGGACATATTCCCGAAAAAGACGGAATTATTGCTATTTCATTAATTATGGACTTAATGGCAGAAGAAGAAAAACCGCTGTCAACAATCCTTTCCGATTTAAAGAAAGACATAGGAACATATTATGTCTCAGAAAATATTTCAAAAAAGTTTCCTGATGATGAATCGAAAAACAAAATTATGCAGAAAGCGGAAAAATTATATGATAACGCAGTAAACGGAGATACTGATTTTTATGGAACTCACGAAATAGATGTTGAAAGAACAGTAGATTGTAAAAAGAGAATGGAATCATATAAACAAGGTGGTGACGGTTACAAATTTTTCTTAACAGACGGGTCGAACGTACTTATGAGAAAAAGCGGAACCGAACCAATGGTAAGATGCAGAATAGAATCAACAGGAAAGACTCTGGAAGAAGCTCAAGAAAATTTTGATATAATAAATAATGATTTAGTTGATTTCTTTAAATTGTAATTTTATTCTTTAGTGATTTATTCAGCTTTTTTAGCTCTTTTAAACCATATTTAGAAAGAAAATAAAACTCAGCAGAAAAAGAATTTAATACTTTTAGAAAAAGTTGTTTGTCTGTTATTTCTTTATGCATTCTAAATATATTATTTATTTCATATACTGCCATTGAAGTGTTTGATTCATATTTGAGTTCGGAAGAAAAATCACAACTGTCTTTCGGTAAAATTTTTATTCCGAAAGCTTCAGGATTTCCTGCTATTAAAGAAGCAGGAAGCAGCCTAAAAGGATGAATAACTGAAGATAGAACAATATCACTATGTTTTGCAAGAAAATCAACTGTTTCCAATGCTTCAGAATATGTTTCGGATGGAAAATTTACTATACAAAAAAGGTGATTATATATTCCTGCTTTGTCTGCATCTTTTAGTATTTTTAACCTATTTTTAATATTAACACCTTTATTTATCAATTTACATATTCGTTCATTGGCTGATTCAAAGCCCCAACAGATATATATAAACCCTGCTTTTTTCATTTTCTTAAACAAATTATAATTAAATCCGTCTTCAAACCTGCATTCTATTTTAAAATTCAGATTCAATTTTTCCTTTATTAACCTGTCCGAAAGTTTATCAAGATAATCAGGATAAACTGATTCATCTATTACATTAAAAAATTCAATGCCAAAATTATTTTTATAGAATTTCAACTCGTCAATTAATCTGTCAATACTTTTTGTACTTAGAGTTTTTTCCATACTGATATCACAAAAAGTACATTTACCCCATTTACAACCTCTAGCTATTTGGATAGGAAGGATATACATAGGACATATATATTTATCAAAATTATAATCAGAAAAATCGGGCATAGAAATTTCATTCATATCGACAGATAAAGAGGGTTTAGAAATATGGATTTCATCATTTTTCATATACACAAGTCGTGGAACATTTTCAATTGGAATTTTACCATCTATATATTTTGCAAGTTCAACTATTGATTGTTCACCTTCACCATAAGAAAAACTATCGGCAAATGTTGAAAACATGTCTTTAATTTTAACGATATTTTCTATTTGTCTTGTTATATAGCTTCCACCAATATTAATATGAGCATTAGTTTTAGACTTTAACATAGCAGCTATTGTTAAACCAGGAATAAATTGGTCTCTAACTCCAATTGATATTCCGATATAATCACATTTATCAGTTGAAATTGATTTTAATTTTTCCAGATAATAATCAATAAAAACATTTATTTCTTTATTAAAAATAACATCTTTCAAATTTAAATAACTATCTTTTTCAATGTTATCTCTAATTTGATTTAATGGATAAAATAGTATGGAAATAAATTTATTTACAAATACAAAAAGATTCATTGCTTCTTGATATGATTTCAAGTCATCTTTATTTATAGGTGATTTTAATATATTCATTGCCTGTTCAATTTCAGCAGGAATTTTTTTCAATTTATCCTCAGGAACAGAAGCAAACATATTTTTAATACCTTGATATTTATTTATCAAATATTTGTTTTTGCTTTTATCCAATTCTATGAAATTTTTTGAATATTTTTCAAAAAAACTTTTATTTGTTTGAATTGCATATCTTATATAATCGGCAGAAAAAATTTTATTAATAAAATCGATACTCAAATCCATACATTTTACATTATGTCCGTTAGATTTTAATTGAGCTGCCAAAATTGGTAGTGATAAATGCGGATTTGTAAAATCACCGCCCGGAGGAAATATTAGTAAACCGTTTTTCATACATTTAATTATAATTCAAATTGATTAAATAAAAAACAAAGGATGCTTTTATCATCCTTTGTTTTGACATATTAAATTATATACTTGTAATTGCTCCTTTTTCCGCAGATGAAACAACCGTTGAATATCTCTTTAAATACCCTTTTTTAATTTTTGTTGGCAATGGCTTAAATGTTTTATATCGTTCTTCAATTTCTTTTTCATCTACTCTCAAAGTAAGTTCTCGTTTTGGTATGTTAATATAAATTTCATCGCCATCTTTTATAACACCTATTATACCTCCTGCCGGAGCTTCAGGACAGATATGACCGATACAAAGTCCTCTTGTTCCTCCGGAAAATCTTCCGTCAGTAATAAGAGCAACTTGTTTACCTAAACCTTTTCCAACGATAGCTGATGTCGGAGATAACATTTCTCTCATTCCGGGACCGCCTTTAGGTCCTTCATATCTGATTACTACAACATCACCGGCAACTACTTTATCATCCATAATTGCTTGCATTGCATCTTCTTCACTATCAAAAGTCTTAGCCTTACCTGTAAATTCAAGACATTCTTTTTCAACACCGGATATTTTAACAACTGCACCGTTTGGAGCCAAGTTACCATGTAATACTGCAAGTCCCGGGTTTGATGTAACAGGATTAGAAATAGGTCTTATGACTTCATTATCGCACCATATATCGGCTGCAGCTATTTCTGAAATTTTTAATCCTGATACTCCTTTTGTATCTTCCATTTCAGGAACATTACCATATATTGTCTTTATAACTGCAGGAATACCACCGGCATTATCCAAATCAGTCATCGTTTTAGCAGCAGAAGGATCAAGTTTTATTATTTGAGGAACTTTAAAACTCAATTCTTCAAAATCCTTCAATGTAATATCTACGCCTGCTTCATTTGCAATAGCAAGTAAGTGAAGAATTGAATTTGTAGAACCTCCCAGTGCCAAATCTACAATAATAGCATTTCTTATAGCATCTCTTGTTAAAATTGACGAAGGGCGAATATCTTTTTCAATAAGTTCATTAATCATTACGCCGGAATCAAAGGCTATACGTTTTGTTTTGGCACTTACGGCAGAAGATGTAGCACATCCGGGCAAACTCATACCCATAACCTCAGTTAAACAAGCCATTGTATTTGCGGTATAAAGTCCTTGACAAGCACCTGCACCAGGACAAGATGTTATTTCCATTTCTTTTAATAATTTTTCATCAATTTCACCGTTTGTGTATTTGCCTACAGCTTCAAATGTTCCTTTAATCATTGTTAAAGTATTATTATGACACTTACCGTCAGCCATAGGACCAACAGTAACAACAATACAAGGAATATCAAGTCTTGCAGCAGCCATAATCATCCCCGGAGTAATTTTATCGCAATTTGTAAGCAGTACCAAGCCGTCTAATTTATGAGCCATCGCTACAGATTCAACACAATCAGCTATCAAATCTCTTGAAGGAAGCGAATAGTTCATTCCGCTATGCCCCATTGCAATACCGTCACAAATAGCAGGAACGCCGAAAATAAAAGCTTGACCTCCACCTGTATGAATACCTTTTTCTATTTGTCGTTCTATATCACGCATTCCGCAATGTCCAGGAACCAAGTCCGTAAAACTGCTTGCTATACCAATAAATCTTTTATTGATTTGTTGTTCACTAACCCCTGTTCCATATAATAAAGAACGATGAGGAGTTCTTTGTAACCCTTTTTTTATTTCGTCACTTCTCATAACAATCTCCCTTACAAAATATTTAATTATATAATAGCAAATACTTAAAATATTGGATATATTGAAACTAAAATTTGTTCATGCTATAAAAAAAATACAGTAAGAGTTAACCCTCTTGCAAGTTCAATGAATGGCGGTTTAGAAAACTGAAAAAACAAATTAAATTGGCTAAATGTGCAGGTTTCTGTTACGGAGTCAAGAGAGCAGTCGAAACAACAAAGAAAATAAAAATTGAAAATGCATCCGAAAACGTATGGGTATTAGGTGAACTTATTCATAATGCTCAAGTTATTAAAGAGCTTGAAGATATAGGCATTATGACCGTTGATGAATTGCCTGAAAATGAAAAAGGCATTTGTATTGTGAGAAGTCACGGAATGGCACCTCAAAAAATAAAAGAAATTACTGATAAAGGGTTTGAAGTCGTAGACTTAACCTGTCTTGACGTAAAAAAAGTACAACAAAAAGCTATTCAACTTGCAAAAGAAGATTTTCTTGTTTTGATTTTAGGAAAACCCGAACACCCCGAAGTCATTGCAATTAAAGCTAATGCAGATATGTATTCAAAGAATGTACACGTTATTCCAAATACAAACGAATTAGAAAAATTAACCGAAACAATAAAAGCTCATAAGCGTGTAGGGGTGGTAATACAAACAACACAAAAATTAGAATTACTTCAATCTGTTGTTAATTATCTTTTACCTTTAGCAAGCGAAATTAAAGTATTCAATACAATATGCAAATCAACAACAATGCGTCAACAAGAGGCAAAAGAACTTGCTAAAACATCAGACTTAATGATTGTTGTTGGAAGTAAAAAAAGCGCAAATACAACGCATTTAGCTGAAATTTTAAAGAATATAACAAAAACAATTCATATAGAAACGTCAGATGACTTGAATTTGTATAGAAATGAATTGGAAAACGCAACCAATATAGGTATTACTGCAGGTGCATCAACGCCTGACAGTATTATAAAAAATGTAGTAAAAGAAATAGAAAAAATATAAGAAAGGATAAAAACAAATGAGTAACACAATGAACGAACAAGACGAATTCGTCAGATTATTGGAAGAAAGCTACAACTACAAATTTTCTGTAGCTGATGTAGTAAAAGGTATTGTAATAAAACAAGAAAACGACGGTTTCCTTGTTGATATAGGTGCAAAAACAGAAGCATTTTTACCAAACAAAGAAATTACTAACAATCAAGTAAACGACAGAAACTACTCAGATTATTTAGTAATCAATGATGTAAAAGAATTTTACATTTTAAAAGAAGAAGGCGATGATGAAAACGACAGAATCATCCTTTCATTAAAGAAATTATCTTGTGCAAAGGCTTGGCAAGAACTTCAAAATGCTAAATACAACAATGAAACAATCAAAGCTAAAGTTGTACAAAATGTTAGAGGTGGCGTAATCGTTGAAGTATCTGATTTAAGAGGTTTCGTACCGGCAAGTCAATTAAGAACAGGTGCCCCTTTTGACGGTTTAATCGGTCAGGAAATTGAAGTAAAAGTATTAGAAGCAGATGCTAAGAGAAACAAATTAATCTTATCTCAAAGACAAGCTGTTGCGGAACAAAGAGAACAAGTTGTAGATGAAATCATATCAAATCTTGAAGTTGGTTCTGTAGTTAAAGGTGAAGTTGTAAGAATTGCAGATTTCGGAGGCTTTATCGACATAAATGGTGTTGACGGTTTGTTACCTATTTCTGAAATTTCTTGGCAAAGAATTAAACATCCTTCAGATGTTATTTCTTTAGGTCAAGAATTAGAAGTAAAAATCTTAAAAATAGATACAGAAATGAAAAGAATCAGCTTG
This sequence comes from bacterium, assembly GCA_017470245.1. Classification (GTDB taxonomy): domain Bacteria; phylum Cyanobacteriota; class Vampirovibrionia; order Gastranaerophilales; family Gastranaerophilaceae; genus Avigastranaerophilus. Next base: position 83,921 of record JAFUEV010000059.1, on the reverse strand, counting down.
AGTTTAAAGAGAATGGGCGATAACCCTTGGGAATCAATTGAAAATGAATTCAAAGAAGGTCAGGTAATTAAAGGTACCGTTAATAAAGTAACATCATTTGGTGCATTTATTAATATTTATCCCGGAGTTGAAGCATTATTACCTTCAGCAGAAATGGAACCTGCTAACGCTAATCCGTTCAATTTATATAATGTTGGTGATGAAGTTGAAGTATTAATCAAAAAATTCACACCTCAAGAACACAGAATCGCATTAAGCGTTAAAGATATTGAAAAATAACATTTTCAAATTTCATAAAAAGAGAGCATTTAATATGCTCTCTTTTTATTACAAAATATTACAAAGACCTAAACATTTTGGCAATAAATGATATTGACATGTTTTACTAAAAATAAGAAGTAGTAAGTATAAAGGAAATAAAGATGAAAATATCACCGATAGCTGTTCAAAATGAACAAAAAGTTAACAAAGGCAAAACAATCGGCGCATTAGCAGGTTTAGGTGCAAGTGCAGCTTATGCAATAAAAAACAGACAAGATCTTTTTATAGAAGGCGGTATTAAAGCAGCTGAAGAAGCAGGGAGAAGCAAAGCAATTGGTATTGCAATTCCTGCAATTTTAGTAACAGGTTTAGCAGCAGTTTCTACAGCTGTTGGTTCTAAAATCGGAGGTGCTATCGGTAAAGCAGCAGCTAATAAAAATAATCAAGCTGAAAATAAACCAAAACACAATATAGGAAAAGCTATAGCAGGTACATTAATTGCAGCAGGCGCTACAGTCGCAGCAATTGCAGCAGGCTATAAAACAGGTACAATTGATAAATTAGCAGGCAAATTAACAGGAAAAGCAGAAGTTCTTAAACCGGTACTTGCAAATGTTAATAAAGCAGGCGAAGTTATTTACAATAAAGCAGGTGAAATTGCAACAGCTGCAAGCAAAAAATTATCTGACGTAAAATTAAATATTATAAAAAAATAACTAATAAACATAAAATAAAAAAATAGGATACTTAATAAGTATCCTATTTTTTTAGCATTTTCTTTAGGTATAACCCCGTAAGTGAATCAGGGTTGTCAGCGATTTCTTCAGGAGTACCTTCTGCTACAAGCGTACCACCTTCATCACCGCCTTGAGGTCCCAAATCTATAATATGGTCAACTGTTTTTATCAAATCCAAATTATGTTCAATAATTAGAATTGAATTGCCTGCATCTGCCAATTTATTAATTATTTTAATCAATTTATCCAAATCGTACCAATGGAGTCCGACAGTAGGTTCATCAAGCAAATACAAAGTTTTTCCTGTTGCCCTTTTATTTAGCTCACTTGCAAGTTTTATTCTTTGAGCTTCACCACCAGAGAGTGTCGTTGCACTTTGCCCCAATTTCATATATCCCAAACCTACATCATACAATGTTTGTAGTCTTGATTTTATTTTGGGGATATTTTCAAAAAATTCAAGAGCTTCTGCAATACTCATTTCAAGGACTTCAGATATATTTTTACCTTTATATTTTACTTCAAGAGTTTCTCTGTTATACCTCTGCCCCTTGCAAACATTACATTTAACATATACATCAGACAAAAAGTTCATTTCTATACGGGTTAAACCGTCACCTTTACAGGCTTCACATCGTCCGCCTTTTACATTAAAGCTAAATCTTCCGGCTTTATAACCTCGCATTTTCGCTTCATTAGTCTGTGCATATAGTTCTCTTATGTGAGTAAATACATCCGTATACGTTGCAGGATTAGAACGAGGAGTTCTACCGATAGGTGATTGGTCTATACAAATGACCTTATCTATATTTTCAAAACCGTCAATTCTGTCTAATCCTTGTGGCTTTGGTTTATTTTTGTTTAGCTTGTGAATTGAATATTGATATAATAAATCATTCATCAATGTTGATTTTCCGCTTCCGGACACACCTGTTAAAGCAACAACTTTACCTAATGGGATTGTTACATCAATATTTTTTAAATTATTTTTATGAGCATTAATTATTTTTAAATAGTTTCCATTGCCTTGTCTTCTTTTTGAAGGTATTGGAATATATTTTTCACCGCTTAAATACTGTCCTGTTATAGATTTTTTGGTATGAATAATATCATACAAAGTACCTTCCGCAACAACATTACCACCGTTTACACCTGCGTATGGTCCTATATCTACAATATAATCAGCATTTCTTATTGTATCTTCATCGTGTTCGACCACAATCAATGTATTACCTAAATTACGGAGTCTTATAAGCGTTTTTATCAACATATCATTGTTATATTGGTGCAAACCGATTGAAGGTTCATCCAAAACGTATAAAACTCCGGATAATCCGCTACCTATTTGAGTAGCAAGTCTTATTCTTTGGGCTTCACCTCCGGACAATGTTCCTGACATTCTCGCCAAATCCAGATAACTCAAACCCACATCTAACATAAATTTAAGTCTAGCACGAATTTCCTCTAATATTTGTTTAGCTATGGTTAATTTATAATCATCCAGTTCCAACGACAAATTGGAGAAAAAAGTATAAGCATCTTTAATAGATAAGCAACAAACTTCATATATGTTCTTTCCACCAACGGTGACAGCGAGAGGAAAAGGTTTTAACCTTGCACCCTTACAATCACTACAGGGGATTTGTGACATATACTCTTGTATAAACTCTCTTGTTTCATCAGAAGAGGATTCGTTATATTTATCCATAAAATAAGGAATTACTCCTTTAAACGGCATAGTACGAGTGATATATCTTGTTCCTCCAAATTCTTTATAGCGCATTTTTACAAGTTCATGCCCGTTGCCATAAAGAATGATATCCTGATGTTTTTTTGGTAGTTCTTCAAATGGAGTATCCATATTTATACCGAACCGTTCCGCAACTGAAGATAAAACATCCAAATAATAAGGATTACCTGTTTTTGCCCAAGGATATATAGCCCCTTCTTTTAATGATTTTGTTCTATCGGGGATTAATAAATCCGCGTCCATTTCAAAATGAGCACCTAAACCTCCACAAGTAGGGCAAGCCCCATAAGGACTGTTAAAACTAAATGTTCTTGGAGCGAGTTCTTCAAAACTTGTATTACAGTTAGGACATGCTAGTTTTTCTGAGAATATCATTTCCTTTCCGCCAACGATATCAACTATCAAAAGTCCCTTTGATTTTTCAAGTGCTATCTGGGCACTATCGGTAAGCCTTGATTTTGCGCTATCTTTTATTACAAGTCTATCTACAACAACATCAATAGTATGTTTCTGCGTTTTATTCAGTTCTATTTCATCTTCATCAAGATTAAATATTTTTCCGTCAACTCTGACTCGTACAAAACCTTCCTGATGAAGTTCTTCTAAAAGCCCGACATATTCTCCTTTTTTACCTCTTATTATAGGAGAAATCAATTGTATTTTTGTACCTTCCGGCAGCGTGTATATTTTATCAATAATTTCATCTATTGATTGCGGTGCAATTTCACAACCGCAATTAGGACAATGAGGAATACCTATTCTTGCATATAAAAGTCTTAAATAGTCATAAATTTCAGTAACTGTTCCGACTGTTGAACGAGGATTATTACTTGTTGATTTCTGGTCAATAGAAATCGCCGGAGATAAACCTTCTATACTTTCAACATCAGGTTTATCCAGTTGTCCTAAAAATTGTCTTGCGTAATTAGATAGACTTTCAACATATCTGCGTTGTCCTTCCGCAAATATGGTATCAAAAGCGAGAGAACTTTTTCCGGATCCGGATATTCCGGTAAAAACTATAAGTTCATTTTTTGGAAGTTCCAAACTTACATTCTTTAAATTATGTTGATTTGCTTTTCTGATTATTATTTTGTCACTCATAACAGTATTATGACATGAAATAAGTTTGAAGTTTATTTCTTTTTACTTTTTATAAAATGTCTGAACATTTTACAAAGATTATTTAAAACCGAATATATTATAAGCCATACTTTTTCAAAAATATTAGCATCTTTTAATGTTAAAATGGTAATTATCCATATTTTACATAATAATAATCGTCTTTTATAAAAAGAAACATAAGAACGAGAAGTCGAATTAGCTCTTATTACATATTTCCCCAATGGTTTGTCAATATATCCGCAAGGATATTTATGTAAAATAGGTAGCTGCATCTGACAATTTTGACTTCCACAATTTTTACATGTAGGTATTTGTCTTTGAGGATATGCATCCAAAAATGCACTACTTCTTAAAACAACACCAATCGGACACCATATTACATCTTTATCATGCATAATATTCTTAAAAGCATCTTTTGTATTTCTTCCTCTCAAATCCTGACCTATTATCTTGTCCGTATCATCGAAAAAGACCCTATCCAAAAGGCAATATGCAAGACCAACTTCTTTGTGTTCTTCCATATATTTTACTTTTTCAGTTATATGATTAGAATATAAAATATCATCACTATCAGGCCATAATAAATAATCTCCCGAAAATATTTTTAACCCCTGATTTAAGGAAGCAGCCTGACCTTGATTTTCTTGATAAATATATATTACATCCCATCCTTTTTTTTCAAGAGCAAGCTTATATTGTTCAAATATATTTTTAGTATTATCTGTGGAACCGTCATCTACAAATATAAATTCAACCTGCCCACTATAATCCTGAGTTAATAATGATTCAAAAAAATATCCCAAATGATTTTGCCCGTTATAGCATGGCGATATTATTGACACTTTTGGATTATTCATAATATACAAGTTCCTCTTCCGCTTTGCATTTATCTTTTTTCATTAAATAATGTTTCTTTTTTTCACCATTATACAATTTAGAAAAAATTTCATACTTTTTATAAGAAGCATATTTTATAGCATGTTTAAATCTATTTTTTAATGTTCTTTGCTTTGAAATAACATATTTTTCATTTAACTCTTTATTTTTTACAGCTTCTTTATTATTTGAATAATCATCTTTCAATATCTTTTTTATAATATTCAAACAACGTTCTTTTTCTATAGTGATTTTGTTATTTATTTTATTGTAATCAGGTATAAATTTAATATTATTTTTGTAAACATCATTAATATCCAAAACAAAATTTTCTTTTATATCAAACAATTCTATAAGAGTTTCAAATCTTGCATTGCCCCTTTGTTTATTTTGTATACAAATAAAAGGTTTATTAAATATCAACGCAAAACATACCCCATGAAAAGAATCTGCTATAAATAGTTTACAATCTTTTATAGCCTTTAACCAATCTTCGACAGAATTTTTATCAATATTTAGATTATATATTTCCGCATTATACTGGTTGCCTAAATATTCATATAACTTTTTATACTCTTCATTAGAATCAAGCACATAAGTTACAATTTTATCTTTTGTATCTATATCAGATTGTTTAGCTATATATTCATATTTATTTTTATCAATTAAGAATACAGGGTCTAAAATAAAATCAGAGTCCATACCTATAATATCTTTAAATATTTGTTTCCCTGAAATTTCCCTTGTTGAAACATAATCAAAACTTTTTAAAGCATTTTTCATGATTTCTACATTTTCTTTTGTAGAATATTTATCCTTTAAAAAAGTCTGCTTATCTAAGCCAAAACTTGCAGACAATGCTATTTTTTTACAATTTAGGTCTGCAAAGTTTAATAAATACAAATTCTTATATCTGTCTATATATTCAAGTCTTAAAACCTGATCAGAACCAATAATAATGCCTTTTACATTTTTAGAAAGTTCTTTTGCTTCTTTTACATTATATTTTTGAGTAACATCCAAATATTTTTCCTGAAAGTCAATCAAAAATCTGCTTCTGTTATTTCTTACAGTTTCTTTTGCATTAAATATTTTAGGAAAAAGTCCATACGATTTTATCAATTCTTGTAATGCATAGCAAGTTAAAATAGCACCATAATTATACGTTGTCCACCAGAAATTATGTATTAAGTAATCACATTTGTCCGTTATACAAGTGTTTACTGCATCTTTTACAGAATGTTCTTTTAAAAGTTTAAAGAATAATTTTTTATTTTCATTTTTAATTGTTACTTTAGACGTTAAATGAGGATTACCGTTTACTATACTGTCTAAAGGAACACTTTCAAATATTTTCAATTTATTTTTTATTGCTTCAAATAATAATTTACCTTTTTTATTATTAATAAGAATAGCAGAAGTACCTTTTTTATCGTTTAATTGCGGTTTATATTCATCCACCTTCCAAAAATCACCCAAGGTAATATCGCCTTGCATAGGAATACATCTGAAATTGCATTCTTCACAACTTGTTCTTAAAGAAAGATTTTTCAGAAATGCTTGCAAATAAAAATCTTCTTCAATTTTTAGATTATATTCGGATTTATCAGTCATTACAGTTGTAACGTGATTAAAACTCCAAGGTGCCAACTTTTTATTACGAAAACTCATAGTACTATATTTTTCATCTGGTTTAATAAGCTCTGATATATACTTTTCAAAAACTTTCTGATTAGGAACACCATGACAAATTACATCTATGCATATCAAGTTTTCATATTTCCTTTGGAGATATGAATTTAGCCCTGCACACTGACAAGGCGTACCCGAAAACAAAACGGTTTTGTTTTGTTGCAGCAATTGTTTTATGTCTTTATATATAGTTCCTATATCACTTTGAATATATTTAGACCCCTTTAATTTATACAGTTCATTCTTATTGTTAATGATAATATGTTTTAATTTAATACCTTCAAAAGCAGCACCTGCGACATATCCGCCATTATCAATAACATATTCTGCAATCAAAGGGAATATTCCGCCTGATGACGATAAAAGCCTGATTTCATCATCTGCCATCGCAGCATAACAAATAGGGCTAGGCGTATTTTCATTAGGAATTGTCAATACAGGACAAGCATTTTCGCATTTTCTGCAATCAATACATTTTTCTTTATTGATAACAGGATGTAAAAATCCGTTTTGATTTTTCTCCATTGTTATTGCCCCGACAGGACAAACATTATAACAAGCACCACAACCAGTACAAACAGAACTATCTGCTAATCTTAATTTAATATATTCTTCATAATTATTATCACATATAAATTTAAACTTTTTATAATTAAAATACTTATATATGTCATTAATATTATGATTTTTTTCTATATAACAAAACATTTCTTTCATTTTGTTATAATAATTTTCTCTAAACTGATTATCTTTTTTCGTTTTGTCTTTAAACCATTTGTCAAACCAATAAATATTTGAGCTAATTATATATTTAATACAAGAGTTCATTAATTCTTTGCTGTGATTGGACTTTGAAATAATGTCATAAGCACGGTCTCTTGCTATAAAATGTTCCTGCCATCTTTTTTCAGGAGTATTTGAAGTTGAACTTTTATGATGTCTGTATGTATATAGCTCTTTATATAAAACAGACATTGATTTTGCTTTTGCAATAACACTAAAATAAAATACGGTATCTTCTCCCATTCTGATATCTTCCGCATATTTTATGTTATTGTTTTTTAGGAATTGAGCATTATATATATTCATTACTGTTAAGCAACCGTCTATAAATGGACGGACTATTTTATACGGTTTTATGAGTGTTTCCGGTTTCTTTAATGTTTTATACAATCTTAGAAAAGACATATTAACTGTCTTTTCACCAGTTTCTTCATCAAAATCATAAAAATTGAAGGCTACAAAATCAGTTTTATTCTTTTTTATATGTTTATATGCAAGTTCTACCGTATTTTGTTCATAAAAGTCATCAGGGTCTAAGAACATAATGTATTCGCCCTTTGAAAGTTCAATTCCTTTATTTCTTGCAACACCCTGTCCTTTATTTGTATCTTGTTCAAAAAGTACAAAACGAGGGTCTTTTTTTGCATATTCTTTTGCTATTTCAAAAGAATTATCACCAGAACAATCGTTAACACAAATAATTTCAATATCTTTAAATGTTTGAGAAACAACGCTATCCAGTGCTTGCCTGATATATTTTTCAACATTATAAACAGGTATTATTACGCTTACAGACGTCACAAAATGCTCCTTTTATTAGATTATACAATAACCAATTGAATGCTCAAAATTTTTATCTGTTTACGTAAACAGAATTTATCTTTGATTGATTTGTCAAATACTCCATTATTGCACCGCCAATTTCTTCTGTGGGGTCAAAATAAGGAGAATTAGGAGTTAAAGTCTGTCTTATCAACATCTTATTCAATGGTCCAAATGCGTCAGGAACAAGTGTTTTCCTATAGATTCCGGCTAAAAGAACTTGAACGTTTGGAGATGTAACATCATTAAATTTTGCAATAGTAGGATACATTTTATCAATACCCTTAACACCTCTATCAAGCATTTTATCCAAGACCTGTAAACTGTCCGTTACCTGTTCTTCCGACCATGCCTGTTTCAGAAATGAATCTATATATGGAAGTGCTTGTTCACCTAAATTTACAAGTTCAGAGGTTCGTTGTTCATTATATACAGAATAATTTCTCTGAGCATTTGGAAAAGAAACCCCCTGCCCCAGATTGGATACTAAATTTTGAATATTAGAATTAACAACCTGCATGATACCTCTCTATGAATAAACATACGGCGGACCGTTTTTAATTTCCGTTAATATATTATCCGCAAGTAATTTAAGTTCTTCTTTTGTTTTTTGATTAGCATTTGCTTCTTTTGTAAAATTATCCACTAACGGTTGAATTGCACTTTCTTTCTTTGCTTTGAAATTAGCAATTTCTACATCAACAAGACGTTTTCTTAAATCCAAATCTGTTTTTGCATTTTCTCTCAATACGGCAGATTGTTTTGTAGCATCCATTACCTGATTGAACAAATATCCGCCTACACTTGTTGACGTAAAAGCAAGAAAAATATATTTAGTAAATTTATTTTTGGGATTTAAAATCCAGTTATATAAATGTCCTCTATCTTCATCAATATAACAATAATATTGTATTTTTTCGGGTATCCCGCCTAATGCCAGCGGAGCATTTGCGAATATAGTATTTTTAGATTTTTCAACATCTTTCAATATATTTTCAATTTCACTTTGTGAAAGATTGTACTTTTTGCCAATTTGTTCTATATATTCCGGCTTTGCACAAATAGACTGCAATAATTCAACAATTTTAGGAATATCTTCTTTATCAGCTTTTTCACTTATATTGTTAATTGCATCTATTGTTCTTTCCGCAACTCCGTTTGCAAAATCATTTGTGTACGCTGCCGTTTTCCTCAAATTAGCAAGACTTACTTTTCCCGCTATAACAGCCCCTGTAAGTACACCTGCTGTTAATGCAATATATTTTAAATTTTTATTTATTTTTGACTTCTTTTTTTCTCCGTTTTCTTTACTTGATACTGTATCATCACTACCTTTAAAAGAAATAAAGTTTTCAAATACTTTAGGCACAACGGATTTTTGTTGTTTTTTATTAATTACTTCATCAAAATACTTAACATTTTTATTCATTAATTCATTAACAACTTTTAATTTACCTGAAAAGGAATTTGTTTCAACTGCAATAAGATTTTCCTGCAGATTTTTTTCAACATCGGCAGACTGCTTTTTCAACCAAATATCTTTTGAACCTTCAACAAAATTTTTAAATGCAACCGTTATTCCGCTCATAAGAATAACACCGACAGCACCGAGTATATTTCTGTAGCTTGGATTTCTTATTGCTCTATATAACGCAAATTGGGGTTCTTCTTTTATATTCATATTAACTGCGATATCAGGAAGTTTTTCAAAACTGGGTGTATTAGAAAGAGCCTTTGAAGCATGCTTCAATACGGACGTAACAGCAACACTACCCGCAATAACAACACCTGTACCGATTAATAATGGTTTTAATGCTTTTTTTGTATCAAAAGAGCTTTCGGAATTATCAGGAATTTTAACATCACTAACGGACGTATAATATTTCCCGGAATCACTATTTATAAGCAAAGAATCTTTTATTTCGTCAAACGAGATTTCATTATCTGATGCAGTTTTTATATGATTATTCAACAAAACACCCTTTAAAGTATTATTCATTTCCATTTCAGGGGTTCTTTTTTTTAAAGTTATTTCTTTTATTCTGTGCTCTTGTGCTTTTAATGCGTCAATCGGCATTATTATCCCGTTTCTTGTTCTTTTTTAAGATTTTTACTATAAATTTCTTCATTTCACGTGCTTTGAAGATAGCAAGAGTTTCATCATTCTTATAGTTTTCATCTTCTATATTAGACATAAAAAACAAGAAAAATTTTTTTGCCTTTTTCTTTACATTTTCAATTATATTTCTTTCTATAAAGTTTTTAATATCCCCTAAAATAGCTGCAAGTTTTTCTCCTGCCTGTTGTATAAATTCCCCTACCCTTTGCTGGAATTGTGCAAACTTTTCTATAATTTTAGGAATTTGGGAAAGCATGTTTAATAAAGGTGTAATTATTATGTTATTTAATACCTGAATAACATTTTGAACTAATGGAGGCATGGTATTTTGTATATTTTTTATAGCATTTTGTATACGATTAGCAAGATTTCTTATTTCCTGCCCCAATTGTTTTGCAAATTCTATTTGCTTTTCAAAAACATTTTTTGAATTTTCTGCTCTGGCTTCCTGCGCTCTCATAGCAAGTCCTGCAGCATAACATTTCATAAATGACCATTCTGTAGAACGCATTGGTTTTGTCTGAGCAGTATCACGCATCTTACCGGCACCACCCATTCCACCGCCACTACAGATAGGGCATGCTGCAGGCGGCAAACCATGCGGACAAAGTCCTGCTCTTGTATTCGATTGTGTTGCAATAGGTGAACTCATTTAATATCCATTCGGCCGTTATACAAAACACTTCTTATGTGCTTATATGTTACAAGCATAATAGTAGCATTAATTACTATTTTCGTAAACAAAATATTATTTGTTTGACATTAAACTTAATTATTATACGTTAAATCTAAAATGAACAATGTCGCCATCTTGAATAACGTAATCTTTACCTTCTAGTCTGGTAACACCACGTTCTCTTGCAACAGTATAAGAACCGGCATCTACAAAATCTTTATAAGAAGTTACTTCTGCCCTGATAAATCCTTTTTCAAAATCAGTATGTATTACGCCTGCTGCCTTTGGTGCTTTTGAACCAGCTTTTACTGTCCAGGCATGAACTTCTTTTTCACCTGCAGTTATAAATGTAGTCAAATCAAGCAATTTATATACAGATTGAATCATTCTTTCAATACCTGAACTTGATACTCCCAAATCAGATAAATATGCTTTTGCTTCTTCAGGTGATAAATCAACAAGTTCTGCTTCAATTTTAGCCGAAATAACAACAACGTCAGCACCATGTTTTGAAGCATATTCTCTAACAGTATCAACATAGGCATTGCCTGTTGCCAAATCAGTTTCGCTAACATTAGCAGCATATATAACAGGCTTAATACACATCAATTGAGAATTTTTTGCAACTTCAAGTTCATCATCAGCAAAGTGTTCTTCTATATTAATAAAACTTGCATCAGATAAAAGTTCGTTTAACTTTGAATATACCTTATGTTCTAAAATAGCTTGTTTATCACCGGTTTTTGCCTGTTTACCAAGTCTTTCTATTCTTTTTTCAAGAGAAGCCATATCTGCTAATGCAAGCTCTGTATTTATTGTTTCTATATCATCCAAAGGATTAATTTTACCTGAAACATGAATTGTATTATCATCATCAAAACATCTTACAACTTGAATAATAGCATCAACTTCACGTATATTATGCAAGAACTGATTACCTAATCCTTCCCCCTTGCTTGCACCTTTTACCAGTCCTGCAATATCAACAAATTCAACAGCAGTAGGAATTATTACATCTGTTTTAACAAGTTTTGCAAGTATAGGAAGTCTTTCATCCGGTACATTAACAACACCGACATTCGGTTCTATTGTACAAAAAGGGAAATTAGCACTCTGTGCATTATTAGATGAAGTTAATGCGTTAAATAAGGTTGATTTTCCAACATTCGGTAATCCGACAATTCCTGCTCTTAACATATATTTTTCCTTTCAAACTATATTCAAGGGTAATACAAAAAGAAAAGGTTATCAACAGGTTTATTAACCCCTTATTTCGGTATCATTTGTAAATTTAATTTGAAATTGAGTACCTGCAGGCAATGATAGGTGACCGCCTTTTGTAAAAATAGCGACAACCGGAGCTGCTACTAAATTTACAACATAAACAACAGAACCGCCAAGCAAAGGAATTATACTTAATATATTAACAACAGGTATAGGTGCCATAACAGAAGCACATGTTCTTGTTGCATCAAATGTCTTTTTCCCTGGAGTCATGGCTTTTGAAAAATTTTTCCAATATCTGCGCTCACCTTTTATATCACTAAAAAATACTTTTTTGGAATTAGCAATACCCAGCTTTGTTTCTATATTGGATAATACACCGTTATAATAAATTTCATCAATTTTCAATTCAACTAATCCCCCGTTACCTGTAATCTGAGGAGGATGAGAATTTACAATAGTTCCCTTAAACAAGGTACCGGAAGGAACAATTGCCCCTTCCTTTGTAGTAAAACCATTTTGTGCAACAAATGAAACCTTACTGCCTCTTGCTGACCAATCAGATATTGTTGATTTTGAGCTTAATATAACTTTTGTACCGTGCTTTATAACATAAGTCTTACCAGTTGCATTATATGATGTTTTAGGAATCTCAGTCACAGTAGCTGTCGGTACAGTTTTTGGTAATGGCGGAAGTGAAGAACTTTCGACATCATAATTTTTTCTTATATCAGCATCTATAGAAGTATCAAATTCTGCAGAAAAAGCCTGCAATACAATAAAATTTAATAACAAAAATGTAGAAATAATCTTTTTCATTTCTACATTTTATCATATATTCTTCATTTTTTTCAAAATTATGTTCTTGGTGTTCTCGATAAAAATCTGCTTACAACACCAATAGGTCCGTTTTCTATTGCAGCAGCAAAATTTGGATACTTATTTTTAAATGATGTTGCCGTTTTTTCATTATTAGAAGAAATAGCAGCCAAAACCTTTCCTATTGGTTTTCTGCAGGTATAAGTTGCAACAGCTACTCCTGTTATTAATCCGATTGTTTTTAATAATCTATTATCAGGCTTATTTTTAAATGTTTTAGGTTCTAACTGTGTACAATTAACATTTGCTTGTTTTTGAAAACATGGAGTTCCGTTAACTTTAGAATTTATACCATCAAATAAATAGGGTCCTTGACGATATATATTTGCTAAGCGACTATATGTGAAAGGATACATACAACCTCCGTTACTTCTACCGATAAATATTTAAATCAACTGACAAACTCAAATTGACAAAATAAGCATAAATATTAAGTTTTATTTACATAAAATTAATAATACTCCAAACGCAGTATTTTAAGCGAAAAACCTTCCTTTTTTTTGAATTTTATCAGACAATATATATTGTAGAGGAATAAAATTTAATGTTTGAAGAAGCAACTAACAATACTTTTGAAACAGAAGAAAAATTTGATTTCGATTCTATGGCTCACGATTACATGGAATTTGCTCGTAAGTACCATGAACAATACTTAATAAAGGGCAAGAAATCAGACTTGGAAAATGCTGTTGAAAATTATATCGATGCTATAAAATTCAATCCAAACATTGCAGAAGCATACTACAGGCTTGCAACTCTACTTTGGGACAAAGGAGAAATTAATCTTGCATCAGCAATTGAGCAATGTAAATCAGCAATAAACATATCTCCAGATAATCCGAATGCAAGAATTTATGCAGCATATTTTCTTGAAATGGCGAAAAAATACGATGAGGCAGAAAAAGAATTAAAAGAAGCAATTAAGTTAAATCCTCTAAAGTCTGCTCGTTCCAGACTTTCACTCGCTTCAATGTATATTGATAAAATGCATGATACAAATATAAACGCTAAAGATTTTTCACAATCTTTATACTACATGTTGTCAGGAAGTTTAAGCATTCCGCTTGATTCTCCGTCAATAAAAATGCTATATAAAAACTTATCTAAAAATTTATCTTTAATTTTCTATGATGTTGTCGGAAAAGTTTTAGAAAAAACAAAGCATTACTCAATGGCTATTAAAGCCTATGACACTGCTGCAAACAAAACAGGCAGAAACGAAATATATTACCAAAGAATAGGTGATATTAACGTAAAAGAAGAAGATATAGCAACGGCAAGAAATGCATATATAAAAGCTCTCGAAAATAATCCTTATAATAAAGAGTTGTTATTTAAAGTTGCAACATTAACACAAGTGTATTTTGAAGATGATATTGATACTGCACTTGATTGTTATACAAAACTTCTTGAACTTGAAGAAAATAATGCAAATATTTATTATGAGCTCGGTCATCTATATTTAAAAAAAGATGAAGCATTAAATGCAGTGAATGCGTTCAAATTAGCATTAGATAAAGATATTGAAAATCCGTTTTATCATAATGCTTTAGCTTATGCACTTGTTAGAGCTGACCAATATGATGAAGCTTGCGAACATTATAAATTTGCAATAGATAGAAATCCTTCTCCCGAATGGACAGCTATTGTTTGTCAGGCACTATCTTCAATATACAGAAACGTATACGATGATATAGATACTGCGATAGAATTATTGAAAAATGCAATTATATTAGATGAAACTAATGATGAATCATTTGTTGAACTTGGCGATATATACAATGAAACGGAAGACTTAGACAGTGCAATAAAAGCATATTGTGAAGCAATAAAATTAAATCCCAAAAATGCAGTTGCATATAATAAATGTGCTATGGCATTATGGCAAAAAGATTACATAGAAGAAGCGATTATAGCTTATCACAAAGCTATTGGTATTAATCCTGAATATGAAGTTGCATATAATAACCTTGGTGTTATTTATTTAGACGGTATAAGAAATTTAAAAGAAGCAAAAAAACTGTTTGAAACAGCGATTTCACTAAATCCGACTTATGCTATGGCTCATTTTAATTTAGGGAGAGTTTTGCAAGCAAAAGGACAAAATATAGAAGCTGCAAAATCTTATCAAAAAGCATTAGAACTTAATGAAATAGAAAAAGAACTTGACTCTGAAGATATAAGAAGAAAATTATTTGAATTGTTTGAAGTCTAAACTTATAGATTAACATTCCAATCAATAAGTTTATCCATGATTTTACATAATTCACAATAACGTTCTTTATTGTGGATATAATTATATCCGAGCACAACTTCCAAAGATGTTGCACTGGAATGAAGCGCTCTATCAATTCTCCTTGCAGATGATGTCGGTATATTACGAGCTCTTCTGGCAAGTTCAACTTCACTTTCAGTAAGTTCCGGCAAGATTTTTTCCAACAAATCGGTTTGAAACTTTGCATTTACGAAATGAACTGTTAAATTATGCAGTCTTTTTAAATTAGAAGTTAAAAATATTGTTCGTTCACGCACAAAAACTTCATATACGGAATCACCTATATGAGCATAATTTTTAATATTAAGTTCTTCAACCATTTATATTAAATCTCTGCATTGAACGTCAGTATACTTCTTACTTCTGTCTGTAATTTTTATTTTATTAAGAATACCTGTACGTTTTTTTCTGTATAACATGTCAACAAAGGCTTCAATTCTAGTAACAAAACCTGCTTCACCTGTTTGTTCATCGATAGAAAGATTCAAAATCGGCTTGTTATTTTTTCTTGCAAAGCGTCCCATTCTTTCAAGCATTAAAGAATCAGGTCCGCAGCCAAATGCATTGATTGTTATTATACCGTCAATTTTTCTATCTTTTATATAATGAGCAGCAGCACCGGTTATTTCGTATTCATTTGCCCAGTATAGTTTTGAATGCATTCCTTTTAAGCCTTCATCCATTTGTTCTAATGTCAATTGGTCAGCAGTATAAACTTTTACATCCAATTTTTCCAGTTTGTCAAATATTTTCATCGCAACACGTTCATCATACAAATTATAACCATGAGCAATAAGAGCAATGTTTATAGGATATGTTTTTGTATTTTCAGCGATTACAACTTTATTTTCCATTGCATATTTTAATGCCTTTTTATATGAAAAACCGCTTCTTGTCATTACATGAAAATTATTATAAACTTTCCATGCTTTTTTGGATGCTTTTTTAATAAGGTCCATATCCGTAATACCAAAGGGTTTTACTGCTTCAGCCAAAAAATCATACAATCCTTGATTTTTTTCTGATTTATCAAGAGTTGCTTCTACCATTGTAAAATCACGTTTTATAACATTTCTAATCAAATCAGGGAGTCCTCTGATTTTTGAACAATTATATATCTTTGGTGCTATTGATTGGATAGACGGAACAAAAATTTTATCTATTCCCTTATCCAAAAGATTTAATATATGACCTACATATACCTTAACCGGCAAACAAGTTTCAGGAACAACAAGCGAAGCTCCAACAGACATTGTTTGTTTGGTTGTAGGATCAGATAAAACTATTTCTATTCCCAAATCAGAGAAAAATCCGTACCAAAACGGGAAAAAATTATAATATGATAAAGCTCTTGGTATTCCGATTTGCATTAATTCTTATCCCTTACTACTAGTGTCTAACTGGATTATATCATAAACAATTTATTTTTTACTCGGTAAAAATATATTATTTAAGATTGGAAATCTCCTTGCCAATTTTACATACTTCTTTTTATCATTTATTTGACATATATATATTCCGAGGAAAACAAGTATACAAGCTCCGGCTTGTTTTAAATTGATTGTTTCACCAAGAAAGAACCATCCGAATATAACGGCCGCAACAGGAAGTATAAACAAAAATGGCGAAAATTTACTTGCAGGCAATGTGCATATCGCAAAATTATATAAGAAATAAGCAACAACAGTAAGCATTCCTAAGTATATTACAAGGAATATACTTGTATTAACGGCAACGGAGAAATTTCCACCGTCTACAAAATTATATATTCCAAAAAATATTAAACCGCCAATAACAGATATTCCTGCAAGGAAGAATGGCGGATACTTTTCCATTAAATATTTTGTTGTTATAACACAGGTATCAGTTAAAACAATGGCAATCAGTTCTAAGAAATTACCCAACAGAGGATTAGGTGCCAACTCTGATTCATCAGATGCCAAACTCAATAATACAGAACCTAAAATTGAAATAAATAAACCCAAGTACACAATTTTAACAAACTTTTCTTTTAATATTATTCTCGCAGCAATTACAAGAATTACAGGTTCCAGAGAGCTTACAATACCTGCTTGACCGGATGTAGTATACTTTAGTGCATTTGTTTCAAAGATAAAATACAAACAGGGTTCACACAACATCATTAAAAGAATTAGTTTTATATCTTTTAAATCAATTTTTATATTTTTATATAACGTAAATAGGAAAGGAATAAATAAAATTGTAGAAACTAGCATTCTAAAAAACATTAAATGCGGTGTTGAATAGTATTCTAAACATATTTTTGTTGCGGTTAAGGTCGTACCATACAATAATACGGCTATAGTTATAGACAAATATGCAAAAAGCTCATTTTGATTTTTATACTTGGATAAAAAATCTTTCATTTCATACAAGTTCCTCAATTCTTATTAGTGAACAAATATTGCACATAAAATTTTTATTTTTGCAATAGTTAAATAATCAAATAAAATAGCATAAAAATCAAATATTAATCATAAATATTTAACAAAAGTATATTAAAATATTTGATGTTTTTTTAAGAAATATTTTGATTTTTTTATATTTTGTAATATAATGTAAACAAAGGTAATATTTTGTAATGTTAAGGGGTCTAAAAAATGACTGAAAATAATGAACTACAGGCTGAACAAGAATCCCACCAAAAGATACTTGTAGCGGATGATGAAGCTAGTATCAGAAGGATTTTGGAAGCTCGTTTAAGCATGATTGGCTACGATATTGTTACAGCAACAGATGGTGAAGAAGCTATCGCTGCATTTAATAAACATAATCCTGATTTAATCGTTTTAGACGTTATGATGCCTAAAATAGACGGTTATGGTGTTACACGAGAAATTAGAAGAACTTCAGATGTTCCTATTATATTATTAACCGCTCTTGGTGATGTTTCTGAAAGAATTACAGGTCTTGAATTGGGTGCTGATGACTATGTTATAAAACCTTTCAGCCCAAAAGAACTTGAAGCAAGAGTAAAAGCAGTTCTTAGAAGAACAAATACAAAAGAAGTTGCTGCTCCTACAAGTAAAGTAGCAAAAAATGTTATTACAACGGGCAATATAAGAATAGATACTGCAAGACGTCAAGTTTTCAGAAAAAATGAAAGAATAAGACTAACTGGTATGGAATTTAGTTTGCTTGAATTATTAGTAAATAACTCAGGTCAAGCATACTCCAGAAATGAAATACTTCAACACGTTTGGTCTTATCCGCCTGATCACAGAATTGACACACGTGTAGTTGACGTTCATATTTCAAGATTACGTTCTAAACTTGAAACCGACCCTGCTAATCCGGAATTAATCCTTACAGCTAGAGGTATCGGTTATATGTTCCAAAGAATTTCGTAATTGTAAAATCAAGAGAGCCAAAAAGCAAGGATATTAAATATCTTTGCTTTTTTGTAAAATATATGTTACTATAATAAAATGAATGTTGATATACATAATGTTGTAGATAGCCTTTCTCCTAATGAGCTTTTAACGCTCTATGATACAATAATAGAGGGGGGGGGTAATGCTCCTGTATTAATTGCCGGTTGTTGTAGTCAATTTGTAACTGGACCTACCGTATACATTATTTCAGAGAACTGTTATCCTCAATATAGTTCATGTTATTGCCAAATATCATCTATGATTAGTTCTTATAATTCTAATGTGCAAATGTTGGAATGTAGAAATAAATAAGAAATTTATATTAAAAATCAAGCTATTACTAATAATAAGATTCTCATTTTTTATTAAATATATTTTATTATTTAAAAACAATAATTCAAAAAGGAATATTAAATGGATTTTAATAAAGATGTAACAGACATTATAGATAATCTCAATCCGGATCAAATAGCTGATTTGTATAGTCAAATAATTGAGGGTGAGGTACTAATAGCCGGTAATGGTTGTTGTACGCAATTTGTAAGTAGTTCTGATGCAATAAGGATACGTTCTGCTTCTTGTAATGAAGATAAATGTTATTGTATACTTTATAATACAGGTGAATATAATGCATCATACGGCACCACAAGTGGTTATCAGATGGATTATGCAGCAACATGCTACAAATAAAACTTCATAATTTCAAATACTTGTCATAATTTTCTTTTAAATCTTCTTCCAAACGATTCATTTCTTTTTCAACTTTATCACACCAGGCTTTCGTCTGCTCTTTATCCAGTTCGGAAGGTATATAAATAGGATCACCGTACAGAGCAACCGTCCTACAAGGACCTATCGGTAATTGAAATTTATCCCACGAATTAAACGTATGAAAATTTCTGCTTTTTGAAGCCCAAACCAAAGGAACTATAGGAACACCCGAAAGTTTTGAAATATTTATTATTCCGTCTTTTACTTTCCCTTTTGGACCTCTAGGACCATCAACCATTATAGCTGCAGATGCACCTTCTTTTAATTTATCCAATAATTCCAATGATGCAGCCACTCCTCTTCTTTTTGAAGAACCTCTTACAGATTTTAATTTCAACACTTCAATAGCTTTAGCTACAATCTCTCCATCATTAGATGCACTTATAAGAACATAAAAATTTTTTTTATCCTTTACTCCGTATACCAAACATTGATGACAATGCCACATCGATAATATAAATTGACCTTTCGGATAATTTATATGCTTTATTCTCAACAAAAACTGCTCGGTAAAAAAGAAAATTTTTAATAAAATAACAAGAAAGAAAATTTTTATTTTGTCTTTAGTTTTTCTGTTCTGATTTAACTTATCCCGCACTACTATTCAAAACTCCCGCTAATTTAAAAACAGAGTACGCCTTGTGACGTACCCTGTTATAATTCATTTACTATTGAATATTTTCTTTAACTTCCGCTGCAACATTCTTTGAATCAAGTTTAATACTTGGACCCATTGTTGTTGTTAAATATACGGATTTTAAATAAATACCTTTAGAAGATGATGGTTTCGCTCTTAATACAGCATCTGCCAATGTTATGTAGTTTTTCATTAAGTCATCTGTAGTAAATTGAATTTTACCTATAGGTACATGAATCATACCTTGTTTATCAGCTCTAAATTCAACTTTACCTGCTTTAGCATCTTTAACAGCTTTTGCCACATCTAAAGTTACTGTACCTGTTTTAGGGTTTGGCATTAAACCTTTTGGACCTAAAACACGACCTAATTTACCTAACATACCCATACAATCAGGAGTTGCTATTAATGTATCAAATTCAAACCAACCGCCTGAAATTTTATCAATAATTTCTTCAGCTCCTGCTTCATCAGCGCCTGCTTCTTTTGCTTCAGTTGCTTTGGCACCTTTTGCAATTACGCACACTCTTACTGATTTACCTAAACCTGCAGGTAATACTGTTGTTGAACGTACTTGCTGGTCTGCGTGTTTAACATCAATACCTAAAGACATGTGACATTCTACTGTTTCATTGAATTTACATGTTTCTTTTGCTACTTCCTGCAATTTTTGTATAGCTTCCATAGCATTGCATGGTTGGTTAAAACCTTCCATCATTTCTGCTATTTTCTTTTGTTTTTTTGTTAATTTTGACATTTTTTCTCCTTTTGTGGTTATAACGCAATTATGCTTCCACTTTTAATCAATCATTTTTACTAATCAGCAACCGTTACACCCATTGCTCTGCAAGAACCTTTTATCATTTCAACTGCAGCTTCGACTGTAGTTGCATTAAGGTCTTCCATTTTTATTTTTGCAATTTCTTCAAGTTGTGCATGTGTAATTTGTCCAACTTTTGTTTTGTTTGGTGCCGCACTACCTTTTGCTATATTGATTGCTTTTTTAATTAATACAGCAGCCGGTGGTGATTTAGTTACGAATGAAAATGATCTGTCTTCATATACATCGATAACTACAGGAATAATATATCCTGCCTGTGATTCTGTTCTGGCATTAAATTGTTTACAAAATTCCATGATGTTTACACCATGTTGACCTAATGCAGGACCAACCGGCGGTGATGGATTTGCTTTGCCAGCTTGAATTTGTAGTTTAATTTTTCCTACAACTTTCTTTGCCATTTTTGTTTCTCCTTTCGTGGTACCGGCGGAACTTCAGTTCCTTCCACTTCTTATGTTATATTATCTTCTTCGAGTTCGTTCCTTATTGTCACTCACTCTACGGAAAATTCGCTTCTTGAATTTTCCTTTTCAAAAACTTCTCGCTCATTTCGTTATCACTGCCATTCGCTCTGTTTTTGCTTCTTCGAGTTCGTTCCTTTCGTCACTCACTCTACGGAAAATTCGCTTCTTGAATTTTTCTAAATTTTTTGAATTTGTTTATATTCAAGTTCAACAGGTGTTTCACGTCCGAATATTGATACCATAGCTCTGAGTTTTGATTTATCAGGATATACTTCCGTAATGTCACCAATAAATTCAGAGAACGGACCGGATATAATTCTGACCTTATCACCCGCTTTAACATCAAGTTCAACTTTTGATACCTGATTTTGTGTTTTATGGATAATTCTCTTGATTTCGCTTTCTTTGGCAGGAATAGGCTTTTTAGCAGAACCTACAAATTTAGTTACACCTGCAGTATGTCTTACTACATACCAAGAATCATCATCCATTATCATTTCTACAAGAACATAGCCCGGAAATATTTTTTCTTCTCTGTCTGTTTTCTTTCCGTCTTTCATTTTTGTAACTGTTTTTTGGGGAACTTCAATTCTGAAAATTTTGTCACCCATATTCATATATTCTATACGTTTTTCAAGGTTAACCTTTACCTTATTTTCATGACCTGAATACGTATGAACAATATACCATCTTTTTTGTGGTGCTTTTGGTTCTTTTACAGATTCTTTAAATTCGGCATCTTTTTCAGCAAGAATTTCTTCTTTCTTTTCAACGCCTTCCTGCCCAAGTTCCATATCAGCTAAATGTTCAACAATATCATTTTTTTCTTTTGCCATTATGTTTAAAATCCTATCTTTAATCACTCTTTAATCAATCAAACCAAGAGTTTTTAATACTCCTTTGAATATAATGTCCAATCCGTATGTATAAGTCGTAAATAATGTTACTATAACAATTACTATTATCGTCTGACCGATAACTTGTCTTCTTTCGGGCCAAGTTATTTTGCCCCATTCTGACTTAATACCTTTAAAATATTCTTTGAATTTATCCATTTCTTCCTTTTTATAATTCGCGCCCTGAAGGACTCGAACCCTCGACATCCGGTTTTGGAGACCGACGTTCTACCAACTGAACTAAGGACGCAATTATAATTCCTTATTTTGTTTCTTTATGTGATGTATGTTTTTGGCAGAACGGACAATATTTATTTAATTCCATTCTTTCCTTTGATGTTTTTTTATTTTTAACGGTTGTGTAGTTTCTTCTTTTGCATTCTTCACAAGCAAGAACTACCATTTTGTCGTTTTTTCCTTTAATTCCCATTGTGTCACCTTTTCTTATCAAATATATTATTATTTACAATAGAAAACTATAGAATACAACTTTTCCCTTATATTCTATCTAGCTCTGTGTGTAACCACTATTTATATCATATATTAAACATATTTTTTTTCAAACATAAATTTACAAATCGCAAAAAACTTTATGTTAAATATATAGAAAATCTTATCATTATGGAAATTATAATGTTATAATTATCTGTCATATATGAAAAAGGATTTTTTATGAGTATAAATTTTTCGGAATGTATAACAGCTTTTACTTCAAAAAAATATAATCATTCAAATTTAGCAATATACTTAATTATACTTCTTACAACATTAATTGTTTCAAAAATGTTAAATAGTATGTTTTTTGATTTTATAATTATTGCGGTAATAAGTATTTTTGCACAGGGTTACTATGTAATAGCCAGTCATAATGAAGGATGTAGAGCTAAGGATATAATACCTAATATTAATAATGCAATGTATATCTTTGAAACAGGTTTTAAATTCCTTACCGGAGTTTCTACTCTGTATATAATTGTATTTTTTCCTTGTATTATATGTTTTGCTTATCTTTTATCACAATTAATAGCTATAGTTATAGGAGGAGAAAACTCGGATTCCGTTTCTAATTTAAGCGATTTCGGCAACGTTATATTCCTTTTCTTTATAATATTTTTATCGGCTATAGCAGGTGTTATTATGTCATTTAAATATATAATCCCTGCTTCATTATTATTTTTTGACAAACTAAATCTAAAAGATATGCTTAATTACAAAAAAATAAATGAATACGGTTATTTAATAAAAAAAGATTATTGGATGTATGTATTGTTTAGCATCATAATTTCAATAATAATTCAAACGGCAACATCTGCTATAAGCCCGCTTATCACATCTTTATTCGGTTTTCAAAATACAATGCCACAACAGATGTCAACAGGAATTTCCAATGCAAATCAATTTTCTAATTTATTATTTTCGAATTTAGGTTCTATAACATTTGTTTTACTTACATCAACTGTAATTACTTCTATATTTACACTTTTATTAATGCCTAATTTAAACGGACAAGTTATAAAAAATACGAAAATATACTCCAAACGGCAAGAAAAAAATATTAAAGTTTAAAAAGATTATCAACGTGGAAATATATAAAAATAAATCGCACGAAATTAGTTAAGGAGATAATATGACTATCAGTATTAATGCTGCAGTAAAAAATGTACTTTCCGAAAGATATAACAAAAAGAATATTTTTTACTATATAATGCTTTTTTGTGTAAGCACATTAGTAATAGTATTTATTTCATTTATTAATCCTTCTTCAGAAAATCAAAACCCGTTAGCCACAATATCACAATTCTCGTTAATACAACTACTTTCTTTAATAACAAGTGTAATAGCTATAGGGATATATATAGTCTCAATAAATAACGGGTATAGAGGAGAAGAAAGCATCTTTGCAAATCTGTTTAAAGATATTAAAAAAATAGCAATAACCGGAATAGTCACTTATGCAGGCATAATGTTAATGTATTTGGGAACGTTATTGGCGTTATTACTACCCGGACTCCCGTTAGGGGTAATTTTATTTGTAACTTATATGAATATACCGGATAAAACATTAATGATAATACCTATAATAATATGTATAATATTATTTGCCGTTTATTTAACTTTTATAATACTGCTTACAATGGGATTATTCTTTAATTATACAAAATCTCTGAAATTTGAAGATATTATTAATGTAAAAAAATCATTCAATTTTATATCCTCAGCGAGAAGAGAACTTTCTGTTTACATATTAAAATCAATTGCATTAATAATACTTTGTATATTTCTATTCATTTTCATAGGTATGATAATAACTATAGTCCTAGCTGGTTGTATAAAAATACCATCTTCAGAACAAAGCTCTTTTCTATTTGCATTAATAATTATAGGATTATGCTGGGCAATGGGAATCATCGCCAATTTGGTTCTAATGGACTTACAAATACAATTTTTAAGAGAAACAGCTCATTATATGCCCGAACCTAAAGATGACTGGCAAGAAGTATCTGCTGATGATGAGTATATTGAAATAAACGAAAATGAATAATAACTAAATTAGTTTATGCCAAGTGTGAGCAAAACTATGTTTTGCTCACACTTACGTAATACATCTATATTTACACTTTTATTAATGCCTAATTTAAAAATGTAATAATCAAAAAACAGAAACCAACTGTTTAAAATTTTTATATGCGTGGAAATATATTATCATATTTTAATGATATATTTTTGGTTAGTTAAGGAGAAAATATGACTATAAGCATAAGAGCAGCAGTAAAAAATATATTTTCCGGCATATACGACAAAAGGAATATGTTATATTACGGATTGCTTATACTTATAGGCGGAATTTGCGGAATATATATGTCACAAGGCGGAGAAAATATTCCGGCCACTACATTAAAACAATCTTCATTTGCATATTTAGTATACTTTTTTGTTAGCATACTATCTTTGGGATTATATATATTATCAGCAAATAACGGATATAAAACAAATAATAATGTACTTGCTAATCTCTTTGATGATTTTAAAAAGATCGCTACTACAGGTGTTGTATCATTTGTAGGCTTTATGATTTATGAGCTTGTCCTTTTTATTTTAATTTTCATATCATTCTTAATTTGTCTTATATTTTGCTATATTGCATACTTAATTAGTCCAAAACTGACTATTATATTGGCAATTATTTTTGCTATTATTTTTGCTATATTACTTACATTTTTTATCATTATGTTAATGGGACTATTTTTAAATTATACAAAATCTCTTGAATTTGAAGATTTACTTAATGTTAAAAAGGGATTTATTTTTATTAGTAATAACAGAAAACTGTTTTCTTTATACATATTAAAATCAATTACAGTTGGAATAATTGCGGTTTTATTCTTTTTACCTATATTTTTGGTAACAGTTCTTGGAATTTCTATCCCTTCTATTTTTAACAATATAACTTTAAGTAATGTTCAACTTGGATTAATAGGAGCTATAATAGGCAGCATATCCGGATTATTCTGCTCCTTAATACAAATGGATTTAGAAATACAATTTTTAAGAGAGTCATACACCCCTCCAACTAATGAAAGAGATGACGATTTTCTATATTTTGAAAACAACAATACTGATGATGACGATATGGGAACAGACGAAATTTTTGATATAGAAACAAAAGAAGATTAATTGCAATAATTTATATTTGAAACTGCAATAAATGCAGTTGACCAGCAATTTTGCAAATTAAACCCACCCGTATAGCCATCAATATTCAAAACTTCACCAATTATATACAGGTTCTTTACTATTTTTGATTCCATGGTTTTTGAGCAGACTTCATTCAAATCAACTCCGCCGGCAGTAACAATTTCTGAACCGTTTTTACGTCCGATTAAATGAAGTTTTAAACAAATAATTGCATTAATTAATATTTCTTTTTCTGTCTTTTTTATTTGTGCAACCTGTTTCGATTCATCAATTCCATTTACCTGCATTATTTTAGCAATATAATTTTCAGGAACAAATTTAGAAAATACATTTTTTATAGTTTTTTTAGAATTAGCTTTTAATTCCTCCTCTATATCAGACAATGAACAATCCGCCAATTTTAAAGATATTTCTAAACAATTATTTTCATCTATCTTATCAAATGCGGTTATTGCCGATACTTTAAATATTGCAGGTCCAGAAATAGAAGAATGCGTGAATAAAATATCACCTATAACAGCCTTATTTTTCTGCTTATTACTGTTTATAGTTATTTCAACATTCTTAAACGACATGCCAGATAACGCATATAAATATTTTTCTTTTATTTCAAATGAAGTTAAAGACGGTTTATGAGGAATAACATTATGTCCGAATTTGTCTGCGATTTCAAAACCATTACCTTTTCCTCCTGTAGATAATATTAAAACATCAAATTCATACTGTCCGTTTTCAGTTTCAACACAAAAAATATCATTCTTTTTCTCCGCTTTTCTCACTTTTTCTTGTTTAAAACAAAAATTAGAAACATCTAAATGTTTTTTTAAGTCAGAAATTAGTTTTTTTGAGCTGTCAGAAACAGGGAATACTCTTTTATCATCCTGAACATAAGTTTTAATCCCCAATTCTTTAAATAATTGACGGGTTTTAGCATTATCAAACTTAGAATAAACAGACAATAAAAACTTCTCACCTCTTGGATAATTTTGTACAAATTCCCTTATATCCTTTTCATCATAAGTAAGATTACACCTGCCTCCACCTGTCGGCAGTAAAGTTTCAAAAGGCTCTTTTATATCAAAAGCCGTAACTCTTATTTGAGGATTTTTGCATAATAAAACTGAAGCAAAACCACCTGCTGCACCACATCCTATTACTGCAACATTTTTATATATCAACTCTTGTTCCATATAAAAAGACATCATCCAATGTTTCTAAGTCTTCATGCAATTGCAAAAGTGACTTTTTGTATTTAGGATGTTCATAATCAGGAATTAATTCTAACAGCGGAACAATTGCAAATGCTCTTTCATGTAAGTGTTCATGAGGAATTTTTAAATCCGGTTCATCAATTGTCAAATCACCGTAGAACAATATATCAATATCTATTATTCTTGCTTGATACTTTTCAGTTTGGGGTTGTCTACCCATTTTCATTTCAGTACTTTTACACAACTGAAGTAATTCACGTGGAGAAAGCTTTGTTTTTACTTCTATTACTCCATTTACAAACCAGTCTAAATCTTTATTACCCCATGGTTCTGTTTCATACAAAGCAGATGTTCTTACTACCGTTACCAATCCCGATTCGGTAAGTAATTTTACCGCCTGCTGAAGATATCCGACTTTGTCACCGATATTTGAACCCAAACATAAATATGCTACCGCCATTTGAACTCCTTAGGATGTTAAAATCAAAACTTGTGTATATCAATATTGTATTATGTTTTGTTGAAGTTTACAACTAGATTTTAAAAGTAGAAAACAAATACCAAAGTTTTGTAATAATCTTTAATGCTTTAGTATGTTTGATATCATTTTGTGTTACACTCTTAGTATGTTTACTGGATTAATAGAAGAACAAGGAAAAATAACAGGTATTAATACTTCCTCTAACGGAATGGAATTAACGATAGAATGCAGCAAAATACTTTCTGATATAAAAAAAGGTGCAAGTATTTGCGTTAATGGTGCCTGCCAAACAGTTACAGAATACGGAAAGAATTTTATCAAGGTTCAGGCATCTAATGAAACTCTTTCCGTTACAAACTACAATACATTAAAAATAAATGATTTTGTAAATTTAGAAAGAGCTTTGACATTAAATAAACGCATAGATGGACATATCGTATCGGGACATATAGATTGTTGCGCTACATTTATTAAATGCGAAGATGACGGTTTTTCAAAAAGATATTTCTTTAAATTACCTATAGAATGCAGCAAATATGTAATATATAAAGGTTCTATTGCCGTAAACGGAGTAAGTTTAACTGTTGCTTCAATTAGTGATAATATATTTTCGGTTGAACTGATTCCCGTAACATTAAAAGAAGTAAACCTAAAAAGCCTTAAAAAAGGTGATTTTGTAAATATTGAAACGGATTTATTCGCCAAATATATTGAAAAAATTTTAAATTCAAAAGATAATACAAGTAAAATAAGCTATGATTTTTTAGCGCAGAACGGATTTATGTAAAATGAGTGAAATTAAATTTAATACAATAGATGAAGCAATAGAGGATTTTAAAAACGGAAAACCGGTTATAGTTGCCGATGATGAAGACAGAGAAAATGAGGGAGATGTCATAATTCCTGCACAATATGCAACCCCTGAAATTATTAATTTCCTAATTTCCCAGTGTAAAGGCGTTGTTTGTCTTGCTCTGACAAGAGAAAAAGCTGACAGTTTAGGTTTATCAGAAATGGTTAGCCATAATACCGACCCCAAAGGTACCGCATTCACTCAAAGTATTGATGCTGTTAAAAAATACGGTGTAACAACAGGCGTAAGTGCTTTTGACAGAGCAAAAACAATAGAAGTTGCAGTTGCTCCCGATGCGACATCATCAGATTTATCCAAACCTGGACATATTTTCCCTCTTATTGCAAGAAAAGGCGGAGTACTGGAAAGAGTAGGACACACTGAAGCATCTGTTGACCTTTCAAGACTTGCAGGACTTATTCCGGCAGCAGTTATTTGCGAAATTGTTAATGAAGACGGAACAATGGCAAGACGTGATAATCTTGTTGAGTTTTCTAAAAAGCACAACCTAAAATTTGTTACTGTAGCGCAATTAATAGAATACAGATTACAAAAAGAAATGTTCATAAAACGTGAAGCTGTTGCTAACCTTCCTTCTGATTTCGGTACATTTAAAGTATACGGATACACAAACAAGCTTGGAGGTAATGATCAGGTTGCAATAGTAAAAGATGATGGTTCTGATAAAATACCGATGGTTAGAGTACACTCAGAATGCTTAACCGGTGATATTTTTCACTCAAAGAGATGTGATTGTCAAAATCAGCTTGAAACAGCCCTAAGAACAATTGAAGAATACGGGAAAGGTGCTCTTGTATATATAAGAGGACATGAAGGCAGAGGTATCGGGCTTGTAAATAAAATAAAAGCCTATGCGCTTCAAGAAAAAGGACAAGACACCGTTCAGGCAAACATTTCCTTAGGTTTTCAGCCCGACTTAAGAAATTATGGTATAGGCGCACAAATTTTAAGAGATTTAGGTTATACAAAAATAAAACTCATAACAAACAATCCGACTAAAATTATTGCACTAAAGGGATACGGGCTTGAAATAACTGAAAGAGTTGCACTAAAAACCCAGCTTAACAAATATAACGAAAGATACATTCACACAAAAATAGACAAAATGGAACACTTAATTGAACTGTAGAGAATAAAATTATGGCAAATTTAACTATATACAAAGTAGAATCATATAATTCAAATTATTTCAGAATTTTTTCAGGAGTTTATAACGACTTCAAAATGAATGCGTTTTCCGATTATAACTTTGAATTGGAACCACTATCGTATCCTAATTTTATAAAAAGTGTTGAAGATGGGTTGCTTCAATGTCTTATTTTATTTGAAGATGATATTCCGACCGGTTTTTTGGTATATACAACTCTAGTATCGGAATCATTAGAACTAAATATAATACATTGTATTGGAAATGAAAACCTTAATGCAAAAAGAAAAGTCCTTCTGGATAAATTTATAGAACAAAATAAAATATTAATGAGAGAAAAAGTTGTAACCTATCCGTTATTGGGTAAACAAAGTGCATTTGCACAAGACATTCAAACATTTGGTTTTAAAATTGTTAATACTGCAGTTATGGGCTTTAACTTGGCAGATATTTCCGCTCTTAACAAAACAAAAGAATTATATTTACCAAAACTTCCGGGTGAATATACGATTACTAATTGGAAATCAATTTATTCAAAAGATGCTGCAGAAATTGTACATCAAGCGTTCAAAGATTCATCTGATGCTCTGTTTGACAGTCGTTTCTTAACAACAAAGGGATGCAAAGATATTGTTGAAAAAATTACAGAAAATGTTTACGGAAAATTTTTACCTGAAATTACAAAAGTATTACTTTACAAAAAACATCCCGTTGGATTTTGTTTCGCTAATTTAACAAACGACAAAATAGCAAATGTACCTATAGTTGCAATTCTAAAGAAGCACAGAAATCAGGGTTACGGAAAAGTATTACTAAAACTTCTTTTAGATGACTTATTAAATTCAGCAATAACAGAAGGCTGGTCTTTAAAAGAACTAAATGCAAGTTGTGATGCTGACAACGTTGCCGCTGTCAGCATGTATAATGCAATAGGTTTTGCTGAGGAATACACATATCCTCAGGCATACCATCCTAAAAATATTTAATTAATTATTACTATATACAACTTTCATAGTTGCCAGATTCTTTATGGCAAGCATTTTGTGTTTAATTTTTTGTTCTTCGTTAATTTTAAAAATTCTTATTAATCTTTGAATTTCATCAACTTCTTTTCTTGACCTTAACTTGTAGACGTTTTTAACCGGTTCACTAATCGTTCCTAAAACTACACTTAATTGTTCTTCGTTCATATTTTCCCCTATAAAAATCTATAGTCTGTTATTTTCCCCTATATATCTATAAAGTTTTTTTTAATCGCATAATTGCCCATTAATTAACAAATGTAAAATTTTGTGTTACATTTATTTCTAAGGAGGAAATAGTTATGATTATTGACAAATTGGCTAATTCAAAAAAATACGAAAACCTGCATAAAGATTTTAAATTAGTGTTTGATTATTTAAAAAACAATAATTTATCAAATATGGCATGTGGAAAGCATGAACTTAGAGGAAATGATGTATTTTTTAATCTGCAGGAATACGAAACAAAACAAACACAAAAATTAGAAGCCCACAAAAAATATATAGATATTCAAGTTGTTGTATCTGGTAAAGAATATATGGGCTATACAAATATTGAAAATACTACTGTAAGTGAAGAATATAATACAGAAAAAGACGTAATGTTTTTAAAAGGCAATGTAGATAAACTCTTAGCTGATAATACTACGTTTTTAATATTCTTTCCGGAAGATGCACACATGCCTGCTTTATCAATCGACAATGACAGTCATGTTAAAAAAGCTATTTTTAAAATTATGAAATAGACTAATTGAAACTTTATTTATTTAAAATTTTTATAAAAGAAGGTGCCTGTTCGCACAGGCACCTTCTTAATCATTGTTGATATACTATTTTATTAATTCACCAACAGATTTGAATACAGACATACGTTTTGCAGCATCCTTTTCTGCTTGAGAATACAATGTTTCTGCAGCTTCAGGATTTGTTTTAAGTAATGACTTATATCTGCCTTCAGAACGTATAAAGTCTTGGAAGCTATCTTTAGGATCTTTAGCATCCCAAGTAAACGGTTGTTCATTTGCAGGATTATATCTGTATAATGGGAAATAACCTGCATCAACAGCACGTTTTTGTTCTGTTTGAGTTTTACTCATATCGATACCGTGAGCAATACAAGGAGCATAAGCAAAGATGATAGAAGGACCGTCATAAGCTTCAGCTTCTTGGAATGCTTTTAATGTTTGCATTCTGTCTGCACCAAGTGCAACTGAAGCAACATAAACATATCCATAAGACATACTCATTAAGCCCATATTCTTCTTATATGTTCTCTTACCGCCTGTAGCGAATTTCGCAACAGCACCGGTTGGTGTTGATTTTGATGCTTGACCGCCGGTATTTGAATATACTTCGGTATCTAATACAAGGATATTAACGTTTTTGTTTTGAGCAAGAACATGGTCAATACCACCATATCCGATATCGTTAGCCCAACCGTCACCACCTATAATCCAAACTGATTTATCAGTAAAGTAATCTTGTAATTCTTTAACTTTTGCCAAGTTTGGACAACCTGAACCTGCATATTTTGCAATTGCAGCTTTTGCTTTGTTTTGTGCTTCAACTGCTTCAGGTGTTTTAGAATTATCGAAATGAGCCATTGCACCTTGTAAAGCTTCTTTTAAGTCTGCAGGTGCTTTTTCATCAGCTACTACTTTTTCAACATAAGATTTTAAAGTTTCTCTGTTTTGATCAACTGCTAATCTCATACCGAAACCGAATTCTGCATTATCTTCAAATAATGAATTTGCCCAAGCAGGTCCTCTGCCTTCCTTATTTGTTGTATAAGGAATTGTAGGGAATGTACCTGAATATATTGATGAGCAACCTGTTGCGTTTGCAACTATAGCATTTTCACCAAATAACTGTGAAACTAATTTAACATAAGGAGTTTCACCACAACCAGCACAAGCACCTGAAAATTCAAACAACGGTTTTCTTAGCATTGCACCTTTTATTGTTTTTGTTGTGTTTCTTCCCATTACATTATCCGGTAATGCATCAAAGAAGTTTTCATTTTCCATTTCACCTGCTGCGGTTTCATCTTCTATAGTTGACCATGTAAGAGCTTGTTTTTCTTTAGGCATTTTCATTGTTGGACATTGATCCAAACAAACACCGCAACCTGTACAATCCATACAATAAACTTGAACTTTGAATTTTTCATCAGCAGCTGCAGGTTTTGCAGGAATTGTTTTAAATGAAGAAGGAGCTTTTGCTAAGTCTTTTTCTTCAATTAATTTTGTTCTGATTGCTGCATGTGGACATGCAGAAGCACAAACACCACATTGTAAACAATTTTCGCTAACCCATTTTGGAACTCTCGGAGCTATACCACGTTTTTCAAGTTTAGCTGTTCCTGTTGGGATAACACCATCAACACTCATAGCGGAAACAGGGATATCATCACCCTTTTGACGCATACAAGGTTCAATAATTTTCTTTGCAAATTCATCTGCATGAGAAGGAATCATTTGAACGTCATCAGCTGCCTTAACACCATCTAAAGAAGCAGGAATAACAACTTCTTCAGTTGCATTAACTGCTGCATCTATTAAAGCAAGGTTCATATTTACAACATCATCGCCTTTTTTCTTAAAGGTTTTCTTTGTCATTTCTCTCATACCTTCAAGAGCTTGTTCAAACGGAATTATACCTGATACTTTGAAGTATGCAACCATCATAACTGTGTTTGCACCTTTACCTCTAAGACCGGGTTGTTCTTTGATTAATTTTTCAGCGTCAACATTGTAGAATTTAACTTTCTTTTCAATGATTGTTTTTTGCATATCTCTTGTTAAATGACTAAATGCTTCTTCTTTTGTATAAGGGCTGTTTAACAAGAATGTAGCGCCTTCTTTTATACCTTTAAGAAGGTCATATCTGCCAATATAAGAATGAGCTGAACAAGATACAAAATCAGGTGCAGTAATTAAATATGTTGATTTAATAGGTTTATCACCAAATCTTAAGTGAGAAACAGTTACACCAAATGATTTTTTAGAGTCATAAGCAAAGTATGCTTGAGCATCTTTATCTGTATATTGACCGATAATTTTTATTGAGTTTTTGTTAGCACCAACAGTACCATCTGAACCTAAGCCCCAGAACATACAGTTTGTAGTTCCTTCGGGTTCTGTTACGATATGTTCTGTTACTTTTAATGATTTATTTGTAACATCATCTTCAATACCTACTGTGAACCCATGGAATCCGTTATTTTCAGCATGTTTATATACTGCTAATACCATAGACGGTGTAAATTCTTTTGAAGATAAACCGTAACGACCGCCAATAACTCTGACATCTTTGTTTTCTAATGCTGCAACAACATCTAAGTATAAAGGTTCACCTATTGAACCTGGTTCTTTTGTTCTGTCTAAAACAGTAATACGTTTTACTGATTTAGGAAGTGCAGCATTGAAACGTTTAACATCGAACGGTCTGTATAATCTTACTTTAACCAAACCGTATTTTGTACCTCTGTGAGAGTTCAAATATTCGATTGTTTCTTCAATTGTTTCACAACCGGAACCCATAGCAACTATAACATCAGTAGCATCAGGAGCACCAACATAATCAAACGGATGATATTGTCTTCCTGTAACTGCTGCAACTTTATCCATATATTCTTGAACGATATCAGGTGTTGCATTATAGTATTTGTTTACTGTTTCACGACCTTGGAAATATACGTCGGTATTTTGAGCACCAACTTTACATACAGGAGCTTCAGGTCTTAAAGCTCTTTGTCTGAATTCTTCAATATATTTAGGTTCAACTAATTTTGCAATATCTTCATAAGATATTTCTTCAATTTTATGAACTTCGTGAGATGTTCTAAAACCGTCAAAGAATTGAAGGAAAGGAACTTTTGCTTTATATGTTGCCAAATGAGCAACTAAAGCTAAATCCATTTCTTCTTGAACTGAGTTAGCCGCTAACATTGCGTATCCGGTATTACGACATCCCATAACATCTGTATGGTCACCAAATATTGCAAGTGATTGTGCTGCCAATGCTCTTGCTGCTACGTGAATAACAGAAGGAAGCATTTCACCTGCTACTTTGTGCATTACAGGAATCATTAATAATAAACCTTGTGATGCAGTATAGGTTGAAGTTAAAGCACCAGCTGCAAGAGAACCGTGAACGGCACCTGCTGCACCTGCTTCAGATTGCATTTCTGCAACTCTTACTTCTTGTCCCCAGATATTTTTTTTGTGTTGTGAAGCCCATTCGTCAATCCATTCACCCATTGTTGATGAAGGAGTGATAGGGTAGATTGCGGATACTTCGCTTAAAGCATAAGCCACATGAGCGGCAGCGTAGTTACCGTCAACCGTAATTGTTTTCTTTGTCATTTTATGACCTCCATGCTCTCCTAGTCTTGCATTATTTTTGTTTAACTATTTAAAAATTTAACCCAAAAATAGCCAAATTTCAAACAATAGTTTTAAATTTTTTTTGTTGGGTACATAGTTAATATGCTAGGAATATTATTTTCAAATGAAAAATCTGATATTAAAGCCTTAATAATGATTTTTATCCCCTTTTTTCTATTCTTGACTTTTCTATTATTCATTAGTTGTTTATTTACAGATAGTGTTCAAGAAACTTTGGTCTGCGATGCATCTTCTTGCCAATATAAATCATATAACTTTTTTAAAAAGGAAGTAAAAAACATAAGTTTTGAAAGAGATGACATCTACCAAATATATACAAGAAAAGATCCTTATAGCAGAAATTATGAAAATTCAGTAGAATTTCATGTATATCTAAAAGATAGAACAAATATCAGTTTTCTTTCTGAAAATACTTATGATTCGCTTCTAAAATATAATGAAAATAAAATTCAAAATATTTCACAAAAAGAATCTAATTATAAAGATTTGATGACAATTTTTGGCATAATAGTATTGTGTATTGCAATAATTGCCTTAGGATGGGTTAGATTATATCATATAAACTGTCAGCAAGTATACAATAAATATTGATCCACAAACCATTATACAAGCAGCAATTGTCTTTCTGATAATTTCTTTTTTATTAAATGATTTAAAGCCTGCAAATGATGTAAATATAGAGGATAGTTGAAATAATGAAAGTGCATAAACTACATTCATATTATTCAATACATAATTAGCGGCATATTGCATAAATCCAATACAAATAGCAATTATCATTAATGGCATTAAGTGTATTCTATAATCAAATTTTAACGTTCTTTTTGAAACAAACAATACCAGAAATGAAAGAATACAACAAATAAAGCACCATAATATAAAGCAAGTTTCTATGGAAGAATATAT
Source organism: bacterium (assembly GCA_017470245.1). Classification (GTDB taxonomy): domain Bacteria; phylum Cyanobacteriota; class Vampirovibrionia; order Gastranaerophilales; family Gastranaerophilaceae; genus Avigastranaerophilus. Next base: position 47,952 of record JAFUEV010000059.1, on the reverse strand, counting down.
AATAATTTTTTTCAATACAACCACCTGTGCGGCTGCAAACAAAAACGAAATTAATTTATACTGAACTTCTTTCCTCTTTAGTTCAGGAAATGAAAAATGAAAAGGATTATCCGATATTATTTTAGAACCGGTAAAAATCAATAATATACCTAACATAGCTATTATAGAAGGTAATTCATTTAAAAGAATATAAGCAAAAAAAAGTCCTACTATACTTATAAAAGAATTATCAGGAGTTATTGCTGATATTTTTTCATCTTCTTCGGATTTTATAAAAAATAATGTTCCCAGTATACTAAGAACACCTGCTATAATAACAAGAGTAATAAGATCCGGCGTTATTGTTTCAGGTTGTATATATTTTTTTATAAAAGGGAAATAGCTCAAACTCAATAACAAATATGAGTAAAAACATATCACAGAACAAGGTATTTCCTTTGACAATTTTTTTGAAAAGAATTGTCCGAGAGGATTTGCAATTATTCTTGCTATTAAAAACAATACTATAGAAAAATTAATCATAATTACACTAATTTTACATTAAACAAATTCGAGTAACAATTTTCAAGAACAAAAAAGGCTTAAAACAAGAATTTGCTTTAAGCCTTTTTTAGCAGAGTTAAAACTATTTTCTGTCAAACATTTGTTTAATACCGTCAACAGAACTTAAAATACCCGTTGCTTCATAAGGCATATAAACGACTTTATTATTATCGCCTTTTGTTATATTTGCAAGTGTTTCCAAATATTTCATAGCAATTAAATATTGGTCCGGTTTACCTTTGTCTGCCAATGCATTAATAATTCTGCAAATAGCTTCTTTTTCTGCATCAGCTTCTATAATACGAGCCTGAGCCACACCTTCAGCTCTTAAAATTTCAGCTTGTTTTTCACCTTCTGCTCTGTTAATTGCAGACATTTTTTCACCTTCTGCAGTTAATATTGCAGATTTTTTAATACCTTCAGCTTCAAGAATTGTAGCACGTCTGTCTTGTTCTGCTTTCTTTTCTTTTTCCATTGCCTGTTGAATAGATGCAGGAGGAACAATATCTTGAAGTTCTACACGGTTAACTTTTACACCCCATTTGTCTGTTGCTTTATCAAGGATTTCTCTCAATTTATCGTTGATAATATCACGAGAAACAAGTGTTTCATCCAATGCTAATTGACCAACAAGGTTTCTTAAGTTTGTCTGAGTCAATTTTTCAATAGCTTCAGGCAAGTTTTCGATTTGGTATACCGCTCTTTTCGGATCAACAATTTGGAAATACAAAAGAGCATTGATACTGATTGTAACGTTATCTTTTGTAATTACGTTTTGTCTTGGGAAATCATAAACGGTTTCTCTTAAATCAATAACTTTAGAATATGAAGGAGCAGAATATAAACGACCGTCAAGTGTTCTGCCTTTTTCTATTCTTATTATCTGACGAGGTGTATCAACAATAGGCATAATAAAATTTAACCCGGGATTTAATATTTTTGAAAATTTACCAAAACTTTCAATTACAACTGCCTGTTGTTGTTTAACGATAATAATGCAATTTTTTACAAGTATAACTAATGCTGCAATTGCAATTAAAAAAACAAAAATAAATAATGTTCCGAATATTTCCATAATGTACTTTTCCCCTTTCTACATTTTTTATAACTATTATTCTTGTTCTGTTTTCTTTTCTTTTTCCATTGACTGTTGAATAGATTCAGGAGGAATTATATCTTGAAGTTCTACACGATTAACTTTTATCCCCCACTTATCTGCTACTTTACCAAAAATTTCTCTTAATTCATCATTTATTACATCACGTGAAACAAGAGCTTCATCTAATGATAACTGACCAACAAGGTTTCTTAAGTTTGTCTGAGTCAATTTTTTAATAGCTTCAGGCAAGTTTTCAACTTGGTATACTGCTTTTTTAGGATCAATTATCTGGTAATCCAAAATAACATTAACATTTATTTTAACATTATCTTTTGTAATTATGTTTTGTCCCTGAAAATCATAAACTGTTTCTTTTAAATCAACAATTTTAGAATATACCGGAGCATAATATGTATGACCATCTCGAGTTATACATTTTTCAATCCTATTTATTCGTCTGGGCGCATCAACAAACGGAACAATAAAATGTAATCCGGCATATAATATTCTTGAAAATTTACCCAAACTTTCAATAACAATAGCTTCTTGTTGTTTAACGACAATAATACTGTCTTTTAGAATAAAAACGAAAGCTAAAATAAAAAAAAGCGTAAAAACTAGTGTTGATGTCACTTTCCCTTTAAACTCTCTCTACAAATAATATTAAACTATCATGTCCTACTATTTTTACATCAGAACCTGCAGGAATTTCTTCACCTTCATATTTCAATCTTGCTTCCCATCTCTCATCATAAATAGAAACTGCACCTTTTGTTGTGCTAACAGGTTCAATAACTTTTACTATTTTTTCGACATATTGTGATTTAAAATCTGCTTTTGCATCTTTTTGGATTAATTTTAATAACAAAGGACGTGCCAAAAATATTGATAAAATAGACGTTAATAAGAACAGGAGCAGAGAAGTTCCTAAATTTCCCCAAAATATTGATACAAATGCCGTAATTATACCGCCTATTGCAAAATTTATACAAAACATACTGGGGGCAAATAATTCAATGATTACTGCCACTATCGAAATAATTGTATATAATGCCCAAAGTTCCATAGAAATACCTTTCTTTACTATTATTAACCAATATTTTTAGTATATCAGTTTTTTTACACAAGTCAAAATATTACTGTTTTTACAATAGAAATTTTGATTACAAATTCAAAGGAAGTTCAACAATAAAAGCAGTTAACTCTTTTTTGGTACAATCAACAGATATATTTCCATCATGTGCAAGCATTATTTGTTCTGCAAGATATAATCCTAAACCTGTTCCTGCTTTTCTGAACTTTGAATGTCCGCAATAATATTTTTGGAATATAAGTTCCAACTCTTCTTCCGAAAGGTTTGAACCTTTATTTTCTATACGAATATATACATTTTTTTCATCAACAGATGTTTCTATCTTTATTTCTGCAGATGACGGACTAAACGAAATGGCATTTTGTATAATATTTTTTATTACTCGTTTCATTTGAAATGCATCAAATTTTAAAGTTATATTTTGGGTATTATTGTTTGATACAATAATATTGTTTGAATTTTGAAGTGCAATCGGTTTCATTTCATTTACGGTATTTTCAACAAATTCATTTAGTTTATTATCAGTCAAATTTATTTGCAGCGTGTTTTGTTCTAATCTGTATGTTTCAAGCATATTTTCTATAAGCTCTTTCAACTCTTGATTAGAAGATTTCATTAATTTAAGAATTTCCGTTTGTTTATCGTTTAATGTCCCAAATCTTCCGTCCAGTAAATAATTCAATGAATTAAGTTCAGCTATAACAGGAACTTTCATATCATGAGTAAGCGTTGCAGCAAATTCTTCTTTGAACATTCGTAACTGTTTTTCCTGTTTTATAATTTCTTCCAATGAAATATTTTTGTTAGACAGAGTTGATTGATATTCTTTTATCATCATTTCTCTGTCTGATATTGTTTCTAATAGCCTGTTAACTGTTTTTTCCAAATGCTTATCGTTTAAACTTTGTAAACGAACATTTATATCGCCATACCTGACTCTTTTTACGGCAATATACAGTTTTGAGATATCTTTTTTTAAACATTTATACTGTTTGTATAAAAAATAATAACTTATACAAACTGCAACAGAAAATAAACAAATTATAACAACTAAATTAACAAGCATAACCTATTATAACATAAATTTAAGAACAAAAAGAGAAGTTAAAATAACTTCTCTTTAAAGTATATGTTATTAAACTTCAATCCAATTTAAATTGTTTTTGATATTGTTCAATACCATCAATTGCCTTTTGGTCTTCTTTCAACAATACAAAATTTTCCAATACTAATACGTCTAAGTCAGTAAACATAAAACATTTATATGCATTTTCAGGCGTATTTACAATAGGTTCTCCTCTTATATTAAAAGATGTATTAACAACAACGGAGCAATCTGTTAAACGCTTAAACTCATTAATAATATTCCAATATCGAGGATTAACCTTTTTAGATACGGTTTGTATTCTGGCAGAATAATTAACATGCGTAATCGCAGGCAAAATTGAGCGATAAGCTTTTAATTTATCAATGCCTTTATATTGTTTTTCCTCATCGGTCAGCTCTGTTCTTATCTTATCTGACACAGGTTGAGTCAAAAGCATATAAGGCGACTTTTTACCTTCTCTTATATCAAAATATTTTTCAACATCTTCTTCTAAACAACTAGGAGCAAACGGTCTGAAAGACTCTCTTTTCTTAATTGCTAAATTCAAGTTTTTTTGCATTTCTCTATTTCTCGGATCAGCAAGAATACTTCTGTTCCCCAATGCTCTCGGACCATATTCCATTCTTCCTGCAAAATGACCAATGCTTTTTCCTTCTGATATATATTTTGCTATTACTTTTGCAACTTCATCATCAGTTTCATATTTTGTATACTTTGCATCATATTGTTTTAATGTAGCAAGTATTTCTTCATCGGAATATTTAGGACCTAACAAACTTCCTTCCTGTGAATCATCAGGATTTACAATTCTTTCATTTTTTAATCCCATATAATATATTGCAAGAGCAGCACCTAATGCACCACCGGCATCACCGGCAGCAGGCTGTGTCCAAATATTTTCAAACGGTCCATTTTTCAAAATATTACCGTTTGAAACACAATTTAAAGCGCAACCACCTGCCAGACACAAGTTCTTTAATCCGGTCTGTTTATATACATAATTTGCTATTTTTAATATTATTTCTTCCGTTACAACCTGCAAGCTCGCTGCAATATCCATATCATTTTGAGTTAAAGACGTTTCAGGTTTTCTTGCCGGTCTGCCAAAAAGTTTTTCAAACTTTTTATTAAACATATAATCAGTTGTACAATATCCAAAATATTCTTGATTCAACCAAAAAGAACCGTCTTCCTTTACATCAACCAACTTATCATATATTAAATCTTTATATATAGGTTCGCCATAAGGTGCCAAGCCCATTACTTTATATTCTCCGGAATTTACCTTAAATCCCAAGAAACCTGTAAATGCGCTATACAATAAACCCAAGGAATGAGGAAATTCTATTTTTTGTTTTATCTCAATTTTATTACCTTTACCAATACCCCAAGTAGTTGTATCCCATTCTCCAACACCATCCAAGCATATTATGGCTGCTTCTTCAAACGGAGAAGGAAAAAATGCACTTGAACAATGTGATTCGTGATGAGATGTATAATAAATAGGACATTTTAATCTTTTATCAAAATGATTATCTATTTCTCTTGTTATAAATAATTTTTTATTAAGCCACACAGGCATAGCATTAATAAAGCTACGCATACTAACCGGAACATAAGCCATAGCAGTTTCAAGTATTCGTTCAAATTTTATAAGCGGTTTTTCGTAATAAACAACGCCATCCAGTTCTTCAGGCTCAATTCCCGCTTCCTTCAAACAATAATTAATTGCATTAACTGGATAATCACTATCTTGTTTAATTCTTGTAAAACGTTCTTCCTGTGCTGCTGCAATAATTTTACCGTCTTTTATTAAAGCTGCCGCACTATCGTGGTAATATGCACTGATTCCTAATAAATATGTCATTTCTCACCTAATATTGTAATTCATAATCCGTATTATTATTTTCATTTTCAACCCAATATGATTGAAGATTTTGCTTTTTTAATCTTAGTCTGTCCCTTTTTACTATCTTCATCAAAAAACCTGTTGGCATAACAGCAACAATATAACCTATAAACAATATGACTATTGCAATATATCTGCCCAAAAAACTGCCAACTTGTTTACCTTTTTTATGAACAAAATTTCCAAATTTAGGAATAATCAAGCTCAAAAAAGCAACTGTCAAAAATGAAATTAAAACATACATAGCCGTTCTATAATGGGAATGTTTATACAATAAAAAACCTATTGCAAACGGCATAACCGTACACATTATTGCAACTTTTATATTTTCTTTTATTTTCATCTCTTATACCTATATTACCGTATATATAAAAGGAGAAACCGGCGAAGTACCTACTGCAATCAAGAAAATTAACAATATTAAAAACAAAATAACAGGAACTATCCAATATGCTTTTTTAGCCCATAAAAATTGCCACATTTGTACTAAAAAATTCTTTCTTTGCATCCTTTATTCTCCTTTATTAATTTTTTCCAATAATTCATTAGCTTCTTCGTGTTCAGGCAATATTTTTAATATAGTATTTAAATGTTCCTTTGCCTTTTCATATTCTTTTTGACGATATTTACACTCTGCCATACTCATTAATACAGCTATATTATTAGGCACTATTAAATTTACAAGATTAAACAATCCGTATGCTTGATTATAATCACCCATTTCCATACACACTTTAGCAAGCAAGTTACCTGTTTCGGTATTTGGAGCTATAGTATATGCATCTTCAAGCAATTGTCTTGCATTCTCATAATTTTTTTCTATAAAATATATTTGAGCAAGATTATATAACACTTCAACATTTTTAGGTTCTATTTCAATTGCTCTTAACAATATATCTTTTGCCTTGTTCAATTTATTAATTGAAATATAATTCGTAGCAATGACAACAAGCATATATACTGGAACATTATCCATTTTTAGTATTTTATTATACATTTTTTTTGCATTTTCAAAATCTGAGAGCAAATGGAAATAATTACCGTATTCAAATATAATAAAAATATTGTCAGGAGCCAATTTATATGCTTTTTTGAAGTTTTCTAAAGCCCTGTCAAAGAACCTGCGAGAAAGGTATATTATTGCCAAATCTTTATAAGCCAATGCATAATCAGGTTCTACTTCAAGGATTCTTTTTAATACACTTTCCGCTTTATCTGTTTCCTGTGTTCTTGCACATAAAACAGCATATTCATACAGAATATCGGTATTAATAACACCTGAATCTATAATATCGGCATATAATATTTTTGCCGTTTCACTCTTTCCTTTTTTAGAATATAGATTTGCTAAATATAATCTTAAAGGAATGGAATTAATATTAAAAGTCAATAATTTCTCAATAATTTCAATTGCTTTATCAATTTGATTTGTATTTTCATAAGCACTTGCAAGGCTGTACTGATAATTTTCTTTATCAGGAAATTTTGTTATTAATTCCTCATACAATTTTATTGAATCGTTATACTCACCTGCTTTTAATGAAGCTAAAGCATAAGCATTCAAATATTCAACTTTATCTTCCGCATTATATGCCATTTTTAAATATTTATATGCTTCATTAAAGTTTTCTACCGAAAAATATGCAAGACCTAAATTATATAAAGCGGATGTATTATTCTTATCTTTTTCAATAGCACTAAAATACTGTTCCATTGCAGAAATAATATTACCTGAAGAAAAGTATACAATACCAAGTTTTACATAATATTTTGAATCATCAGGTTCAATACTTATCGCTGTTTTAAGATAATTAATTGCAGATTCCAAGTCCGAATTTTCAATTGCTGCAGCAGCTAAAATATCGTAAACCTGAGTATCATCAGAACCTATCTCGAGCATTTTTGCTTCAAATTGTTTTATACATTCCAGTTTATGTTTTTTTAAGCATACTATTGCCAAACTTTTATATGCATCAAGATAATCTTCTCTAAGTTCAATAACCTTATATAAAAGGCTTTCAGCCTTATCGTATTCTTCCTCATTTATATATATAGTAGATAAATAATACATAGCCAGAGCATCATTTTCGTCTATTTCAAGCAGTTTACTAAAATTGACAATTGCTTCAGCAAAACAACCAAGATTAATATTGCATAGTCCCATTATTTTTTGCAATTTATAATCATTTACATTTGCCTCAAGTTTATCGCCAATTAGAGATTTTGCTTCGGCATATTTCTTTTCTTCAATTAATTTATCCAGTTCTTCGTAATTCATTAACAGCATCCATCTACTCAAAATATTATAACAGACTAAAAATAATATAACAAACAGAATACCTTTATTATTATATTAATTATTTGATTAATATTAAAATTTATGTTCTAATAAAGGTATATTATAGGTTAGAGGGAGAAACATTGATGGCAGAAAGAACATTTATCGCAATAAAACCTGACGGAGTTAAAAGAAATCTGATAGGAAGAATAATTACAAGATTTGAAGAAAAAGGCTATAAAATTATAGGCTTAAAGTTGCTCCTTCCGACATTAGAACATGCAGAAAAACATTATGCTGAACACAAAGGTAAACCTTTTTATCCACGCTTAATAAAATATATTACATCAGGTCCTATTGTTGCTATGGTAATTGAAGGTCCAAATGTAATTGCCGAATCAAGAAAAATGATGGGCGCAACAAAACCGGAAAATGCAGAAGCCGGCACAATTCGCTTTGAATATGCAATCTGTCAAGAATATAACATAATTCACGGTTCAGACAGTCCTGAAAGTGCAGAAAGAGAAATAGCTATTTATTTTAATGAAAATGAACTCTGCCCGAACTGGACTACAATGCAAGAAATGATTATGAATGATGTCGAATAAGTATTTTTCTTTTGAATTATTAAAGGAAGATAAAAAAACTCATGCAAGAGCTGGCATATTCCACACTCCTCATGGCGATATAGAAACACCTATATTTATGCCTGTAGGTACCCATTCTGCCGTTAAAATGCTTACGAAACATCATCTCGAAGAAACAAAAGCACAAATAATATTATCAAATTCATTCCACTTATTTTTACGCCCGGGTCATAAATTAATAAAAGAGTTTGGCGGCTTACATAAATGGATGAATTGGGATAAACCAATTTTAACTGATTCAGGAGGTTTTCAAGTATTCAGTTTAGCCCATCTAAATAATATCACCGAAGACGGAGTAAAATTTAAAGAGCCTAAAACAGGTGATGAATACTATATTAATCCTGAAATTTCTATGGAAATTCAGCAGGATTTAGATCCCGATATAGCAATGGCTTTTGACCAGTGTGCCCCATACCCTTGTTCTTATGAAGATGCAATAAAAGCAATGGAAAGAACTCACAGATGGTTAGAAAGATGTTTTAAAGCACATACAAGAGAAGATCAAGCATTATTCCCTATTGTACAAGGTGCTTTTTATGACGATTTAAGAAAAGAAAGTGCTGCTGTTGTTTCTTCTTATGATGCAGTTGGATACGCTATAGGTGGAGTCAGTGTGGGAGAACCTACCGACCTTAAAAATCACCTTATTGAATATACTGCACCACTGTTACCAAACAATAAACCACGCTATTTAATGGGCGTAGGAACACCTATAGACCTTTTAGAAGGAGTAAAAAGAGGTGTTGATATGTTTGATTGCGTACTACCGACAAGAAATGCAAGACACGGTTCATTCTTTACTTATGAAGGCAAAAAAAATATCAAAAATAAACAATTTGAAAGAGAATCAGCTCCATTAGATAATAATTGTGACTGTTATGCTTGTCAAAATCACTCAAAAGCATATATAAGGCATCTTTACAGAATGGGCGAAGCAAATGCACAGATATTATTATCTATTCATAATACAAGATTTTTAATAAAATTTATTCACGATATGAGAGATAGCATTCTTAACGACTCCTTTGAAGATTTTTACAATATGTATGCAAAAAATCTAAAATAAAGTATAAATAGTTTATAAACATAAAAGAATAACGTAACAAATACAAAATTATTACGTTATTTTTTTCAATATTTTTTTATTACAAAAATTATTAATATTTGTAAATTTTTTTAAAGTAGAAGAAAAAATACGTCGATTAAAATATCAAATAAGGAAAAGGAGTTTGTTATGGCTTTTAGCATTCAAAAATTACTAAGCAGTCTTAATCTTAAAGATATAACAGCTGCTAAAACAGAAGAAACCGAGGGTAAAGAGCAGGAAGAGGAACTTCTTTTTAATAAAGATGATGAAACGAAGGAAACAAATAGCGAGCAATCGATTGAATTGAGCAATATTGCCTATCTCAGTCAAAAATCTGAATTGGCATCAAAGCTTATTTCAACTTCAGATCCGCACGAAAGAGAAATTATTAGTGCTCAAATAAAAGCGCTTGAAAAACAACACGAAACTGAGCAAGATCAGATTAAAGAAGCTGAATTTCAATACAAACTGGATAACGCAAAGACACCTGAAGAAGCAAGTAATATCCGGTTTGAGTACCAATTAAGCAAATTGCAAGACCAATTATCTCAAACAACAGACAAAGCTAAAAGAGCAGAAATCAGTAATACAATCAAAGAATTAAAAGCTCAACATGAGGCAGAAGTTAAACAAGCAAAAAATCAAGAAGTACAAAATAACTTTGACAAAGCATATGCTAATGTTACAACACCTGAAGAAAGAGCAGAAATAAGTGCTAATAGCAGCTACTACGCTGAGTTATCAGAATTACAAGAATTATTAAATGAAACAACCGATAGAGAACAAAGAAACCAAATATTGGCTAGAATAGAGCAACTATCGACTCTTCACGAGCAAGAACTAAGAAATATAGAAACACAAAAGCTTGAAAAAGAAATTTCTATCGGTTTAGCAACAGATATGGTAAATGCCAAAACCGAAAATGAACGTCAAATTGTTGTATCTGAGTACAATTTCCAACAACAGATATCCGCATTATATAGCCAGCTTGAAGAAACAACGGATAGTAGTACAAGAGACGGAATTAAAGCAAATATACAACTATTGACATCTCGACACAATCAAGAAATGGATACACTTGCACAAAATGATTCCGAAAAAGAACTTGCTGCAAAATATGCTAATTCTCCTGCAATTTTTACCAGACAAGAATTAGCAGCCAAAACATCATTAACAAATCAGGCATCAGAATTGTATCTGGAATTATCACAAGCAACTTCTCAGGAACAAAGAAATGCAATAAACGGAAAGTTACAAGAGCTATTTCAAAATACTCAACAAGAATTAGACAACATTACTTCAAATAAAATTGAAGCCGAATACTATCAGGAATACTCAAATGCTAAAACTGATACTGATAAACAAATAGTAACTATGACATACGAATATAAAAAAGAAATATCAGAGCTATATAAACAATTATCACAAACAACAGATAATTCTATAAGAGATGAAATAAATGCACAAATAAAAGCACTTTCAGAAAATTATCATCAAGAACTTGATGCAATAAGCAGAGAAAGTTTTGAACAAGAATATGCTGATGCATACGCAAATGCTACAACAGATGCACAAAGGCAGGCTATTTCAAGTGAATATGCATATATCAACGAAAGAAATGAACTTATTCAACAACTTTCATCAACTTCTGATATAGCAGCAAGAGATGCAATTTTTGCACAAATAAATCACCTTGACAGAATGCACGAAGCAGAACAAAAAGCCATTGAACGTCAAAATTTTGAAGATGAGTACGCTCAAGCCTTTGCAAAAGCCACAACAGATAAAGAAAAAGCTACTTTAAAAGTTGAATATAGTTACCAAAAACAAACAACAGATTTAATGGACAAATTATCTATGACTTCTAATTCACAAGAAAGAGCAGAAATTTTTGCACAATTGCAAGCCTTAGCCCAAATGCATGATGTGGAATTGAATAAAATAGAAGAAACTTATGTTGATACAGAATAATTAAACATCTGATTAATCAGACAGATAAACGTAATCTTCAGGAATTTTATACAATAAAAACAGAGTATTAATGATTAATACTCTGTTTATTATGTTTAGTTTAGGCAATTATGCTTTTTTTGTTTTTTCTTGTTTCTTTGCTTGTTTAGCTTCAAACTTTGCGAGTTTCTTTGCTTCATATTTTGCTTGAATATTATCTTTAACTTTTATTGCAAATTTTGCAGTTGCAACAGCACTTATAGCAGCTAATGCATAAGAAGCAAATCCGCCAAGGTTAGTTAGTTTTATTTTATTATATATATTTTTTGAAAGTTGACCGTTTTGAACAAGTTTCTTAGCGACTCCTTGTCCTCTTAAAGAAGCTATTCCTTCTTCTGCAACCATCGGAAGCATTGCAAGTCCGGTTAATAACCCTGCATGTTTTTTAACACCGTCTCTAAAATTTTGAACTCTGTTCTTTACAGAATTATTTTCTAATTTTTCATCAGTCGTTTTTCGTTGATTTAATAATGCATCAGTAAGTATAATTGTCGGTAATATCATTGCAGCGGGTCTTGCTTTTTGTAATATTTTTAAGAACCCTCCGCCATTATAATTTAATGCATGTCCCATTTCATGGAATATACTTGTTTGTAATGATTTATCAGGAGTAATAATTTTATTTGCATTTGGTAAGAAACAAGCATTTTTTCCTTCTTTAAATATCAAGGCATTAACTTTTGCACCTACTGAAGCAATAGTTTTTCCTGCTTCCTCACCAAGCATTTTAGTTAATCTGGTAAAGCGTTTAGTAGATTTTACTTCTGTTTCAATAGCATTTAATGCTTTATAATCTTTTCTGTTAAACTTTAAAATCTTTTCTGATTCAGGAATAATTGTATCCAGCATCTCATCAAAAGTTTCTTTTTTAGCCACAATATTATTGACATGAGTTGTTAGGGTTTCTTTAATTTTCGGCAATATAGGATTTTGATGAATAGTATATGCTCTTACCCCTTTATCATATAGTCCTGTATCTTTCAAACCTGTCTGTGTAGCTTTTCTTAATTGTGCAGTATCTTTTGGAGCCAATTCGGAAACTTTTGTCATTGCTTTAACTATTCCGACAGATGCAATACTAGCAGGAATTGCAGCTATTGATTGTGCATAACTAGCTCGAATATATCCTTTATTTTTATATTTCGGCTCTTTGGTTTGTTCAAAGAAAGAGATTTTGGGTATTTTCATTTTATATAATATAACCTTTCAGTAATTCTCTTTAATTCAAAAACTCATAAATATATCTTTTGTTATTAAAATCTAATTATATTAAAATTTATTAACAAAAAAAGGACAGATAGCTCTGCCCTTTTCTATTAACTAAAATGTTTATTATCTTGTAACAAGTTCCATTTCTTCTTTTGAAGCGTATACGGCGTGACATCCGCAATCTACATGAACTACTTCGCCTGTTACACCTGATGATAAGTCTGATAATAAATATAGACCTGTTCTGCCTACATCTTCAAGAGTGACATTTCGCTTTAAAGGAGCTTTTACAGTAGCTGCTTTTAACATTTTACCAAATCCGTCAATACCAGAAGCAGCTAATGTCTTAACTGCACCTGATGACAAGCAATTAACTCTTACCCCATATTTACCAAGATTTTCAGCCAAATATCTTGCGGATGCTTCAAGTGCTGCTTTAGCTACACCCATTATATTATAATTAGCAACAACTTTTTCTCCGCCTAAATATGTTAATGCAAGTATTGAACCGCCTTCATTCATAATAGGTTGAGCATTTCTTGCCAAAGAAACAAGTGAATATGCACTAACACTCATTGCCAAATCCCAACCTGCTCTTGAAGTATTGATGAAATCTCCTGTTAAGTCTTCTCTGTTAGCAAAAGCAACAGCATGAACAACAAAATCGATTTTCCCGTATACTTTTTCAAGCTCGGCAAAAACAGCCTTTACATCATCTTCTTTTGTAACATCACAATTCATTATAACTTTTGCATTCATTGATTCGGCTATCGGACGAACTCTTTTTTCCATCACTTCACCTGCATAAGTAAATGCAATGTCTGCACCAGCTTCAAATAACTGTTTTGCTATCCCGTATGCAATACCATGAGTATTGGATACACCAAAAATAACGCCTCGTTTACCTTCCATTAATTTCATAAATAAAATCCCTCTTCTTTGTATGTTTTAATTTTACAATTAACAATATTCTTTTTCAAATACTTAATAAAAAAACAGGACGAATAATAAAATCCGCCCTGTTTATATTTTATTTATCGACTATTCAGCCATTGCTTTTCTTACTTCTTTTTTATATATTTCAACATTCGGTTGCAAAACTTCTGGAAGCGCAACATCATCAGATGTTATATCTCCGTCTATTTGTCTTAAAATATTACCCGTATATAAAGTTTCAAAATGTTTAAATTCAATGAATTTAGCTAATGTTGTTAAAGATAAATCTTTTAATTCAACAACAGAAACGGGGTGCATATTTGAATAAGCACTTACAACACCTGTCAAAACTGCTTTGGTAACCTTTTCTTGAGGTGTTACATAAACAAAAGTGAAGAATGAATCTTTATTAGCACTGTCCAAATCAGCTTCTGCATTATAATGTAAATATCCGGGACCTACATTTGTGTCGGTAGAAATTCTTGCTTTTAAGGACTCATTTTTCAATTGTTTTTCCCACAATGTTGTACCCATAAAAGCATCACCGAAATATTCAACAAAATGTTTTTGTTTTCCGCCTAATTTTGATTGAACATTAAATGCTGCCTGTTGTAATGCCATATTTGAATTAATATCAGGATTTAAAAATTCTTTTTGTGCAGATAATGATGAATTTAACATTGCAATTACATCTTCTTTTGCTACTCCTGCAAATGCTAAAGTAAATATTGTAGCATCATCAAAAATAGAAAATCTTCCGCCTACATCATCATGAACACAACCTGATAATTTTATATCACCTGCATTTACCATTCTTCTTAAATTACTTTTTTCAGAAGAAACATCTGTCATAGCAATAAATCTGTCTGAAACATCTTCTCTTTCAAGATATTCTTGCATAACTTTTTTAGCATTTTCATAAGCAACGGTTGTTTCAATAGTACCACCTGATTTTGAAACAACAAGGAACTGTGTTTTTGCTAAATCCAATGTATTTATAAATCTTCTAAAGCTTTCAGAGTCAACAGATGAATAAAAATGAATATTTGCATCTTTTCCTATCATTTTTATTAAAGATTCTGTTGTATGTCTTGAACCGCCAATACCAAGTATTGCCAAATCAGTATATTTATTATCTTTTGCTTTTTCTGCCATGTCATATAAGTTATCAATTGTTTTTAATTGATTTTCAGGCAAAAAACCTATCCAATTTAAAAATTGTCCTTGTTTTCCGGCTCTTTTTGAAATATCTTCAACCGCATTCTTTGCATTATTTGCATATTTTGAAAGCGTTGTCATATCGAGCTTTAAAGTAACATCCGATACCATTGTTTCAGTCATATTAAAATCCTTTTTTATTGTACCTACAACGATATTATCATACGAATAAAAAGTAATTGCAATGAAATCAACTAAAACAAAAAGACGGAATATAAATTCCGTCTTTTTATTTAATAATCTGTTATTCCTACGCTTCTTTTTGTTTGTTTATAACATCCTGAAGTTTTGAAATAAGCTCTTCGCCTTTAGCTTGCATATCACTAACAATACCGTCCGCTTTATTTTGAATTTCTGAGACTGTAGAATGTGCTTTATCACACAATTCTTTTGATTTATCTGCTAAATGTTCTCTTGTTTCTTCACCTGATTGAGGAGCAAGAAGAACACCTATTAAACCGCCTACAATACCGCCTATAGCGAAACCAGCTATAAATTTACCTACTGACATTTTTATCTCCTTTTTTTAAATATACTTAGTCCGTTTTTAAAACCTTTTAAAAAGCCGCCATCTTTATTTAGTCCATTGCTTAGCCCTTTACTTACCGCTAATACTGTTGCACCTATTGCAGTAGCAACAATATTCTTAAGCATTCCAATGTTCTTATGAGCGGTGGTGGTAACGTCACTAACTGTTGTTAACACACCATTTACAGATTTTAAAGCCGGTTCAAGTTCGTTTTTTACAAGAATTAATACATCTCTTAGACTTGCAACTGTTTTTGCAGTTTCATAAATTAATATTGATAGAAATACCGTTAAAACCAACACACTAATTGCAATAACTATTTGTAATACCGATACCGGTTCCATATCTATCTCCTAATTAACTTCATAATCTATTGATTCTTTTTCTTTAGCTTTAGCTATCTGCTTAGCCCTTATTGTTTCACTAATTTTGTTATACTGCTTTTCAAGTTTATACCTCATTACATCTATTGAT
Organism: bacterium; assembly: GCA_017470245.1. Lineage (GTDB taxonomy): Bacteria > Cyanobacteriota > Vampirovibrionia > Gastranaerophilales > Gastranaerophilaceae > Avigastranaerophilus. The sequence goes on along the minus strand of JAFUEV010000059.1, from coordinate 31,812 downwards.
GTTAAAGCTTGTTTTTTAGCTTCATTGATTTCGGGAGTATACTTTTGAGCTAAATCAGTAATAACATTTTCAACATCTTTACGTGTTTCTTCTCCTGATTTTGGAGCATAAAGTACTGCGGCTATAACACCACCTACTACTCCTAACAAAAGACCAACACCAAAACTTACCGAGTTGTCTTCTCTTGACATTTTGTCCTCCATTCGCTTTTATGTTTCCGATTGTAACATTTTTTTTTCAAACTTTCAATTACTCATATAAATAGAATACCCGTTATTTATTTTTTCTTAACGATAAAAATTATATTTATAGAATAATGTCTGAATTTAAGATACTATTATAATTATTCAAATATATAGAAACATAGTAAAAAATGGATTATACGCAAAATATATTTAAAAAGTTAAATTTATTTAATTTATCAAATATTATATTTTTTATAATCGGAATTATACATTTTTTTATTGTTAACCATTATACAAGATATGATTTTAACTGGCTATTGGAACAAAAAATAATATTTTTCTGTACAAAAATAGTTACATTTATCATTATTTTGTCATTTTGGCAGCTATTCCCATTTATTAATAAAATAAGAAAAAACAATAAAGATTTTAAATTTGCGATTATATTCTTTTTTATATATTTTATAATTAATTTACTTATTTTATTATTAATCTGGCCGGGCTACACGCATGATGAGTATATTGAAATATATGAATGTATAATTAATTTTTCATTTAAATACTTTTTCCACTGGTTAACAAGTTTTGTTCTATTGATTATGTATAATATAATTCCTTCTATTTGGGGAATATCATTGTGTTGTATATTTTTAGAATCTGTCATAGTAAGTTATTGTATACAAACCGTACGAAAGAAATATTCAACTAATTTTTATTGGCTGTTATTTATCCCGTTTTGTTTTCCTGCTATCTTAATTTTAAATACATCAGCCCTAAGATTAATTTTTGTAAGTTGGATTGCAATTTTTATATTTTTCTACCTCTGGACTCATCAAAATATGCAAATTGATAATATGAAACGGCAAGCACTGTTTCTTGGAATAATTTCAGGTATCTATATTAATTTCAGAACAGAATTCTTACCATTAGCAATCTATATACCATTTATGATTTTTATGTTAAAAATTTTTTCTAACTCAAAATATAAACTATATCTTTTAACATTTATTTTAACTTTTTCGTCTATATTTGCATTTCAAGCTATAAATGTTAACCAAAAATACGAATTGCATAATCTATCTTTCATATATACGAAAATCAAAATAAACAAAATAAATTATCCTATTATTGATAAATATGAGCCATTAATAATAAAAGTATTCGGACAGTTTTATGAAACAGGCTTTGAATTTGATAAACTGGATACTTCAAACAAAGAAAATAATAATATAGTAAAAAAAGTTTTAATGAAAGCGATGATAGATAATGCTCCTTTTTTGATAAAAAAGAATTTAAATCTGTATATAAATGGTCCTACAATTATTATTTTACCTACGCAGCATGAAGTTCCGGAAAAACTTATGAAAAAATTAAAAATAAAAATTTTAAATAAAACTATAAGAAACAAAGTTATTGAATATTTTATATATTTCCACAAATATAAGCATAACAATGTAAAAATTTATAATCCGCTTATTAATTTTTCTATTTTAGGACTTCTTACAATTATAGGTATTATTAGGAAAAAATATTTTTATGTATGGTATTCATTAAGCTGGACAATAGTTATATCAGTACTTCTTCTTACTATACCGTGGAATAACTATATGTATTTATGGGGATTTTTCTTCAATACACATTTCTTTTTATTTCTATTAATAATAATTTTTTTACAAAACAAACAGAATTCACAAAAAAACAAACAAATGCAAATTAAATAATTTTTTTATTTATCAGAAACCCATAATCCATGAATATTGCAATACTCTCTTGCATTAAAGTCTTCATTGGAATTAATTTTTACATCCATAATTGGTTCATCATTGGGCGTCAAATATTTTCTGGTTAAATATCTTCCATCATTTGATATTGCCTCTATAAACATAATATAATGTTTTTCTTCCATCGGATGAGGAATTGAACCAACCCTTATTGTTTTATATTCACCTTCGTAAGAAATTACAGGCATGTGTTTTTCTTGTGCAACTTCATCATTTGATTTCTCGCTCATCTTTTCCATTGGAACACCGCAACATACCAAGCAACCTGCCCCAGGATTTATAATTTCAACAATATTTCCACAAACATTACATTTATATATAGCCATTCTTTCTGTCATAATTATCTCCTTTTTGGTAATTATAAACGTAAAAATGATTTTCTATATTATCCTAATGTTTATTTATTATATATAATTTGTATAATTTCATTTTCAAAAGATTTTATTTGTGTTTGAGAATCATTAAAGTTTTGAATCATAATTGCAACAGAATATGTGTGACCATCTTGTGATTTTACATAACCGGCCAACGAACTTACATTTGACAGAGAACCTGTTTTTAACCAAACTTCACCTCTCAAATCGTGCAATCTGTTTAATAAAGTACCGTCACCAGCTTGAGCCATATTTTCTTTAAATGTTTCAAAATCTTTTTGTTTATATAGTTTATCAAGTGCGTTTGTCATCCAATCTGCCGTAAAAAGATTGTTTCTTGAGACCCCGCTTCCATCTTTAATAATAATATCATCGGTTTCTATATCATTATTTTTATAAAATTCTTTAAAAGCATATACAGCCAAATCATTGGTACCTGTTGCACTGTATTTTACTGCACCTGACAACTTAAATATTGATTCTGCCATTAAATTATTACTGTTTTGCAAAATTTTAGGAATTACATCTTTAATTGAATTATCTATTTCTGTCAATAATTCGGCATTATTGGGAACAAGTTTTGAAGAGAAAGATGTTCCTGTTATAGTAATTCTGTTATCTTCAAGTGCTTTTTCAAGCGAATGAATATAGTATCTTCTCATACTACTTATTGGAACTATAATTGTTTGAGGTTCATTTACACTACCATATATTTCAACGACTTCCGGATTTGACCAATTATAACGATTTACATCTATATAATTTGTTTTTGAACCGGATTTTATATTACTTACTACAGACATTGGGTATGTAGATTTCAATGATGTTGACATCATTCCGTTAGATGACTTTGTCATATTCACTTTTACTACATTACCGTCTAAATTATATGAACTGACTTTTGGGGTATAAGGATTTATATCATCATCCCACATCCACCCCGGAGCAAATTCTTTTTTATCTATAATACTGTCATCAATATATAAATTTTTAAAAGAAGTTTTTCCGTCTTCTTTTAATTTATTTATTGCTAATTTTAGCTGTGATGATGTCAACATAGGGTCGGCACCTGTTTTAATATATAAATTATTTTCCGAATCTTTATAGAATTTAGTTTTAAAATGATAATCATATCCTAATGTATCTATAGCAGCATAAGTAGTAAATATTTTTAATGTTGAAGCAGGATGTAATAATTTATTTTGATTGTATTCATACACAACATTATTGTTTTCAACATTTCTGACTGAAACTGCTATGGTTGCTTTATTATCCAAATCAGATTTTTTAATATGTTTATCCAATTTGAACGAAGATAATGCATAGCTTGCATTAATTCCAAATACTACAACCATGATTATAATTAAAGTTTTGAATACGTTTTTCATTATTTCTCCATTATTTTATATTGTGCTTTTGTGTCACTTAAAATAGGCATTTGCTGCCTGTATAATCTCATTTCATCCAAATCAATTTCAGCTGAAATAACTTTTTCTTCATAATCTAATTTTATTACTGTTTTACCTCTGTAATCAATAATTTGAGAATTTCCGGAAAAATTATACATATCATTTATTTTACCTGTTAAACAGGAAGAAATAAAGTATGTTTGATTTTCTATTGCACGAGCCTTAGCAAGTGTATCATATTCATTTGCAAACGATTGCGGCCAAGCAGCCATATTAACTATAATATCAGCACCATTAAATGCATACATTCTGAATAATTCAGGAAATCTAATATCGTAACATATCGAAACACCAATTTTACCTATGTCGGTATTTAGCAATAATCCGTTTGTACCTTCTTCTAAAAATGTTCCTTCTGACTCTCCTCTATGTGAAAACAAATGATATTTATCATAAGTTGCAACAAGTTTACCTTTTCGGTTATATATTAAGCTGGTATTTCTATCTTTTTCATTATTTTTTCTCAATATTGAGCTTCCGCCAATAACATTTGCATTATATTTTATTGCTATTCTTTTTAAAAACTCTGCAAATTTAGAAGCTGTTATACTCTCGCAAAACTCGTTAAAATGTTCACAGTCCCAACCAATAGTCCAAAGTTCAGGAAGCAAAATCAAATCAGCAGAAATGCAATTACTTTCTGATAGTAATTTTTCCGCTTTATTAATATTTCCTTGAATATCCCCCGCAATTGCTTCCAATTGCACAACAAGCAATTTTATCTTCATAATAAAATTGTATTACAAAATGAACAAGTTATCAAAATTTTTGTTATTTTTTCATCATACTTTGTACATTTTTAGAAAGCTGCTGCAAGCCTGCCATTGCATCTTGTTGACTTTTTACAAGCTCCGGAAGTTCTGTTGAAGCAAATTTTTCAAGTCCTTTCAGATTTTTTGACAAAGCTGCCTGTGCTGTAGTCTGTATTTCTGCTACTCCTTTTGCAGCTGCTTTTGAATGAAATAAACTCATGCCAATTTTTTTAAACATATTTCTTTTCCTTACCTTAATTATATAAAAACAAAACAGAAAAGGAAATTTACAAAGAAAAAACATTTATTTCTTTATAATTTTTTATATATATAGTTTATTCAGCAAGATAAAAAGCCAAATCTTCATATACGGTTTGTTCTTTAATATATGAACGCAACATTTTTTTTGAATTTTCTATTTTTTCAATATCTTTAAATATTTTATTTGCAATGTATTTATTATTATTATTTGCCTTCAATATTTCAGTTAAATAATATTGGATACAATCCATTATATATATAGGTTCACAATTATTTTCTGTTTGATAAGCCAACAACGTTTTTACAAAATCTAAAGCATTTGCTCTATTAAATGCAGGATAATTATCAAAATATTTTTTAAAGAAATCAACAAAATAATTTATATGTTTTGAATCCGCAACATAAAACGACTGTGAGCGGGAAACAATAGTTTGTAATAAATCATCTTTGTTATTGGTTAAAAATATAAATGTAATTTTACTTGCAGGTTCTTCTATTGATTTGAGCATTGAATTTGCAGCAACAGTCGAAAAGCAATTAGTATTTATACCGGAGGGGTACCATATTTTTTCTTCCTGTTCCGGTTGCGGCAAAGTAAATCCTGTATTTTTAAATTCAGTGTATTCTGTTATTTCAGCAGAAGATAATTTTTTAATTTCAGCATCGCAGAATATAAACACCCTATGGTAATCGGAAGAATTTATTAATGTATCAAGGACCATATTTATTTGTTCTTCAGAAATAACAGTTTTACTGGAATCTGTTTTATTATCAATCTTTGATATAGTCATTATTGCCGGATGTTGGTTAGCTCTTATCCATCTGCAATTTTGACAGTTACAATCAGTTTTTTTATCTTCAAGACAATTCAATTGTCTTGCGAGTTCAAGAGCCATAGCATATTGTATATAATTATTACTGCCATAAAGGATAATTGAATGGAATAACCTGTTCTGAGTTATTGCAGTTTCAAAAAATTTACTTAAATATGGATACTTATTATTTAATACTTCGTTCATCTTTAACTCAATAATGCCAATTCCAATACCGTATCACCCGATAATGTTTGACCGGTTTTTAATTTAAACTCGGCATTTATCAGGTTTTCTCTGATTTTTATTAGTCTGTCTAATGATGTTTTTCTTAATTTTTCCTGAATTTTTGTAATTACAAATTCGTGTAATTTCAATTGAGCAGACATATCTTTTGCACTCATTCTCTTTTCGTAGTTTTTAATATACAAAAAACGTTGAAAACTGCCTTGCAGCGCACCAAATATTTCCAAAGGGTGCTTTTTGTCTGTCAATAAATTGTATTGTTTCAACACTTCGTTTTTATTTCCCTGAATTATTAAATCAGCGAGTAAAAAAACATCTTCAGAAGAAATACAATATTTTTTTATATCCGCTTGCTCAATACTCTTATTAGGATATACAGCAATTTTTAATTTTTCTAATTCTGAATCTATTAAGGTCAAATTTACCCCTAATTGTTCTTTTAAATACTCTATATTAGCCGGAGTAATTGATATTTCTTTTTCTTTTGCCATTTGAGCTATTTGAGCATTTAATTCTTTTTTGTATGAAGCGAATTGAGCAAATTCTTTTACCTGTGAATATTTTGAAATTGTTTTATAAAATTTTTTTCTTGAATCAGGCTTTTTATTCTCATCTCTGGATACCTTACAAATAAATATAATATTTACACTGCCATTGATACAAGATAATGCATTATCAATACTTGCTATTTGTTTATCATCAAGGCTCATTTTGTTACCGATTAAATATTTATCAATATGTATAAGACTTAAAGTATTACCAAACATTAAAGGAGTTGATTGAATACATTCTAAAAGTGTATTAAATGCAGGATTATCAAATATTTTATATGCCATAGACATAAAAGAAGTATCAAGAAGCTCATTTTTCAGCTTCTTGATTTCCTTCTCCATTAAATATTCTTCTTGTCCCCAGAAAAAATATACAGCCATTGTTATTTAGTTTTCAATTAATAAACTAGCACCAATAACACCGGCAGTGTTTCCGAGCTCTGCATGAACAACTTCAACTGCATCACCTTGAATAGGCATTGCACGTTTTTTTAGAGCTTGCTTTATAGGAACAAACAATAAATCGCCTGCATCTGCGACACCACCACCAATTACTATTTTTTCAGGATTTAACAAATTAACAACACTGGCTAAGCCAATTCCGATATAAGTGCCTATTGTTTCAAAAATTTGTTTTGCAACAACGTCACCCTGTTTTGCAGCTTCTGCTACTATATAAGGAGTAATATCAGGATTAGCAAGTTCTCTATATTTTGTTGATTTACCGCCTTTTATATATTCTTCTGCCATAGCAACAATAGCCGGACCTGATGCAAATGCTTCCAAACATCCTCTGTCACCACAACCGCATATTGGTCCGTTTTCCATTTGAAGTTTTATATGACCGATTTCACCTGCTGCATTACTTGCACCACGAACTAATTTCCCGTTCAAGATAAGTCCTGAACCGATACCAGTACCGACTGTTATACATATAAGGTTTTGTGTTCCTTTCCCTGCACCGTAATTCAATTCTGCAAGTGCAGCACATCTTACATCATTATCAACCTTTACGGGAATACCAAATTCTTTAGAAACAATATCTGCTATAGGAATGTTAACCCACCCCGGAATATTAGGCGCTAAACGAACTATTCCGTTATCACAATCTATTTGTCCGGGGAAACCAAAACCAATACCATCTATTGATTCTTTTGCAACTTTAGATTCTTTCATTAAATTAGTTATTGCAGTAATTATGTTTTGGATTGTATATTCATAGCCCATTTCAGCACGTGTAGGAACTGTATCCGAATAAACTATACTGCCTGTTTTATCCACAAGAGCAACTTTTACATTAGTACCGCCAACATCTACCCCTATTTTGTATTTTTTTGACATTATTGCCATTATAACTCCTTAGAAAATCTACTACCCATGAAAAAATGATAGCATAAAAATGCTATCATCTCATAATTTTTAACATATTATTAGAAATTATATAACCTTATCAATTAAACCGTATTCAACAGCTTCTTGTGCGGACATATAATTATCACGTTCTGTATCTGCATATATTTTATCAAGAGGTTGACCTGTATGCTCCGAAAGCAAGGTATTAAGTTCTTTTTTCATTCTTAATATTTCTTTTGCTTCTATTTCTATGTCGGTAGCCTGTCCTTGAGCACCGCCTAACGGTTGGTGAATCATAATTCTTGCACTGGGAAGTGCCATTCTTTTTCCTTTTGTTCCGCCAGATAACAAAAATGCGCCCATTGATGCTGCTTCACCTAAACAGATAGTGCAAACATCAGCTCTAACGTGTTTCATTGTATCATATATAGCCATGCCGGCAGTAATAACACCCCCGGGACTATTAATATACATCATAATATCTTTTTCGGGATTTTCGGCATCCAATAACAACAATTGAGCCACAATTGAATTTGCCATTTCATCATCAATTTCTTCACCGACAAAAATAATTCGCTCTCTTAAAAGTCTGGAGAAGATATCAAAAGATTTTTCACCTCTTGATGATGCTTCTATAACAGTTGGTATATAGCTTAAAATATCTTTTCTATCCATAATAACCTCTACATAAAATATACACTTATAATACAAAAATTAAAGATATTATTCAACATCTAAAAATTTAGTAAAAATATAAAATTTTTATGCAAAAATTTCTTTTACAGGTTTTATAAAAAATTAAGAAAGGAAATATATGATAAACACTCGAATTAGTTCAAATAAAATTGAGAAATGTTATATACCTGATAAAGAAGATAGCACAAGAAGCAGTAAAGCGTCTATACAGTACCGTCAAATGCAAGTCCCTGTTAAGGATATTTTATGTGTAAGAGAAATGCCTGACTGTTATATTAATCCAAAATCAGTAGTAACACTTATTGAAAAAAATCCAAACACAGGTAACTTACCTCTAGTAACAGAATATGAATATGCCGGTTCTTTAGACGACTGGAAAAATGCTTGTGAAAAAGCACAAGCTAAAAATACAACGGTAAAACTTGATATGCGTGGCTAGTATTAGATACTTGCAGAAATTATAAAAATACCCGATTTATGCTATAATTATTTTATATGAAAACAGGGTATAAGCAGTAATGGAAAATTATTTACTCATTGCAAATACTGATATAGCGGTAAAAAAATATTAAAATAAAAGACCTTGCTTATTATTTTATTAGCAAGGTTTTATAGCATATATAGATTGAGTATAAAAGGAATACAATGACAATAGATGCTGATTTGATTTCATACGAATTTATGACCGATTTCAACGGAATAGAAAGACATTTTCCTAATCCGTTTTATCCGTCAGGTATTTATGACGAAGAAAAACAACAATATAAATACGGACCGGAATCAACAACATATCCTAATCTTACACTGCCTTGTTCATTAGTTGATAATGAAGGGAACAGTATTCCCGACGGTTTTTATATGGTTGCATTGTCTTATGATAAACACTATCTTGAACTGTATCAAAGCAATATTCTAAAAGCAAGAGTAAAGGTTATTAAACTTATAGAACAAATGTATACAAAAGAAGAGCTTGAAGAAGAAAATGAAATAATCGGAAGATTAAGAAAAGCTCAAATGAAGAAAAAATTAAAAAAAATAAGAGAAATTGAAGAAGAATTAACTGAATTTAAAGAACGTACAGCTGCAGATACTTATGCGGAGATTGAAGATTCAGGAAAAGGGTATTATATACTTAAGTACAAATGTAACGGTAAAAAAGCTACAGGAATAATTCAAAAATAACTTTAATTTTTATAAAAAAATGTTATCATTATTGTAATTAGTTAAATAAGGATTTAGATATGTACAAACCAACCAGAAATGTTTATACAATAAGAACTTCACCTTATAACGACAATGAAAAATTAGAAAATCTTTTGAATGAAATGTCAAAAGACGGCTGGGATATTTATTCAATGCAAGAACTTGAGAGTGATGAAGAATTATTCTACAATTGCATTTTCATAAAAGAAATTGATAATGATGACTTAACGGAAAACGACAATGACGATTTGTTAAACTTTAAATCAAAAATTGAAAGAATTATCAATCCTGAACTTGATCCTTATGAACTATGCGTTGATATTCAGAAAAAAATAAAAGAGAAACGTCAAAAAATAGCACAGGTAAAATCGCTTATTGATGATACATCAGAAGATTCAAGAGCTATTTTAAACGAAGAAATTTCAAGACATATAAAAGAACTTGATGAACTTAAAAAGAAACTTTCAAAAGTTATAAATCCTAACGTTATGGAACAAAAGCTTGGAGAATCAAAATTAACACTTGCAATATCAGAAGAATTAATTGATATTCTTGATAATGACAATGAATACAACATTCTTACCCAAATTGTTTATATAAGACAGAATTTAACAGAAAATTTAGGATATATAATACCTAAAATCAAATTGGAAATTGATGATTCGTTGGAAGAAAATGAATTTGCAATAAAAGTAAGAGGAATACCAGTATTAAAATCACACGCATACACAGGTCATACCGTATTTTTCAAAAAGGAATTAAATATAGAACAATTACCTGAAGATTCAATATTGGATAAAGACTTTATTACAGAATCCGACGTTGTTTGGATAAATGAAGAAAAAGCAAAAGATTTTTGGGCAAAAGGATTAGATGCAAATGACTATATTGCAAGCCTCTTGGAATACTCAGTTACAAAATACATTGATGATATTTTTGATTATTCAGACATAAACAGATATATAGAAATAGTCGGAAATCAAAACCTGTATTTAGTAGAAAATATTATTCCTGATTATATGTCTGTTGCTGAACTAAAATATATACTTGCAAGTCTTATAAAAGAAAAAGTCTCGATAAAAGATATTGTTTATATATTTGAAAAAATAAACGATTTTGCAGATGAATCAGACAAAGAAGATTTACTGGAGAGAATAAGAGTTTCTTTGGCAAGACAAATAAGCCGTTCTCTATGCAATGAAAAAGATAATACAATATATGCTTATGACCTTTCAAATGAAAGCATTAAGAGCTTTATGGGCGATAAAAATACGGATGATGAAGTTATAAGAATTGAAAGCAATAAAATAGAAGAAGTTCTTGATAAACTTAAAGAAAAAGTTGCAAAATTCACACCTGACGATAAAGAGATAATTATTATAGCACCTATGAAGTTAAGACATATAATTTATCTGATTTTATCGCAAATGATGCCTAATTTAAGGGTAGTTGCAAGAGAAGAACTCTTATTTGAATATCCGCTTCAAATTGTAAGTACAATATAAAAAATAGTTTTAATTGTCACGCTGAACTTGTTTCCGGAGTTTTGAGAATTATCAAAGTCTGAAACATGTTTGGGATGATATCATTACACTATTTGACTTGTTTTTGTGTAAAATTGCATATAAAAATCTAATTAAAAAACAGATTACTTAGCAGCTTTTACCAAGTATTTACCGTCTTTTACTTTAGCAGCAAAATAAGGTTTATCTTTTCCTGATTCTTTCAAGTATATAAAAAACGGACGGTCAAAATAATAATAATCATTTAAATTTATTATCATTTCAGGTCTTGCTACTGCCGTATTTTTCATAACAGCAATTGCCGCTTCACTTTTTAGTTTAGCACCTTCATTATCCATATCAAATTTGATTGTTTGTAATGTTTTTAAGATTGTCCAAGTATAACCTGTTTGATTATATGTTTTATCTTTTATTGGTTTACCAGCCAATTCTTTATCAAAATTGAATTTTTCATTAATGTGCATAAAAGGAATTTTATAAAAATAATTATATTTTATACGAACATTTTTCCCGTATGTATTTTTTATGTCATTTTTTCTTTTTTCTATAAAATCATTTCTTTTATTGGATTTTTCAAGTATTTCATTGTATACGTTTTCTAAAGACTCCTTAGAATTGGAAAGATATATAATCATTTCATCTTTTTTATTTTTGTCAATCAATTTAAGAGCAAAATCATCATCATTTACGTAGAATAGACTTTCCGTATAACCATTTTCAATTATATCTTTTGCTTTTTTGTCAATTTGCCCAGGAACAAATCCAAAATATTTATATTTAGTATTTGTATTTTTATTAAAATAGTCAGAATCCAGTATATTATAAGGTGTCACAAACTTAAAATTCTTTAATAATATTGAATAAATAAACCATTTATTAGTTTTTTCATCAGGAATATTTTCAAACTTAAAACTATTCAATATATCACTTTTTTCCTTAAATTTATTCAAAATAGCTTTTTCTATCTCTTTTTTGTGATTTAATGTCATTTTTGTAACAGAAATATAATAAGAGTCTTCACTTATATCTGTTTTATTAAACTTTTGTTTATTCAACTCATTTGCCAATTCAGGATTACCGTTAACAAACTCTACTTTAGATGTACCAACTATTTTAATAAGTTCATTCCAACAGAGTTGAAATGTCGGAGCCCAAGCATCAGCAGTTTCTGTAGCAAATAATATCTTTTGATTTACACTTAAAGCATTCTGAGTATTAAAAGCAAAAAATAAAACTAACACTAAGGATAAAATTACATATTTTAAAGATTTCATAACAATTCCTTACAAAAATGATACAAAGTAATTATAGCACTTTAAGGTGTTTTTTATAAGATAATAATAGTAACTTTTATGTAGTACTTGATTTTTTCATTTTAGTATTTAATAATATAGATGTTGAGGGACATCAACGTTGACAACTAAATATTGCGAAGTACTCTGCCAACGAAAAAGATTCGGTGTATCTTTTGAGGAAAGGCAAGTCTGGGAATCAGACTGCTGGCATTGTATAACGTATGACAATTAAATATCGCGGGATGGAGCAGTCTGGTAGCTCGTCGGGCTCATAACCCGAAGGTCGTTGGTTCAAATCCAGCTCCCGCAACCAATTATCAGAAGAGAGTTTCAGCAATTTTGAAACTCTCTTTTTAGTGTAATTTTTAGGCTATTAATTCAACTCTGTATATCTTTTGTGTAGTTTTTATAATAATTTTGTAGACTTTTAGAATATATAAAGCGTAAGCGTATGCACTGAATTATTATTTAAAAGGTGCAAACGTTTCTTTTTGCCAACTACTAACTGACATCAAAATTGACAAGTAATTTTATGGTGCACCTCATATACTCACAAACAGAGCTTATTAATTCCGCAGAAGATGAAAACAACAATAATTATATCTTTTGTCCTAATAAAAAAATCCAAATTTTTCAATTTGGAAGTTAAACAAAAAGGAAATTAATGTAAAACATCTTTTTATCAGTTTCTATAACCGATACCTGCTCTATATCCGGAAATTGTATACATAACAGGCAATGCGGGTTCTATCCACTTTAAGCCTGACAATAAAGAAACCGTTGCTATATCATCAGTGTGCAAGCCTATATCCAATACTTCAGGTGTCCTTTCTTTTTTTTGTTTTGCCTGAAAATCACTAAATTTTGCAAAAGTAACTGACTCTTTCTTTTTCAAAAAGTCAATATCAAGTATATCTTCACTATTTATAACTGTTTTATTATTTTTTTTCTTTTTTCCGCAAATAGGATCAATAACCTTATCACCTATAAAATTAGCGATTTTACTTCCGCCAATTATTCCCGTAGTTATTATACCTGCTGTCATACCTGCAGCCCTTGCGCCTTTTGATTGAATACCCAACTTTTCCAATATTCCAAGTGCAATTCCAGCACCGACATTACACATAAATATATTAGCTAAATATTGATATGAGCCCTCTTTTATCTTATCCGGTATTTTCTTTTTCCAATTTTTTTTATCGGTTACTTTATCTGCTGCAATCCCGCCTGCAATACCACCTACAACAGGTACAGCTCCATAAACCGACAAATACCCTATTTCGGAAAATATATCTTTGGCGCTTATATTTTTAGGTGAAGGAACAAGATTTTCTAAAAATTCTTTTCCCTTTACTTTGTCTTTTACATTCTCAAAAACAGTTTTAACCTCCTTAAAAACCAGTATTTTTTCTTTTGATTTTTCTAAAAGTTTCTTTGTTTTATCTTCGACTTCCGTTGTTTTTAAAAATGCATCAACAAGTTCTTTATTTTTTTCTTTTATAACATTAAAGCTATCAGGCAAAGGTCTTTTAGCAATTTTTGAAGCGATATGAGGAGCTGCTAAAGCTGAGCCTATTGTCACACCCATTGTTATTCCTGTTTTTAAAGCAGTTTTCTTTCGTTCATTTTTTGGTGCTTTTGCAGTATCAATTGCGGTATATATTGCACCACCTGCTGCCAATACCGCAGGAACTGCTTTTTGAAATTTTGATACTAAGATCGGCTGGTCTAAAAATTTTCCTAATACTTGTAAATTATTCATCGGTTTGTGTTTTTATATATCCTTTCTTGAAATCTTCGATGAATTCTTTGTTTCGGCTGCAATATTTTTGAAAACTCTGTATCCTGTTAAACAACTTATTGCTTATAACATGCTCTATTTTACATGCATTTTCTTCTGCTTCGGGTTTATCCAATCCTAATGTTTTTTCAAAAAAGGCGGTAAAGGTTTTATGTTTATTTATAACATCTTTTGCCTTTTTTAAACCTTCAGGAGTGATAGTAATCCCCTTATGCCCTTCATATATAATAAGTTTTTTCTCCGCTAATTTTGCAAGCGCTTCAGATACCGATGCCCTTGATATATTCAACTTCTTTGCTACTTCTACAGCTTTTACACAATCACTCTTTTGAAGTAAATTGCATATTATTTCAAGGTAATCTTCTAAACTTGCACTTAAATTTTCATTCATCTTTTTTCTCTTTTTCTTAATTGTAAGTCAAGCCTAACTTTTTGTCAAGCATACCTAACAAATTGAAATAAGATATTTATGATATAATAATTAAAGAGGGTATATGTTAAAAGTAGCAATAGTTGGAAATATAGCAAGCGGTAAATCACAAGTTGAGAAAATACTTCTTTCTCTCGGATATAAAGTTGCCGATACAGATAAAATTAACCACTATATTTTACTAACCGATAAAAAAGCCATTGATGAAATAAAAAATGCTTTTGAATCCGAAGATATTATGGATGAAGACGGATGCATTTCAAGGCAAAAACTCGGTCAAATAGTATTCTCTTCGGACTACAAAAAAGAAATTTTGGAAGAAATTTTACATAAACGTATAATTGCCAAAGTGCAAGATTTCTTTAATGTAAATGAAACAGAGCCTATGGTTTTTGTTTCAGTTCCTTTATTATTTGAAACACACCAAGAAAAGATGTTTGATAAAATTATTTTTATTTCTGCTGATGAAGATATAAGATTAAAAAGATTAATGGCAAGGAATAATTATTCCGAGAAATATGCAAGAAATCGTATTGCTTCTCAAGAAGATGAAAGCATAAAACTCAAAAAATCCGATTTCATAATCTATAATAATACTGATTTTAACAGTTTAAGAAAGCAAGTAAATGAAATTATTGTAAAACTAAAAGAAATCAACTAAAGTTTTTCCTGTTTATACCGATATAAAAAAATGGAATGTAACTTTGGAGTGCTTATATGAAAGTTGATAAAAATGGCGGTATAAACCTGCCTGACGATAATTTCCCTAATCGAAGAAAAAAAGCACAAACGGAAGGTCCAAAAGTTCAACATACGGAAGCAAATACTCAAGATGCAATGAATGCTCAGGGTAGAGCATTTGTTAATATGTCTTTTAAAGGAAATCAAAGCATTCAAGTTACTGAAGATACAAGAACTCCGCAAGAAATATACGAAGAAGAACTAAGGACATTAAACGAAAAACTAAAAAAAATGCCGGACGAAGTCCAAAAACAGGTAAAAGAATGGGGAGGTATTATAGATATTAACAATATATCACTTGTTAATAAACTTTTATCGGATGAAAGATTATATAAAAATACTAACTTAATGGAGAGAACACAATATATATTACCGACTATTGATAATGAAAGCCAAGCAAATACAAAAGTAAGAATAATAGATGCAATACTTTCTGATGAAAGAATGGCAAATAATAAACCATTGATGAACAACTTAGAAAATATAATAGCATATACATCTACAAATAGTGATTATAATTTTTATACTTCTTTACTTGATAAAGTTTTTTCTAATGATATATTGAGTAAAAATGATAACTTCATTGATAGTTTATTAAAATACAATTATACACATGGGCTATCTTTATTAAATCAAACACCACACTCTCCTAAATTAACATTAAAAACTATTGATACAATATTATCAAACGAAAAATTACGTAATAATAAAGATTTCATAAACAATAGATTTGTATATTTAATCAAAGATATTAACTCTCCGGCTCAATTCAGTTTATTAGAGAAGGTGTGTACAGACGAAAAATTATCTTGTTTAGTAGATAATATAACTGATATAGTAAGTTCCTTCAGTATAATACCAACAAAAATAGATGAATGTTTTAAACTGCGTTCAGACTATATAGAAAAAATATGTTCAAATAAAAATTTATATACAAATACAAACTATATGCAAAATGCAACAAAACTCATTTCTCTAATTAAAGATAAAAAAAGTTATGAAGCTATAAATTGCATTACTGATAAAATTTTCGAAAATAAAAATCTATTAGATGATAACCATTTTATTGAAACATTATTGTGTTGTGATATAACAAGCGATACATACAATATTGAGGATTTATTGAAGTTATTGAATGATGAAACTATAACTCCAATACAAGCAATAATATTACATGAAGTGAATATAAGCGATAGTAATCTTTCAGATGACCCTCTCTATAGAAAAGTATCTTATAATAATTTTAGGAAAATAAATGATATATTTGGAATAGAGAATGTCAAAGAATTTCAAGCAAATATGATATTTACACTTGCTTCAGCCATAGATAATATTCCTAATGATAAAAAGATTAATGAACTAAGTGCTACTGAACGACGAAATTTAATAAAAGCTATTATCACTTCCCCGCACTTCAATTTTACAGACTGTACCAGCATAAAAAGTCATATTCCTCTTTTACCTTCAACAGAGGAAGAATATGCAGCTTTTATACAATCATTGGGTATAAAAACTACAACATTAAATGAAAAAGTAATTAATTCATTTAATAAAAACATAAATGCTCTGTCTGAAGGACTTAAAACAATGGATGATAGTGAGTTTAATGGACTTACTATCAATCAAGAATACGATAAAGATTCCTTTATAAATGATGTTCTTGACAAAGTAAAAGATTTGACAACAGAAGAAAAAGAAGCAGTATTAAACAACTTTGGATTTTCATTAATAGAAAACGACCGTACTAAGACAGGATATTCCATTAAAGGTTATCCTCAAAATTTTTTCAATTCTGCGGACAATTTTGATTCTGGTAATAAAAATAAAAACAATAGTTTTAAAACGATTATAGATTCCGAAGAAGAAACTAATGAAGTAAATCCCATTGACTCAAACAACAATGCATTTCAGGGAAAAATAATTAAAACACAAAAGGATGATAGGGCAAACAGACAAATAAAACTAAATATGATTTATGATAACCCTCAAATAAAAAATTTAAAAACACTAAATGCAATTAATGAAATAAAAGAACTTGTTTCACGCTATAGTGAAAATAACCATATAACTTGTGAAAATAAAGAAATTGAATCGGCATTAAATAATATACTTAATATACTACCTGAATTAAGACCATCTATAGGTAAAGTTCAAGCCGGAAATATTGATGAAAACGGAAACACAGTAGGTAAAGGATCACACAATTTCGATATATTTAAGCATTCACTTAAAGTTATGCAAAAAATAACTCAAAATCCGGAATTTAACAAATTAAATGAATCAGACAAAAGAATAATGCTTATCGCTTCACTTCTTCATGATATTACTAAACCGGAAGGATATACAGACTCTAAACATTCTGACGAAAGCAGTATTGATGCATATTTTATTGCAAAAAAATTAAAATTATCAAAAGAAGAAGAAATCAAACTGTATACGCTTATAAAAAATCACGAATGGCTTGGATATGTAAATAGAGCCAAGAGTACAGAAGACTTAACACAAAGACTTCAATCGGTTGCTTATGACCTTAGACACGATAATATGGTTGATATGTCATTAATTTTTACACACGCAGACTTAAAAGCCGTAAAAAAAGATAACTCTTTCCACGATAAAACTGATGGAGCAGGCAGAAAAGATTTTAACGGAGACATAAGAAGTTTTGGAGAAAGTGCAGATTTTTATGC
The DNA here is from genome assembly GCA_017470245.1 of bacterium. Lineage (GTDB taxonomy): Bacteria > Cyanobacteriota > Vampirovibrionia > Gastranaerophilales > Gastranaerophilaceae > Avigastranaerophilus. The sequence goes on along the minus strand of JAFUEV010000059.1, from coordinate 13,649 downwards.
TAAAAAAATCAAACAATTAACCGAAGAACTTAAAAAATCTCAACCGTTTTTACCCGTTACTCCTATTCCGCCAGCATCTACTATTGAAAAGGCAATTACAACAGTAAATTCTGACGGTTCAACTAATTTAAAAGGAGTTTATAAGGATAAAGACGGATTAATTGTTCTAAAATATAACGAACTTAATAATGAAGATTTAGAAAAAATCGGATTTCCAAAAGGAGCAATTACAAACGGAATAAAATCACAGACTGATAATGGAGACAATGTTAATACAGGAAATATTAAATTTTTTGTTCACGGTTTAGATGAACCGGACCAACTGGCTAAATTTAATGCTTTTTCACTTCCTGATTCTGATGCACTCTTATCTGTTAGTTATGCTGAACGTCCGGAATCTAAATTCAGATTTTTCAGACCACAAGGAATTATTTTGGATTGTGATACAAAATATATTCATGGTGGCGGAAATACTGATTCAGGTTCGGGTTGCGGTAAAGATATACAAGAATTTAAAAATAATTACATTTTTGGAGGTGTAAGAGAAAACGACAGAAATTATATTGCAAATTTAATAAAATCTGCCACAGGAATGAATGATGAAGAATATATAAATTTTGTAAAAGAAAACGAAAATAAACCTTTATCCGCAATTCAACCTGAAGAACAGAGAAATAAGATAATAAATGCATTTGCAACCATTAACTCAAATACAAGAAAAGGAGAGAGAAATTACAACGAAATGTATATTTCAAATTCAAAACCACCTATGGCAGTTTTTGCATATAATATGAACACAGACGAAGATATAAAAAATCCAATTACATTTTTGAACAGAACAACTATAACAAAAAGCGAGGAAACATATAGAGGAAACGGTACTTCAGTTTCGGAACGCACAAAGTTTTTAAGAGAATATGCGCTTAACAACAATTTACCTTTTATAGTATTTGGTGATTAATTTGTAATCTGCAAATGTTTTGCTGTCAATTTTAATATTGAAGACTTATAAAACTCCGTATTTATATTCAGATATTCACCCAAAACCAAAATATCAAACAAGAAATCTCTAACTTCTTCAATATTATTATTAGCTTCAATTGTACTATCCAATAATTTGGTAAATTTAGCATATATTTTATTAAAGTACATGTTTTGAGCTTCTGAAATATCAACTTTTAATTGTAATTTGCCTGCACTCTCAAACAATTTTATTATGCGTTCTAATCTTTGAATTTCTAACATTTTTGAAAATTCATATATAGACTTTTGTATTTCTTCTGAAAAGATTTTATTAGTATCATTTTTATTCAGCTCAACTTTAAAGTTTCCGGATTCTGCAATAATTTCCAATGCTCTTTGTAATATATTTTCGTCCATTATGTTTGTTGTATTTCTGAACAAATCATTAAAATCTTCCGATAATGTATATTGTGCAGCTAATTTATATTCTTGCGGAACATTTATTCCCAATGATATCAATTGTAATATAGAGCTTTTTCCTTCATTATATACATCTCTGTATATATTTGAGAATTTACCCAATTTATCCTTCAATGAAGTCAATAAAATATTACTTCTATCCTCAATTAAAATATCTTTTAAAGTAAAGTATTCATTCCCGAAAATATTATCAAGAAGTCTTATTATCTCTGTTATCGGCTTGTTTAAATATGTATCAATTAATTTTTTAGACAATTCAACAATATTTTCTGTTTCATCATATCTCTTAATTGCACAATGGAAATCACCTTCAGGGAATTGGATTGAAGCGAAATAAAAATCAAATTTTTCTAATGTAATTTTGGATTCTATTTCAATTCTGCCCGTTGAAAGAGAAGTAGAACCTTTTGATGACTGCTTATAATAATGCTTTTTAATGTTATAACAATATAATGTTGAATTTTCCTCAAATTTAGTTTGAGAAGAAGAAATTGCCCATAATGCAGCTATTTGCTTTATTGAAACACAAGATGGTTTAACAAATTTGTCATAAACATCAGCACCTGTTCCAAAGCCGGGTATATTACTTTTTGCTCTTGAAAGAATTGCCGTAAATCCTGTTTCAATGTCTTTGTTAGAAAATGATGAAGCCAATTGCATTGCACGTGATGCATATTTCATTATTTGAGTAGTTTCAATACCTGAAATTTCGGCAAAGAACCAACCGCAACTCGTATACATAAGTAAAGCTTGTCTTTGCATTTCCAATAATTTCAATGCATTTACAATATCTTCTTTTTCAAGGTTATATTTTTGATTTCGTTCAAAAAATTTATTTACAGATGTTTTATCTCTGTCCAAAATAACTGTAATATAATCATTCCTAGCAGCCCAAATATCTTTAAAATATTTACTTGCATGTTCTTCAAATATTTTTACTATTTCATCACGAACATAATCAAGCGCCTCTCTTAACGGTTTTCTCCATTTTTGATTCCAACCGTACTGACCGCCGGTTGAGCAACCGCAATCATCGCACCATCGACCAACACCATGAGCACAACTCCAAGATGATACATCTTTTATATCGACTTCATAAACAGGAGGCTCAAGTTCCAAATAATTTCCATAATTTGTTATGGTAAATCCTTCATTTTTCGCTCTGATTTTTAATATATAAGACAAAGCCATATCACCAAATTTAGTATGATGACCATAACTTTCTCCATCAGTCGCAATATGAACAAGTTGATTATAATTACGCTGGTCAGAAACACCATCTTTCAAACGGGATACAAATTTATTACCGTCTGTTAACAATTCATCAAAAGCAACTGACTTAGATATAGAACCGTCATAAAAGAATAAATCCAAATATTTTGTTCTATCTTTACTGTGATAATATCTGTATGCTCTTGCAGGATCAATATTGCCCCAGCTTACATCTTGCCATTCTTCTTTTGAACCAATTTTTCTTACACTTTTTGCCTGATGAGGAGAAAGAATTGTAAATTTTATACCGCAATCAATCAAGGCTTCCAATGTTTCTCTGTCACATGCCGTTTCTGCAAGCCACATACCTTCGGGTTTTCTTCCGAATCTGTATTGAAAATCTTTTATACCCCATATTATTTGTGTATATTTATCGTGTTGATTTGCAAGAGGCATAATAATATGATTATATACCTGCGCTATTGCATTACCATGCCCGTTATTTAAAGAAGCACTTTCCATATCAGCTCTTATAATTCTCTGATATGTATAAGGAGTGTGTGTTTCCATCCACGATAATAAAGTAGGTCCAAAATTAAAACTTATATAGGAATAGTTGTTTACTATATCCATAATTCTATTTTCATTTGTAACTATTTTTGATACGGAATTCGGAGTATAGCATTCGGCAGTAACACGTGCATTCCAGTCATGATAGGGACTGGCACTGTCTTGTATTTCAATTGTTTCCAACCAAGGATTTTCTCTCGGCGGTTGATAAAAATGTCCGTGTATTGTCAAATATACTTTTTGATTTTCCTTCACAACTATCTCCTGATTGATTTTCCACTCAAAGAAGTATAATAATAATATTTTACTGATATATTATCATTATAATAAATTATTTTTTATCAGCAGTCTTCTTTTTTGGCGTAAGTAAAGTAAAATTAGATGCATCTACCCAAGGATCTCCTAATGCGGTAGAAAAGACTTTACCTTCTATTTTAATTTTATCACCTGCTTCTATATCAATATTTTTTTCAGCAAGCTCTCTTTTAACAAAAATTTTCATTTCTGATAAAGGTATTGTATGGTTTGTAACATCAGGTCTTCTTATTAAAATACCAATATACTTTGTCCCTTCTCTAAATGCAGGTTTATAATCCAATCCTAATGAAGTAAATGCAACAAATTCACCCGTAAAGGAAATATTTTTATTTAAATATTTACCCGCATTGTTTACAACATCTAATGGTGATACTATAGTGTAGTTTGAATTGATAGGATTTGTAACAGTTTTTTTAGCCTGTGTTGTTGTTTTTTGAACAGTAGTAGTTGCCGCAAACGTATCATGAACATTTGCATTAACAAAAAAGCAAAGTATAACCAACACATACAAAATAGTCTTATATAATTTTTTCATTATTAACCTCGATATACTAACAACATAAAACATATTATATAATATTTTAACATATATTGCACAGAAAACTTTATACCCTATGGTATAAAAATAAAATAACAATCGAGTAATTTCAAAACATAAAAGAGTAGATTGAAACAGATGTACCGAACGATGTCAATAATACTTTTTCGCAACCCCGAATTAAAGTGTCCGTTTGTTTCAATCTACATTTTTACTATAAATGATTTTCACATGCCTTTCATTACCCTGAAGAATAATCTTTTTTGAGAATAATAGTGCTATAATGCTAATACTATCAGACTAGGATATTATTTTTTATAACATCCCCCATTTGAGTTGTCCCAATTATATTAGTCCCCTCCTGAGCGATATCTTTTGTTCTGTAGCCATCTTTAAGTGCTTTTCTTATTGAATTTACAATATCATCATATGCCAAATTCATATCAAAAGAATATTTTAACATCATTGCAGCCGAAAGAATTGTAGCAATAGGATTAACAATATTTTGCCCTTTCAAATCAGGGGCACTGCCGTGAATAGGTTCATACATTGCAGGTTTTGAATCAGATAGAGACGCGCTTGGTAACAAACCTAAAGATCCTGAGAGCATAGATGCTTCATCAGACAATATATCACCAAAAATATTTCCGGTTAAAATAACATCAAATTGTTTCGGATTTCTTATAATCTGCATTGCAGCATTGTCAACATACATATATGATAATTCAACTTGTGGATATTCTTTTGATACTTCAGTAACTATTTCTCTCCAAAGTCTTGATACATCAAGTACATTAGCCTTATCAACACTGCAAAGTTTTTTATTTCTCTGCATTGCAACTTTAAAAGCAACATGTGCAATTCTTCTTATTTCACTCTCGTAATAACACATATTATTAAAACCGAAACGTTCACCATTTTTCGTTTCAATTCCTTTGGGAGTACCGAAATATACATCACCCGTGAGTTCTCTTACTATCATGATATCTGTTCCCGATACAACGTGTTCTTTTAGAGGCGACAATTGTGTGAGTTCAGGATACACAGTTGCAGGTCGTAAATTAGCAAACAAATTCAATTCTTTTCTAATTCCAAGTAAAGCACGTTCAGGACGTACTTCAGGAGGAAGTGTATCATATTTCCAATCACCTACAGCACCTAATAATACAGCATCAGAAGTTTTTGCAATATTTAATGTTTCGTCAGGTAATGGTTTTTTAAATACATCATATGCACATCCACCTATTAATGCAGGTTCAAAATTGAAATTTACAGAATATTTTTCACCTATTGTTTTTAGAACTTTTACGGCTTCATCAGTTACTTCTTTTCCTGTTCCGTCACCTGCCAATAATGCTATGTTATATGTTTTCATATATTAATCCTCCGTTAAACTAATTATACTAAAAATTTGATATTTTTTTATCAGTATTAAATAATAATTTGGGGAATGTTTCATGAACAGAATATTATCTACATTTAGATCATTAAAATACAAAAATTTCAGATTGTTTTTTCCGGGGCTTATTGCTTCACAAATAGGATTGTGGATTCAAAATATAGCAATGGGCTGGCTTGTTTATAACATGACAAAATCCCCGTTTATGATGGGTACGATAATGTTTTTTAATGCAATACCACTATTTTTTGTAACACCTTTTGCAGGTGTTATTATTGATAAATTCAGCAGACATAAATTACTGATAATTATACAAATTCTTTTTGCCGTTCAATCATTACTTCTTGCAATTTTAACTTTATCAGGATTAATAAGGATTTGGAATATTATATTACTGGGAATAATGTTGAATGCTATTGCAGCAATTGATATTCCCTTAAGACAATCAATGTTTGTATTTCTTGTTGACGATAAAAAAGATTTAGGTAATGCTATATCTTTAAATTCTACTTGTTTTAATTTGGCGAGATTGGCAGGCCCAGCAATTGGTGGTATTTTGATTGCTGCGACTGGTGAAGGAATGTGTTTTTTGATTAATTTTTTATGTTTTCTTCCATCTGTAATTCTTGTTTCATTTATGAAAATAAATGAACAAAAAAGTGAACACGTAAAAGAAGAAACTCTCCTTGAAGGATTAAAAGAAGGTATTGAATACGTAAAAAGCGATATAAGGATAATTTTAATACTTATCTTTTTAAGTTTATTCTGTTTTCTTGGTATGACATATCCCATGTTAATGCCAATTTATACAAAAGATGTATTTAATGCGAATGCTGATACGCTTGGATTTTTAATGGCTGCAGCAGGAATAGGCGCTTTAATTTCCTCTTTATTAATAGCATCTAAAAATACAATCAGAGGATTAAAATATATAGAATGCATAGGGGGAATTGTTTTCAGTATAAGTTTTATTTTACTTGGATTTTCCAACAATATTAAACTTTCAATTATATTTATGTTCTTCCTCGGACTTGGTATGACCGCTTGTATTACATCTGTAAATACACTTATTCAATCAATTATCGATAATGAAAAAAGAGGCAGAGTAATGAGTATACATGCAATATGCTACCTTGGAACAACATCAATAAGCAGTTTTTGTGCAGGAACTGTCGCTGAACACATAGGTATTAAAAATACTTTGATTATTTTAGGTCTTATACTTCTGGCAGCTTCTTTATATTTTTTATACAGATTTAGCAAATTACAATTTAATAAATAAAACACCTCTTTAAAAGAGGTGCTTCTATATGAAATAAAGACTATTTTTAATGTTTCGTCAAATAGGATATTTACTTATATCTATGATGAAAATGTCATTAATGCACGTACGGAACGAGCTGTATTTCTAACATCTTCTTCTGAATGCATTTTAATAGTATCATCAAGAATTTTAATAGCTTCAGTTTTATCTTTTAATGATAATAATTCATTAATAGAAGCCATTGCAACTCTTGCACTAAGGTCATTTATACCTTTACCTTTAGAGATTAAAACAACTCTTAAAGATTCATGTGTATTTTTTTGAATTAAAGTTTGAGCTGTCAATTCTCTTATTTCATCATCGGCAGAGTTTGTACCTAATTCTGTTAGGAGTTGAATTGCTGCAGCCGAATCTTGGTGTTCACCCAATGCTTTAATTATATTTCTTACTTTTTGAATATTTTCCATATCTCTTCTCCCTTTTACTCTTAATTTATGCTTCTACCGGTGTCAAATCCGTCCACATCGTCTTCAGTTCATCAACAGATTTAGTAGTGAGGTTTTTAACACTGTATTCTCTGTCAGGGAAAAGTCTATTTTTAATACCATCCATATTAAATGATAATTCGGTATTTCCTATTTTTTCCATTGTATCAAATATATTTGTAGTTACTTTTTTACCAAAAGAAACAATTGCGTTTACTCTTGATTTAAAAGCTTCATTAAAATTATTTATACCACTTACAACAGCACTTGCAAATAATTTACTTTTTTCAATAATACCGTTGTCAGCTTTTTTTGAGCTGCTTTCAAATACGTCAGCTTGAATTACATTTCCTTTAAAACTAACACCAAAAGGATTTGTACTTAATTTATTTGTCTTACTTGGTGTAGTTGTTTTGTTTGTTGCAGCATTATTTTGAGCTGCTTTTGTTGTGTGTAAACTAATTTTTCCTATTTGCATAATAGCCCTTTCTATTTCTTTCATCCTTGTGTACATAAGAGTACCATATTTATGAATTTTGAATATCATACTTTTGATGTAAATAATAATGAAAATTTGAAAGTTTTTTCTAAATTTATCAATCTTTTATAGGAATAAATTATTACTTTTTTGTAACAAAGTATATATTTTTTATAACCCAAATTAAAGAATCAAATTAATATGCCGATAAATATAGTATCTGGTAAAAAGGAAAGAAAAATGAACGAATTTAACCAAAACTTAGCCGAAAATCTTGGTATATTTTTATTAGAATTAAGAGATGAAGTTGTAAAAGGATTACAAGAATATGTCCAAATGAATGGTCTCTCTTTTGAAACAGTATAATTATTTTAAATCCTAACGGTCTCTTTTTTATTTAATGTATGTATTATAGGTTTTCTCATTTTTGATAGTTGAACTAGGTCCATGTCCAGGATATACAACTGTATCATCAGGCAGAGGAAGAAGATTAGTCTTTATTGAATGGATAAGTGTATCATAATCTCCGTCATAGAAATCAGTTCTACCTATTGAACGATAAAACAGTGCATCACCCGTGAATACCTTTCCGTCGACATAGTAACTCAAACTGCCTTTTGAGTGTCCCGGAGTATATAAAACTTTTATAGGAAATGTACCTATACTTAACGTTGTATTTTCATCTATAAAAGAATTAATTTTAAGAGTATCAGGAACATTAACACAACCAAACCAGCCCATTTCTTCTTTTATTCTGGAAAGATGAGAAAGGTCATCTTTATGCATGTATATTGGAATATCAGGATATTTTTGTTGAACTTCAACTTCACCTAATACATGATCAAAATGCCCGTGGGTATTTAAAATATATTTTATTTTATAGCCTTGTTCGTCAAGCTCTTTCTTTATTGTTTCAAAAGATCCGCCAACATCTATTATTACAGCTTCTTTTGATTGATTATCTTTTAATATATATGTATTTACATCCAAAGGTCCGGTTTGTTTTATTGTTAATTCCATATTTTCCTCTTTTTTAATAAGTATACCATGTTTATGATATTTTAGAATTATGAACACTTATACTATAAAAATTACAGCTTTACAGGCAGATAAAATAAAAAAAATACTTACTGAGCATAATGCAATTTTTGATGTTGTTCAATATTCCGTATGGAGAGCAAAAACCGCCGAATGTCAGGCAATATATTATACTAGCGGGAAATTCCTTATGCAGGGTAAAAATGTTGATAATATAGCCAATGAAATTAATGACTTTCTCGGAATAAAATCAACTAATAATGCCGAAACATCAGTAGAAATAAAAGAAGATAAATATATTGGAACTGATGAATCAGGCAAAGGTGATTTTTTTGGACCGCTTGTTATTGCAGGTGTTCAAGTTGATAACAATTGCAAGCAAAAATTTATTGACCTTGGGATAAAAGACAGCAAAAAACTTGATGACAAGAAAATATTGCAATTCGCTAATATTATAAAAGCAAATGCAGTTCATTCAGTTGTTGTTATTACACCAATAAAATACAATGAATTATACGATAACTTTAAAAACTTAAATAAACTTTTAGCCTGGGGACACGCAAGAGCAATAGAAAATATTTTGGAAAAATCACCCTGCAACTGTGCCTTAGCAGATAAATTCGGGGACGAAAGTTTAATTCAAAATGCATTAATGCAAAAAGGTAAAAACATTACCTTAAAACAAATGGTAAGAGCAGAAGCAGATATAGCAGTAGCGGCAGCATCTGTCCTTGCAAGAGCAGAATTTGTAAAAAGAATAAATGATATGTCAATTAAATATGAAATGCCATTTTCTAAAGGTGTTTCATCTAATGTTATAGAGCAAGCTAAAAGATTTGCCGATACTTATACAAAACAAAGGCTAAATGAAGTTGCAAAAATACATTTTAAAACCTTTAATGAAATAAACTAATGAAATATCACCTTATTTGTATAAGTTGTCGCTTAATATTTTTCGGTTTAAAATACTACTATGAATAAACCATTTGAAATATGTTCAAAATACAAACCTTCGGGAGATCAGCCAAAGGCAATTGATGCCATTGTAAAAGGTCTTAATTCCGGAATGGATGCTCAAACTCTTTTGGGTATAACAGGTTCAGGGAAAACGTTCACAATTGCAAATGTTATAGAAAAAATGCAAAAACAAACACTTGTTATAGCGCACAATAAAACACTTGCAGCACAATTGTACAATGAGTTTAAAGAATTATTTCCCAATAATGCGGTAGAATATTTTATTTCTTACTATGATTATTACCAACCAGAGGCATATATTCCAAGAAGTGATACCTATATTGAAAAATCAGCATCAATAAATGATGAAATAGACAGGCTGCGACATAATACAACAAGAAGTTTATACGAAAGAAACGACGTTATTGTAGTTGCATCCGTAAGTTGTATTTATGGCTTAGGATTACCGGAACAATATTTCAAAGGTGCACTTCAAATTCAGGTCGGAGATGAAATAGACAGGAATGCATTTCTAAAAGAACTGGTCAAAATCCAATACAATAGAAATGACTTAGAGTTAACTCGTTCTACTTTTCGTCCGAGAGGCGATATAATTGAAATCATGCCTGCATACGAAAAAATGGTGACTCGTATTTCTCTTTTTGGCGACGAAGTTGAAAAAATAACAAGAATAAACCCCGTTTCAGGAGAAATTCTTGAGAATGTCGATACAGCGATAATATTTCCCGCTGTTCATTATATTTCAGGTGATGAAGATAAAGAACAAACAATAAAACTAATAAGACAAGAATTAAAAGAGCAGATAAGAAAATTTGAATTTGAGAATAAACTTATCGAAGCGCAAAGAATAGAACAAAGAACTAATTATGACATTGAAATGATAAAAGAAATGGGCTATTGCAGCGGAATTGAAAATTATTCACGAATAATAGAAAGACGTCCTGTAGGAAGCGCCCCGGCAACTTTATTAGATTATTTTAATGACGATTTTTTACTGGTAATTGATGAATCTCACGTTTCTATACCGCAATTAACAGCAATGTACAATGGAGATCAGGCAAGAAAATCCGTTCTTGTTGATTACGGTTTTAGACTTCCAAGTGCAAAAGATAACCGTCCACTTAAAATTGAAGAATTTTGGAGCAAAGTCGGTCAAAAAATATTTGTATCTGCAACTCCCGGGAATTATGAGAAATCAGTTTCTTCTCAACTTGTAGAACAAATTATTCGTCCTACAGGACTTGTTGACCCTGAAATTTTTGTAAAACCAACAAAAAATCAAGTTGATGACCTTATTGCAGAAATAAAAAAGGTAACAGACAAAAAAGAAAGAATTTTAGTAACAACACTTACAAAAAAAATGGCGGAAGATTTAACCGATTATCTGCAACAAATGGGTATTAGAGTCAGATATCTGCATAGTGAAATTGTCTCTATTGAACGAGTAGAGATATTGCGTGATTTAAGATTGGGTTTATTTGATGTTCTTATTGGAGTAAACCTTTTGAGAGAAGGTCTTGATATACCTGAAGTTTCACTTGTTGCTATTATGGATGCGGACAAAGAAGGCTTTTTACGCTCAGAAACAAGTCTTATTCAAACTATAGGAAGAGCAGCCAGAAACGTTTGCTCAAAAGTTATTATGTATGCCGATAAAATAACTGACAGTATGGATAAAGCAATAAAAGAAACTGAAAGAAGACGTAAAATCCAGCTTCAATATAATAAAGAACATAATATAATTCCGCAAACTATAAAAAAACCAATTGAAAATAACTTATTACAACTTGTTGCAAGTTACAGAAATATAGAAGATATTGTTGCTGAAGAAATGGTTGAAAATAACATTTCAAAAGATGATTTACCTAAAGTTCTGGATAATTTGGAAAAAGCAATGAAAAAAGCAGCCTCTATTCTTGATTTTGAACGGGCTGCAGAAATAAGAAATCAAATTAAAAAACTAAGAAGCCTTTCTTAATAGTTAAGGTCTGTTTCTTTTTATATTACCACTTCTTTTATTAATATTTTTTGTTTTTTTACGTTTTACTTCTTTTTCTTTTATCTCCGGAATAACATCTCCATACATATCAGAAGCATAAGAGAATATAGACAAAAATGTTATTACGATTAGTAAGCATAACAATATTAACAATGAGAAATGATCACCTAGCATTTGAAGTAAGAAAAAGTACAAAACAGCAGTAACAGAACCAACTATAAGTATATATTGGATTAGGTATGACAACATTTGTACAATAACATTACCTGCAGCCTCAAAAAGAATATTAAATCTAAAAGCATCAAGCGGATTGCTTCTTGCATTACATAATACGGCAGGAATCAGTATAAAAGGCGCAACTAAAGCAATTGCTAATGAATAGAATATTATGGTTAATAAAAATTGTTCAAAATGGAAATTTGTTAATATTTTATATAACCCGTATGCAAGACAAATCCCAGGAGCAATTGCTAATGTTGTCACTACAGATTTTAAAATAGTTTCAGGTATTGCTATTATTCCCGGAAAAAATGGACTCTTATTATTTATATTTCTGTTTATATTAACCCCGGCAACGCCTATCAATAAAAAGAAATATATTATCAAAAGAAAACAAATTGTTTGGTTATCAACAGTTTGAGGTATATGATACAATTGATCCAAAATCATAAACAATACACCTGTGAATATACCTACGGGTATAAACCACCAAGCATCACTCATTATATTACGAATTGCAGTTACTAATGAAGCCATATTCTATCCTTCTATTTTATAATGTATCAGTAAACTCTTCACCACGTATTTTTGCAATAATTGCAGTAACTTCATCATTATCAAGAGTTTCTTTTTCCAATAAATCTTTAGCTATTGCATCTAACAAATCACGATGATCAATTAGTAATTGTTTTGCAACATCATATTGAGTATCAACAATTCTTTTTACTTCTCTGTCTAATTCAGCGGCAAATTCTTCGGAAAAATCTCTTGTGGTACCGAAATCACGTCCCATAAATACATGTTCTTGTGATTTACCATATGTCATAGCACCCATTTTATCGGACATTCCCCATCGGGAAACCATCTTTTTAGCAATTTCGGTAACTTTTTCAAGGTCACTTGAAGCTCCTGTTGATATTTTATCGATACCGTAAACAATTTCTTCAGCAACTCTTCCACCCAGTGTCATAGCAATTTGGTCTAGTAACTTAGCTTTACTTACATGAACTTTATTATCTTCAGGGCGTGTCCAGGTAATACCTAAAGCGTATCCTCTTGGAATAATCGTTACTTTATGCAATTCATCACAATTTTTTAGTAATTTAGCAAGCAAGGCATGACCAACTTCATGATAAGAAGTAATTTCCTTATCCTCATCAGTCATAACTTTACTTTTCTTTTCTATTCCCGCAATTACTCTATCTATTGCATCATCAATTTCAGACATATTTATAGTATTTTTATCTCTTCTTGCAGCAAGTAATGCAGCTTCATTTAATAGACTCTGCAAGTCTGCCCCGGTAAATCCGGGTGTTCTTTTTGCAAGTACCTTTAGATCTACATCTTTATCAAGCGGCTTTCCTTTTGCGTGTACTTGTAGTATAGACTCTCTACCTTTTACATCCGGAAGGCTAACCATAATTTGACGATCAAATCTTCCAGGTCTTAATAGAGCATTATCTAATATATCGGGTCTATTTGTTGCAGCAAGTATTATGATGTTTGTATTTCCGTCAAAACCATCCATTTCAACAAGCAATTGGTTAAGAGTTTGTTCTCTTTCATCATGCCCGCCACCAAGTCCTGCGCCTCTTTGACGACCAACAGCATCAATTTCATCTATAAAAACAATACAAGGTTGATGTTTTTTGGCTTGTTCAAACAAATCTCTAACCCTTGAAGCACCAACACCAACAAACATTTCAAC